>JAHEGC010000023.1:0-5222 GCA_024639965.1 Micrococcales bacterium
TGCTGCCGATTGCGACATCAGGAATCGTACTCATTGCGAGCATGAAGTTGCGGTGGCTCGAATCGCTCAATCGCCCGCTCGATTTCGGGGCAACGTTCCGCGGGCGCCGGCTCTTCGGTGACGGAAAGACAATTCGTGGGCTCGCTGTTCACGTCGTGGTCGCCTCCGCGGTCGTCGCGCTTCTCCATTCGGCGAGCCCCGCGTGGTGGCTGGCTCCGCAGTTCTCGGCTGACCCAATCGAACTTGGGCTCTCGATCTCGCTCTTTTACGTCGCGGGGGAACTGGGCAACAGTTTCGTTAAGAGGCGGCTGGGGATCGCCACTGGAGGTGATTCCCGCACATTGACGCGGCTGCAACGAGTCATCGACAACATCGACGGTTCGGTCGCCGTTGGAATCCCGTTGATTATTTGGTACCAAGTTCCGTGGCAACTGCTCATCACCACGGGTGTGTTGGGGTATTTGCTACACGAAGCGACCGATGCGTGGATGAGACGACTCCGCCTAAAACGCGAGAAGTAACGCTGCTGTTGTGATGGGAACCGTGAGATTGTCGAATCCCCTGAACGAAATGCGTTCCACCCCGGTCACGATGGCGGCGACACCGATTGTCGAGGCGAGTGGCACGAATGGGCAGGTCAACACGATCACGATGACGCTCACAGCAAAAAAGACCGCCGATCCGGCCAGCGTCTTGCGTGGCGATTTGAGCAGATTGCCCATGAGCCCCGCGAGCGGGTCGGCGAAGGTGAGAACAAGAATGGCAGGCAGAAACACCGACTCGTTGATGAAACTGAGCGCGTAAGCACCCAGGTATCCGAAGGTGATCACGAACTCGCCGTAGGTGCGCCGCTCCACGTCGTGAACAGCAGTTCCGATCTTGAGTATCGATGTTGCCAGGATTGCACAACCCGCACCGAGAACCATAAACACGAACGCCAACGGGGAGAGGAGCGCGTGGTTGAGGAGCACCAAGAAACCTGACACAACATGTGCGAATCGACGCGTGTATTCGGTGGATAAGTTGAAACGGCGCTTCGAAAACTCAATCGCCGCGAAAGCGCCGAGGAAGAGGGCGCTGAGTGTGATTACATACGTGACGTCGTTCGGATACATGCTTTTCTCATTTTAGAAGTCCATACCTCGGTCGACCCGTTCTCAGGCGCTTACCGACAGAGCGACGCGCCTCGCGTGAAAGACGTTTGGTGAGAAACCTACCTCGGCTCACAATAAGCACGCGTGCGAGTGACGTTTCCATAAATCCGAGCTCGCGCGCCAGGAATTCGAGCATTGACGGGTGATAGGTCGCGAGCACATATGTCGCTGGAGTTTCGACAATCTTGTGTGCGATGACCCGAAACACCGGCTCGCGACGGAATTCGGGTCTCGTGTAGGTGTACCCGAGTTCGAACACCCCCGGGGCGAGTGGTTCGCGCAGCCCCCACCCCGCGAGTTGGCCGTTGACGAAGGCGATGACGAGTCGGCCCTCGGCCAGAGCCCGGTCCAAAACTTCACGCGATCGGGGTGTGAGGTCGGCGCTAGCGGTCGACTCCGCATGAATCGCACGGAGAATCGCGTCGGATTCTCCCGCGGACAGTTCGGTATCCGCCGTTACAGCCACACCAGCGCCCCGATCGCGACCATCAGCGAGGCGGGAATCCAGAACGCGGTCACCCCCGTTTTGAGCGTGCGAATCGAGGAGAGTTGGGCGAACGCGACCACGAGCAACACGGGCGCCACGACCCACCTCTCGAGTGTGATGAAGTGCGAGATAAAGAAGATCGCACCGACCGCGAGCGTGAGGTGAGGCGTGATGACACCTCGGTAATAGAGGCGGTCCGCCGCCTCTTCGAATCCCTCTAACGTGAAGAGCACGAGGCGGAGGATGCCGCAGGCGAGGATGCAAAACCCGACAATCCAACCGAGAATTCCGGGAATGAGAACGAGGGCGGTGACGAGGGCGGAGAACAGCGAATAGTTGATGGCGTCGACCATCGAATCGAGGTGACGACCGAACGGGCTCTCGGTTCCAAGTCGCCGCGCGAGCACGCCGTCGAGGATGTCGAGCAAGAATGCAACGACCGAGAAGACAACGGCGAACTTTGCGTTGCCCTCGATGAGGAACGCGATTGCGACCCATGCGGCGAGAAGGCTCGTGAGCGTCACGAACCCCGCGATCCCGAGATGTTTGACGACCAATGTGAATCTAGCCACGAGTGATGCTCCCCACGATTCCGTTGATCGTCACAACGTCGCCGTTCGCGAGCCGTTGCGTTGCTTCTGGCACCGCAACGATGGCGGGAATGCCGATCTCTCGGGCGATGATCGCGGCGTGCGAGAGCGCGTTCCCTCGTTCAGCCACAATTCCCGCTGCCTGCGTGAAGAGAAGGGTCCAACCGGGATCGATGTGGTGCACGACGAGAATTTTGCCGCGAACATCGAGTGTCGGGTCAAATTCTGTCGCGACGACCACAGACGCGGTGAGAATCCCGGGGGCAACACCGCTCCCCGCGAGGGAGTCGGATTCCCCCACGCGGACAACGGGTGCGATGTGACGCGGAGCAATCCGACCTGCACCACGAATGGCGAGAGGCATCTCGGCGCTCGAATAGTCGGCGAAAACCCGTTGGCGACTCTCGATGAGGTCTTTAGCATCGAGACTCCAGGCATGGCCGTTCACAATCTCGTCAATTTCGTGTTCAGTGAGCCAATAGACATCGCGCGCTGCGAGGATGAGGTCCTCGGCAACGAGGGCCTTACCGATTGCATCGAACGAATTGCGCGACAGGTTGAACGTCTGGGCGCGATTGAATCGGAAGCGTTCGCGCCAATCGATCGCACATCGTGTGTGTTTCGCGACCCACGCGAGCAACGGCCGCTTCCATATGGGGATGTGTGCGGGCCAGGAATTCGCTGCCGTCGGGGGAGCCGTTGAGGTCACAGTCGACCCGGTCGCCTTGAGCGCGAGTTCGAGAACGTCGTCGACGTGGTCGGTGAGTCGTTCCGTTTCGAGCTTGAGTTCGCCGGGGGTGCGCGCACCGAACAGCGTGACGTAGCGCTTCGCCGCAGACTCCACCCCGGGCCATTCACTCGAATCGCGCAGTGCGGAAATGGAATCGACCGATGCGTCGCGCATCGCCGCGGCCGTAACCCGACCGAGTTTGCTGAGTTCTTCGAGGGGCGTCAGGCTCGCGCGATCGGTGAGCCCCTGGAGGAAGTCGAGGTATTCGGCACGGTGCTCATCGTCGAAGAAGAACTTCACCAACATCCCGTGGAACACCATGAGTTTGACGTCGTTGAGGATCGGGACGGCCCAATCCGCCAACAATTCCTGACGCACGCGTTTGCTCGAGTCGAGGATGCTCGCGGCGTTGACGAACTCGACGTGATACGACGCGAAAAATTCGAGTTTCTCCGCGAAGCGGCCGCGAAAACGACGCGATCGCGACTCCGATCGCGCGAGAAGCCACACGAACCGCGTCATCGCGACCACTGAGGCGAGGTCGAATCGACGAACGTTCGCCCTCGCTCCCCGCTTCGTAACGGGGTTGAGCATCGCCTCGAAGAACTCTTGGTTGGCGCGCCCCGGCAGGAAGCGCAGGACCTCGTACCAATTCGAGATTCGATAGAACACGTGGCCCTTTACGTATCCGAGCATGTTGTCGAACACCGCGGCCTCGGAGCGCAAACGCGCTTCGGGCGTGCCGAGCAGGCGGAGGAATGCGGGATACACGCCGGCGTAGAGTTGCCGGATCACCGAATAGGTGAGGGGGAGCGTAACCCCGGGATAGTTCTCGGAGATGTTCGTGGAATCCCAGTCGAACACCGAATCGAGCATGGGTGTGGTGATCGGGCGGAACTGCAGGAACGCCAGATTCCGGCCATCGAACGACCATTCGACGTCGACGGGTCGACCGACGGCGCGTTCGATGACGAGCGCAGTACGGCAGAGTTCGGAAATGTGCGCGGGCAAGGTTCCGTCGTCGAGTGACGATCGGGGCACAATCCATTGGGTCGCGTCGGACCCGTCAACGACAGTGTTTCGAGCGGACTCGACGGTCGCCACGGTCAACGCGCCGGAGCCGTTCTCACTGAAGAGCACGCCCGATTGGGTGCCGACGAACATTCGTTGCACGATGACCGACCCGCCGATGTCAAAGTGGGCGAGTCCCTGGGTGCGGGCGTAACGGAGCACGCGGAGAGCGAACAGGCTCCGGAAACACGCGAGTACGTTCTCTCGCAATGCCATGATGCTGGGCTCGACGTCGAGGAACGAATCGTATTGTCCGGCGAAAGAGGTGACGTCGCCGTCCTCTAACGTTGCCGAGGTGCGGCAGCTCACGCGATGCCACTGCATCCGTTTTGTCTCGAGGTGAAGTGCGTTAATGCCTTCCGAGGCCGTAAGTCGCGTCGTTACATCCGCGATAGCGGAGATGACAACTTTCTCATCACCATCTGCGAGGAATCGGTTGATCGCAGCTTCCAGCGCCGACCGAAGTGAATCAAAATCGGCGATTACCTCGGAAAACGGGACGGCGATGAACGGAGGAACCGTCACGCCGAACTCGTCGCGAAGTCGGACCAGGTTGTCGGCCTTGCTCCCGAGCCCGGTCATCGCAGAAACGCCACCACACCGTCAACCATGAATGCGAGCAGCGCAATCGCGCGAATCGCCGAGTCTGAGCGGCGATACACGATGAAACCGAGAATCGCCGCGGCCGCGACCGCAATGTAGGTCGGGTCGGCGGTCGACACGAAGAGTCGTTCACCAACGATGTAGGTGAGAATCGAGATCGCACCGACGGTTCGCGGACGCCCCCACACCGCGGGGTAGGTGTCGGCTACGACTTTGCCGCGCGAATCGGTACGGATTTCAAATTTGCGCACGATTTCGACTATTGCCATCGCGGCAACGAACCCCGTGGTGGCGTAACCCGCGGTGAAGGTGACCGGCGAACGGAACAGGGCGAACGCCCAGATTGCAAAGAAGACGAAGACGAGTTGGTGGCTGATGAAGTAGAGGGTGAAGTGGCGTGCGAGCCAGCGAGGGACGAAGAATTCGAATGCGGTGAGCACGGAATACGCGACGACGGGGAGGTACCAGATCCACGATGCGGGGTTCCCCACGAGCGCACCCGCGACGACAACCGCGGTGAGTTCGACGAACGCTGCGATAGCTCCCACCGTGAGCAGCGCCGTGCGCGTGATCGCCCCGCGTTGGAC
>JAHEGC010000023.1:5322-8031 GCA_024639965.1 Micrococcales bacterium
CAGCCGGGGGTGGTGAGGCTGCCGTCGTAACGGTAGGTCGTCTGTGTCTTCGGGAGCATTGCCGCCCAGTCGAGCTCAGTGAGCGAGTCTTCGGGGTTGTCCGTCGCGCTCGCGATGAGGTCGATGAAGGGCTGCCACGCCTTGTTGGCCTTGCCCTCCTGGATGAGCACACCGACAACGGCGATGTCGCCGGCTTCGGTCTTGTGCACGAAATGAACCTCGACCGGGTAGTGCTCGCCGTTGACGGCGTGCTCGCTCGGTGCGTGGAAGTGGAACTGAAGGAACGGGTAGGTCGCTCCATCGATAACGATGGTGTCCTCACCCTCGGCCATGGGCTCGGCTTCGACGGTGTGTCCGTTGTTGAACACGCCCGCCTCGCCGGCGACATAGTTAAAGGTGATGTTCTCAAGGTCGGCCGAGGTCGGCGAGGTGATGTCGATCGGCGACTGAGCGGTTCCGTCGATGCACGTCACGTAGGTGGGGTCAAGCGTTCCCCACGTGTCGGGACCGTTGGCGCCTTCGTACGACCAGGCGGCGGGCGTAGCCGCCGACTCGGTCGGTGCAGGGGTGGAGGTGGCGCAGCCAGCAAGGCTGAGCGACGCGATGAGAATTGCGCTCGACAGGGCGAGCGATTTCGTGATGGTGTTCACAGAATCGACTTTCTTTTCGAAGGAATACGAACGTCCCTACACTAGCAATGCGAACTGCGCTAGCCGTCAGGTCGGGTAACGGTGAGGCGGACGTGTCATATCCTGTTGTGGACGGCACCATTGCGAAACTGAGGGGGAGGGGACATGGCCACGACCCCTCGAAAGCGGCCGCCGGCTAGGCCCGATTCACTCGATTCGGGTGCGACGGTGACGACGCGCGATCGCATGATTCAACTCGCAATCGACCAAATGGTGGAACGCGGTCCGATGGATTTCAACGCGGCTGACGTGTGTGAACAGCTCGGAATCAAACGTCCAATGATCAACCACTATTTCGGTTCGCGGGAAAAGTTCGTGGCCGAGGCAATCTGGCGGGCCTATCGAGATTGGGCGCGCAACGTGGATGAATCGATACGTAACGCGCCGCGCAATCCGCGTAAGAGACTCGAGGCGTTCATCGAGGGCGAAATCGCATGGGCACGCAGGATGGGACCAGTTCACACGCTCATCAACTATCCGATGGTGTCGTCGACGGCGTTGCGCGCGCTGGCCGACGAGTACCAGGAACCGATGCGACTCATCTTCGAGTACCACCTGGCTCTTTTGACGGTGATCGCTCGCGACATCGACCAGAAAACCGCCAGCGACCTCGACTTCACTGTGGATACCGTTCCGCGACGTTCGCTGCTCGCGAACCCGAAATACTTCCTCACCGCGACGCAGATTTCGTGGGCGACGCACGGTCTCGCGTCGTGGAGCAGCGGTCAGCACGTTCCTACAGCCACGATTGAAGATCTTCCCAAACGCAGCCTGACGTCGGAGTACGCGGTTCGTCAGATGATCAAGACCATCATCGCCATTGCGGGCTAGCCGAGAAGCGACTTCATCTGCTTGTAGATAACGCCCGCCGCCCACACGGGGTTGAGGCGGGACATGATGTCCATCATCGTCGCGTCCTGACCTGTCGTGACGCGAGGGATGTTCTTCTCGATCGCGTCGACCATCATCCTTGCGGCCACGTCAGCGGGGGTCTGCTTGAATTTCCCTGCATCCGCAGAATCGGCGGTCATGGTGGTCATTCCCGAATTTGCCGCGATGTTGGTCGCCGTCGCACCGGGGAAAACGACCGTGACTCCGACCTTGGTGTCGAGCAACTCAGAGCGAAGCCCCTCGGTGAGTAGCTTGATCGCCGCCTTCGACGCTCCGTAGACACTTTGTCCGGGGACGGGGGCATAGGCACCCATCGACGACACATTAAGAATGTGTCCCTCGGGTCGCGTGAGGAGGACGGGAAGGAACGCCTTGATGAGACGGAGTGGGCCGTAGAAGTTGACGTTCATGACGCGTTCGGCATCGGCCATGTCGAGCTCATTGATCTTCACGAACGGCTGAATGATTCCCGCATTGTTGACGAGTCCGTCGGCTTTGCCCAGCTTCTTCTCGACCGCTGCGGGTAGGGCGGTGACTGCCGCCGCGTCGGTGATGTCGAGTGCAAATTCGGCCATCTTTCCGCCGTGCTTCGCGACGAGCGCGGTTGTTTCGTCGAGGGATTCCTTGCGCATGTCGACTCCCGCGATGACCGCACCACGTCGCGAGAGTTCGAGGGCGAGTTCGCGGCCCATGCCGCTTCCGGCGCCGGTGACGACGATGACTTTTCCGTTGACCTTCATGAGGACTCCTTTGGTGGTCGTTCGATACTACGAACGATACGCCCGAAATCGTACGGTTCCTAACGAAATGTCAGGAATTGACGATTCAATTAGGGGGCGGCGGCTGGGAACACCTGACCGATGAAGTCGGTCGCCAACACGGTGGAGAGGAACACCCCGACCCCTCCAGCGAGATACACCCAGGTGAGCTTCTTCTCGATGTACCACTTGTCGCTTCCGTCGGAGAACATTCCGATGATCGCCGTCGCGATGACGGGCAGGGGAACGAGGAGGAACGAGAGTTGACCGTACATCGGCGATTCCCCGAAGAGCGCACCGACGATGTCGCCCGACCAGCCGGCGAGCAAGGTTGCGAAGAGAAGGGCCGCGAGACCACCGGGGATGAGCTG
>JAHEGC010000026.1:0-2476 GCA_024639965.1 Micrococcales bacterium
GGAAGCGAACCCATGTTGTGGGTTCCGAAAACGACGTCGACCCACGGCGCCTTAGAGACGATTTCGCCTTTGTCTTTCTGGGCGAGACACCCGCCGACCGCGATCTGCATGCCGTCGCGTTCGCGCTTGATCGATGCGAGATGGCCGAGTGTGCCGTAGAGCTTGTTTCCGGCGTTCTCGCGCACCGCACAGGTGTTCAGCACGACGACGTCGGCTTCGACACCGTCCAAGGCGGGAACGTAACCGGCGGCTTCGAGGGAGCCCGAAAGCCGCTCGGAGTCGTGAACGTTCATCTGACAACCGAGCGTGCGCACCTCATAGGTGCGGGCACGGGTTTCGGTGGACGTCATAACCACCGATTTTACCGCGCCGACGGGCTACCGGTCACCGAAAGGTGACGTGCGTGACGTTGTCGGGCTTTTCGTCGAGAACCGTGCGCAATGCGGCCGAGATTTCGGCGCCGCGGAAACCCCGGCGCGCGAGGTACGCGTGGAGGCGACGGTAGGCGGTGTCGCGATCGAGGCTGCCCATTCGGGAATACCGCTTGCGCGCCTCGGTGGTGGCGAGGTCGGATTGTTCGCCGGGGAGTTCCGAGACCGCCGCCTCGATGGCCGAGGGCCGGAGCATTCGCTTGACGAGTTCCGCTTTCACACCGCTGACGCCGAGGCCCTTGCGTTCCTGAAGTCGTTCCGCGAGGTCGGAGGCGAGCGCGTCGTCGTCGAGCAGACCGCACCCCTCGAGCCGGATGATCTCGTTCGCGACGATCTGTTCGTCGAGGTCGCGCGAGCGTAACAACTTCTCCATTTCGCGCACCGACATCGCGCGACGTCCGAGAGCGTGAAGGGAAACGTTTTCGGCTCGGTGCGCTTGGTCGTCGTCAGTCTCGGGCGCTTCGACACGCTCGGCCTCCGGCTCGATGACGACGAGGTTGTCGATGGAGGGCGCGAACGCCCCGGGGAGCGGCGTGACGGGTGCCATCCAGTCCTCGGGGCGTTCGACGTGAGTCATGCGATCGCTACTCGGCGTCGACTGCGGGAGCCGCGTCGATGGGAGCCTCGGCGTCGCCCTTGCGCTGAGCCGACTTCGTGGCGATATCGATGGGGGCACCGTCGGTTCCGGTTGCGGCGACGGCCTCGTCGACCTCACCGATTCCGAGTGCCGTGAGGATGCGCTGTTCGATCTCGTCAGCCATTGACGCGTGCTCGAGCAGGAACTTACGCGAGTTCTCCTTGCCCTGACCGAGCTGGTCTCCCTCGTAGGTGTACCACGCGCCCGACTTGCGAACGATGTTGTGTTCTACACCGAAGTCGAGGAGCGAGCCCTCGCGAGAGATACCCGACCCGAAGAGGATGTCGAACTCCGCCTGCTTGAAGGGCGGCGCCATCTTGTTCTTGACGACCTTGACGCGCGTGCGGTTTCCGACCGCGTCCGAGCCCTCCTTGAGGGTCTCGATGCGGCGGATGTCGAGACGAACCGACGCGTAGAACTTGAGCGCCTTTCCGCCGGCGGTGGTTTCGGGGCTTCCGAAGAACACACCGATCTTTTCGCGGAGCTGGTTGATGAAGATCATCGTGGTGCCGGTCGTGTTCAGCCCACCCGTGAGCTTGCGGAGGGCCTGCGACATGAGACGGGCTTGGAGGCCCACGTGCGTGTCACCCATTTCGCCCTCGATCTCGGCGCGGGGCACGAGCGCGGCGACGGAGTCGACGACGATGAGGTCGATGGAACCCGAACGCACGAGCATGTCGGCGATTTCGAGCGCCTGCTCCCCCGTGTCGGGCTGCGAGACGAGGAGTTGGTCGATGTCGACTCCGAGGGACTTCGCGTACTCGGGGTCGAGCGCGTGCTCGGCGTCGATGAACGCGGCGATGCCACCCGCCGCCTGAGCGTTGGCGATGGCGTGAAGCGTGAGGGTCGTCTTACCCGACGATTCGGGCCCGTAGATCTCGATGATGCGGCCACGGGGCAACCCGCCAATGCCGAGAGCGACATCGAGGGCGATGGAACCGGTGGGGATGACCGCGACCTTCGCGCGCTCCTCCGAACCGAGGCGCATGACTGCGCCCTTTCCGAACTGACGGTCAATCTGTGCGAGGGCGGTTTCGAGTGCCTTCTCGCGATCTGTGGAACTGGCCACGATGTTCTCCTTTTCGGGATTGTGGGTTGCTGCCTATCGACTGTTTCTCCGCTGGTGGCCGATGACGCCAGGCCCTCAACCTCGAAACAAGGCTGAACTCGGTTGATTGATTCCCACGGTAGGAGCGAGGTCCGACACGGATGCGGGGCGATGCGACTTCCGTGGAAAACGATCTGTTGAGTTCTTCTGTGGAGACTCTACTCGTGTTCGAACATTTGTTCGATACTCGCTTCCGCGGCGTGTCGCGTGCTATTTCTTGGGCTCTCCCCGACCGGCACCGTGAATTCGCGATTCGGGCACGTCCATCGCTCGGCACAGTGCGAACCACACGTCACGGGG
>JAHEGC010000026.1:2576-7737 GCA_024639965.1 Micrococcales bacterium
GCTTCGCCGAAGAGGAGAAGGTTGAGGTCGTCGGTGCCCGTGACGCCGTTGAACTGGTCGCTCGTCATCATGCGAGTGCCGACCTCGAGATAGATGTCGGCCTGTGCGACGTTGTAGAAGTCGGCGAGAGTGCGGATGATTTCGCTCGACGGTTCGGTGCGACCACGCTCGAGCTCGGAGAGGTGGGCACTCGAGATTCGGGCTCCCGCGGTGACGTCGCCGAGCGTCATGTGCTTGGCGAGACGAATGTCGCGGAGTACACCACCGAGTTGTTCACGAATGAGCATCGCGTTCACCACATCCTTCCGTTGGATTTTTATCGTACAACCGTCGCAACCCCGAACCTCGACGTTTTATTCCGCTCTTAGCGAATTCTCAAGGAGTGCGATCGCGGCGAGAACGGCTCTGAGCCGGACCTCATCCCGAGAACCGGGAACCGTGAGCTTGTCCACAACGGGCGGGCGATCGCCCCCGAAAGCAATCGCGACGAATGCGGTTCCCGGGGCGACGCCATCCTGCGGGTCGGGCCCTGCGACACCGGTGGTCGCGATTCCGATGGAAGCGGCCATTCGCGCACGCACGCCCTCCGCCATCGCGATGGCGACCTCGGCGTTGACCGCGCCGTGTTCGGCGAGATGTTTGGCGTCGACCCCGAGCGCCGAGGCCTTAATGTCGGTCGCGTAGGCGACGATTCCCCCGCGCACCACACGGGATGCCCCCGGCGGGTTGATGAGCGTGGAGCAGAGCAATCCGCCCGTGAGCGATTCGGCGACCGCGAGAGTGATATTCGACGAGGCGAGCCGGTCGACGAGCGCTGCGACTCGCGCTGCAGAGTCGGCGTCCACAGGCGTCACGCTCGAGCGGCCTTCCACAGATATTCGATTCCGGTGGCAACCGTCAGCACGAACGCCGCCGCCATCAGGGCCGCGTTGACACCGTTCATCCACTCCCCGATGAGGGCGGGGAACGGTGCGAGTGCGAACGAGGCGGCCACCGACTGCACCGTGGTCTTCACCTTGCCGCCCCACGACGCCGCGTGAATCTCGCGGTGAACGATGAGCATTCGATAGACCGTGATGCCGACCTCGCGAACCAGGATGACGATCGTGACCCACCACGGCAATTCTCCGACCGCGGAGAGCACGACGAGCGCTGCTCCGATGAGCACCTTGTCGGCGATGGGGTCGAGCAGAACACCGAGGCTCGTGCCGAGGTTGCGGGAACGGGCGAGATAGCCGTCGATTCCGTCGGAGGCCGTGCCCACGACGAAGAGAACCAGTGCGAGCCACCGGAGGGGGCCGTGCGGGTCGTCGAGCACAATCCAGACGAACACGGGGGCGAAGAGGATTCGCACGAGGGTGATGAGGTTCGCGACGTTCCACAACGCGACCGGGCTGTCACCCGCGCGCGCGACGCGTCGGGTTGTTGCCACGATTACTCCCTACCGGTGAGTTTCCAGGCGTCCTCGTCGGATTCGCCGTCCTCCTCAGGATACCCCTCGGTCGCCGACGCGATGGGGTTGTCGTAACGGGGGTCGAGCGGAGGGATCGGCGCGGTGCGGCCGATGTCGGCGGCGTCAACACCGAGCTCGTCGAACGAAGGGTGAGCGTTGGCCGGTTTCGGAGCGGGGAGGTCGAAAGGAACCTCGGCCGTCTGGGCCGACGGCACGGGAGCATCAGTGGGGTCAGACATCACGACCGGCGTCGGGTCGACGTCTTCACCGCGAAGTTTGGCGAGCACCTGGGCGAGTTGATCCGACGAGACCAGAACCTCACGAGCTTTCGAGCCCTCGCTGGGCCCGACGATGTCGCGCGACTCCATCAGATCCATGAGGCGCCCCGCCTTGGCGAAACCGACCCGGAGCTTGCGTTGGAGCATCGACGTCGACCCGAACTGCGACGAAACGACGAGTTCGACCGCCTGAAGGAGAACGTCGAGGTCGTCACCGATGTCGGCGTCCACTTCCTTTTTGGTCGCCTCGGCAGCGACGTCGTCGCGGTATTCGGGGTCGGCCTGTTTCTTCACATACTCGACGACCGCGTGAATCTCTTCTTCGGAAACCCATGCACCCTGCACGCGAATTGGTTTGGCGGCGCCCATGGGCAAGAACAATCCGTCACCCTGACCGATGAGCTTTTCGGCACCCTGCTGGTCGAGGATGACGCGGGAGTCGGTCATCGACGAGACTGCGAACGCGAGGCGAGATGGCACGTTGGCTTTGATGAGACCCGTGACGACGTCGACCGACGGGCGCTGCGTGGCCAGAACGAGGTGAATGCCCGAGGCGCGTGCGAGCTGCGTGATGCGCACGATCGCATCTTCAACGTCGCGGGGGGCGACCATCATGAGGTCGGCGAGCTCGTCGACGACGACGAGGAGGTACGGATATTCGCGAAGCACGCGCTCGCTGCCGGGCGGCACTTGCACCGAACCCTGACTCACGGCGCGATTGAAATCGTCGATGTGCTTGAAGCCGAACGAGTGAAGGTCGTCGTACCGCATGTCCATCTCTTTGACGACCCACTGCAGCGCTTCGGCCGCTTTCTTCGCGTTCGTGATGATGGGGGTGATGAGGTGCGGCACTCCCCCGTAGGCCGAGAGTTCGACGCGCTTGGGGTCGATGAGAATCATGCGCACCTCGGCGGGGGTCGCCTTCATGAGCAACGACGTGATCATCGAGTTGACGAACGACGACTTCCCCGCACCGGTCGCACCGGCAACGAGAAGGTGGGGCATCTTGGCGAGGTTTGCGATGACGAACTGACCCTCGACGTCTTTACCGACACCGATCGACATCGGGTGGTGGGCGGCGATGGCCGCGGGTGACCGGAGGACATCGCCAAGCGTGACGATGTCACGGTCGGCGTTGGGGATTTCGATTCCGATGGCCGACTTGCCCGGGATCGGGGTGAGGAAGGTGACCTCGTTCGACGCGACCGCGTACTCGATGTTGCGGGTGAGGGCGGTGACGCGCTCGACCTTTACGCCTTGAGCGAGCTCGACTTCATATCGGGTGACGGAGGGACCGCGGGTGAACCCGGTCACCGCTGCGTCGACGCCGAACTGTTGGAGCACGTCGGTGATGGCGGCGATGACGCGGTCGTTCTCCGGAGACGCGCCCTTGGGTGGCGCGCCCTTGCCCAGCATCGTGTCTTTGGGGAGTTGGTAGGGGCGCCCGCTGCGTGCTGGAGCCGCGGGCTTCGGGTGTGAGGCGGAGGCCACCTCGTCGACCGGAGCGATGGGTGCGGTCTTCGCCGTGGCCGCGTCGATCTTTGCGGTGGCGACCTCGTCGGGGTTCGTCACGGGCGAGGGCGCGGCCGTCCCTGTCGGGTTCGTCGCCGCGAACATGTCCTTGATGAGGTCGGTCGCCGACTTCTCCGACTCCACGGCGGTGTCGAAGGGCTTGTCTTTGTTCTTGCGAATCGTCCACCACGGCTTACCGTCGCTCAGATCCGAATGGCTCGTCACCCCGTCGAGCGGAGCGGTGGATGTCGACTCAGTCGGCACGACACCGCCCTGCGGCACGAAGGAGAACACCGCACTCCACGCCTCGCGCACTCGTGCGACGACGAGCGTCGGCGGCGTTCGGGTGACCACGAGTGCAGACAACAACACGAGCACGACCATCACCGGTATCGACACCCACGCGGTCGCCGCGGTGGTGAGCCAGTTCGCGACGAGCCACCCCATCACTCCACCCGATGCGGCGAGACCGGCGATGCCGTCGGCGGGCTGCGGCAGCCCACCCGCGACGTGCCCAATTCCCGCGGCACCGAGAACAAAGATGCCGAGACCAAGCGCGATACGTCGGTTGGCAGCATCGTCCAGCGGGTGTCGGAACAGCCACGCGGCAAAAGCGATGAAGATGATGGGCAGACCGAATGCGATGCGCCCAACGAAACCGCCGACCGTCGATTCTTCGACAAGGCGGATCCAGTCGACCGTGGGCATGAACCATTCGACGAGAGCGCCGATGACAGCGAGAACTACGAGGAAGAACGGGAAACCGTCGTGACGGTCTTCCTTGACGACCTTCTCGCGCAAGAACAAGCGGAACAGCGCACCCGTGGCGTGAGCGAGGCCCATCCACATCACGACGAGGAAGTTGGGGCCTTTGGGGCGAACCGGGGCGGCCGTCGCGCGAGGAAGTACCCGCGTGGGGGCGGGTTTCCGGTTGTTCCCGGGCTTCGGGCGCGACGCACTGGCCATGCGTTGAGGTTACCTTCGAGCACCCCCGAAATCGGGGCGCGACACTCTTCTTAGGACTTCTCCAGTGGGCTTCGGTTGATGCGAATGATGAGCGAACTGGCGAGCGCCGTGATGAACACGTAGGTGATGGTGAGCGCTTGAAGGAACGGGCCGAACATTGTGCCCGCCGCCAAGCCGGCGATGAGGATCGAGAATTCACCCCGGGGCACAAGAAACGCGCCCGCGCGGAGCCACGCACGCGGGTCGGACATGGAGCGGGCGATGGTCCAGCCCACGAGCATCTTTCCCGCGATGCCGGCAAGTGCGAGAAGGAGTGCGAGTGGCAACACTGCGGGGATTTCGCCGGGATCGACGGCGAGACCGAAGAACACGAAGAAGATGGCGGCGAACAGGTCGCGTAGGGGCGAGAGGCGCAGACGCACTGCTTCGGCCACCTCACCGGTCAGGATGAGGCCGACGAGGAATGCGGCGACCGCGGCGGAGAACCCGATCATCTCGGAAAACCCTGCGGCGAGGAGCGCGGCACCGAATACGGTGAGAAGCAGCGCGCCCTGTGATTCGGTGTTGAGGAGTCGGGCAATCGCTTTGCGGGGCTTGAAGGAGAGCGCGATCGCTGCCGCCGTGATGGCGATAGCGAGACCAACCGAGATGGCGCCGGCGAGCAGCCCGAGGCCAGAGATGAGCGTCGAGACGAACGGGAGATACGGCGCGAGAGCCAGATCTTCGACGACGAGCACGGTCGTGACGCGGCGGGAAAGTTCCGACCGATTCCATCCAGCTTCCTTCATCATCTGAGCGGCGATACCCGACGAACTGACGAAGGTGATTCCGCCGAGCAAGACGGCGCCGAGGAACCCCCACCCCAGGAGGAACCCGGCAATGGCGCCGGGAATTCCGTTCACCACGATGTCGACGATGCCCGTCGACTTTCGTTCGAGGAAACCGTCGATCA
>JAHEGC010000028.1 GCA_024639965.1 Micrococcales bacterium
TCGCGTCCACCGGCGACGCTGGCCGCGAACAGTGCCGCTTTGCTCGCCGAATAGGCCGACATTCCCGCGGTCGGGAGTTCCGCAATCTTCCCGGAGAGGGTGACAATCGTTCCCTCGCCGCTCATGAGGGGAATCAATCCACGAATAAGGCGGAGCGGTCCAGTCGCATTGACGGCCATCAATCGGTCGATCACCGCGGCAGGAGTCTCCGCGAGGGGGCCGAATGCGACCACTCCGGCGGCGACGATGAGCGCACCGAGTGCGGCACCTTCGGCGTTCAGCAATTCAACGACACCGTCAATCGATTGCGGGTTAGCGAGGTCGAGCACGATGCGGCGGGAGCAGGAGGCGCTCAGCGATTCGGCCGAATCGGCTGTCGACGCCGTTCCGATGACGGTCCAACCCGAGTCCTGGAGCCCGTCGGCGATGTGAGCGCCGAGTACTCCCGAAGCGCCGACAACGAGTGCGATGTTGTCGCTCATGCTGCAAGCTTCCGTTCGCGCATGGCGAGAAAGAGGGGGAAGGTGAAGGCCATCGCCGTCACCATCGAGAGTGCAACGTAGACCCACGCGTTTTTCATTCCGATTCGCTGCGCCTCGGCAAAAATGAACACGACGGCGGCGATGGCGACGACACTGAGATCGGCAGAGAGTACCCAATCCACCGCGGTGCCGAACCAGGCGGTGCCGTAATCGGCGCCCGACATCACGGCGAGGCCGTTGAAAATCATCGCGGTGGTGAACCCGACAATCGAGAGCGAAAGGAAAGTCCAATAGCGGACGGCGGCGGTACCTGTCATACCCGACAGAGTAGTCCTCTCCCCGCACCTCCAATCCGCGGTGTCGAGGCGGACCGTCACCGTCGACCCTGCGTTTCGCGTTACGCTTTCCCTTCAGCCATGAACGACTCAACGCCTCAATCCCCACGTTCCTCGGGAACGTTTCGCGGACTCGCGCGCGTCATTCCATTCGCCCGCTCCGACTTAGCCCGTCTCGGTGTCGGTATGGGCATCATGATTGTCTCGAGTGGCGTCGCACTGGGGATCCCCATCGCTCTCGAAGCGTTGGTGGACGGTCCACTCGCTACCGGAGATCCGGTGCAAGTGTGGTGGGCGGTGGCGCTCATCGCGCTTCTCGGATTTGTCGAAGCGGCACTGGTGTTGCTTCGGCGGGTCACGGTGTTGACCCCGGGGACTCGAATCGACTCACGATTCCGAAACACGATCTACCGGCATCTCCAGGATCTTCCCATCGCGTTTCACGATCAGTGGCAGAGCGGGCAATTGCTCTCTCGTGCGAATTCCGACGTGAGCCTGATTCGTCGCTGGATGTCTTTCGGACTCGTGATGCTCGTCGGCAACGTGCTGATGATTGTGATGGGAATCGCGGTGTTGTTCCACTGGAGCCCGCTTCTCGCCGGTGTTTTCTTGCTCTGTTCCCTCCCGATGTTTTATTTCGGCACGCGCTTTCGATCCCAGTACTCGTCCCTTTCCCGCGCCGCCCAAGATCAGTGGGGCGACGTGAGCACGGCCGTCGAGGAGTCGGTTCACGGAATTCGCGTCCTGCGATCCTTCGGTCGCGGTGCCGATTCGCTCACGTCGTTTGCGGGTCGAACCCGGGCGGGTCGGAACCTCGAGGTGAACAAAGGGAACGCGCGCGCGGGCCTAGGCTTCTGGCTGGTGTGGGTCCCCGATTTCGCCCTCGCTGCGTGTTTGTTGACGGGGGTCTGGCTCGCGAGTGACGGAACACTGACGACGGGACAGCTCTTCGCGTTTTTCGCCACCGCCGCGGTGCTCGCTGGGCCAATCGAATCGATCGGCTTTCTCCTCGGGCTCACCCTGGAGGCGCAAAGCGGCGTTGCCCGAATCTTCGAGGTTCTCGACGAATCGAACACGATCACGAACCCTGAGAATCCGGTCACCGCAACGCCGAGCGGCGGATCGCTCGTCTTCGACAATGTGCATTTCCGGCACGCGAGTCAATCACCCGACGACCCCGATCTGCTCGATGGCATCAACCTTGATGTGCGTCCAGGTGAAACGATGGCCATTGTCGGCGCAACGGGAAGCGGCAAAACGACCCTGACCGCCCTGCCCGCGCGACTCTACGACGTCACCGCCGGTCGCATCCTTCTGGACGGCGTCGACATTCGGTCGCTCGACCTGTCGGCGTTACGAACACGAATCGCGATGGCCTTCGAGGACGCGACGTTGTTCTCCGAGACAGTACGCGACAACGTATTACTCGGCCGTGACGACCTTCGAGACGCGGATCCGGCCCGCTCCGACGCGGTTCTCGCACAAGCACTCGATGTCGCCGAGGCGGGGTTCGTCTACGATCTGCCCGATGGCGTCGAGACCATCATCGGCGAACAGGGACTCAGTCTTTCGGGCGGCCAACGTCAACGACTGGCACTCGCCCGCGCCATCGCGTGTGCGCCCGACGTGCTAGTGCTCGACGATCCGCTCTCCGCACTCGACGTTGAAACGGAGGCCCGAGTCGAATCGGCACTCCGCCGCGTGCTCGCCACGACGACGGCCATCGTGGTGGCGCATCGCCCGTCGACCGTCACGCTCGCCGATCGCGTCGCGCTCCTCGACAACGGTCGGATTACCGCGGTCGGCACACACTCGGAACTTCTCGCCAACTCGGCGGCGTATCGACATCTCATTTCGTCCCTCGTCGACGACCCGGGACACGACTCGACGGAGGAGCCGTCGTGAGCACCGTCGGGGTGACGGGTGAGGACCGTCAAGATCTCACCGCGCTCGAGAATCGGGCGATTCGTCGACGGTCGCTCGCACTTCTTCGGGAACTCATCGCGCCACATCGCCGCCGGCTGTGGGTCACGGTCGCCCTTGTCGTCGTCAGCACCGCGCTTCAAGTTGTGGGCCCGACGCTCATCGCGCGCGGTGTCGACACCGGGCTTCCCGCCGCCACCAACGATCACGACTTCACCCCAATTGTCCTCATCACCGCGGGCTTCTTGGTGTCGGGTTTCGGCGCGGCGGCGTTGCTCGCGCTCTACACGCGGTGGTCGATTGCGATGAGTCAGGACGTGCTCGGTGAACTCCGTCGACGAATCTTCGCTCACACTCAGCGCCTCAGCCTCGAATTTCACGAGCGGTACACGTCGGGACGCATCATCGCGCGACAGACGAGCGACATCGACACCCTGGGGGAACTGCTCAACGGTGGTCTGAGCAACCTCGTTTCGGGTGTGCTTTTTCTCGTTTTCACCGCAGTCGCGCTCGTGACGATCGACCCGACGAGCGCGATTCCGCTCGCGTTTGCCATGATCCCGGTGGCGGCGGTGACCTGGTGGTTCACCATCGCCTCGCGCCGTGAGTTCCGCGCATCGCGAATCTATTCCACCAGGCTCATTGTTCAATTCGTCGAAACGATGACGGGCATTCGTGCCGTCAAATCATTCCGCCGAGAGCGGGTGAACCGCGAAACCTACGCCGACAAGGTGGAGGATTACCGCGAGGCGACCCGCCGTACGATTCAGGTCTACGGTATGTACGACCCCGCGCTCAAGATGATCGGAAGCCTCACCGTCGCCGCTGTGCTGGCAACCGGTGCGTTCCGCGTGATCGACGGTGCGCTCGAGGTGGGTGCCCTCCTCGCGGTGGTGCTCTACACGCGACGCTTCTTCGGGCCCATCGAAGGCCTCGCGATGTTCTACAACTCGTTCCAATCCGCGGGGGCGGCGCTCGAGAAGATTTCCGGATTCCTCGAGGAACGACCGACCGTTGTCGAGCCGACGGACCCGAAACCCTTCACCGCGACCCGTGGCGAACTCGAATTCCGTGGGGTCTCGTTTGCGTATACGAGTGACCGAGTCGTGCTGCCCGAATTCGATCTCACGATCCGAGGAGGCGAAACGCTCGCACTCGTGGGCGCGACGGGTGCGGGCAAATCGACGATCGCGAAACTCATCGCACGCTTTTACGACCCCACGACGGGGTCGATCACGGTCGACGGCCGAGACCTGCGGGACATGTCCGATGTCGACCTGCGTTCGGCGATCACTCTCGTCACGCAGGAGGCCTATCTTTTCTCGGGGAGCGTGGCCGACAACATTCGCATGGGAAAGGCGGGGGCGACCGACGACGAGGTCGAGCGCGCCGCCCGAGCCGTGGGTGCCCACGAATTCATCACCGCCCTCCCCGACGGCTACGACACCGATGTCAACAAACGTGGCAACCGCCTTTCCGCGGGCCAACGCCAATTGGTGTCGTTTTGTCGAGCGTTCATCGCCGACCCACCCGTCCTGATTCTCGATGAAGCGACGGCGTCACTCGACATTCCGAGTGAACGGCTGATCCAACGAGGCCTGACGACACTTCTCGCGGGTCGCACCGCGATCATCATCGCCCACCGACTCTCCACCGTGTCCATCGCGTCGCGCGTGCTCGTGATGGACCGCGGCCGAATTGTGGAAGACGGTGCAACCCACGACCTGCTCAAGGGAACGGGCACGTTCGCGACACTGCATCGCGCCTGGCGCGATTCACTCGCCTAGTGGTGAGGGCCGGCGCTCGCGGGTCAGTTCGACAACACGGCCACGGCGAGTGCAACAAAAATGGCGACGAAAATCGTCGGGGTGACGAACTTGGCGACGTGAAGCACGCGTGCGCGCCTGATGATCGAATCCGAGGTCGCCGATCGTTGTGTCAACGACGCTAAATCACGGGCCGTCGCTTGCGCTTCGTCCGCCGCGGTGAATTGAACGAGGGCACCCAAAATTCCTGAGGCGAGCAGGATGCCGAGAGTTGCGATCACGGCCCACATCCCCGCCGAGCGCACCAAGGGCACCAGCCCCACTGTCGTGATGAGCAAAAAGGTCGGCGCGAATTGCGAAACGACCAGTTGCGTCCTCAATGAAATCCAGACGTCGATTAACTTGTTCTCGTCCATTGGTTTCCCTTCTCCGTGAGTGGACTAGCGCTTCGGGGGTAGGAACATCGACGCCGCGACCTTCATCACAGCGGTCACCGGCACGAGTCGACTTCCAAACGCCATCGCGCGATTGCGTCCACCGACGACAACCGACGGGAGGTTCTTGGAGAGCGCAGCGAACGTGTGGTCGATCACGTCTGAAACGGGTGCGAGGGATGTCGATGGAGAAGCCCCGGCGATGCGGAAGAACTCGGTGTCGGTGGCACCGGGGCAGACCGCGAGAATGCGAACTCCCGTGCCCTGAACCTCCGCCCAGAGTGCGCGCGTGAAGGACAGCACGTACGACTTGGTCGCCGCGTAAACCGCCATGCCGGGAACCGGTTGGAACGCAGCCGTGCTCGCGACGTTGATGATGACTCCGCTGTTGCGGCCGAGCATCGCGGGAAGGTACGCCGCGGTCAGGTCGGTGAGAGTGGCGATGTTGAGCGTGATCTCGTCACGGACGGTGTCGCGGTTCTCGTTCTCGAATCGAACGTTCGTTCCGAACCCGGCGTTGTTGACGAGGATGTCGACGGGAGTGGTGCCCACCTTCGCCACGAGCTTCTGTCCCGAGTCGCTCTTCGACAGATCGAGGGCGATCGTTGTGACCGTCACACCGTAAGTCTTTTTCAGTTCCGCAGCCAACGCCGACAGTGCGTCCGCTCGTCGGGCCACGAGAATGAGGTTGCTGCCCTTCGCGGCAAACGCCCGAGCGTATTCGAGGCCGATGCCCGAGCTTGCTCCGGTGATGAGTGCGGTTTTGCCGTGGTAGTTCATGTCCTTCTCCCGTTCATTGCGATTCCCACGCTATCGGCTATCGCGACGTGCCATCGAGTTCGATTTAGACTGACGCCACGGAATACGCCCTCAACACGAACGGAGAAAACTCAATGACGATTGTTTTCCGCGCCGACGAACTCAACTCTGGTGACTTCACCGAGTCTCTCCTTGCGCCGCCGATGGCCACCCCACTGAGTGGTGACATCGTCGTCCGCGATCGGTCGTACCTCGCCGACAGCGAACACGGCGTTTACTCCGGTTCGTGGGAGTCCGAACCCGGCACCTCCCGTTGGGAGTTCACCACCACCGGTGAAGTGATCACTGTTGTGTCGGGCCTAATGACGGTCACCGAAGACGGGGGAGAGCCCGTCACCGTCAGCGCCGGTGACACGGCATACTTCCCGATCGGGTGGAAGGGCGAGTGGACCGTGCACGAGACTCTTCGCAAGGTGTACGTCGTTTATTCGGCGTAAGTTTCGCCCATGACGCTCGCCCTGACGATTGACATCGGTGGCACAAAATGTGCGGTCGCGCTCACCAGCGAAACCGGTGTTCACGTCATCGAGACCTGGCCCACGGTGGGATCTGTTGAAAACCTCGACCGAGTGGTCGCCTTTTTTCGCCGTTACCTCAGCGACGGCGGAAAGCCGCCATCGGCGGTCGGAGTGTGTTTTGGCGGTCCCGTGGATCACACCACGTCGATTGTGACGCGTTCAGTTCACGTGCCCGGTTGGCAGGGATTCGATTTCGCCCGTTGGGGATTGGAGCATTTCAACCTCCCCATCGCCGTCGACAACGACGGAAACATCGGAGCCCTGGCCGAATTGAGGCACGGCCAACACGACACCGAGGATTTGATCTATGTGACGGTGTCGACGGGGATCGGGGCCGGGGTCATCAGTGGCGGCAACGTTGTGCGCGGTGCTACCAACGACGCCGGCGAACTCGGTCACATCCGCATTGCGGATGACCCCAGAGAATGTGCCTGCGGTCGAACGGGGTGCTTGGAGCGGTTGTGCAGTGGCTATTGGATCGAACAGGATTACGGCAAACCTGCTACGGAACTGTTTGGGGATGACGAATTTCTGGCCGAGTACGCCGCCCTTTTCGCGCGCGGACTCGCAACCGCGGTGCTGCTCTACAACCCCGGCGTCGTTGTCCTCGGCGGCGGAGTGTCGCGCGTGGGGACACGGCTGACGGATGCGCTGACCGATAGTGTCACAACTGAACTCGCAAGTTGGAAACACCTGACCCCGCGAATCACCACCTCGCGCTTCGACGGAGACGGGGTCCACCTCGGAGCATGGGAGATCGCACGTGACGTACTTTGACGAATACCGCGGTGAACTAGTCTCGGCGATCGAAACGGTCGATCTCGCATTGGTCGCCCAGCTCCGTGACCTCTTCGTCGACGCGCGAGCACACGGCCGCACAATTTTTACCTGTGGAAACGGCGGAAGCGCATCCACCGCGTCGCACTTCGCCACAGACCTCCTCAAGGGCGCAAGCTACGGACACGACCTTCGCTTCAAGGTCGTCGCTCTCACTGATGCGACATCAACAATCTCGGCGTACAGCAACGACGTCGGATACGACATCGTCTACGAAGAACAACTGCGCAACTTCCTCCAGCCGAACGACATCGTGGTCGCAATCAGCGGTTCAGGAAATTCCGCCAACGTCGTTCGAGCACTTCACTTCGCCACATCGGTAGGCGCGCACGCGGTGGCCCTCACCGGACGCGACGGCGGTGAACTGGGACGAGCGGCGACACTTCACATCAACGTCGCCGAACAACACATGGGGCGAATTGAAGACGCGCATCTGGCAATCTGCCACATGCTCGCTTTCTCCTTCATCGACACCGAGAACTAGTCGTTTCGTCGACGCCGAAGCACAGAATCAGGGTTAGTAGGCCCCGTCGGGCTCGAACCGACGACCCACGGATTAAAAG
>JAHEGC010000015.1 GCA_024639965.1 Micrococcales bacterium
ATGGGCACGGGATTGGCGCCGACCGCACCGCCGACCGCACGACCGGCGGTGGCGCGACCCGTGCTCATTCCGACGTCGCCGTAGGAACGGACTTGCCCGAAGGGGATGTTGTCGAGCACACCCCACACCGATCGCTGGAAGGTTGTGCCGTCAAGGGCGACGGGAACGTCGAAGTCGCGCCGCTTACCGGCGAAGTATTCGGCGAGTTGTTTGGCCGCGAGTGAGAGTACTTTCGACTTCTTTTCGGGAGTCGATTCGTGGGGGAGGCGCCCGGCGCATTCGATGGTGAGCCCGACGACCGCGTCCCCGCGGGCGGTGATTTCGAGACGCCCGATGGGGCTGTTCACGCGAACGATGGAGTCGAATTCGGTCATGGATTGAGAATAGCCTGAACCGTTTTAGGCGCGACACGGCAACTGTATTGTGTTAGTAATGAGACTTTCGACGAACGTGGGGAAAGATGCTCCCATGGACATACCCATCCGATATTTGGGCAACTCCGGACTCCTCGTCTCCGCGGTCGGTCTCGGCTGCAACAACTTCGGTCGCGAGAACACCCCCACTGTCACCGCCGAGGGAACAGCCGAGGTGCTCAGCGCGGCAATCGACGCTGGCATTACGTTCTTCGACACCGCCGACATCTACGGCATGGAATACGGGCTCTCCGAACTCCACATGGGTCACGTCGTCGCCCAACGACGCGACGAGATGATTCTCGCCACCAAGTTCGGTCACACCGAGTTCGCCAGCCCACTCGCACACCTCGGCTCGGGCGGATCGCGTGCCTACATTCGCGCGGCAATCGACCAGTCGCTCGAACGCCTGCAAACCGATTACATCGACCTTTATCAGCACCACACTCCCGACCCCGACGTCCCGGTCGAAGAAACGCTCACCGCACTCAACGAACTCATCGACGAGGGGAAGGTGCGGCACATCGGCCACTCCAACTACACGGGTGAACAGGCGCGCCGGGCTCAGTCGATCGCCAAGCGTCTCGGACTTCGCCCGTTCGAATCCGCGCAGAACGAATACAACCTCCTCAGCCGTTCCGCCGAGAACGACATCCTCGAGGTCGCCCGCGACATGAACATCGGGTTCATCCCGTTTTTCCCGCTGTACAACGGCCTCTTCACCGGAAAGTTTTCGCGCAACGGCGGACCCGAGGATTCACGCATCATGCGAATTCGCCGGCACCTCGTCGAGGATGCGCCGTGGGATGCGATGGACGCGTTCGCCGAGTTCTGCAGCGAACGTCGGATCACGATGCTCGAAGCAACAATCGGATGGCTTCTCGCCGTTCCTGGGCTGTCGACCGTCATTGCGGGGGCGACGACCGCCGACCAGGTGCGCGCCAATGCCGATGCGGCCGTGTCGTGGAGCCCTACGAGCCGTGAGTTCGATCAAATCGCGAAACTTTTCACAATCGCCACGAAATCCGACTAGTCGGTCACGGTTTCCATCGCACTCGCGTCGATTCCAAGTGACTGGTTGAGACTCGTCGCCTGAGCGTTGAGAACCGCCATTTGGTCGACCAGAGAGTTGTATTGCTCGATGAGCTTGTTGAGAGCCGTGAGGTGTGCGTCATGTGCTTGCGTTCGTTTCGCGAGTGCCCGTCGATCTGCCTCAAATTTCGATGACGATTCGTAGTAACCCTTCGTGTTGGCATTCGCATTGAACGCACGAATGTCCACGGAGAGGTCGTGGCCCTCCCGTTTGAAGGCTTTGAGCTTCTTGCGAATTGCGGAGTCGGCAATCACGATCTGGTTACCGACCGACTCGATGCCGCTGACAATCTCGGCGATGACGTTCGCCGACGATGCCGCGAGTTCGACACACACCATGCGGTCGTCGAAATAGCGGTCGTACACCGCGGCGAGCGCGGGGGTGACGGACATCGCTTCGGTTCCGAAGATGGCGAACAGCTCGGGGTCGCGCTGCGCCGGCGTCATCGATTCGAACGCCGAGAGCCGAACGAGAAGAGCGGGGTCGCTCACGGTTCCGAATGACGCCTCGACCTCGGCCGCGACCACGATCCGTTCGGTGGGGTCGAGTCGCGCCCACACCGCATGGAGCATCTCGTGAGCGGCGACGACGGGTTCGAGGGTGGTGAGCGTGTCATCGGTGATGTCGAGCAGGTGAATCGTGTCGTCAGCTTCGGAATAACACCCGAGCACCGCGATTCCCGACTCGCGCTCGGGGCAGGCCGTGTCGAAAGAATTGGGATCGTGGAGGGTCGGCCGAGCCGCGAACAGATAGAAGCGTCCCGCGCTCGACATGCCTGTGGCGGAAACGTAGTCGTCGAGGTGCGCCGTCTCGGCAACCTTGCCGACGACGAGTGCGTCGCGAACAGTTGCGGAGTTCATCGCGGCCCACGTGCCGAACCCGATGACCCCCAACTGGGCCGCAATCGCGACACAGGCGATCACGATTCCCACAGTGCGCCCGAAACCGGGCTTGAGGAATCGTCTCACCCTTTCAGGCTACGGCTTAGTGCCCCGTCAACGGCGCAAGGAGTTTGGCGACGATCGATGGTCGATTCGTCACCTTCTCCTCAATGTCGGCCGCGGTCATCCCGATGAGCCCCGCATTGGCCCCGACGAATCGCCACGGTTCGGGTTCCCAGTCGGGGGAGCGGTGCCCCACCCACGGAAGCGCGGTGAGTGACGACTTCTTTCCGGCGACGAGGTCGGCCAGTGTGCGCCCTGCGAGGTTTGTGGTCGACAGTCCATCGCCCACGTAACCACCGGCGCTACCGATTCCCGTTGACGGGTCGTAGGCGACGTGTGCGTGCCAGTCGCGGGGAACCCCGAGCGGACCGCCCCAACGGTGGGTTACGGTGATCTGGTCGGCGATTTGGGGGAACATGTCGCGCAACGTGCGCGTGAGATGAAGGAAAACCCCTTCGACTCGATCGTATTCGGGCAGAATCGTCGAGTTGAAGTGGTAACGGGCACCGCGACCGCCGAACGCGAAACGGTTGTCGGCCGTGCGCTGACCGTAGATGACGAGGTGGCGCCCGTCACTGAAGGTCTGACCGTGCTCAATCTTTAGTTCGTCCCACACGGAATCGGGAAGTGGCGCCGTGGCGATCATGAGCGAGTAGAGCGGCAGAACTCGTCGGTGCCACTGGGGGATCGTTGCGCCGTATCCTTCGGTCGCGTTGATGATGTGTTTCGCCGTGACCGTTCCGTGACTCGTGCGCACAATGCCCTTTTCCCACGCGAGAACTTCGGTCTGTTCGACGATGCGGGCGCCGCGCTTTTCGACGATCGCGGCAATGCTTCGAACCAGCTTCGCGGGGTGGACGCGCGCGCAATCAGGCGTGTACGTGGCGCCGCGCGCGTTCGATGCGCCGACCTCGCTCGCCTCTCGCCACTCGAGGTGATCGATTCCGAGGGCCGTGGTGTCGGCAACCTCCTTGCGAAGCATCTTCTCTTGCAAGGGGCTGCGCGCGTAAATCAGCGTTCCCCCGTGGACCCAATCGCAGTCGATCTTCTCGGCCTTCACAACGCGCCCGATTTCGGTGATGGTGCCGACCATCGCATCGCGCAACGCCTTCGCCCGATCAAACCCGTACCGCGCGATGAGCGACTCGGTCGATTGCGGGAACAACGCACTCGCCCATCCTCCGTTGCGACCCGAAGCACCGAATCCAGCCACGTTCTTGTCGATCAACAGAATCGACAATTCGGGCTTCGTCTTCTGAAGGTAGTACGCGGTCCACAAACCAGTGAGACCGGCCCCGACGATGGCGACATCAACTGTCGTGTCGCCATCGAGGGCCGGCCTCGCGGTGAGGTCGACCGCCTCGTGCCAGAACGAGACGGATTCCATCAGCTTTTAGAGGAGCTTCGTCGCACCGAGCAGAACTTCGCGAAGAATCTGCTCGATTTCGTCGAACTGGGGCTGACCGATGGTCAGCGGGGGAGCGAGCTGGATGACGGGGTCCCCACGGTCGTCCGCACGGCAGTAAAGCCCGGCACCGTAGAGCGCCTTCGACAAGTAGCCACGTAGCAAGCGCTCGGCCTCCGCGTCGTTGAAGGTCTCCTTCGTCGCCTGGTCCTTGACGAGCTCGATGCCGTAGAAGTACCCGGCACCACGCACGTCACCGACGATCGGGATGTCCTTCAACTTCTCGAGAGTCGACTTGAACGCCGCCGCATTGCGACGGACGTTCCCGTTGAGGTCTTCTTCTTCGTAGATGTCGAGGTTCTCCATCGCCACCGCGGCCGACACGGGGTGTCCGCCGAAGGTGTATCCGTGGTAGAACGCCGTCGTGCCGTGCTTGAAGGGCTCGTAGATGCGGTCCGAGATGATCGTCGCACCGATCGGCGAGTAACCCGAGGTCATCGCCTTAGCACAGGTGATCATGTCGGGAACGTAGTCGAACGCGTTGCACGCAAACATCTCACCGATGCGACCGAACGCGCAGATGACCTCGTCCGAGACGAGCAGAACGTCGTACTTGTCGCAGATCTCGCGAACGCGCTTGAAGTAGTTCGCCTGGGGTGGGAAACATCCACCCGCGTTCTGAACCGGCTCGAGGAAGACGGCCGCAATGGTGTCGGGGCCTTCCATCTGGATCATGCGCTCGATCTCGTTCGCCGCCCAGAGGCCGAACGCCTCTTCCGACATGTCGCCGTGGTAGCCCTGTTCGGCCGCACGGTAGATGTTGGTGTTGGGAACGTGGAATGCACCGGGAACGAGAGGCTCGAACGCGGCCTTGATGCCCGGGAGACCCGTAATCGCGAGCGCGCCCTGAGGGGTGCCGTGATACGCGATGTTACGAGCAATGACCTTGGTTTTCATCGGCATGCCCTGGAGCTTCCAGTACTGCTTGGCGAGCTTGAATGCGGTCTCGACCGCTTCACCGCCACCGGTTGAGAAGAACACGCGGTTGAGGTCGCCAGGGGCGTAATCCGCGAGACGGTCGGCGAGTTCAATCGCCGAGGGGTGTGCATAGCTCCACAGGGGGAAGAACGCGAGTTCTTCGGCTTGCTTGGCGGCGGCCTGCGCGAGGCGCTTGCGCCCGTGACCGGCGTTGACGACGAACAACCCCGAGAGGCCGTCGATGTACTTCTTGCCGCTCGAATCCCAGATGTGGTGTCCGTCACCCTTGGTGATGATGGGGACTCCCTGACCCGATTCCATTCCCGACTGTCGCGCGAAGTGCATCCACAGGTGGTCCTTCGCCATCTTCTGCAACGGATCCTTCATGACCTCGCGCTGCGAAAGAATCTTTCCTTCGTCGGTCTTTTTCGCTGCGGTCTTGGCGGCCTTAGCGGCTTTCGGCTTTTTTGACATTAAAGCCATCTCTATCAACTCCCATTGATCAGGAGGAACTACATCGTTCCCCAGTTGTATTGCTGTTTCTTCAGTTGTAAGTAGGTGAAAACTTCGGTCTCGACGACACCCGGCGTGGTGCGAATGGTGCCGTTGAGGAGGTCGAGCAGGTCGTCGTCATCTTTACACACGACCTCGGCGAGGATGTCGTACGACCCGGCGGTGATGACGACGTATTCCACCGCGGGGATTGCCGAGAGGATGTCGGCGACGGAACGGGCGTCACCCGCGGTGCGGATGCCGATCATCGCCTGGCGGGAGAAACCCATTTGCATCGGATCGGTGATGGCGACAATTTGCATGACGCCCGACTCGATGAGCTTCTGCACGCGTTGGCGCACGGCCGCTTCGCTCAGATCGACCGCCCGCCCGATGTCGGAGTACGACTTGCGGCCGTCGTTTTGGAGTTGTTCCACTATTGCGCGCGACACGTCGTCGAGTGCGGGGTGACGGGGAACGTTCGTCATAAGGCGATTCTGACGGTATCCCGAGTGAAAATCAAGCGATTCCGTTGCGAAACGCCAAAAATACTGATGAAATTCGAAGTTTTGCCTCTGGATTCTACGGTGGCGAAAGATTATGGTGGAGCCATGAGCAAAACATTGAAGAACTTCATCAACGGTGAACTCGTCGACTCGCGCGGCAAGGACACCATCGACCTCGTCAACCCCGTCACCGGTGACGTTTACGCGAAGTCTCCCGTCTCCACCGAAGCCGACGTCGACGCCGCGTACACCGCGGCCGCGAAGGCATTCACGGAGTGGGGGCAGACGACGCCGGGCGAACGCCAGAAGGCGTTGCTGGGCATCGCCGATGCGATGGAAGCCAAGGCCGACGAATTCGTCAAGGCGGAGGTCGAGGACACGGGAAAGCCGATCGGCCTGACCCTCTCCGAGGAAATCGCCGTCGGTGTCGACCAGATTCGCTTCTTCGCCGGAGCCGCACGCAACCTCGAAGGTCGTTCGGCGGGCGAATACATGAAGGACCACACGTCGATCATCCGTCGCGAGCCCATCGGGGTCGTCGGGCAGGTCACGCCGTGGAACTACCCCCTCATGATGGCGATTTGGAAGTTTGCCCCGGCGCTTGCGGCGGGAAACACGACCGTTCTCAAGCCGTCCGACACGACCCCTCAGTCGACGCTTCTCCTCGCGCAGGTCGCGCAGGAGTTCCTCCCCGCCGGCACACTCAACGTCGTCGTGGGTGACCGCAACACCGGTGCCCTGATGACCGCGCACAAGATTCCGCAGATGGTGTCGATCACCGGGTCGGTTCGCGCCGGCATGGAGGTCGCCAAATCGGCGGCCGCCGACGTCAAGCGTGTTCACCTCGAGCTCGGCGGAAAGGCGCCCGTCATCGTGTTCGACGACGCCGACATTGCTCGCGCTGTTGAGGGAATCGCCATCGCCGGATACTTCAACGCCGGTCAGGACTGCACCGCGGCAACGCGCGTGATGGTTCACGAGAAGGTTCACGACGACTTCGTCGCGGCGATGAAGGAATACATCGCGGGCAACGTCTCGACAGGCGTTCCCAGCGACGAGGACATCCTCTTCGGGCCGGTGAACAACGTCAACCAGTTCGATCGGGTCATGGGAATTCTCGGCGACCTCCCGGGTCACGCCACGATCGAAACCGGTGGCGTGCGTCAGGGCACCACGGGCTTCTTCATCGAGCCGACGGTCGTCTCCGGTCTCAAGCAGAACGACTGGATCATCCAGAATGAGATCTTCGGGCCCGTCATCACGGTCCAGAAGTTCAAGGACGAGGCCGAGGCTCTCGCCAACGCGAACGGCGTCGAGTACGGTCTCGCGTCGTCGGTGTGGACCAAGGATCACGCCCGTGCGATGCGCTTCGCCAAGCACCTCGACTTCGGTGCGGTGTGGATCAACACCCACATCCCGATCGTCGCCGAGATGCCCCACGGTGGCTTCAAGCACTCGGGTTACGGCAAGGACCTCTCGATGTACGGATTCGAGGACTACACGCGCATCAAGCACGTCATGTCCTACATCGGCGAGTAATCCACTTCACGTACGCGGCGGCGGTTCTTCACAGAACCGCCGCCGCGTTCTTTGTATGAACGCACGTGATGACATTCTTCGGGGATGCCCGCAGCGCCGTTCCCCGTCATCGGCGCGGTGGCTCCGCTCGTCACGGCGCTCGTTCTGTGGTTCATCACCGGTTCAACCTTCGCGCTCCTCGGTGCCGTCATCGCGCCAACAATGGTGGTGGCACATTACTTCGATGG
>JAHEGC010000029.1:0-12934 GCA_024639965.1 Micrococcales bacterium
GACGCGCCTTGAAGATGGCGACGAGGAGGGCAACCGCGGCGAGGGATCGCTCGCCACCCGAAAGCAGCGACAGGCGCTCGATCTTCTTTCCCGCCGGCTTCACCGACACCTCGATTCCCGTCGTCAACGGGGAGTCGGGGTCGGTGAGGGTGAGGTGACCCGAACCGCCCGGGAAGAGAATCGGCAGGATGTCGTCGAACGCGGCTTTGGTGTCACGGAACGCGTCGATGAAGATCGCCTGCATGCGCTCGTCGAGTTCCTCGATGATCTGAATGAGGTCGGCCCGCGTCTTCTCGAGGTCGGCCAGTTGTTCGGTGAGGAACTGGTGCCGCTCCTCGAGAGCGGCGAATTCCTCGAGGGCGAGCGGGTTGACCCGACCCAGTTGGTCGAACGCCTTTTCGGCCGATTTGAGACGACCCTCCATTTCGGCGCGCTGGAACGGAACGGGGTCACCGTTCGTGACGGGAACGAGATTCTCCGGGCCGTATTCGGTGACGAGAACCTCTTCGGTGTAGCCGAGTTCCTCGGCGGCGCGTTCGAGAAGGTTGTTGAGGTGCAGGCGCTTCTCGTAGATCTGCATCTCGAGGCCGTGCACGCCGTCGGTAATCGCGGTGAGACGGGTGCGGAGTTCTGATTCCCGCGCACGAAGTTCGATGAGTTCGCCCGAGCTCGATGCGCGCTCGCGCTCCGCCTCGGCGAGTTTGACGCGCGCTTCGGAAACGCTCTCGTCAATCGCGGCGAGGATGGGCGGAAGTTCGGCAGAAATTCGTTCGGCGTTCTCGAGTTGCCCGCGTCGTTGCACTCGCTGGGAGGCGCGCTCAGCCGCCGCGGTGCGATCGGCGTCGAGGGTGCGCGCCATCTCGTCGGCACGGTCGCGCTCGGATCGAACGCGCTCTCGCACTGTTTCCATTTCGATGCGCACCTGCAATTCGGCGGCGCGCGCCTTCTCCAGCGCAACAACGGCGGCGTCCCGCGAGGACGCGTCGAGGGTCGGTTTCGGTGCGGTGATGAACGCCTCGAGTGCCTGGACCGCCCCACCGAGGGCGGCATCCGCCTCGGTCACGGCATCGTTCGCCTTCTCGATGGTGACAGCAATTCGGTCGATTTCCGCGGCCGCAGCATCGGCTTGCGCTTTGAGCGTGGAGCGCTGGGAGACCAGTTCGGCGTTACGCGCATCGGCAGCACGGAGTGCGGCGAGGGCATCCTGTGCGGCAACCTTGGCATCGGCGAGCGTGATCCGCGTCGATTCGAGTGCGTTGCGTCGACGTTCGATTTCGGTCGCGACGACGTCAAGGCGCGTGCGTGCTTCGTCGCGTTCCCCCGCGAGCTCGATGCGCGAACGCTGGGCGCCGTGCCCCCCTCGGAGCACAAATCGGGTCAAAACTTCGCCCGCACGCGTGACAATAACCGCGGTGTCGGCCATCCCCGCCGTGACGATCGCGGGCCACGCGGCGCGCGCTCCGTCGAGGTCGTCGGCAACGTAGGTGTTCGCAAGAAGTCCAGAGACACCGGCAGGACCCTGAACAACCTCCGTGGCGGAACGGAGACCGGCAATTTCAGTGATGGAGGGGGCTTTGCCCTCGGTGTCGGCGAGCACGACCTCGACACGACCCGCATCGGTCGCTACGGCGTGCGCGAGTGCGTCGACCGCGTTGTCCCGAGTGTCGGCGAGAATCGCGTCGGCGAGACCACCGAGCGCCGCCGCAATCGCGGCTTCGAAGCCGGTCGACACGGTGAGGTGGTCGGCGACGAGACCGCGAATACCGGGCTGACCGGAAACGGAATCACGACCGTCCTTCGATTCCAGCGCGCTCGACAGTGCCGAGACGCGGGCGGCTAAGGCATCCCGCTCACGTTCGAGGGTGTGGAGTTCGTCGCGTTCGGCGTCGACGGTCGACTGGAGTTCGAGAACGCGCGCATCGGCCGCGGTGACCGCGGTCTCCAGTTCCCCGCTCGTTCCACCGGGAGCATCGGCGAGTTCCCCGAGGGCCGATTCCGATTCGCTCTGACGAATCGCGGCCGCTTCCCGTGCGTTCTCCGCGCGAAGACGTTCCCCTTCAGCACTGACAACCCGAGAGCGGGCAAGGTCCACCTTGCCCTCGAGCGCGGCACGATCGAGGTCGTGTTGGGTGATGAGCGCACCCTGCTCGGCAATTTCGGTGTCGATTGCGTCGAGGTTCGCCGCGGCCGTTGCGGTTTCCGCCGCGGCAGCGCCGACCCGTTGTTCCATGTCGGCGACCTGCGCCTCAAGTGCCGTGACCTCGATCCGGGCCGCCTCGACCATCTCGTCCGAGATGGCGAGAAGTGGGGTCGCCTCGGCGATGTCCTGCGACAACAGCGTGATGCGATCACGAATGATCTGGTCAAGGTTGCGGAATCGTTCGCGCACCTGCTCGAGGTCGAACGCAATGCGGCGGTGGGAATCCAGTGAATCCGCGGTGAGTTCCTGTTCGAGCGTGCGCACGCGGAGCGTCACCTGCTCGAGTTGATCAGTGACCGCAATGCGCTCAGTCTGACGTTCCGTTTCGCTCTGCTGCTGAGTGTTAATCTCGGTGCGCAGCGTGACAACGTCGTCCGCGAGAATCCGCGCACGCGCATCGCGCACCACCGCGGCAATGTTCTGGGCCTCCCGGGCAACCTCCGCTTGCTTGCCGAGCGGTTTGAGCTGACGACGGATCTCGCCAGCGAGGTCGTTGAGTCGCGTGAGGTTGGCCTGCATCGCCTCGAGCTTGCGGACCGTCTTCTCCTTGCGGCGGCGGTGCTTGAGGATTCCCGCAGCCTCTTCGATGAATCCGCGGCGATCTTCGGGAGTCGCCGAGAGGACCGTGTCGAGGCGCCCCTGGCCGACGATGACGTGCATCTCGCGACCGAGACCCGAATCGGAGAGGAGTTCTTGGACGTCGAGGAGGCGGCACGACTCCCCGTTGATCGCGTATTCGGATTGGCCGTTACGGAAGAGAATACGGGAGATTGTCACTTCGCTGTACTCGATGGGAAGTGCGCCATCGGAGTTGTCGATGGTGAGGGCGACTTCGGCGCGACCGAGAGGTCCGCGGGTCGACGTCCCCGCGAAGATGACGTCGTCCATCTTTCCGCCGCGCAGCGTCTTGGCGCCCTGCTCGCCCATCACCCAGGCGAGGGCGTCGACGACGTTCGACTTGCCCGACCCGTTGGGCCCGACGATGGCGGTGACCCCTTGTTCGAACTGGAAGGTCGTCGCTTGAGCGAACGACTTGAAGCCCTTGAGGGTCAGGGACTTCAGATACATCCCTCCATTATTCCGTGCGGAATGCCCTGCCACTAACCGCGTCGGGGCACCGGCTGGCACGACGGGCAGAAGTGTGACGAGCGGTTCTGCCACGGCACGCGCACGATGGGGGTTCCGCAACGGGCGCACGGCTTACCCGTTTGTCCGTAGGCGTTGAGGGAGACGTCGAAATAGCCCGATTCGCCGTTGACGTTGACGTACAGGGCGTCGAAGGAGGTGCCACCCGCTTCGAGCGCGTTGCTCATGACGCGTCGCACCTCGTCGAGAAGTCGGCGCCACTCGTCGATCGTGAGATCGGCGGAGGGGGTTTGGCCGTTGATGCGTGCCGCCCACAGCGCCTCGTCGGCGTAGATGTTTCCGACACCCGACACGAGTTCTTGGTTGAGAAGGGCGACCTTGGTGCTGATCGCCCTCGAACGGAGACGCTCGATGAGACGGGATTCGTCGAGCGCCGGGTCGAGGGCATCCCGCGCGATGTGAGCGACGCTCGCGGGGAGGCGCGTTGAATCGGAGCCGCGCCCCGCCGCCGCGCCGTCGGACACTTCGACGAGCGTGTCGAGCGCCATCCCTCCGAAGATTCGCTGATCGACGAACGCCACGGGTGGCTTCGCCTCGAGAGTGAACCGGATGCGTTCGTGACGATGCGGTTCGCCATCGGGAAGCCTGACCTGGCCGCTCATACCAAGATGCACGACGAGGGCGTCTCCCGAATCGAGGGGAAGCCACAGAAACTTCCCGCGCCGAACCGCGGCGAGGGGGGTGGTTCCGCGAAGTGCGGTGATAAATCCGGCGGGGCCGGAGGCGTTGCGGCGAACCGACCGCGCATCACGAATGACGACGTCCTCGATGTGGGCACCAACGAAGTGGGAATCCAATCCGCGTCGAACCACTTCGACTTCGGGTAACTCGGGCACTACTTCTCCGCGAGCGCGGCGAGTGCGGCGAGTGCCGCATTCGCTTCCGCGGCCTTCTTGCTCGTTCCCTCGCCTCGACCGAGCACTCGGTCGTCGTGTTCGATGGTCGCGTCGAAAGTGCGGGCGTGATCGGGCCCATTGGCGGTCACGTCGTAGACGGGCTTTCCCATGCCCTTGCGATCGAACAATTCCTGCAACGCCGTCTTCGGGTCGAGTGCATTGCCAAAACGATCGGCTGACTCGAACAACGGCGCGACGAGTCGCAGAACCAGGTCGGACGAATCCTCGCGGCCGAGCGAGAGGAACGCTGCGCCGATGATCGACTCGACGACGTCGGCGAGGAGGGACGACTTATCGGCGCCACCCGTCGAAATTTCACCGTTACCGAGTCGTATGAAGGGCCCGAGGTTGAGGCCGCGAGCGATTTCCGCGAGAGCCGTCGTGCTGACGAGCGCGGCGCGCCGTTTGGCGAGGTCGCCCTCGTTGAGGTCGGCGAAGCGATGAAAGAGCTCAATGGTGACGACCTGCTGCAGAATCGCGTCACCGAGGAACTCGAGTCGTTCGTAATTGGTGCCGCCGTGTTCGTAGGCGTAGGAACGATGCGTCAACGCGGTGGTGAGGAGCACCGGGTTGATCGACACCCCGATGACCCTCGCCAACTCGGCGGGGTCACGGAACGGGGCGTCGGTGCTCATCGGCTAAAACAACAGCGCGCCAGAAGACGGATGCTTCGGCGCGCTGTCGAACAATGTGAATTAGGCGTCGGCGACCTTGCGGCCCTTGTACTCAAAGAAGAGTTCAGTGCCGACCGAGTCGGTGACGATCTTCGCACGGTGAGGGAGGCTGTACACGGTCTTGCCGTTCTCGACGGTCTTGACGAGCGTCGGCAATTCAGCCTTCCACTGCGAACGGCGTGAGCGGGTGTTCGAACGCGACTGTTTGCGCTTGGGAACTGCCATGATGATGTCCTCTTGCTGATGGCCGGTTATTCGGCCGTGGTCTCTGGGGTGGAGGTGAATCCCTCCAGTGCCGCCCATCGCGGATCGATGTTCGACGCGCTCGTGTTGCTCGGTTCCGTCAGTTTCTCGCCCGTTTCCGGGTTCAGCCCCAAACAGTCCTCGTCGCACAGCGGCTGGAACGGCAGTTCTAACACCACCGCGTCTCGAACAAGCGGTTCACAATCCACGTGATTATCGTGAACCGAATACTCGAGTTCCTCCGTAGGAGAATACGCGAAAAGCTCCTGAAATTCCACTCGGACGGGGAGGGTAACGGGCTCGAGGCAGCGCACACACTCTGCGGTGGCTGTCGATTCGACCTCGGCGGACACGAGAATGCCGTCGTGGAGGCCCTCGAGTCGCACATCCATCACGATGGGTGTTCCGGCGGGCACGACGGCGATTCCCTCGCCGAGCTTCTCCGGAGCGGGAAACTCGAGGTGCTTCTCGCGGTCCTCACCGATGCGGTGCGAGACGTCGAAGACGTTGATGTGGAAAGGATTGGAGGACGAGGTCTTCACCCTTCAAGGGTAACCCCCGCGCGGCTCCGTTCAGGAGAAATCGCTGGAGTTCATGAAACGCGACACCGCGGCAGGCACGTAGGTCGACACGTCGCCGCCGAGCGACGCGACCTGCCGCACCAGCGACGAGGACACGTGGGCGTGGGCGGGGTTAGGGAGAACGAACACGGTCTCGATTCCCGCGAGATCGCGGTTGACGATCGCCATCGGAGTTTCGTAGGTCACGTCGACCTCCGAGCGAATCCCCTTGACGAGCGCCGTCGCGCCCACCTCCTGGCAGTAATCGACGAGCAGACCGACACTCCAACTCGTCACCGTCACGCGGTCGGCGATCCCCGCATCGGCAAGGGATTGCTCGATGAGTTCGACGCGACGAGCCACGGGGAGCATCGCGCTCTTCCCGGGGTTGTGCACCACGACGACGTGGACGTCGTCGAACAGGTTGCGCGCGCGCTCGATCACGTCGAGGTGGCCCAGTGTCACCGGGTCGAACGAGCCGGGCACAACGGCGAGCGAGGTCATTCCCCCAGCGTATCCGCGCGTTTCCCGAATGTCAGGACTTGGCGAGGAATTCGCGCTCGCGACGCGAGAGTCGACGATCGAGCGCCTCGAGAAGAGCCGGGTGGGCGGCCAGGTTCGGGTCGTTCGCGAGCACCGCGTCCGCCGCGGTTCGGGCATCCTCGATCACCTCGCCGTCGACCGTGACGCGCAGGAGTACGAGTCCCGCGCGACCGCCCGACTGCCGCTCACCGAGCACGTCGCCCTCACGACGAAGTTCAAGATCCTTGTGCGCGAGTTCGAATCCGTCGGTGGTGCTCGCCACGGCGTCGACGCGTTCGCGGGCGAGGGAGAACGGGTCGGAGTGGGTGACAAAGAGGGCGATTCCCGGCACCCCGCCACGACCGACCCGGCCGCGCAACTGGTGGAGTTGGCTGACGCCGAATCGATCGGCGTCGAGCACGATCATCGTCGAGGCGTTGGGCACATCGACCCCGACCTCGATGACCGTCGTTGCGACGAGCACATCGATTTCCCCCGCGGCGAACGCACGCATCGTGGCGTCCTTCTCGTCGGCGGGCAATCGCCCGTGGACCGCCTCAACCCGTCGTGTGGGGAGGGCGGCGCGAACGACCGGGAGAATCTCCTCGACACTGGCGCGCGGAACGGTGACCGCCTCGTCCTCGACGAGGTCCGCGTCGTTGTCCACCGTGGTCGCATCGATCGCGGAACACACGACGAATCCCTGGCGGCCCGCATCGATTTCCTCGGCGAGACGCGTCCAGACCCGCGCGATCCAGGCGGGATGCTCCGCGAGCGCCACGACGTGCGATTGGATGGGCGCTCGTCCCGCCGGAAGCGTTCGAATGGTCGAGATGTCGAGATTGCCGAACACCGTCATCGCGACGGTTCGCGGGATGGGAGTGGCGGTGAGCACGAGAAGGTGCGGGGAGGTTCCCTTGCGCTTGAGCGTGTCGCGTTGTTCCACACCGAACCGGTGTTGTTCGTCGATCACGACGAGGGCGAGATCATTGAACGTGACGGAGTCACTGAGCAGTGCGTGCGTTCCGATAACGATTCGCGCAGCGCCGCTCGCGACCGCGAGATTTGCCCGCTTCCGTTCGGCGGCGGGAAGGCTACCGACGACCAGCGTGACACCAAGATCTTCGTCGAGAGAAGCGAGGGATGCGGCGATGGAGCGTGCGTGTTGTGTGGCGAGCACCTCGGTCGGGGCGATGAGCGCCGCCTGCCCGCCGTCCTCGATGGCGGTGAGCATCGCCCGGATGGCGACGAGCGTCTTGCCCGAACCGACCTCGCCCTGCACGAGGCGGCTCATCGGATGCGCCCGGGCCATGTCGGTGTCGATTTCCGATCCCACCGTCGCCTGATCCGCAGTCAGCGAATATGGAAGGGAAGCGTCAAACGCCGCGCGGAGTGCGCCCGGGGTGCGCGGCACGGACGCTGCTTCGGCGGCACGGAGTCGATCGCGACGCAGTGCCGTCTGCACGAGGAACGCCTCGTGGAATCGGAGCGTGTCGCGCGCCTCCCGCCACTCGGAGTGTTCCGCGGGGCGGTGGATGCGACGCAGAGCATCGGAATAGCTGAGCAGAGTGCGCGCGGTGCGAATTTCAGCCGGCACGGGGTCGTCAAGTTCGGGGAGGATGTCGAGAACCACGCCGACCGCGCGGGCAATCTGCCACGACGCGACGGTGCTCGTTGCGGGATAAATCGGAATGGGTGTCTTCGCCCACTGTTCGGCGACCTCGTCGGAAACCGATTCGTCGTCGTCGAACAATTCGTAATCGGGGTGGGTGAGTTGGCGCTGACCGCGGTACTCCCCCACCTTGCCCGCGAAGATGCCGCGCTTTCCAGGTCGAAGGGTGTTCGCGCGCCACGCCTGATTGAAGAACGTCAGCGAGAGCGTTCCCGTGCCGTCGGTGATGACGACCTCGAGAAGGGACCCCTTGCGCCCGGTCAACGGCCGATTGTTGATGCGCACGACCTCGGCCACGATCGTCACCGCCTCGTCGAGCGGAAGTGCGTCGAGTGCGGTGAGTTCGCCCCGTTCGGCGTATCGACGAGGGAAGTGCCCGAGGAGGCCCGCCACCGTGTCGAAACCGAACGCCTTCGTCAGCGCTTTTGCCGTGCGCTCGCCCATCACCCGGGCCAGCGGGGTGTCGAGGAACGATTCGGTCACGAATTCACGCTACCGCCGAGGTCCCGCGCGACCCGCCAAGGGGAAGGGAGTCGCTAGCCTTGACACGTGACTCGAATCATCGCCGGACTCGCCGGTGGCCACACTCTCCGAGTGCCCGCCGCGGGGACACGACCGACCTCGGACCGCGTACGCGAGGCGATTTTTTCGCGGCTGGACGCCCTCACCGACGTCGCCGACGCTCGCGTCATCGACCTGTACGCGGGCAGTGGCGCGCTCGGACTCGAAGCCGCCTCGCGCGGTGCCGTTCGCGTTGATCTGGTGGACAGTTCCGAACGCGCGATCAACGTGATGAAGAAGAACATAGAGACGGTGGCGGGTGTCACACCCTCCGCGACGATTCGCGCGCACCGCGCCGCGGTCACCTCGTTCCTCGATTCCACTCGAGAGAGCTGGGACATCGCGTTCCTCGACCCGCCCTACGACGTGACGAATGCGAACCTCGTTGCCGCGCTCGAGTCGCTCCTCCCCCGCCTCTCCGCCGACGCCGTCGTCGCAGTCGAACGCGCGGCGCGCGAGGCCGTGCCCGCGTGGCCGAAGGGGTTCATCGAACTCGCGCCGAAGGATTATGGCGAGACGCGGGTTTATTGGCTCGAACTCGGCGAATAGTCGCTGAACGGATCCCAGCCTCCGGCCGCGTCGAACGCAACACCGTCGATACGGACACCTGCACCCGGGGCGACACGACCGATGGTGCGGAACGCGGCGGGGATTGTCGCGGACAACGGGAAGCACGCGAGGAGCGAGTGATCCTCGCCGCCGGTGAGGGCGTCGAGGTCGCCGACGGCCGCGAGGTCGAGGTCGATGGCGACACCGCTCGCGGTCGCGATTCGGCGCGCGTCGAGGACCAGACCGTCGGAGACGTCCATCATCGCCGTCGCGCCAGCGAGCGCGGCGATTCGACCGGCGCCAATGGGCGGTGAGGGCCGAAGTTGAGCGGAAACCTCGACGGGGTTCGCTGCCCACGCGCGAGCAACCTCGGCGACATCCACCGTTCCGTCCGAGCCGACCGCGCGTTCGAAGAGAATGTCGAGCCCGCGCTTGGCGACACCGAGGTCACCGGCGACGGCGACAACGTTGCCGATTGTGGCGCCCGCACGTGTGACGGGGTCAACACCGTCGAATTCGCCCAACGCCGTGACGGCGACCATGACGATGGGACCGTTGGAAAGATCACCGCCGACGACGCCGCAGCCAGGCGCTAGTGCGGTGGCGGCGTCGTGAAAGCCGCGGGCGAGATCCTCGACGAAGGTGATGGGCGTGGCGGCGGGTGCCGCCAGCCCGACAACGAGCGCGGTCGGGGTCGCTCCCATCGCCGCGATGTCGGCGAGGTTCGTGGCACAGGCCTTCCAACCGATGTCATACCCCGTCGACAGTCCGAGGCGGAAATCGGGCCCCTCCACCATCAGATCGGTCGTGACGGGAACTCGGCCGTCCGGCACAGTGATGACGGCGCAGTCGTCGCCCGGACCCAGGACGGTGCGCGTCGAGGGTGGCAGAAGGGGGAAGATGCGCGCGAGCGTTGCTCCCTCGCCGAGGGAACCGATGGTGTCACGCGGCTCGTTCACGGTTCAACGGTAGCCTGAAAGCGATGCGCATACCTCTCGTTTTCCCCAGCGTTGCCCTGGTCGCCTCCCTCGCCGGATGCGCGGGCACGGTGCCGCTCCGGCCCGCCGAATTCGCCAACGACCCAGCGTGCGCCGAGGTGATGGTGCGCCTTCCCGACACGGTTGCGGGGTTGGATCGTCGCTCCACGAACGCCCAATCCACCGCCGCGTGGGGCGACCCCGCCGTCGTCATCGTTCGCTGCGGACTGCCCGACACGGGACCGTCGGCGCTCCCCTGCGCGACCGTCGACGGCATCGATTGGTTGCGCGATGCGACGAACGACCCCAACTTCGCGTTCGTCACCTTCGGCCGAAGCCCCGCCGTCGAGGTACTCATCGATTCGACCGCGGTCGGAGGAACGACCGCGTTGGGTGAACTCGCCACCGCGATTGGCACCATCCCGGTGATTGACGCCTGCCTCGATCCCGTTGACCCTCTCGGGAACTAGCCGAGACCGAGAAGCTTCGACGAAATTCCGCCCGCCGCGCGAAGGGCGACTCCACCGCCGTGTCCCGCCTGGGGGAACACGACGCGTCGATCGCGTGCCTCGGTGAGAGCGTCCCGAATGACCGTGATGGCGGAGTGCTTCGGTGCCCAGAGATAGAGCGAGAGCGCACCGGGAATCGAGTTGACCTCGTTGACAAAGATTTCACCCGACTTTTCATCGAGCAGCAGATCGACGCGAACGAGTCCCGTCAATCGCGTCACCCCGGCGACTGCGCGGGCCAATTCGGCGGCACGCTCGTGAATCGGCGTGGGGTAGTTCGCTGGGAATTCGCGCGGTGCACTCGTCAGTCCCGCATCCGATCCGGCACCGCCAGCGAGGTACTTCTCGGCGTACGAGTAAAGACCCGAGGTGTCTCCGCCGCGAAGGGGCTTTTCGAGGTCGGTGAGTTCGAGGTGGGGGAAGGTGCGAAATCCGATGTTGAGATCGACGAGGTTCGGGCGATAGGGCTCGAGGACTGCGCCGTTCTTGAGGTGGGGGCTCGACTGCGCGAGGGCGCGAGCCGAGGCGAGGTCGTCGGCGATTTCGATACCGATCGACGAACCACCGAAACGCGGCTTCACGATGTACGGCCCCGAGAATCCGGGTTCAACTTCGGCGGAGACCGCGCGGCGTTGAAGAGTCGGAATTCCCGATGACTCCATCAGCCCACCGAAGGCGAGCTTGTCCATTCCCACAGCGCCGGCGAACAGCGTAGAGCCCGTTGCCGGGATTCCCATGGCGTCGAAGATCGCGGCAGCGCCGCCGCCCTCCCCGATTCCTCCGTGGAAGCAAAGCAGAGCGGCCTCGATGTCGAGGGTGCCGCTGCCGAACGACTTCTTCGCGGCAAATCCGGGGTCGGGCGAAAGTCGAACCTCGAGCGGTTTCGCCGCCTTGGGCGCGCCCTCGAGATAATCCTTCGCCTCGGTACCGTTGGGCACGAGGAACCATTCGCCCGACGGCGCCCAGTAGATTGGGTGAACCGATTCGCCCGCGTCGGTGAGAACGCGTTCCGCCTGAAGCCCGGTCAGAATCGAGATCTCGTGTTCGGGGCTCGGCCCGCCAAACACAACGGCCCACGGTGAGGCGCTCATCGAAATCCCGTCTGGCTCCCCTGCCCACGGGAGCCGCCGTTACGCGTAATGGTCGGGCAGGTCGTTTTCGACAAGGATAACGCCCGTCGCGCCGGCACGCTCGAGGGCGGCGGCCATGGCGGCTGGCCTGTCGGCGAAGAGGCGGGCTTCGGGTAAGCCCGCGATGAGCGCGCGACGGTTCGTGAAACCAACCACAAACAGTTCACCGCCGACCGATGCGATGTGCTCGGCAAAGGCACGGTTGCGCTCGAACTGAACCGGGCCGAGCTCGATCATGCCCGGCGTCACAACCACGAACGGGCCCGAACGCGCCTTCGCGATGGCCGAACCGCCCTCGACCGCCCGGGCAGCACCCGAGGGGTTGGCGTTGTACGAATCGTCGATGATGAGCGCGCCACTCGGGGCTTGTTGCGGTTCCGCGCGGTGCGCTGCGGTGGGCAGGTTGCCGAGGTTCGGAGCCATCGAGGCGAGCGGCACACCGAGCGCGTGGGCAATGCCGACCGCGACGGCGACGTTGACCGCATGGCCGACGCCCGAAATCGTGACGGGCGCGGAATCCTTGCCGATCGACACTCGACCGATGAGCGGATCGACGGATACGTCGGCGTCTGCCCCCAGGGCCGAGACGCGAATGACGCGCTTACCCTTCGCTTCGCACGAGTCGGCGAGCGCCGCCAGATCGGGGTCATCGATGGGAAGGACGACCGTTGCGGCGTTCTCCACAATCTCACTCTTCGCGCGAAGGATCGTCGCGCGGTTCTTCATGCGCTCGAGGTGCGCTTCGCCGATAACCGTGATGGCGGCGATGTCCGGCGGGAACGATTTCGACAGTTCGCGTATCTCCCCCTCGCCGTAGACGCCCATCTCGGCGACGAACACCTCGGTGCCGGGGGTCAACTTGTCGTTGACCGCACGGGCGAGCCCGAGCAGGTTGTTGAACGAAGCGGGGCTGGGCACAACCGAGAACTTCGTTCCGACGAGGTGGGCGATGTACCCCTTGGTCGACGTCTTACCGTACGACCCCGTCACCGCCACGACGGTCGGGCGCACCTGACGAAGTTTCTTCTGCGCCGCGACGAGCCACTTGCGGGACAGCGCCTTTTCGATCGGCGTTGCAATCACCAACGCGAGGTCCATGAGGATGGGCGCAACAATGACAACGGCCATTCCGCCGAGGGTGAGCGCCATTACAACGGACAGCACGAGCCAGATCAGGGCGAGACGGCGAAGGCGGGTGGTCCACTGAAGTTTCGAGGAACGGCCCCGAAACCCGAGGCCCCACGGCCAGAGGGTGGCAATCGTGAGTGCCACCAGCGCGAGAACGTCATTTCCAA
>JAHEGC010000029.1:13034-22941 GCA_024639965.1 Micrococcales bacterium
GGCCACAACGAACTGGGTCGTGCGCGGCCCCACCCGAGCGCAATTCGAGTCACCCAGCCGGCGATGTAATGCTCGCGCTGAGCGACGCGAAGCCATTTGATTCCCAGTGCCGTGGACAGGGCGAGGGCAATCGCCCACGCAACGAGATTCGTCACGCGAGCGCCTCCTCAATGGCGCTGCGCACCGCACGACCAAGCACGGGGGTGAGGAGGTGCGCCTCTCCGGGAACGACGGTCCAGTGAGCGCCGGAAATTCGCGTCGAGGCGACCTCACCCGCGGCCGTCGGCGCGGCGGTGTCGTTCTCGCCCCACACCATCCACGTCGGGGCGGTGACGCGCGCGAGGTCGTCGTCGTAATTTTCATTGACGGTCTTCACCATGATGTTCCGCATGATTCCCTGGGCCGCGTTGTAATCGGCACTTCCCGCCTTCTTTCGACGAGCCTCCATCACTGAATCGGGGATAACGCCCCAACGATTGAGTTGTCGGACGATGCGATACGCCAGCGACGGCGTCGAAGCGGGCGCGAGCCTGACGAGGGGCGCTCCCGTCAACACGAGACCCGAGACGAGGTCTGGGTGGCGCGCGGCGAGGCGCACCGCGATTCGGCCTCCGAACGAATGTCCGACGAGCACGACGGGCGCGATAGGGCGGATTGCGTCGGCGACGAGTTCGGCGTATTCCTCGGTACCCCACACCGATTCGGGCGGGGAGGTCGGACCGAAACCGGGCAGATGAATCGCGAGCGCATCGAGGCCATCGAGCACGGACACGAAATCGGTGCCCGTCCGACCCCACCCGTGAAGCGCGACAATCCGCGCGGGCGACCCGCCGATTCGCTCGGCGAGCACCCGGCCGTCCGCCAGTGCCTGAACCGCCACTATTCCTCCGACACGATCTCCGAGTCGGTGGCGAGGTGCGGGGCGAGTTCGCGGGGGTCGAGCGTTCCGCGAAGAACCTGTTGCACCTGCGCCACGATGGGCATCGCGACACCCTTCGCCGCGGCGAGAGTGAGAATCGGATCCACCGAGGAGAGCCCCTCCGCCGTCTGATCCATCTGGCGGATGACCATCTCGTAGGAGTACCCCTGACCGAGAAGGCGGCCGGCGGTGTTGTTGCGCGAGAGAGGCGATTCGCAGGTTGCGATGAGGTCACCGAGGCCGGCGAGACCCCACATCGTCTCGGGCTTTGCCCCGTAGGCGGCGGCGAAGGCGGAAAGTTCGGCGAGGCCGCGCGTGATGATCGACGCCTTCGTGTTGTCGCCGTACCCCGCGCCGTCGGCGATTCCGACCGCGACCGCGATGAGGTTCTTGAGCACGCCACCGAATTCCGTTCCGATGACGTCGTTGTTCGTCAGTGTCGTGAAGTAGTGATTTCGACAGGTCGCGGCGACCGCCACGGCGGTGTCGTTGTTCGACGACGAGACGACCGACGCGGTCGGCTCTTCCCGCGAGAGTTCGAGGGCGAGGTTGGGGCCGGACACGACGGCGATGCGTCCCTCGTCGATTCCCGTGACTTCGCGGATCACCTCGCTCATGCGAAGCCCCGTCGACCGTTCGACACCTTTCATGAGCGAGACGACGGGCACGTCGTCACCGAGAACCGGCGCGATGTCTCCCAACACGGAACGCAGCGATTGCGACGGAACGGAGAGGTAGACCTCGTCGGCTCCGGCGAGCGACACCGCGAGCGACGTCGACGCGGTGATAGAGAGCGGGAGGTTGACGCGCTGTAAGTATTTGGTGTTGCGGTGTGTCTCGTTGATCTCGCGCGCGACTTCTTCGCGGCGAGCCCACACCTGGACGTCAGTTCCGCCATCGGCGAGCACCTTGGCGAAGGTGGTTCCCCACGCGCCGGCACCGAGCACCGCGACCGTGGTCATCTCAGAACTTCCCCGTGGTGGTCTGGTTGTGCTCGGACGGATCCCACCGCTTCGCCGGAGGCGTCTCGCCGCGCAACTGCCCCTGAAGGTCGGCGATCGCGCTCATGAGAATGTCGGTCGCGTGCGTGAGAAGCTTCTGGTCGATGGGCTTGCCCGCGAACGGCGCGAGGTCGATGGGCTTGCCGAACAGTACGGTGATGGGGGATCGCGGGAAGAATCGAATCTTGCCCGAGTAACGCGGCATGAGGACCTGGGTTCCCCAATGTGCCGCGGGGATGAGCGGCATCCCCGTGTCGAGCGCCATGCGCACCGCACCGGTCTTGCCGCGCATCGGCCACATGTCGGGGTCGCGCGTGAGCGAACCCTCGGGATAGATGATGATGCCGCCTCCCGACTGCGCGAGCGTCTTCGCGGCCTTCATCGGCCCCAGAGCGCGCTGTTGACCCGCGCGATCCACAGGTATTTGCCCGAGCCCCTTGAGGATCGAGCCGAGAAGCGGGACGCGGAAAAGTGATTCCTTTGCCATGAACCGCGGCGTTCGACCCGCCTTCCAGACCCCGATTCCCATGACCACGGGATCGATGGCGGAATAGTGACAGGGCGCGACGATGAACGGACCCGACTGGGGAAGGTGTTCGCCGCCGCGAACCGAGATACGGGAAATGATTGACATGAGCGGCAAAGCAATACCGGCGACAACGCGCCAGCGCAAGGATTTCTCCTGAGTCGCCATCTCGATCCTCCTTGCCGAAAGCCTAGTCGGCGAGCTCAAAGTCGGCCCCGAGATCGCGGAGCTTGTCGATGAAGTGCTCGTACCCACGGGCGATGATTCCCACATTGGAGATGCGGCTAGTTCCCGTCGCCGCGAGGGCCGCGATGAGGTGCGAGAAGCCACCGCGCAAGTCGGGCACACGAATGTCGGCACCGTGCAACGGGGTCGGACCGGTGATGACCGCGGCCTGTTCCAGAGCGCGGCGCGGGACGCGGCGGGTGATGGAGGCGATACCTTCTTGGTGCACGACGATGTCAGCGCCCATCTTGTTGAGCGACTCGGTGAATCCGAAGCGGTTCTCGTAGACGGTCTCGTGCACAATCGATGTGCCCTCAGCCTGCGTCAGCGCGACGATGAGCGGCTGTTGCCAGTCGGTCATGAACCCGGGGTGGACGTCGGTTTCCACCACGACGGGGCTCAACGTGCCGCCCGGGTGACGGAAGCGGATGCCGTCTTCGTGAACCTCGAATTCTCCGCCGACCTTGCGGAAGACGTTGAGGAAGGTGAGGAGTTCCTGTTGCTTCGCCCCGACGACAAAGATGTCACCCTTGGTGACGAGCGCCGCCGCGGCCCAGGATGCGGCCTCATTGCGGTCGAAGAGTGAACGATGCTCGTAGCCGCCGAGTCGCTCAACACCCTCGATGTAGATAGTGCGGTTCGGCTCAATCCAGATGATCGCGCCCATCTTTTGCAGCACGGCGATGAGATCCATGATTTCGGGCTCGATCGCGGCGTTCTTGAGCTCGGTAACGCCTTCGGCCATTGTGGCGGTGAGAAGCACCTGCTCGGTCGCGCCGACCGACGGGAACGGCAGTTCGATGTGAGTTCCGCGGAGGCGCTCGGGTGCCGTGAGGTGAATGCCCTGCGGGAGTTTGGTGACGGTCGCCCCGAACGCGCGAAGAGCGTCGAGGTGGAAGTTGATGGGGCGGTCGCCGATGCGGCAACCACCGAGGTCGGGGATGAACGCCTCGCCGAGGCGATGCAGCAGCGGACCGCAGAAGAGGATGGGGATTCGACTCGAACCAGCGTGGGCATCAATCTCGGCGAAGTGCGCGCTCGTCACGTTCGTCGGGTCGAGCGTAAGTTCCCCCTCGGCACTGTCGGTGACGTGAACGCCGTGCGCTTCGAGCAGTCCGCGCACGATGGCGACGTCGGAAATCGCGGGAACATCGCGCAGCACCGACGGCGAATCACCGAGAAGGGCCGCCACCATCGCCTTGGTGACGAGGTTCTTTGCGCCGCGCACGTCGACCCGACCGTGAAGCGGTTTGCCGCCGTGAATGATGAGGGTATCCCCGGTCAGACCGACCTTGGCCCCCTGACGCTTGGCGTCGTCGTCGAGTTCGCTCATCGCACCGGAAGTGTTGTCGGGCGCCACGACTCGCGGTGCGTTTCGAATTCGGTGATGGCATTCTCATGGCGGAGCGTCAGGCCGATGTCGTCGAGCCCCTCCATGAGTCGCCAGCGGGTGTAGTCGTCGATCTCGAACGGGCTCGTCACCGAACCGCAGGTGACCGTCCGTGACTCGAGGTCGACCGTGACCTCGGTGCCGGGGTTCTCTTCGATCTCGCCCCAGATGCGCTCGACGACGTCCTCGGGGACGACCGCGGTGAGCAGCCCCTGCTTGCCCGAGTTACCGCGGAAGATGTCGGCGAAGCGCGGAGCGATGACGGCCTGGAAACCGTAGTCCCGCAACGCCCACACCGCGTGCTCACGCGACGACCCCGTGCCGAAGTCGGTTCCCGCGACGAGCACGGTTCCGGTCGAATATGGTTCACGGTTGAGAATGAAGTCGGGTTCCTGGCGCCAGCGCTGGAATAGCGCGTCCTCGAACCCGGTCTTGGTCACGCGCTTGAGGAATTCCGCTGGGATGATCTGGTCAGTGTCGACATTGGTGCGGCGGAGGGGAACTCCGACGCCGGTGATGACGGTCAGTTTCTCCACGATCACTCCACATCCCACGGGCTCGACAGCGTTCCGCGAATCGCGGTCGCGGCGGCGACGAGCGGTGACACGAGGTGCGTTCGACCGCCCTTGCCCTGCCGACCCTCAAAGTTGCGATTCGACGTCGATGCGCAGCGCTCGCCCGGCTGAAGTTGATCGGGGTTCATTCCCAGACACATCGAACAACCGGCGAATCGCCACTCGCCCCCGAAATCGGTGACGATTTTGTCGATGCCTTCGGCCTCGGCTTCGAGCCGAACGCGGGCAGAACCGGGAACGACCATGAGTTTGACGCCGTCCGCGAGCTTCTTGCCCTTGATGACGCCGGCGAACGCGCGCAGGTCTTCGATGCGTGAGTTGGTGCAGGACCCCATGAACACTTGGTCGACGCGAATTTCTTTGAGTGGCGTTCCCGCCTCGAGGCCCATGTACTCGAGCGCGCGCTCGGCGTTGGCGCGTTCGTTCGGGTCGGCGATGTCGGCGGGGTTGGGCACCGTCTCCGAGAGCGGAACGCCCTGACCGGGGTTGGTTCCCCAGGTGACGAACGGTTCGAGAGCATCGCCATCGATGACGACCTCAGCATCGAAGGTGGCGCCGTCATCGGTGGCGAGAGTCGACCAGTAGGCGACAGCCTCGTCCCAGTCGGCTCCCTGCGGTGCGTGCGGGCGACCCTTGAGGTAGTCGAACGTCGTCTGATCGGGAGCCACCATTCCCGCGCGGGCGCCCGCCTCGATCGACATGTTGCAAATGGTCATGCGCCCCTCCATCGAGAGGTCGCGAATCGCGCTGCCACGGTATTCGAGCACGTATCCCTGACCGCCGCCAGTGCCGATTTTGGCGATGACCGCGAGGATGATGTCCTTCGCTGTGACGCCGTGACGCAGCCGACCGTTGACGGTGATGGCCATTGTCTTGAAAGGTTTGAGCGGGAGGGTTTGAGTTGCGAGGACGTGCTCCACCTCAGAGGTGCCGATTCCGAACGCCATCGCGCCGAACGCGCCGTGGGTGGAGGTGTGGCTGTCGCCGCAAACGACCGTGATTCCGGGCATCGTCAACCCGAGTTGCGGCCCGACAACATGCACGATTCCCTGCTCGATGTCACCCAGCGAGTGGAGTCGAATTCCGAACTCCTTCGCGTTGGTGCGCAACGTTTCGATCTGGGTGCGCGAGGTGGGATCGGCGATCTGTGCGGTGATGTTGAGGGTGGGTGTGTTGTGGTCTTCCGTGGCGATCGTAAGATCGGGGCGGCGAACCGGTCGACCCGCCATGCGAAGGCCGTCGAAGGCCTGGGGACTGGTCACCTCGTGAACCAGGTGCAAGTCGATGTAGATGAGATCGGGCTCGCCGTTCTCGCCCTTGACGACGAGATGGTTGTCCCACACCTTTTCGGCGAGGGTGCGGGGCGTAGCGGCGTTCATCCGAGCCAGTTTACCGCTCGCGCGAGGCTATTTTTCGGCGTTCTCGCGCTTGGTGCGCGCGAGACTCGCCAGCACCGCGACAGCAAGCGTTGCCACAATCACGACCAGCGAGAGCCACGTCGGAATTTCGGGAATGATCTCCACGTGCTGCCCGCCGTTGATGAAGGGCAGTTCGTTGAGGTGGAGGGCGTGGTTGACCAACTTGAACCCGATGAACCCCAAAATCGCCGCGATGCCGTGGCCGAGGTAGTGCAAACGATCGATGAGGTCACCGAGCAGGAAGTACAACTGGCGCAGACCCATCAGAGCAAAAATGTTCGTCGAGAACACAAGGAACGGACTCGTCGTGATGCCGAAGATCGCGGGGATGGAATCGAGCGCAAAGATGAGGTCGATTGTTCCCAGCGACACGAGAACCAGAATGGCCGGGGTGAGGAAGTGCTCACCGTTGACCATGGTGCGCCAGCGGTCGTTGTCGCGCCACTCGGGGTGGACCCGCAGGACCTTCTTGAGCCAGGCCATCACCACGTTGTCTTCGCCACTGCCGTGTTCGTCTTTTTCTCGGAGTTGCTGGACCGCAACGTAAACGAGGTATGCGCCGAACAGGTAAAACAGCCACGAGTAGCTCTCGAGCAGGGAGGCCCCGAGCATGATGAAGATCGCACGGAAAACGAGGGCCAGCACGATTCCGAGCATGAGCAATTCCTGCTGCATCTTCTTCGGAACCCGGAACTGACTCATGATGATGAGGAACACGAACACGTTGTCGGCCGAGAGGGAATACTCCGTCAACCACCCCGCGTAGAACTGAAGACCGAGTTCGGTGCCGCTCAGACCGGCGTCGTTCGCGACGGTGATGACGAGAAACCCGAAAACGATCGCGAGACTCACATAGAAGGTGATCCAAAGCGCGGATTCACGCGTCGACGGCACATGCGGCTTGCGGATGACCATGAACAGGTCGAACAAGAGGATGGAGCCCATGACCACATAAGCGGTGACTTCGAACCACATCGGAAGCGTGTTATCCATAGTTCGACCAGCCTATCAGCGGGCGATTTCGCCCAGTCGTCGCGCCCACAGGGAAACCCCCGACGGAGAACCGACGGGGGTTTCGAGTTGTGACCCCAGCGGGATTCGAACCCGCGTTACCGCCGTGAGAGGGCGGCGTACTAGGCCGCTATACGATGGGGCCAGGCACAACCTGACTAGTATCGCACAGGCTCAGGGGCGGTGCAAACCTGGGTCAGGACCGGGTATCGAGCACGGGAAGTGCCCCCGGAGCGACCTCGACGTCCATTGGGAGAGGCGCGATTCGCTCTCCGTCGGAATATCCGACGAGCCCTGCGGATTCCAGTCGGAACTTCTTTCCGCGCCGAATAATCACCCGCGGATCCGTCACGTGTGTGCCCTTGAACACCTTGGGGTAGATGCGGATGAAGGCGAGACGGGAGAGTGGCCGAACCATGAGCAGGTCGAGCAGGCCGTCATCGGGCTTTGCCTCGGGGCAGATGAGCATTCCGCCGCCGTACTGCGAGTTGTTGGCGATTGTCGTGAGAATCGCCTGTTCGTTCGTCGTCACACCGTCGATCGTGACCACGTAGTGGATGGGCTTCAATTTGATGAGTTCGATGATCATTCCCACGGTGTATCGCGACGGACCCTTAGGGAAGGCGAGTCGGTTGACGCGTTCGTTCACGAGGGCATCGAAGCCGGCAGACATCGTCGAACAGAACCACCGTTCACCGCCGCGCCATGTCATGTGGCCCGCGTCGATCCGGCGAGCAGGCTTGTCGAGAGCCGCGATGACGAGGGCGATGGACGAATCGACGTCGCCGAGCGGCATTCCCAGGATCCCCTGAGCCGTGTCGTTGCCCGTACCGCTCGGAACGACACCGAGTGGCGTGTCGGTGTTGACGCACACGTTGGTGCCCAGTTGTGCAGTTCCGTCACCGCCGACGACGATGAGGGCGTCGACTCCACCTCTGACCGCGGCGCGGGCCAGCGCCTCAAGTTCGGCGTAAGACTCGGCGCGCAATTCCTCGACGGTTCGACCCGTCGCGCGGAGTGCGTCGACGACGCGGAGGCCAACGGCTTTACTCCCACCCTGGTTGGCGCTGGGGTTGATGGCCACCGCAATTCGGGCGCGCGACAACGTTGTCATTTCGACAGAGTAGCGTTTTCCGCTCGATGATTCGTGAAATTCTCTTGCTGGGGTGCCTGGACTCGAACCAAGAACAAAGGTACCAGAAACCTCCGTGTTGCCAATTACACCACACCCCAAGGGGCGAGCTACGTCGCTCGCGCTAGCCTACCAAACGCCATCGAGCCAGCGAAATCGGGCCGCCCCGCGAACCGTGGTCGGCCGTCAGAGCGAATCGCGCAGCGCCCGTAGACGGGCAATGCTCGAGGCGGCGCCCAGAATCTCCATCGACTCGAAGAGCGGCGGGCTCACTCGGCGGCCGGAAATGGCCGTGCGGACGGCGCCAAACGCGCTGCGGGGTTTGAGTTCCAAGCCCTCGATGAGGCTCTCGCGGAGCGTCGATTCGACGTTCGCGGTCGACCAGTCCACCAACATCGAGAGCGACGCGATGGCCGCATCAAGAATTCGGGCGGCATCGGCGTCGAGGGTCGCGCGAGCGTCGTCAGCCACGTCAAGCGCGGAGTCCTCCACAAAGAGGAATCGGATCATCTCGGGGACCTCGCCGAGCAATTGCACGCGCTCCTGAATGTGCGGTGCAATCTCGTGAAGCCGCGCGAGGTGGTGACTTGTCGGGGTTGCATCAATCAATCCGGCGGCGTGGAGGTAGGGCAGCGTTCGCTGCTCGAACTCCTCCCCCGGCAACAGGCGAATCTGATCGCCGTTGATGCTCTCCGCCTTCTTGATGTCGAATCGGGCGGGATTGGGATTGACATCGGCGATGTCGAAGGCGGCGGTCATCTCGGCCATCGAGAACACGTCGCGGTCGGCGGAAATTGACCACCCGAGGAGCGAGAGGTAATTGAGAAGACCCTCGCGCACGAACCCGCGGTCGCGGTGGTGGAAGAGGTTCGACTCGGGGTCACGCTTCGAGAGCTTCTTGTTGCCTTCGCCCATCACGTAAGGGAGGTGACCGAAGCGTGGTACAAACTTCGTCACCCCGATCTCAATGAGCGCGTGATACAACGCGATCTGGCGCGGGGTCGACGAGAGAAGGTCCTCACCGCGCAGCACGTGGGTGATGCCCATCAGTGCGTCGTCGACCGGATTGACGAACGTGTAGAGCGGTGCACCGTTGGGGCGAACGACCACGAAGTCGGTCGTTGCGCCCGCGGGGAACGAGATGGGGCCGCGAACGAGGTCGTCGAAACCGAGGTCCTCGTCGGGCACGCGAAGGCGTAGTGCGGGTTCCCGCCCCTCGGCACGGAACGCGGCGCGCTCATCCGCGGTGAGGTGCCGTTCAAAATTGTCGTAGCCCTGTTTCGGGTCGCGACCGTTGGCGACGTTGCGCGCCTCCATTTCCTCGGGAGTGACGAACGACTCGTAGAGGTGCCCCGACGCGAGCAGGGCGTCGATGATCTCCCGGTAAATCGCCGTGCGCTGCGACTGGCGGTAGGGCTCGTGCGGCCCACCCTTGACGACACCCTCGTCCCAGTCGAGCCCTAGCCAGGTCAACGCGTCCAGCAACTGTTCGTAGGACTCCTCGGAATCGCGCTCCGCGTCAGTGTCTTCGATTCGAAACACGAACGTTCCGCCGACGTGACGGGCATACGCCCAGTTGAAGAGACAGGTGCGTACGAGTCCGACGTGCGGGGTGCCGGTCGGTGACGGGCAGAAGCGCACGCGAATGTCGCTCCCCGTTGCGGTCGTGAAGGGCGTTTCCATGGTGCTCCAATCCTAGGTCCCCACCTG
>JAHEGC010000029.1:23041-34477 GCA_024639965.1 Micrococcales bacterium
AGCCCGAGCAGGAAGAGCCCCGTCGTCACGGCGATGGGATCCATTGGTGCGAGGCCCGTGAACAGGAGGCTCGCCAGGAGTATCCCTTCCCCGAGCGCCATTGTCGGAATTCGCCCAATTCGATCGGCGAGGTAACCGAACACCGGCGAAAAGGCGTACATCCCCGCGACGTGGAGTGAGACGACGAACCCCGCGTAGGCGATCGAGTGTCCCTCGTGGACGAGGTGAACGGGGGTGATGGACATGACGCCGACCATCGTCACGTGGGCGAGGGCGATGACGGCGATGGCGAGGTTAGCGACGCGCGCCGACGGCACCGCAGTCGATACCGCGGACTTTTTGACGGAGCTCCCCGCGGCGATTCCACCGGGGATACCGAACCAGTACATCGATGCGGCCGCGAGTTGCGCGATCATCGTGAAGAGGAACGGGCCGGTGTCGACGGGAAGCCCGATCGAGCTTCCGACGCTCTCGCCGAAGGCGTTGAGGTTGGGGCCGAGAATCGCGCCCGCCGTGGTTGCCCACACCACGATGGACAGGTCGCGGGCGCGGCGATCGGGAGTTGACACATCGGTGACCGCGAAACGCGCTTGAAGGTTGACGGCGCTTCCGACACCGACGGCGGCAAGGCCGACGATGAGAACGGGAATCGACATCAGCCCGCCCGCCGCGATGATGATGAGCGCGCCGAGTGCCGCGAGCAGCGCTCCCGTCACGAGTGACGTTCGGCGACCGTGGCGTGCGGCCACACGAGCGAGCGGGATGGCCGCAATCGCCGAGCCGAGCGTCGACATTGCCGCGGCGAGCCCCGCCCACGATTCCGAGCCGCCGATTCGCGTCGCGAGAAGAGATCCCATGGTGATCGTCGCTCCGATGCCCAGGCCGGCGAGCGCTTGACCTGCGATGATGGCGCGACGATACCGACGTGCCGACGCCTCGTCGAGAGTTGGCGTGGAGGTCATACCCGGTCGTCGCGGTTGTGCGCCGGGTTCGAGAGAGTTCCAATTCCGTCGATGGTGATCTCGACCGTTTGACCGTCGGTGAATCCGCCGAGTCCCGCCGGGGTTCCCGTGCAAATGATGTCCCCGGGGTAGAGCGTGAACGCGTTCGATACGAACGCGATGATCTCGGGAAGCTTGTGTGTCATGTCCGAGGTGAATCCGTGTCGGCGCACCTCACCGTCCACGGTGGTCGTGATTTCGTGCTTCTCGAACGGGTCGAAATCCGTCTCAATCCACGGTCCGACGGGGCAGAACGTGTCAAATCCTTTCGCGCGGGCCCATTGTCCATCGGCGAACATCACGTCCCGTGCCGAGACGTCGTTGGCGATGGTGAACCCAAAGACGACCTCTTTCCAGTCCTCTTCGCGGACGCGGTGAGCGAGTGTTCCGATCACGACCGCGAGTTCGCCCTCGTGAACGATGCGTCCGTCGACGGGGGGAATGACGATCGGGTCTCCCGGGCCGATGACGGCGGTCGGGGGCTTGAGGAAGATGAGCGGCGTCTTCGGTCCCTCGTGATGCATCTCGGCGGCGTGCTCGGCGTAATTCATGCCGACGCAGACCACTTTGGTCGGCTGCACGGGAGCCATGAGGTGCGCCTCCGCGAGCGGAACGCGTTCGTCCGTCAGTTCGATACCGTCGTGGAACGGGTCCCCCGCCAGCAGGGAAATCGTGTCGCCGTCGACGACCCCGAAATGGGGGACGCCGTCGTGGCGGAACCGCAGAACCTTCACGAGTCGAGCCTAAACCCCGTTCGGGTCCTAATCGTTCTGTCGCTTGAGGCGCGATGCGGCGCGGGCGCGAAGGTTCTGCTCGAGCTCGACCTTGCGAATGCGAACCTTCTCGGGCGTGACCTCGACACACTCGTCCTCGCGGGCGAACTCGAGACATTCCTCGAGCGACATGTCGCGCGGCGGGGTCATTTTCTCGAGTACCTCGGAGGTCGACGAACGGATGTTGTTGAGCTGCTTTTCCTTCGTGACGTTGACGTCCATGTCGTCGGCGCGCGAGTTTTCGCCCACAACCATTCCCTCGTAAACCTCGTCACCGGGCTGCACGAAGAAGGCCATGCGCTCCTGCAACGCCATCATCGCGAACGGCGTCGCAACGCCCTGGCGGTCGGCGACGATTGACCCGTTCTGACGGGTGACGATCTGCCCCGCCCAGGGCGCGTATCCGTGAGCGATCGCGTTGGCGATTCCCGTTCCGCGCGTGACGGTGAGGAACTCGGTGCGGAATCCGATGAGTCCGCGGGACGGCACGATGAACTCCATGCGCACCCATCCGGTGCCATGGTTCGTCATTCCGTCCATGCGCCCCTTGCGGGCGGCGAGCAGCTGGGTGATGGCGCCGAGGTACTCCTCGGGAGCGTCGACAGTGAGGTGCTCGAACGGCTCGTGGACCGAACCGTCGATCTTCTTGGTGACCACCTGCGGTTTCCCGACGGTGAGCTCGAAGCCCTCACGTCGCATGTTCTCAACGAGGATGGCGAGCGCGAGTTCTCCTCGGCCCTGCACCTCCCACGCATCGGGGCGGCCAATGTCGACGAGACGCACCGAGACGTTTCCGATGAGTTCGCGGTCGAGACGATCCTTGACCATACGTCCGGTTAGCTTGTGGCCCTTGACCTTGCCGACGAGCGGCGACGTGTTGGTACCGATCGTCATCGAAATGGCGGGGTCGTCGACCGTGATGACGGGAAGAGCCCGCGGGTCGTTCATGTCGGCGATGGTCTCACCGATGGTGATGTTCTCGAACCCCGCGACGGCGACAATGTCACCCGCCGAGGCGCTCTCCGCGGGAACGCGCTCGAGCGCTTTGGTGATGAGAAGTTCGGTGATGCGCACATTCTCGACGGTTCCGTCATGCTTCATCCATGCGACGGTCTGGCCCTTCTTGAGCTCACCGTGGAAAATACGGAGGAGCGCGATGCGGCCGAGGAACGGCGAGGCGTCCAGGTTGGTGACGTGCGCCTGAAGCGGGTGGTCGGTGTCGTGCGTCGGCGCGGGGATGTACTTGAGAATCGCGTCGAACAGCGGTTCGAGGTCGTCGTTGTCGGGAAGTTCACCGTCGGCGGGCTTGTTCCACGAGGCCGCGCCGGCACGGCCCGAGGCGTAAACGACGGGGAGGTCGAGAATCGAATCGAGGTCGAGGTCGGGCACGTCATCGTGAAGGTCCGAGGCGAGACCGAGAAGCAGATCTTGCGTCTCGTGAACGACCTCGTCGATGCGCGCATCGGGTCGGTCGGTCTTGTTGACAAGAAGGATGACGGGCAGCTTCGCTTCGAGCGCCTTGCGGAGAACGAATCGCGTCTGAGGGAGCGGGCCTTCCGAGGCGTCGACGAGGAGTACGACGCCGTCAACCATCGATAGTCCGCGCTCGACCTCGCCACCGAAGTCTGCGTGGCCGGGGGTGTCGATCACGTTGATGGTGATGGGTCCGTCGGTCGCGTGAACGCCCGAGTACGACACCGCTGTGTTCTTCGCGAGGATCGTGATGCCCTTTTCGCGTTCGAGGTCGTTCGAGTCCATGACACGGTCTTCGACCGTGCCGTGCGAGGCGAACGAGCCCGTCTGTCGGAGCATCGCGTCGACAAGTGTCGTCTTGCCGTGGTCAACGTGAGCGACAATCGCCACGTTTCGAAGGTCGTTTCTCGCGGCGAGAGCCATGGTGAAGTCCTTAGGTAGTTCGGGCGCGCCGACGCTTGCGTTGTTCCTCGGGATCGGGAACGGGCACGGCGGCGATGAGCCTCTTTGTGTAGGGGTCCTGCGGGTTACGCAGAATCTGATCCGTCGAACCCTGCTCCACGATTTTACCGTGATGCATGACCGCAATTCGGTCACTGAGCATGTCAATCACGGCGAGGTCGTGCGAGATGAACAAAATCGCGAATTTCTTCTCGTTCTGGATGTTCGTTAGCAGCTCGAGTACGCGCGCCTGAACCGACACATCGAGGGCCGACGTAGGTTCATCCGCCACGAGAATTTTGGGGTCGAGGGCGAGTGCGCGCGCAATTCCGACGCGCTGGCGCTGACCACCGGAAAGCTCGTGCGGATAGCGGTTGCGGTACGACACGGGGAGTTCGACCATCGCGAGGAGTTCCTCAACGCGGTGCTCGATTTGGTCCTTGGAATATCCACCCGCAAGAACGAGCGGCTCTCCGATGCTCTCCCCAATGGGCCAGCGGGGGTTGAGCGACGAACCCGGATCCTGGAAGACGATGCCGATGTTGCGACGGACTGCACGGAGATCCTTGGGCGACACTCCGACCATGTTCTGGCCGGCGACCGAGATCTCGCCCGCCGCGGCGGGCAACAAGCCCACCACCGCGCGACCGATTGTGGTCTTGCCGGAACCCGATTCACCCACGAGACCGAGAACCTCTCCGGGATAGATCTCGATGGAGACGTCCTCCGCGGCCTTGAAGGCGGGAACCCGGCCGCGTTTGGGGTAGGTGATGTCGACGTTCGCGAGACGGAGCACGGGGGTCTCCCCCTTGTGTGACGTGGCCGCCTTACCCGTCGCCACTCCAGTTCCCAGGTGAGGAACGGCCGCGAGGAGTTCCTTCGTGTAGTCCTGCTTCGGTGTGTGATAAATCTCGTCGGCGGTTCCCGACTCCACGACGCGACCGCTTTTCATGACCAGCACGTGGTCGGCCATGTCGGCGACGACGCCCATGTCGTGCGTGATGAGGATGATGCCCGTGCCGAGGCGCTGGTTGAGCGAACGGAGCAGGTCGAGAATTTCGGCCTGGATGGTGACATCGAGTGCGGTGGTCGGCTCATCGGCGATGAGCACCTTGGGGTCACACGAGATCGACTGCGCGATCATCGCGCGTTGGCGCTGCCCACCCGACAGTTGGTGCGGGTACGAATTGAAGGCCTTCTCAGGGTCGGGAAGTTCCACGAGCCCCAACAGTTCGATGGCGCGCGCCTTCGCCGCGTCACGCGAGAGCTGGGGGAAGTGCACCTTGAGCGCTTCGACGATCTGGAATCCGATCGTGTACACGGGGTTCATCGCCGTCATCGGCTCTTGGAAAATGACCGCGATGTCTTTACCGCGGATCTGACGGAGGCGCTCCGGTGTGGCCTCGAGCGTGTTCTCGCCGCCGAGAAGCGCTTCGCCGTGCGCTCGGCCGTTCGCGGGCAGTAATCCGAGGAGGGACATCGACGACGCCGACTTGCCCGAGCCGGATTCGCCGACGATCGCGAGCACCTGTCCGGCGCGGACGGTGTAGTTGAGCCCCTCGGCTGCGGTCACCCATTCGCCGTCGACCCAGAAGTCGACGCCGAGGTTGCGTGCTTCGATGACGATCTCGTTGGCGCTCATCGGTTCACCGCCGTGGGAACATGGTGACCATGCGCTTCGTCTCTCGTTCCGGCCGCGTTCTCGCTGGCATTACCGCAGCAACCCTGGGACTGGCCGGAGCAACAGCCCTCGTTCCCTTCGACGTCGCAACAGCTCTGCGCGTCGTTGCCGTTGTCGGCTTCGGAGCAACAGGACTCTACGCCGCCTTCTGGCGACCGCGACTCGACGTGAGTGACGACGGCGTTGTCGTACGTAACGTCGTGTCGACTCACGAGATTGAGTGGGGCGCGATCACCCGCATCGACACCAAATGGGGGCTGACCTTCGTCACCGATCGCGGAAAGGTTTCCGTCTGGGCTGCACCCGCACCCGGTCGTCATGCCGCTCTGCTCGCGTCCCGTGAGCACGGCGCTCACCTGCCCGAGTCCACCTACCTCGCGGGAACCATTCGCCCCGGCGACCTCGTCACCAGCGAGTCGGGCGGAGCAGCAGCCGTCGTTCGCCGCGAGTGGGAGCGTCGTCACACTGAGGGGGGAACCCGAGACGTTCGACGTGTCAACGGCGGGCTCACCGCGGCGCTCGTTGCTCTCGGCGCCGCCGCAGCAGCCGCCCTGCTTCTCTGAAATTCGCATCACGGCCCCCTAGTTCCCGCCACCGGTCAGTTCGCGGAATTGCCGCGTCAGACTTGTTGCCTTGGGCATGCGACGTTGGCGCGGGTCGAAAGCGTCGCGCAAGCCGTCACCGATGAAGTTGATGCAGAGCGCGATGACGACGATGAAGAAGCCGGGCCACCAGAACAGCCACGGACGGGTCTTGAACGCTTCGTTGTACTGGGAGATGATTTGGCCGAGCGAGATGTCGGGGGCGGTGATTCCGAACCCGAGGAACGACAGTGCCGTCTCAGTCAGGATCGCCGCACTCATGAGGAGGGTCGCATTGACGACGATGACACCGATGGAGTTGGGAAGGATGTGGCTGAAGATGATACGCCGAGGTGATGCGCCCGCGACGCGTGCCGCATCGACGAATTCTCGTTCGCGGAGTGCGAGGAATTCGCCGCGCACCAGACGGGCGAGGCCGGGCCACGAGACGAGACCGAGGAGGATTCCGAGTGACAGCGCGTTACCACCGACTGTGCGGCCGAGAACGGCTCCGAGCACAAGACCGGGGATGATGATGATGACGTCAGTGGTGCGCATGAGGAGGCTGTCGAGCCAGCCTCGGAAGTAACCCGAAATGGATCCGATGACGACCCCGAGGGTCGTAGCGAGCACACCGATGAGCGATACGACGGTGAGCGACTGCTGAATTCCGCGCATCACTCGCGCGAAGATGTCCTTACCCAGGGTGTCCTGGCCGAACGGGTGTTCCCAACTGGGAACCCCACCGGGTGAGGTGATCGGGTAGTTGTGGTACCAATCGAACGGCCACCATCCCGCAATGCGCGTTCCATCGAGAACGATCTGTGCGGTTTCGGTGTCGGCGGCGAGCTTTCCCGTTCCGCCGAGGATGGTGCCGACCGATGTAAAGGCGAGCAACACGACGGCGATGAGAACGATGACGCTAGTCACGGCCGCGCGATGCTGGAAGAACCGACGGCGAACAACGGTGGAGAGGCTGAGACCTTCGGTCTGACGTTGCTCGATGGTGAGCTCCGAGAGCGCGAGCTCCTCGGTGCGCGGTGCGCTCATCTTTTTGCGTGGCATCGTTCTACTTCTCCGTCACTCGAATGCGCGGGTCCAGGGCGGAATAGGCGAGGTCGGCGAGGATGTTCGCGATGACCGCGGCGACGCCCGTCACGAGGAAGACCCCCATGACGAGGTTGACATCAACGGCATGGAGCCCCTGGTTGAACAACGCCCCCATGCCCTGCCACGCGAAGACGCGCTCGGTGATGATGGCGCCACCGATCACCGCGCCGAAGTCAAACGCCACGATCGTCGCGATGGGGATGAGCGTGTTGCGGAACGCGTGCCGCATGATGACGGTCGTCTCGGGAAGGCCCTTTGCGCGAGCGGTACGCACGTAATCCTGGTTGAGCACTTCGAGAAGTGTCGCTCGCGTATAGCGCGTGTACCCCGCGATGGAGATGATCATGAGCGCCAGGGTCGGAAGCACGAGGTGCGTCGACGAGTCGAGCATGCGCAGCCAGGTGTCCGAATTGTTCGCGAGCGTAGGCGTGTTCGCACCGATGGTCGAGATGACGCCGGATCGAAGGGGAATGAGCTGCGTGTAATCCCCCCAACGCATGAACATCTGGTCGAGAACGAGGGGGACGGTCGCGATTGCGCCGGTCACCGCAGAGAGGCGCATCGCCTCGGTGCGGTCGTCACCCCCGAGCAGGAATCCCGCGGCGACACCGATGGCCGCAAGGATGACCGCAACGATGAGGATTGTCCACCCCGTGTTGAGGTAGAACCAGAGGAACTGGAACGGGTACCACAGGGCGACGACAGCGAGAATCGTCGCGCCGATCGAGAACTGCATCGTTCGCTTCGTCAGATTTGAGGTGACGAAGAGCATGATGGCACCGACGCCGGCCCCGAGGAGTGCGACACCGACGATGCCGATTGAAGGGTTTGCGAACCATTGAGTGATGTCGAGCAGAACGAGCGTCACCGTCACGAGGACAAGAGCGACTCCCGCGGTCTTGAGCCGGGTGATGAGCCGTCCCCCGACAATCGCCGAGAGCACAAGTCCGAAAACGAGCCCGATCGTCAACGCCACCCACCAGGGGATGTGTGGATCACCGAGGAATTCGTTGAAGCGAATTGCTCCGAACTCTTTGAGTAGAACCGCGACCCAAAAGATGGGGAGCGAATAGAAGATGAAAGCGGCGAAAGTGACCGTGTAGTCGTAGCCGCTGTACTGACGAAGGGCGGTGGTCATGCCGATGGCGACTCCGAGCAGAATCGACAACACGGTCGCGAGCAAGACGAGCGATAGCGTCGATTGCATCGCGCTTCCAAGAGCACTTGCGACTGGCTCGTCACCGCGGGAAACCGAGATGCCGAGATTGCACTGACCGATCACGCAGCCCGCGGCGTTTCCAATCCACTTGAAGTATCGGAAGAAAGTGGGGGTGTCGAGGTCGAGCTTCTCGGTGAGCGTCGCCATCTTCGCGACCGACTGCGGGTCGCGCGACGTTCTCAAGTCCTCAAGCGGGTCACCCGAGTTGGCGGTGAGCTGGTAAACCACGAAAGACGCGACGAGCAACACTGCCATCGTCGCGAGCAGACGTCGCGAAACAAAACTAATCATTTGGTACCTACCCACAACTCCGTTGTTGGGGCAATCCTAGCGACAACCTCACGCCACGAATGCGACGCGTCATCACGACGCAAAAAAACGGCGAAGGGCCGGGCGATTTCTCGCCCGACCCCTGCCGTTGGTGACGTTTCCGCTTACTGCGCGGCGTCCGCCGGCGACCACTCCCAGTAGTTCCAGAAGTAGTTCGGCGAGAGCGGGTTCGGGACTACGCCCGTAACGCCCTTGTCCCACCAGGTGAGGCCAGGGAACTGGAAGATCGGCAGCGACGCTGCGTCACCCCAGAGCGAGGCTTCAACGGCGGTCTGGAGCTCAACCTGCTTGGCCGGGTCAAGCTCGGTCTCCAGGGCAGCGAGGTTCTCGTCAACCGAGGTGTTCGCGTAGTCCTGGAAGTTCGACGGCTTGTCGGTTCCGTACTGCTGGTCGTTACCCGTGATCGCGAGGCTCGTCGAGCTCCACGCGAAGATCACAGCGTCGTGCGGGTTGATCGGGAACAGCGTCGGGTCGGTGAACTCCCAGTTCGGCTCGCTCGTGTCAATCACGTTGAAGCCGGCCTTGAGCGAGTTCGCCTGAATGAGCTCGAACTCCTGACCACGACGGACGTTGCCCTCGGGGTACCAGAACTTGACGTCGATCGGCGTCGAGATTCCCGCATCCGCGAGGATCTGGGTCGCCTTTGCGACGCGGTCAGCGTCGGTGCCCGAGTAGAAGTCCGAACCGTTCGCCGCAACAATCGCGTCGTAGTTGGGCGATCCGGGGATCGTCATCAACGAGTTACGAAGAACCGCGTTCGGGTTGAGGGGCTTGATGATCGTGTCGAGGATCTGGTCACGCGGGATCGTCAGGAGGAATGCCTGTCGAGCCGCAAGAGCCTTAGCCGCGTCGCCGCCATAGGTGGCGGGGTCGAACGGACCACCGTTGTTGAAGGTGAGGTCGACGTGCTCGTAAGCCGCCTCGTCACCACCGACGAAGTCGCCGTTCTTGAGTCCCTGAACGAGCGTGAGCAAGTCTGCGGTCGGTTGACCCGATGCAACCTGAACGTCACCGTTGTCGACGGCCTGGACCGCAGCGGTCGGGTCGGCGATTTCGCGGATCGTGATGCGCTCGTACTTCGGCGACGGACCCCAGGTGTAGAGGGGGTTCGCGACGAGAGTGACGTGGTCGTCCGTCTGGACTTCCTCAACACGGTAGGGACCGTTCGAGAGGAACACGTACTTCGAGGCACCCGAGGTCGGGTCGGTCTCGGCAGCGGTCGCGTCCGTCTTCTGGTATCCGGTGTTCCAGATGTCAGCGACGGGCTGGAGCCACGCGGTGTCCTTGTTGGTGACGGCCTCGATGAACTTCGCCTTCGCCTCAGCGGGGTCGGTGATCTCGGGGTGCGCCATCATGACGGTACCGTGAGCCGAAACGCCGATTCCGAAGTTGATCTCCCAGTCGACGTAGGCCTTGTCGTAGGAGAACTCCAGCGACTTGCCATCGATAGTGGGGAGCGTCGACGCGAGGTCATCGCGAGGAGCAGCGTGAAGGAACATGTAGGTGTCGTCGGCGTTCTTGAAGTAACCGAATCCGGCAACCCACGCGAGAAGCATGTCGGCGCCGTCAACGGCGACTCCATCACTCCACGTGACCGCGTCCTTGACCGTGTACTTGACGGTCAACGGCGAGTCGCTGGTCTTCTCATACGTTCCGAAGTCTTCGCTCTTGAGGAGCGACGGGGTCGAGTCGTAATAGTTGAAGCCCGAGTTCGCGATGTAGGTCGGAATCGCGTTGGCGACGTTGTTACCGCTCGCCGACGCGGAGTTGAACTCCGATGCGATGTCATTCCAGGCGACCGTGATGGACGTTCCTTCGATGACTTGGGACTGATACGGCAGGGCGCAACCGGAGAGAACAACAGCGCTCACTCCAATGGCGGCTACCGAAGCGAGAATTCGCTTGGTTTTCACTTGGTTTACCTCCTAGGTGGCGCGCAGTGATTCCGCGGAATTGCGGTACACGCCATGGTTTGTAGTCAGACTATTGTGTGCGGGCGGCAAATGCGCCGAGCGTTATGAAACAGTTAGGTTACGAAAGTTAACGCCAAAAGTACGTTGTGCGACGAAAGGAGTGGCGAATGACGAGGATACGGTGGGAAATCGTTGTCGTGCTCCTGCTCAGCTACGGCATGTCGGCGCTCTATTCGATAGTCGGAATCGTCGATCGTCTCACCCAGTCGACGCCTCTCGGTCAACAGACGGCGACGATCAATCGCCCCCTGGCTTCCCAGGAATGGTTCGACTTCAGTTATCAGATTCTCGGAATCGTCGGCGGGCTGGCGCCCGTTGCCCTTGTGATGTGGCTCGTGTGGCGCGACACGTCTCCGAGGCTCGGCGTGATCGGTCTCGGGTGGGGAACTCCACCGGACTGGAAGCGAATTCGACACGAACTGACGATGGGCGTTGTTGTCGCGGCCGCGATTGGCATTCCCGGTATCGGCGTCTATCTCGGTGCCCGCGCGCTTGGCCTCGCGGTCAACGTTGTGCCGACCGCGCTCGACACCCACTGGTGGACGGTCCCTGTGCTTCTTCTGTGGGCGCTTCGTGCGGGGCTCGGCGAAGAGGTCATCGTGATCGGCTACCTGTTCTCGCGCCTTCAAACCCTCGGGTGGAGGCCGTGGGTGATCGTCGGTGCCGCCGCCTTGCTGCGCGGCTCGTACCACCTCTATCAGGGCTTCGGCGGGTTCGTCGGAAACATCGCCATGGGTTTGATTTTCGGTGCCCTGTACCTGTGGAAGGGTCGACTTCTCACGCTCATCACCGCCCACGTGCTCATCGACACGGCCGTCTTCGTCGGGTATCCGTTTGTTGCGGCTGCGTTCCCG
>JAHEGC010000014.1 GCA_024639965.1 Micrococcales bacterium
AACGCATTCATCCGGGAAGGCCTGGTCGACGAGTACGTCGTGTGTCTCGGACCAATCCTGCTCGGCGGGTCACGTTCCGCGACCGGCGATCTCGGCATCGACACCCTCGCCGACGCTCGTCAACTCACCATCATCGACTCGGTCACCTACGGGGACAGCGTCGTCATCACCGCTCGAGAGGTTCGCTGATGTTCACCGGAATCATTTCTGAGAAGGGCGAGATCCTTGCCGCGACGGCGTCGGGAGACTCCGTCCGTGTCGTCGTTCATGCGCCGGGTGCCGTGGCGAAGGCGCGGCATGGGGATTCCATCGCGGTGAGCGGTGTGTGCCTCACTGTCATCGGCTCGGAGGGCGACGCGTTCATCGCCGATGTGATGGGCCAAACCATTGCGATGTCCAATTCCGCCCAGTGGCAGCCGGCACGATCGGTCAACATCGAGTCCGCGGTGGCGGTGGGTGACCAACTCGGTGGCCACATCGTTCAGGGACACGTCGACGGCACGGCAACACTCATCGATCGGCGGCAGTCGGGCGATTGGCGCGTCCTTCGATTCGCGCTCAACGCGGAACACGCTCCGCTCGTCGTCGATAAGGGTTCGATCACCCTCGACGGCGTCTCGCTCACCGTTTCCGCCGTCGGTGACGACTGGTGCGAGGTTTCCCTTATTCCCGAGACACTGGTCGCGACGACCCTCGGCCTTCTCGAGGTCGGCGAGATGGTCAACCTCGAAACCGACATACTCGCGCGGCACATTCAGCGCCTCGCTCACTTCGACAATGGAGGTACCCGATGACCGCGATTGACAAGGCGCTCGACGAGTTGCGCGCGGGACGACCGATTGTCGTCACCGATTCGACGGATCGTGAAGACGAAGGTGACCTCATCCTCGCCGCCGAGTTCGCGACGCCCGAACAACTCGCGTTCATGATTCGTCACTCGAGCGGATTCCTGTGCGCTCCCATGACGAACGAAAGGGCGAACGAACTCGACCTCTCACTCATGGTGGAACACAACCAGGATTCGCGACGCACTGCCTACACCGTCTCGGTGGACGCGGCAGACGGCATCACCACGGGAATTTCGGCACACGATCGTGCCCTCACACTCCGCGTTCTCGCCAACCCCGACAGCTCTCCGTCGGACCTCATTCGCCCGGGTCACATCATCCCGCTTCGTGCCCGTCCGGGCGGGGTTCGCGAACGCGCCGGCCACACCGAGGCGGCGGTCGATCTCATGAGCCTCGCGGGGCTTCAGCCCGTCGGCGTCATCGGTGAACTGACCAACGACGACGGAACGATGATGCGCGGTGCCCCGCTCGAAGCGTTCGCGGCGGAGCACAACCTCGTCATCATCTCGATCGAGGAGCTCGCACTCCACCTCGACTCCGAATGGCGACCGCTGACCGACCCCAACGCCGAGCGCTACACCTTCGAGGTGGAGACGCGTGTGCCGACAACGCACGGTACGTTCCGCATTCGCTCGTATCGCGACCATGAGACCCGCGTCGACCAGGTCGCGATTGTGTCGGGAGACCCGACCGACGGAGCACTCGTTCGCCTGCACTCGGAGTGCCTCACGGGCGAGGCGCTCGGCTCGCTCAAGTGCGAGTGCGGACCGCAACTCGACACCGCGCTCGATCTCATCGACCGCGAGGGCGGGATCGTCATTTATCTGCGCGGTCACGAGGGTCGCGGAATCGGGCTAACGAACAAACTGCGCGCCTATCGTCTGCAGGAGGACGGGCTGGACACGCTCGATGCGAATCTCGCACTCGGGTTACCGGCCGATGCTCGTGACTACGGCGTCGCCGCGGCAATTCTCAAGGATCTCGGCGTCAACTCGGTTCGCCTGTTGTCGAACAACCCCGAAAAACAGCGTCAGCTGATCCAGCACGGCATAGAGGTTACGGAACTGGTTCCTCTCGTCGTGGGCGTGGGTGAAGTCAACGCCGCGTACCTTGGCGCGAAGCGCGACCGCATGGGACACCAACTCCCGACCGAACTGACCGTCGGCGTCGCCGACACGAACGGAGAGTGACCATGGCCGGACACGGATCGCCCGAAATCGCCGTCGACGGAACGGGCCTTCACCTCGTCGTAATCGCGGGGTCGTGGCACGACGAGATCACGAACGGGCTCATCGCGGGCGCTCACCGCGTCATTGTCGAATCGGGCGCAACGCACGAGCTCGTGCGCGTTCCCGGCGCCTTCGAACTTCCCGTCGCAGCTCAGACTGCACTCCGCAACGGTGCCGACGCGGTCGTGTGTCTCGGTGTCATCATCCGTGGAGGCACACCACACTTCGAATTCGTGTCCAACGCGGCAACCGACGGCCTTACCCGCGTTGCTCTGGACGAAGGCAAGCCCGTCGGATTCGGCGTGCTCACGCTCGATGACGAACAACAGGGCATCGACCGCGCGGGATTGCCTGGTTCGAAAGAGGACAAGGGCGCCGAGGCAGCCAATGCTGCACTGTCGACCGCGATCCTCCTTCGCCACCTGCGCTCTCGATAAACTGGGCCGACCCCGACCCGAGGATGCCCATGGCCGCACCGTACCTGTTGGTTCTCGCGCATTCGCGTTCGGGAAGCAACTTCTTGCTCGACCAACTTCGGGCTCTCGACGGTGTTGCGTCGCTCGGTGAATACTTCCATCGCGATCCGAAATCAACGCACGTCGATTTCGTCGAGGATTCGCTCGACGGTTACGCCTCTCCCTCCGCGCGGGCTGATGCGGCCATTGCCGATCCGCTGGAAACACTCAGGTTCCGCGAAAAGGTATCTGGGGTGTCGCTCTTCATTGTCAAAATCCTCGGACAGCAACTGCGCGACGATCGGGCTCGTCGAACCCTGATTGACAATGCCGCGGGTGTCGTCGTGTTGCGGCGCAATCCTTTTGCGGCGTGGGTTTCACGTGCGCTCGTCGATCAGTCACAATCGTGGGTGAACGCCGAGACACACCAATTCGCGGTGAACTACGACGAAGCGTTCTTCATCGACCGTGCTCGCGCCTATTCGACGCAGATTCGCGACTTCCTGCGACTCGTCCGCGAATCGGGCAAGCCGTTCGTCTCGATGTCGTACTCCGACCTCGTCGCATTGGGCACGCCGGACTCACTCTGGTCCCACCTCCGCGAGGCGATGCCCGCTCTTCCTGAACTTCATCAGAAATCGGAGTGGACTCCACGGGTTTCGCGGCAGGATGACCGACTTCCGATTGATCGAATCGAGAACCGCGAGGAAGCCCTGGCGAGCCTCGAACGGCTGGGGCTCGCGTATCTCGCCGAGAACCGCGACTCCGACGATCTCGAGGCCGTTGTTGCTGCGCTCGCCCCCAGGCCAGAGCGCACCGGATTCGCCCGCGTCGCGGCAGCCGTCAAACGCCGACTCGGCTGACCTAGCGAAGGAACAGCGAGCGAAGTCGTCGCGCCACCACGATGACACCCGTACCGAGCATCACGACGAAATAGGCGAGGTGCCCCCACGCCGCTGCGGTGAACACGCCCGTCGTGAACATGCGAACGAGTTCGACGCCGTGCCACAACGGGAAGCATTGGACGAGAACCTGAATCGGCTCGGGGTAGATCGAGATCGGATAGAACGTCGCCGAGAACAAGAACATCGGCAACATGACCAGCGGCAGCCAATCCATCTGTTGGAACGTCTTCATGTACGACGTGAAAGCCATTCCGACGCTCGCAAAACCGGCGGCGATGAGAATAACCACGGGGATAGCGAAGATGGCGAGCGGCGACAGTGCGAGCCCCATGATGCTCATCACGGTGAGGAACCCGACCGCGTATATTCCTCCGCGCAACAGGGCGAGCGTGATCTCACCGATGGCGACATCGAGTGGGCCCAGCGAGGTGAGGAGCATCGTCTGATACAGCTTCGCGAAATTCAATTTGAAGAAGACATTCCACGTCGAGTCGTAGATGGCGCCGTTCATCGCCGACACCGCGAGGAGAGCGGGGGCGATGTAGGCGCCGTAGGAGATTTCGGTGCCGTTGAGGTCGATCGTGCCGATGATTCCGCCGAGACCGACACCCATGGAGAACAAGTAGAACACTGGCTCGAAGAAGCCCGAGAGGATGATGAGATAGTTGTTCGTCATCGTGGCCTTGAAACCACGCTCGATGATGGCGCGGGCGTTGCCGCCGTACATTCCACCGAATCGGCGTTTGGGAGCGGTCACGGCGCTCATCGAGTCAATCTCCGAACGAACGCGCGGCGCATGAGAATCGCACCGATGACACCGTAGGCGGCGAGAATCGCGACGCGGAGGAGCGTGAGCCAAAGCGGTTCGACAAGACCGTACGAGACCGTACGGCCGAGCTGGCTGGCGTGCCAGAGTGGCGAAACCCATCCGATCCATTCGAGCCAATCGGGAACCTGAGAGAGCGGGAAGAACGTTCCGGAGAAGAGGAACATCGGCATGACGATGAGCCGCTGAATGAGCGCGAATTGCCCGCGATCGTCTTCGATTCCGGCGGAGTATGCCGCGAGCGGCGTGAGAATTGCGAAAGCACCGAGGATTGATATCGGAATCATCAGCCACCCCGTGCCGAGCGGCACCGCTCCGAACGCGACGAGCATGAGGTAAAAGACACCGGCGGTGAAGGTGAATCGAATGGCGAGGTGCACGAGGAATCCGCCGACGATTTGACCTGGAGTGACGGTGGTCGCGTGAATCGCGAAGAAGATCTTGTGCCACTTGAACCCACCGAGAACCGGGTACATCCCCTCTTCGGCACCAATCGTGAGAATCGTGGACATGAGGAGCGCGGGACCGACAAACACGAGGAACGGAACACCGTCAATGCCGTCGGGGATGAGGTTGGCGAGCCCCACTCCCAACCCCAGGAGATACATGAGGGGGTTGCCGAACGAGGAGGTGACGACGTAACTGATGTACGCCTTCATCTCCCGCAAACGGAGTTCGGTGACGTACCACCAGCCCCACCGTCGCGTTTGCGCCGCGTCGCGGCGAATCTGGGCGACGTCGGTCATTCGACGAGGCTCCGGCCCGTGAGGCGAAGGAACACGTCTTCCAGCGACGACCGGCGAACAAGGCTCGTGGTCGGGTGGTGCCCGCGCCGCGTGATTTCGGCGAGATCCTGCTCGCCGTTGTCGCTGTAGATGAGGATACGGTCGGGGAGAACTTCCTGGCGCTCACCGACATCCGCGATGAGGGCGGCCACAGACACGTTCTTGTCTGATCCGTAACGCACCTCGAGTACCTCGCGCGTCGAGTAGGTACGGATGAGTTCGGCGGGCGACCCTTCGGCCATGATTTGACCCTTGTCGACGACGACGATGCGATCGGAAAGCTGCTCCGCCTCATCCATGTAATGGGTGGTGAGCACGAGCGTGGTGCCCTGTTCCTTGAGACGGAACAACCGGTCCCAAAGGATGTGGCGCGCCTGCGGATCGAGCCCCGTGGTGGGCTCGTCAAGGAGCAGCATCTGCGGGTCGTTCATGAGCGACCGTGCGATGGTGAGGCGACGCTTCATGCCCCCCGAGAGCGGTTCGACCTTCGAGTTCGCTCGGTCGGAGAGCTGGGCGAATTCGAGAAGTTCGTCGGCTCGCTTGCCCGCCTCGGCGCGCGACAGCCCAAAGAACCGGCCGTAGGTGAGCAGATTTTCGCGAACACGGAGTTCGCCGTCGAGGTTGTCTTCCTGGGGAACCACGCCGAGCTGAGAGCGAATGGCTGGGCCATCGACGTTCGGGTCGAGATCGAGCACCGTCAGTTCGCCCGACGTGCGCGTTGAGACCGACGCGATCATCTTCATCGTGGTCGACTTACCCGCGCCGTTCGGGCCCAGCAACCCGAAGGATTCCCCTCGCGCCACCTCGAACGAGATTCCATCGACGGCCACGAAGTCGTCGTACTTCTTGGTGAGGTTTACGGCGCGGATTACAGAATGAGACACAAGGATTTATCCTAGTCGCAGAGGTCCCTTCCGTCGCATTGGGGAGATTCACAGCCTCGACTGATTCGCTGAAGTTCTCAACCCGAAGGATTTCCTCATGGCTTCACCCCGCTTCGGCGGAATGCGTCGCGGTGGCGCTCCTGTCGACACGACCGGACCCCGCGCCACGTTCTCGCAACTCGTCCCGTACCTGCTCGAGCACAAGAAGAGCCTCGCTGTTGTCATCGCGTTGAGCATTCTCGGTGCGGGCGCGTCGCTCGGTCAACCCCTACTCGTGGCCCAGGTGATCGGTGCGGTGCAGGCCGGCACTGACATCGGCTGGCTGGTACCGGCGCTCATCGCCCTCGTGATTGGCGGAGCCGTCCTCACGAGCATTCGGCACTACCTTCTCCAGCGCACGGGCGAGAGCGTCGTTCTCTCTTCACGACGCCACCTCGTGTCTCGTCTTCTCAACCTTCCCGTGAGCGAATTCGATCAGCGTCGCACGGGTGACCTAGTCTCGCGCGTCGGTGCTGATTCGACCATGTTGCGCGCGGTGCTGACCCAGGGACTCGTCGAAGCGGTGGGCGGAAGTGTCACGTTCGTCGGCGCGATCATCGCGATGCTATTCATCGATCCGATTCTGTTCGGGCTGACATCATCGGTCGTTGTCGGTTCAATGATCGTCGTCATCGTTCTCTCGCGCCGCATTCGTGTCTATTCGCGCAAGGCGCAGGACAAGGTGGGTGCGCTCACCGCCTCCGTTGAACGGGCAATCTCGGCGGTGCGCACCGTTCGTGCCGCGAACGCCGTCGATCGCGAGATCGAATCGGTCGACTCGGATTCCCGTGGTGCGTGGAGTGCCGGACTCGATGTCGCGCGCATTTCTGCGTTCATCGTTCCCATCTCGAGCATCGCAATGCAAGTCTCATTCCTCGTCGTGCTCGGTGTGGGCGGTTACCGCGTCGCCAGTGGCGCTATCGACGTCTCGCAGCTCGTCTCGTTCATCTTGTTCCTGTTCATGATGATCATGCCGCTCGGTCAGGCGATCGGAGCTTTCACCTCGGTGATGCAGGCACTCGGAGCGCTCGGGCGAATTCGCGAGATCATCGACCTTCCGAGCGAGACCGACCACGACGTCGTCACCGAACGACTCGACGGCGATTTGCGAACCGTTGCGGTGGAATTCGACGACGTGCACTTCGCCTACGACGCCGACACCCCCATCCTGCGCGGGGTGTCGTTCGCGGTTCCCGCGGGCCAGCGCATCGCCCTCGTCGGCCCGAGCGGGTCGGGGAAATCAACCATCCTCTCGCTCATCGAGCGTTTCTACGACACGAACGCCGGGACAATTCGAATCGGCGGTCACGACATCCGCTCACTTGACCGCCACGAATTGCGCGCCGCCATCGGGTATGTCGAGCAGGACGCCCCGATTCTTGCCGGATCCATTCGCGACAACCTCGTGCTCGGTGCCCCCGAAGCGACGGACGCCGACTGCATCGCCGTGCTCGACGAAGTCAACCTCACGAATATCGTCGAGCGCGACGAGCGGGGCATCAACGCCCCCGTGGGCGAGGGCGGCGTGTTGCTCTCGGGTGGCGAGCGTCAGCGCCTGGCCATCGCGCGTGCGCTGCTGGCTGCACCCCCGATTCTCCTGCTCGACGAATCGACGTCGAGCCTCGACGGTCTCAACGAGCAAATGATGAAGGACGCGATCGACAAGGTGTCGAAGTCACGCACCCTCATCGTCATCGCGCACCGCTTGTCGACCGTCATCGATAGCGACCAGATTGTCGTGCTCAACAAGGGCGAGGTGCTCGGCGTTGGGACACACCAACAACTGTTGAAGAAGGTCGAGTTGTATCGCGAGCTCGCCGAAACCCAGCTGCTCGACCAGCCGACTAGCTGAAGTCGGCGTCCGGCGCGAGCGTCGGGATGAATGCGCTCGGCGCATTGAATCCGTAGGCGAGCATGCCCTTCGATTCACGCAGGTAGCACGTGCCACAGAGCGATTCGTAGGTGACGTCGTCCCCATCGATGGCGACCTGAGCACCATCGAAGATGAAGTGCCCGTTGACCTTGCGGCCGTTGAACATCGCCTTGCGTCCGCAACGGCAGATGGTTTTGAGCTCCTCGAGCGCGTGAGCGATTTCGAGCAGCCGACGCGAGCCGGGAAACGCGATGGTTTGGAAGTCGGTGCGAATTCCATAGGCGAGCACCGGGATGTCATCGAGAATCGCGATGCGGAGCAGGTCGTCGACCTGATCGGGGCTGAGGAACTGCGCCTCGTCGAGAAGCAGGCAGGCGACGTCCTGGCCGGTGGTGGAACGCGTCTTCGCGCGATACGCCTCGAAGATGGTGCGCACATCATCGTGCGGTCCGATGATGAAGTCGACGGGACGCTCAACACCGAGCCGCGAGACGATCGCCGCCTCTCCCTTGGTGTCGATACGAGGCTTGGCGATGAGCACCTGTTGACCGCGTTCGGCGTAGTTGTATGCGGCCTGAAGCAATGCCGTCGACTTGCCGGAGTTCATCGCGCCGTAACGGAAATACAGTTTCGCCATGACTACGAGCGTACCGTTCGCTCGGCCATCGCTTCGGGTTACAGTGTCGTTATGGAGTCCTCGAAAGACCACGAGAAGACGTTGCGCGATGCTCTCGCCTCGGGCGACCCCGACGCGGTCGTTGCGGCCGCGAACGATGACGAACTGCGCGAATTGCTCGACGATGACGCACCGGACTTGGTTGCCGACGAGGCGTGGCGCCACGGGTATCCCTACGACGACAAGATGTCGCGCAAGGATTACGACAAACTCAAGCACCGCCTGCAAATCGAGATGCTCAAGTTGCAGTCGTGGGTGCGTGAATCGGGAACCAAGATTGTCATAATCTTTGAGGGTCGCGATGCCGCGGGCAAGGGTGGAACCATCAAGCGGTTCATGGAACACCTCAACCCCCGTGGCGCTCGGGTCGTTGCGCTCGAGAAGCCGACCGATCGTGAACGCAGTCAGTGGTATTTCCAGCGCTACGTCGAGCACCTGCCCGCCGCGGGCGAGATGGTGTTCATGGATCGCTCCTGGTACAACCGCGCCGGCGTCGAACGCGTCATGAACTATTGCACGCCTCAGGAATACCTCGAATTCATGCGGGCGACCCCGGAGTTCGAGCGCATGCTCGTTCAATCGGGCGTGCACCTCGTCAAGTTCTGGTTCTCCGTCGGCGAGGCCGAACAGCGCCACCGATTCGACGAGAGACGCAGCGACCCGGTCCGGATGTGGAAACTGAGCCCCACCGACCTCGCGTCGCTGGACAAGTGGAAGGAATACACCGAGGCGAAAGAGGCGATGTTCTTCTACACCAACTCGCATCACGCACCGTGGACCGTGGTCAAGTCGAACGACAAGAAGCGGGCGCGCATCGAGGCGATGCGCTGGGTGTTGGGCCAATTCGACTATCCCGGCAAGAACTCGGCGATCGTCGGCACCCCCGATCCACTCATCATCGGGACCCCCGCTCAGATCTACGACGAGGGTGAGGTTCCCGGTGGCACGTTCCCCGTGGTCGCGACCGACGGCTAGTCTCGCGATATTCGCCCTGTTCGTCGCCCTTGCCGGCTGCACGACGGTGGATGAGGCTGGCCTGACCGACCTCCGTGGCGAATTCATCGCCGGTGGCGGTGAGTGCGCAACGTGGACTTCGATCGATGAACCTCGCTCCCGTGGCGCACTGTTGTGCGACGCCGGAGCGAAACTCTATCTGTTCGGTTCCGACGCCGAGCGATCCGACTTCGTGAAAACCGAACTCGAGACGAACACCGACATTCGCGCCCGTACCCACATCATGCTCAGTGGCGAAACGTGGCTCGTCATCGACCGCATTCCCGTCATCGTGCACCTGCTCGGCACGATGGGCCGCAAGTTGGGCGCGATGATCCAGGGGCGCAACGGCGCCAACCCCTAGTTCGCGCGTTCCGCCATCTCGACGACGTTTTTGAGCAGCAACGCCCGCGTCATCGGCCCGACACCACCGGGGTTGGGCGAGACCCATGCGGCCACCTCACGCACGTCGGGGTCGACGTCACCCGCGATGCGCGAGGTTCCGTCGGGATTGGTGACGCGCGAAACGCCGACGTCGAGCACGATCGCACCGGGCTTGACGTTTGCGGCGGTGACGATTGACGGCGAACCGGCGGCGGCGACGATCACGTCGGCGTTGCGGAGGTGTTCCGCGAGGTTGCGTGTGCCGGTGTGAGTGAGTGTCACCGTCGCGTTGACCTCTTTGCGGGTCAGTAGAGAACCGATGGGTCGCCCCACCGTGATTCCTCGGCCGATGACGACTACGTTGAGTCCGTCCCAGGACAAACCATTGTGCTCGACGAGGTCGATCACCCCGCGCGGAGTGCAGGGAAGAGGCGAGTCGATAACGCCGGACGCCTGAAGCACGAGCCTCCCGATGTTCGTGGGGTGAAGCCCGTCGGCGTCCTTCACCGGGTCGACTCGTTCAAGAATCGCGTCGGTGTCGAGGTGCTTCGGAAGAGGCAACTGAACGATGAGCCCCGTCACCGCGGGGTCGGCGTTGAGTTCGTCGATGACACGGTCGAGTTCCGCCTGTGTCGCCGTCGCGGGGAGTTCTCGGCGAATCGATGCGATTCCCACCTCGGCGCAGTCGTTGTGCTTTCCACTTACGTACCACGTCGATCCGGGGTCGTTCCCGACGAGAACCGTGGCGAGCCCGGGTGTGACACCACGGGCGCGAAGGGCTGCGACTCGAGCCGTCAACTCCGCTTTGATGGCCGCCGCGGCCGCCACGCCGTCAAGGAGTTGTGCCGCCACGGGCGACTACTGCTCGAGGCCGGGGTACAGGGGGTACGCGTCGGCGAGAACCGCGATACGCGCGCGCAGGGCGGCGATGTCGGGGTTCGGCATGAGCGCGTGGGCGATGACGTCGGCGACCTCGACGAACTCGGTCTCGCCGAATCCGCGAGTCGCGAGGGCAGACGTGCCGATGCGCACGCCTGAGGTGACCATCGGCGGGCGGGGGTCGAACGGAACCGAGTTGCGGTTTACGGTGATCCCGACTTCGTGAAGCAGATCTTGGGCTTCCTGACCGGAAACCGCCGACTCGCGCAGGTCGGCGAGCACGAGGTGGACATCGGTACCGCCGGTGAGCACGTCGATTCCCGCACCGGTCGCATCGGCCGAGGTGAGGCGTTCGGCGAGGATTTGCGCGCCACGGATGGTGCGCTCCTGACGCTCGGCGAACTCGGGTGTTGCCGCGAGCTTGAACGCGGTCGCCTTGGCGGCGATGACGTGCATCAGCGGTCCGCCCTGCTGGCCGGGGAACACCGCGGAGTTGAGCTTCTTACCGAGATCCTCGTCCCGCGAGAGGATGAGGCCGGAGCGGGGCCCGCCGAGCGTCTTGTGAACGGTCGTCGAAACGACGTCGGCGAACGGGACGGGGCTGGGGTGCTTGCCCGCCGCAACAAGTCCGGCGAAGTGGGCCATGTCGACCCAGAGCTTGGCGCCGACCTCGTCGGCGATGGCGCGGAAGGCGGCGAAATCGATCTGGCGCGGGTAGGCGCTCCACCCGGCGATGATGACCTGGGGCTTGTGCTCGAGCGCCTTCTCGCGAACGACATTCATGTCGATGAGGAACGTCTCGGGATCGACGCCGTAGGACACGGCGTTGTAGAGGCGGCCGGAGAAGTTGAGCTTCATGCCGTGGGTGAGGTGCCCTCCGTGAGCGAGCTCGAGGCCGAGGATGGTGTCACCCTTGGTCGCAATCGCGTGGAGAACGGCCGCGTTCGCGGTCGCACCCGAGTGGGGCTGAACGTTGGCGTACGCCGCGTCGAAGAGCGACTTCGCGCGGGAAATCGCCAGTTCCTCGGCGATGTCGACGAACTCGCATCCGCCGTAATAACGCTTGCCGGGGTACCCCTCGGCGTACTTGTTCGTGAGCACCGAACCCTGCGACTGGAGCACCGCGCGGGGAACGAAGTTCTCCGAGGCGATCATCTCGAGATAGTCGCGCTGGCGACCGAGTTCGAGGTTCAACACCTCCGCGATCTCGGGGTCGACCTCGGAGAGGGGGGCGTTGAAAAGCTGGCGATCGTTCACGGGACTCCTCGCAAGACGGGCGTTGTTGTTCCCATTCTAGTTTGCGGAGCGGATCTCCCGACGTCTCGCAACGACAGCCATCGCCGCGGCGAGCACGAGAATTACCGCGCCGAGGTAGGGCAGTGCGGTGATGCCAATTGGCACGAGCAGCAGGCCGCCGACGAACGAGCCTCCCCCGATTCCAAGGTTCCACGCGGTGGTGCGGAGTGCGCCGGCGAAGTCGCGCAGACGCGGGCTCGCCATCTCCATGATGTATTGGCCGAAGAGTGGCTCCACGACCGAGAACCCGACGCTCCACAGTGCGAGGCACACGATCATCGTCCACGGCGTCAGCGCGGCGACATTGACGAGTGTCATCATCACCGCCATGTACAGGATTGCCCAGGCGAGGTTGCGCGACAACGTCGAGGGCCGGCGGCCGATGCGCTCGGCGAGGATGATGCCCACACTTCCGCCGATGCCGTAAAACGCAAGTGGGATGGCGACGCTCAGCGTCGTGAAGTGCGCGACGTCGATGAGGAACGGTGTGATGTACGGATAGAAGACGTTGCCACCCCCGACGACGAGGAAGACACCCGACACCGCGAGAAGGACGATCGGGAGCGTCGTGTCGCGGCGGATGGGCACTCCGGCGACGTGCGTTTCCGTGTGGGGGTTGGGCACGGGCGTGAGGAGGAAGTAGATGCCGACGCTCGCGCCCAACGTCAATGCGGTCATGATGAGGAATCCCGAACGCCAATCGGTGAACGCGGCGAGAGCCGAACCGAGCGGGAGACCGAGAATGAAGGCGAGGTTCGCACCGCCCGAGATGAAGAGGAACCCTCGGGAACGGAGGTGGGGCGGCAGGAGCGTTGTGACGTACCCCGTCGCGATCATCCAGAACATTCCGTTGCCCAGCCCGCCGACGATTCGGGAAGCAAACAACACCGCGTACGACGAGGTGAGGGCGGCCGCGATGTTGGAGACGGTGAAAAGCGTGACCGCGGTGAGGAGGAGAGATTTACGACTAAAACGCCGCGTTGCGATGGATAACGGAATGGCGGTTGCGACGACCGTCGCCGCCCACACCGAAACGAGGAATCCGATCTGCGAGGTGCTCACGCCGAGGTCGGCCGACATCGACGGCAACATGCCGGTCGGCAGGAACTCCGAAGTGACGAGAGCGAACACCGTGAAGCCGATGGCGCTCATCGCCGCCCAGGGGAATTTTTGAGGTGAGGTCATCGGCCCGCCGCGATTCCCTCGAGTCGGGCGCGACCTGCACCGACCGCACGTAGTGCGCCGAGAATGGCAACCAGGTCGACGAGTTCCTGCATGGCGGCGCCAGCGATGGCGGGCAAGTAGCCGAGCGCGGCCCACACCATGAGACCAACGGAGAAGGCGATTCCCCACCAGATGGATTGAAGCGCGATGCGAATCGTGCGCTGACCGATTGAGACGGCGCGCGCCACGCGAGAAACATCATCGAGAAGAATTACGATGTCGGCGCTTTCAGCGGCCGAGGTCGAACCCTTGGCGCCCATCGCAATGCCGACGTCGGATACGGCGAGAACGGGCGCATCGTTGACCCCGTCGCCAACCATAATGATGGGGCGCGGGGTCGCGTCGCGAACGGCGATCACCTTGTCTTCGGGCAGGCACTCGGCCCGAACGTCATCGATGCCCAACTCGCGGCCGACGTGCTGTGCGACGGGGGTGATGTCGCCGGTGAGCATCATCATGTGGCGCACGCCGAGTCGGCGCAGCGCCATCAGCGTGGCGGGTGCGTCGGGGCGAATTTCATCGCGCAGGGTCACGCTGCCGGCGAACGCGCCGTCGACAGCCACATACACGGCGGCTTCTCCCGCGGCGAGGTCGAGCGGGGGAACGTCCGTCGCGATCTCGGCGACGTATTTGGGCTTCCCCACAAACACCGTTCTACCGGCGATGGTCGCCTCAACCCCGTGCGTGGCCACCTCGCGGGCGTTGGTCACGTCGCGCATCGGTAATTCGCGCTCGGAGACCGCGAGCCTGAGCGCGCCGGCGAGGACGTGCGACGAGAACTGTTCCGCAGAACCGACGAGAACGAGGAGTTCATCGGCGGTCATGCCGACGGGTGTGACTCCGACGACGCGCGGTGTGCCGTGGGTCAGCGTTCCGGTTTTGTCGAACGCGACCGACTTCGCCCGCGCGAGGCGTTCCAACGTGCCCGCGTGTTTGATGACGATGCCCGAATGCGCGGCGCTCGACATTCCCGCCATGAACGCCACCGGCGCTCCGATGAGAAGCGGACACGGGGTGGCAACGACCAGGACCTCGGCGAAACGCGCGGAATCTCCGCTCCACCACCACGCGCATCCCGCGATCGCGTAAGCGACGAGGGTGAAGGGAACGGCGTATCGGTCAGCGAGGCGCACGAGCGGAGCCTTCGACTCCTTCGCCTCGCGCACCAGTTCGACGATGCGCTGATACTGGCTGTCCGCCGCGAGGGCGGTGGCGACGATGTCGACCGCACCCGACCCGTTGATCGACCCCGACATCACCGCATCGCCGTCGACCTTCTCGACGGGGAGGCTTTCGCCCGTGAGGGACGATTCGTCAAAGGTTGCGGCGAATGAGGAAAGTGTTGCATCGACCGGAACTATCTCGCTCGGTCGAACGAGCAAGCGATCTCCGACGAGAACGGCGGAGACCGCGACGTCTTCGATCGACCCGTCACCGCGATACCGGTGGGCGACCTGAGGGACGTGTTCGAGCAGCGCGCTGAGCTCGCGCTCCGCCCGTCCTTCGGCGTAATCCTCGAGTGCCTCACCGCCGGTCAACATCACGACAATGACGAGGCTGGCCCAAAACTCGCCGATGACAACCGTCGCGACGATCGCGGTGACAGCGAGCACGTCGAGCCCGAGACGACCGGCCCTAATCGCCCGCACCATCCCCCACGCCTGTTGAGCCCCGACGACGAGGGCGAAACCCGATACGAGAATGCGCGCGCCGAGTTCCAGGCCGCTTGCCGACAGCACCCACCCCGCGAGTGCGACGAGCGCCGCAATTCCGACGAACGGATAGCGCGTGGCGAGGGTGACGATTGTCACGGGACGATTCTCTCGAAAACTACTGGGCGAGTCGCTTCTGGAGGTTCGTGTCCAGGGTCGCGAGGAAATCCTCGGTCGTCTCCCACTTCTGGTCCGGGCCGACAAGCGACGCGAGATCCTTCGTCATGTGTCCCGCCTCGACCGACTCGATGACGACCTTTTCGAGGGTCGTTGCGAAGTCGATGAGTGCTTGGTTTCCGTCGAGCTTGCCGCGGTGCTGAAGCCCCCGCGTCCAGGCATAAATTGACGCGATCGGGTTCGTCGACGTCGGCTTGCCCTTCTGGTGTTCGCGGTAGTGGCGTGTGACGGTGCCGTGGGCGGCTTCCGCCTCAACAATCTTGCCGTCCGGCGTCGTGAGAACCGAGGTCATGAGGCCGAGAGAACCGAATCCCTGCGCCACAGTGTCCGACTGCACGTCACCGTCGTAGTTCTTGGTCGCCCAGACGTAGCCGCCCTCCCACTTCATCGCGCTCGCGACCATGTCGTCGATGAGACGGTGCTCGTAGGTGATGCCCGCGGCGGCAAACTTGGCGGCGAATTCGGCGTCGAAGATCTCCTGAAAGATGTCCTTGAACCGGCCGTCGTAAGCCTTGAGGATGGTGTTCTTCGTCGACAGGTACACGGGGTAGTTGCGGGTCAGGCCGTAGTTGAGCGACGCGCGCGCAAAGTCGCGAATCGAATCGTCGAGGTTGTACATCGCCATCGCCACACCTGCACTCGGCGCTTCGAAGACCTCGAACGATTGCGCTTCGCCGCCACCCTTCGGTTGGAACGAGATCGTGAGCGTTCCCGGTCCGTCGAACGTGAAGTCGGTGGCGCGGTACTGGTCACCGAACGCGTGACGACCCACAATGATCGGCTTGTTCCATCCCGGAACGAGTCGGGGGATGTTGGAGATGATGATGGGCTCACGGAAGATCACGCCACCGAGGATGTTTCGGATTGTGCCGTTGGGGCTCTTCCACATCTTTTTGAGGCCGAATTCCTCGACGCGCGCCTCGTCCGGCGTGATGGTCGCGCACTTGACGCCGACGCCGTGCTTCTTGATGGCGTTCGCGGCGTCAATCGTGATCTGGTCATCGGTTTCGTCGCGCTTCTGAATCGAGAGGTCGTAGTACTCGAGGGTCACGTCGAGGTACGGGTGGATGAGGCGATCCTTGATGAACTGCCAGATGATGCGCGTCATCTCGTCGCCGTCGAGCTCTACGACGACTCCGTCGACCTTGATTTTCTCCACTGTGAACCCTTTCGTTGCACGCGTTGTTCCTAGTCTATTGCGTTGCCGTGGCACCACTTAGAGTGGTCACATGAGCGATTTCCACCTCGAAGAACTGAGTGCCCGAACGATTGTGGCGGCGAACGCGCTGACTCTTCGCCCCGGTCAGCAGGACTTCCTCACGCCCGTGTCGTATTCGCTCGCTGACGCGTTCACGAACCCGTTCACGACGTGGTCGCGCGTCGTGCTGAGCGGGGACACCGTGGTCGGATTCATTCGCGGCAACTTCGACCCCGAGCACCCTCGCGAGGAGTTTCGCTCGTGCCTCTGGCGCATCAACGTTGCCGCGGAATGGCAGGGCAAAGGCGTCGGTCGCTTCGCGGTGCAGGAGCTCCTCGCCGAAGCGAAGCGTCGCGGGTTCACGCGCATCACGGTCATCTGGGAACACGGTGCGATGGGGCCTGGTGACTTCTTCACACGCATTGGCTTCTCCCCCGTTGGCGAAACCGAATACGGCGAGGTCATCGGCGCGATCGACGTCTAGACGCGGTGGTATCAATCTGATACCAGATGGTCCTGGCAATGACTCTCCGTTTAGACCCTGACCTCGACAACGATCTCGGGGATGTCGCCGAGCTACTTCGCGTGCTTGTTTCCCGCCTCGGCACTCTTTGAGGGAAGCAACGTCACGATAAACATGAAGACGCCCACCGCGAACGAGAGAATAACGGGCAGTGCCGCAACGCCCATGAGCGCGAAAAGGATCTTTGATTTCTGATCGGCGGCCAGGCTGGCATCGAACAGTGCGACGGCGGCGGCAATTGCAGCGCCCGCTACCAATAGGAATGAAATCGCCGGGATGATGTACAGCAACAACCACTTGCCCGAGAAACCGGCGTCGTGGAAGCGGCGAACCGTGACGGCGATTCCGGGAATGAGAGTTGCGAGCGCGAAGAGGGCGCCGAGAGATCCGACAATCATTCCCGCCGTGGTGGGGTTATTTCGATCGGGGCTCAACGATCCCGCAATGCTCGACAGCGCTTGGGACGTGACACCGGTGAACAATGCCCACCACCAATACTCGGATCGAGGTGCGACGCCCCGAAAGGTCGCGTATTTGCTGAAAACCGTCTTGATTGCTTGTGCCAATCCCATTGCATTCTCCCTTGTTGGACTGAAGTTATTTCAGCCCTCGCTAGTGCGACTCGTTCAATCTAGCGGGTCAGTGGAAAAAGTGACGTTCGTTCGTGAAATACATGGTGATTCCGGCCGCGGCTGCCGCGGCGATGACTTCTTCATCGCGGATTGATCCGCCGGGTTGGACGACGGCGGTCACTCCCGCATCCAAAAGCACCTGAAGCCCGTCGGCGAAGGGGAAGAACGCATCGCTCGCAGCGACACTGCCCGCGGCTCGGCCACCGGCCCGGGACACCGCGAGGTGACACGAATCCACTCGGTTGACCTGTCCCATTCCGATGCCCACCGACGCACCGTCGCGGGCGAGCAGAATTGCGTTCGACTTCACGGCCCGACACGCTCGCCACGCGAAGTCGAGGTCGGCGAGGGTTTGCGCGGAAGCGGGTTCCCCCGTGACGAGTGTCCACCCCTCGGCGGGGGCGAAGTGTCGGTCGGAGTCCTGAACGAGGAATCCGCCCGAAACCTGGCGCACCTCGCACGTGGTCGGAGCGAATCCCTCCGGCAACTGGAGCAGACGCAGGTTCTTCTTGGCGGTAAGCACCTCAAGCGCGTCCGCATCGAACGCGGGTGCGACGATGACCTCAGTAAAAATGTCGACGATCGATTCCGCCGCGGCTTTCGTGATGGGACGATTCGCCGCAATCACGCCACCGAATGCGGAGACGGGGTCACACGCGTGAGCGCGGGCGTGAGCCTCGGCGATCGACACACCCACCGCGATGCCGCAGGGGTTCGCGTGTTTGATGATCGCCACGGCGGGTTCGTCGTGGTCGAAGGCGGCGCGAAGTGCGGCGTCGGCATCAACGAAGTTGTTATACGACATCTCCTTACCGTGCAACTGGTTCGCTTGGGCGATCCCCGCGCCGATCGGGTCGCCGTAGAGCGCGGCTGCCTGGTGGGCGTTTTCGCCGTAGCGGAGGGTGTCGAGTTTGTCCGCGGCGATGCGCAACGCCGGCGCGAAGCCGGAGTCGTCGTGCGGATACTCCTCCTGCATCCAGGTCGCCACGGCGGCGTCATACGCGGCGGTGTGAGCGAATGCCCGTCCAGCGAGCACGCGTCGTTGCGCGAGCACCGTTCCGCCCGACTCCACCGCCGCAATAATCTCGGCGTAATCGCTCGGGTCGACCACAATGGCGACGTTGTGGTGGTTCTTCGCTGACGCACGAACCATCGCCGGGCCGCCGATGTCAATGTTCTCGACCACCGTTGCGGGCGGCGCACCGCTCACGACGGTCTGAACGAACGGATACAGGTTGACGACCACGAGATCGAACGACTCGATGCCCAAGTCGTCGAGCTGCGCGACGTGCGCGTCGTAACGCCGGTCCGCGAGGATGCCCCCGTGAATTGCGGGGTGCAGCGTCTTTACTCGACCATCCAGCGACTCGGGGAAACCGGTCACTTCGCTCACCTCGCGAACGAAAATTCCGGCGTCGCGAATGGTCTGACACGTGGAGCCCGTTGAGACGAGGTCGACGCCGGCGTCGGATAACGCGCGCGCGAGAACGAGTAGGTCGGTCTTGTCGCTCACCGAAATGAGCGCACGCGCGACGGGGACGCGGTCGAACTCACGGTCGGGTGTGGGCAATGCGGAAACCATCAGTTCTCCTCGATTGCGGCGGATTCGCGCGCGGCGATGTCGCGAACGACTTCGGCCAACAGCTCGCGCTCAACATTCTTTATTCGTTCGTGCAGGGAATCTTCCGTGTCGCTCTCAAGAACCGGGACGCGACGTTGGGCGAGAATCGGGCCGGTGTCAACACCGTCGTCGACGACGATGACGCTCGCTCCCGTCTCGGTGACTCCCGCGGCAATCGCATCACGCACCGCGTGGGCGCCGGGGAACTCGGGGAGAAAGGCGGGGTGAGTGTTGAGCAGCATCGGCGCAAACCGACGCACGAACACGGACGGCATAAGTCGCATGAACCCCGAGAGAATCACGAGATCAGGTTCGAACGACGCGACACGGTCCGCGAGGCGTGAACCCCAGGCGTCGCGGTCATCGCCCGTCGCGAACGGTTCGACGAATGTCGGAATTCCGAACTGTCTGGCATGCGCAAGCCCGCTGGCGTCGACGTCCGCTCCGACCGCGACGACGGTCGCATCAACCGCTCCGGACGCACAGAGGTCGAGAAATGCCCGCAGGTTCGATCCCGAACCCGAGATGAGGACGACGACTCGGAGCACTCCGCCAGTTTACCGAGAGCGCGTCACGGCGACTCGGGCGAGCGCAACGACGAGCGCTCCCGCGAAAACCTCGGTGCCGAGGAACGCGGCGACGGCGATCGGGTCGATACCGAATTGGACGAATCGGCCGGGGCCGACTGAACCGCTCGCGAGCGAACCAATCGCCAACGCACCAATCGCGGTGAGCGCGCCTGCCGAAACGGCGGTCGTCGTCGCGCTCACCAGGTCATCGCCGAGCGTTCCCTGGCCGGGGGTCACGGAGCTGATACGAAAGGTGCGTCCGCTAACGATGGCCGCCACGATGACGGGAATGAGGCACACCCAAACGCCGACGACCACGGTGGTGGGGAGTGCGCCGAGGATGGGAATAGCGGGAACCGCTCCGATGGTCGAGGCGAACGGTGTGACGAGTGAGCCCGCGCCTAGCGCGAAGCCTGGCCCGCTGATCCAGGCGATGCTCCACACGATGAGCACAGGCGCAAGAGCCAGTTGGAGCAGTGCGACAACGAATCCGCCGAAAACCCCCGAGTGCAGTGATTCGTAGAGGGCGATTTCGGTGGGGAACCCCGCGACGACGCACGCGGCAACGGTGAAGGAACCGAGTGCCGTGAGCGCGAGCACCGAGCCGAGAGCGATGCGTCCCGCATCGGCGAGAACCGTCGACCACCGGGCGAAGCCGTCGAGGCGAAGGAACGGTGTTCCCGTGGGCGATTCCCATGGTCGCCATCCGACGATCATTCCGAGAACGAAGGCCGACGTCACGCGGACTGTCCCCGACGTGACGTCGAGTTGCACCGTATCGGTGGATGCGCTCCACATTGTCAACGCGGCGAGCGCAGCGACGAAACCGATGAACAGGCCGGCGACGAGAGGCGCGTCGTCGGCAACGGCGATTCGCGTACCGGCGCGCCGTCCCAGGAACGCGGTGACCAGTGCGAATCCGAAGGGCGCTAGCGTCACGTCAAAAACGTTGTTCGGCGCCGCGAATATTCCACTCACATCGGCGAGATCGACGTGAATCGGAGCGCCGTGACCCAGCGCCCACAGGTCGACCGAGACGCGCCAAACGTCCAGCGGCGTGATCGCGTTTCCGGCGAGACTCGCCCAGCCCAACAGCCCCACCGCGAGCGCAACCGCGACGCCGACGGCGACAACGAACAGCGCTTCAAGAAGAGCGAAGAGTGCGACGAGCCCGCGAGACACGGCTAGAGGGAGGCGATGACCTCGCGCATCAACTGCGCGGTCTCGCTCGGGGTCTTGCCCACGCGAACTCCGGCCGCCTCGAGGGCCTCCTTCTTCGCCTGAGCCGTTCCCGACGATCCTGACACGATCGCTCCGGCGTGACCCATCGTCTTGCCCTCGGGAGCCGTGAAGCCCGCGACGTAGCCGACGACCGGCTTCGTGACGTTGGCCTTGATGAAGTCGGCGGCACGCTCCTCCGCGTCTCCCCCGATCTCACCGATCATGACGATTGCCTTGGTCTCGGGGTCCGCCTCGAACGCCGCGAGAGCGTCGATGTGCGTGGTTCCGATGATGGGGTCTCCGCCGATACCGATCGCGGTCGAGAACCCAATGTCGCGGAGCTCGAACATCATCTGGTAGGTGAGCGTTCCCGACTTCGAGACGAGTCCGATCGGGCCGTTACCCGTGATGGTCGCGGGAGTGATGCCCGCGAGCGCCTCACCGGGGGTGATGATTCCGGGGCAGTTCGGCCCGATGATGCGGCTCGTGCCCTCCTTCTTCGCGTACGCCCAGAACTCGGCGGTGTCTTGCACCGGAATTCCCTCGGTGATGACAACGATGAGCGGCATCCCCGCGTCGATCGCTTCGACGACGGCATCCTTCGCGAAGGCGGGCGGCACGAAGACGACCGACACGTCGGCGCCCTTCTCCGCCATCGCCTCGGCGACGGTGCCGAATACGGGGAGGGTGACATCACCGTGTTCGACGGTCGTTCCCGCCTTGCGGGCGTTCACCCCACCGACGACCTGAGTACCAGCCTTGAGCATCAGCGCGGTGTGCTTGGAGCCCTCGCCGCCGGTGATGCCCTGAACGATGACACGCGAATCCTTGTTGAGAAAAATCGACATTGCGGTGAATCCTTACTTCGCGGCGAGCTCGGCGGCGCGTGCAGCACCGTCGTCCATCGTGGTGGCCAGGGAAACGAGCGGGTGGTTGCGCGCCGCGAGGATTTCACGGCCCTTTTCGACGCTGTTGCCGTCGAGTCGAACGACGAGCGGTTTGGTCGCTTTGTCTCCGAGTATGTCCAGTGCCGCAACGATTCCGTTGGCGACGGCGTCACACGCAGTGATGCCACCGAAGACGTTGACGAACACGCTCTTGACCTGCGCGTCACCGAGGATGACGGAGAGCCCGGCGGCCATGACCTCGGCGGAGGCGCCTCCTCCGATGTCGAGGAAGTTCGCGGGCTTGACGCCACCAAACTTTTCGCCAGCGTAGGCGACGACGTCGAGCGTCGACATGACGAGTCCGGCACCGTTTCCGATGATCCCGACCTCACCGTCGAGCTTGACGTAGTTGAGGTCGTTTTCTTTCGCCTTCGCCTCGAGCGGGTCGGCCGCAGCCTTGTCCTCGAGAGCGGCGTGGTCAGCTTGGCGGAAGTCGGCGTTCGCATCGAGCGTGATCTTGCCATCGAGCGCAAGAACCTCACCCGAACCAGTCAGGACGAGCGGGTTCACCTCGACGAGCGTCGCATCTTCCTTCGTGTACACGTCGTAGAGCGTGACCAACACTGGCGCGACCTTGTCAACGAGTTCAGCGGGGAACTTCGCGGCGACCGCGATCTCCTTCGCCTTGGCGAGCGTGATGCCCTCGATGGGGTCGACCTCGACTCGGGCGAGCGCCTCCGGGCGTTCGACGGCGAGCTGTTCGATCTCCATGCCGCCCTCGTACGAGCACAGCGAGAGGTACGAGCGGTTGGCGCGGTCGAGGAGCACCGAGAAGTAATACTCCTCCTTGATGTCGGCCCCTTCGGCGACCATGAGTCGCTTGACGACGTGACCCTTGATGTCGAGTCCGAGGATCGCCTTGGCCGCGTCGAATGCCTCATCGGGAGTTTTGGCGACCTTGACGCCGCCCGCCTTACCGCGGCCGCCCGTCTTGACCTGAGCTTTGACGACGGTCACTCCGCCGATCTTTTCGGCGGCGGCACGCGCCTCATCCGGGGTGTCGGCGACGATTCCGCGGAGCACAGGCACGCCGTGCTTCTCGAACATGTCACGGGCTTGGTACTCGTAAAGATCCACCGTTATCCAATCGACAGAAGTCAGAATCGGTCGGGGCGGAACGCCCATCAACCGTGGTCCAGCCTACTCCCGCGTTCGGGCGTGCCCGTCACGCCAATTCGCCCCGTCAGAGCTTTTCGATGGGCGCGATCTTGATGAGGAGCTTCTTCTTGCCCTCGGAATCGAACTGCACCTCGGCGATGCGCTTGGCGCCCTCGCCCGTGACCGCGAGAACACGACCAGTTCCGAAATCGTCGTGACGAATGCGGTCGCCGACGGCGAGTTCGAGATCCCCGTTGTCGCGAACGGTGCGCGTGATCGCGGCGGTCCACTCCCGCTTGGGCCGTTCCGCACGGTCCGCGCCGGATCGTGACGCGAACGACGGCGCAAGGGAACGTCGGCCCGATTCGCGCCAGTCGACGAGCGACGCGGGGATTTCATCGAGGAACCGGCTCGGCATACACCCGGCGATTTCGCCGAACGTGGCGCGCGACGTCGCCAGCGAGAGATACAACTTCTTTCGCGCTCGGGTGATACCCACGTAAAAGAGTCGGCGTTCCTCCTGCACCCCACCGGCCTCGGCGAGCGAGATTCGGTGCGGAAGAATTTCCTCTTCGATACCGGTGATGAACACCGCATCGAATTCGAGCCCCTTCGCGGTGTGGAGGGTCATCAGGCTAACGGTTCCACTCTCGTCATCGAGGTCGTCCGCCGCCGACGACAGCGCGACCTCGGTGAGGAAGTCGATGAGAGTGCCCTCGGGGTTCTGCACCTGAAATTCGCGAGTGAGACCGACGAGTTCCTCGACGTTTTCGGCGCGCGCATTCTCCTGGGGGTCACGACTCTCTTTGAGAAGGATGAGGTAGCCGGTCTCCTCGAGGAGCGGCAGAATCACATCGACCACACGTGCGGTGGGCACCGTCGCCGCGATGCGGTCCAGCATGTCGACAAATGCGCGGATGGTTGTCGCGGCTTTGGCACCGAGCCCGATCGACTCGACCTGACGCATCGCCTCGCGGAAGGAAATCTGGTTGTCGTCGGCGAAGCGCTGAATGTTCGACTCGCTCACGTCTCCGATTCCGCGCTTGGGAGTGTTGAGAATGCGGCGGTGTGCGAGCCCGTCGTCGGGGTTCGCGACGGCGACGAGATACGCGAGCACGTCTTTGATTTCCATGCGCTCGTAGAACTTTGTGCCCCCGATGAGTCGGTACGGAACGCCCGATCGCATGAGCACTTCTTCGAGTGCACGCGTCTGCGCGTTGGTTCGATAGAACACCGCCATGTCGCGATAGGGCATGCCGCCGTCGTGAAGTGACACGATCTCGTCGGCGACGAACTGCGCCTCGTCGTGTTGGGTGACACCGGTGAAACCGGTGATGCGATCGCCCTGACCGCGGTCGGAGAACAGCCGCTTCGACATGGAGGTGTCGAAATTGTTACCGATCACCGCGTTCGCGGCGTCGAGGATGTTCTGGGTCGAACGGTAATTCTGCTCGAGCACGACCACCGACGTGCCGGGGAAATCGTTGCGGAACTCGAGGATGTTACGGATGTCGGCGCCGCGGAACGCGTAGATCGACTGGTCAGAGTCACCGACGACCGTGAGCGTGGCCGGATCGATGCCGCCCTCGACGTTGTACAACACGGGAGGGGTCTCCGCGGGAACGTGTTCGGGTCGAACGGGGCGCGTGAGTTCGTGAATGAGTTCGTATTGCGCCTTGTTCGTGTCTTGGTATTCGTCGACGAACACGTGGCGGAAGCGACGTTGGTACAGCGCGCGCACCTCGGGGAAGGCTCGGAACAGAAACACGGTCTGGCCGATGAGGTCGTCGAAGTCGAACGCGTTGGCGCGGCGGAGTTCCTGCGTGTACCGACGGAACACCTCGAGGAACATCATCTCGTTGGGGTCGTCGGGGTTCGCCTGACTCGCGAACCCGTCGACATCGATCAGCTCGTTCTTGAGTCTCGACATCTTGGAGAGCACACCGCCGGGAGTGAGCCCCATCGACTCCGCCTCGAACTCCTTGAGAATCCGTTTGACGAGTGACTTCGAATCGGCCGAATCGTAAATCGTGAACGCGGTCGGGAACCCGAAGCGTTGAGCTTCGTTGCGCAAAATGCGAACGCACGCGGAGTGGAAGGTCGAGATCCACATTCCGCGCGCTTCCTCGCCCACGTAATTCGCGATACGTTCGCGCATCTCGGCGGCAGCCTTGTTGGTGAAGGTGATCGCGAGAATCTGGCTCGGCCACGCCTCGCGGTTCTTGAGGAGCAGCGCGATACGCCGGGTGAGAACGGCGGTCTTACCCGAGCCGGCGCCGGCGACGATGAGCAGAGCGGGTCCGCGGTGCGCGACGGCTTGTGCCTGGTTCGGATTGAGACCCTCGAGGAGCGGCTCGGCGGGGTCGATTGCGACGGGAGAATTCGACATGTGGCTCCAGTTTAGGCGCGTGAACCGACACCACCGTGGCGAGAGCTTAGGCTGGCGGCGTGCCCGAGTCGACCACTCCGCCACCGCGCCTCAACCCCACCGCGGTGCTCGCGGTGATTCTCGGGGGGCTCGTCTCACCGATGGCGCTACCTCTCGGTTGGTTTGCTCGCGAACAGATCAAACGGTCGGGCGAACGCGGTCGAAATCTCTGCACCGTCGCGATGTCGCTCGGGGCGTTTGCGGCGATGTCGTGGTTGATCGGTGGCGTGATGCTCTACCTCTGGTACGTCTCGCTCTGAACAATTAAGCAAACTCCAAGGTTTCGTTCCTAAAATTACAACCGTCTGAACCTCGATCTCACAAGGAGTGACAATGAGTTCCAACCCCGCATTCTCGCGCAGCGCAGCATTCCAACCGAAGCAGCTCTCGCGCTCCGAGCTCGAGGCCCTTTACGGCCCGAACGGAAAGGCAACAACCACCGCGCCCGCGACGCGCGAGCCCGACATCGAACAGTCGTACAACATGCCCGCGGCGACGTCGGCCGAAACGGGTCGAATGACGGTCGAAGACACGATCGGCAAGACGATCCTTCTGTTCGCGGTGATGCTCGTCAGCGCCGCTGCCGGCTGGATGTTTGCCTCCATCGAGGTCGTCGTGATCGGATCGATCGCCGGTCTCGTGCTCGGACTCGTCAACACCTTCAAGAAGGTTCCCTCGCCGGGGCTCATCCTCGCTTACTCGGTCGCCGAAGGGCTCGCGCTGGGAGCCATCTCCAACTTCTTCAACACCATGTGGGATGGCATCGTCACGCAAGCCGTCATTGGAACGGTCGCCGTCATCGGCATCACGCTGTTCCTGTTCCTCTCGGGCAGGTTCCGGACCTCGGCTCGCATGACGAAAATCGTCACCGTCGCCATCATCGGCTACATGGTCTATCAGGTCGTGAACATGATTCTCATGGCAACGGGCGTCACGGGTGACGCCACCTTTGGGCTCAGCTCCATGAACATCATGGGTGTTCCGCTCGGCCTTGCCATCGGTGTCATCGTGGTGTTCCTCGCCGCCTACTCCCTCGTCATGGACTTCGAATCCATCCAATACGGGGCGAAGAACGGCGCTCCTGCGGTGTACGCCTGGCAGGGAGCCTTCGGCATTCTCGTCACGGTCGTCTGGCTTTACGTCGAGATACTTCGCTTGCTCGCGATCGCCCGCGGCAACGATTAGCACTGCCCAAAGGAAAAGGCGCCGAGCGATCGGCGCCTTTTCTCATTCCCACTCGATGGTGCCCGGTGGCTTCGACGTGACATCGAGCACAACACGGTTGACGTCCTTCACCTCGTTGGTGATGCGGTTCGAGATCGCGGCCAGCACGTCATACGGCACGCGCGTCCAGTCGGCGGTCATCGCGTCCTCGCTCGAGACGGGGCGCAACACGATGGGGTGGCCGTAGGTGCGGCCGTCCCCCTGAACTCCCACCGAGCGAACGTCGGCGAGAAGAACGACGGGGCACTGCCAAATCGCGGCGTCGAGGCCGGCCGCGGTCAGTTCGGCACGAACGATGGCGTCGGCTGCGCGGAGAATGTCGAGTCGCTCGCGCGTGACCTCGCCGACGATGCGGATTCCGAGCCCAGGCCCGGGGAACGGCTGTCGGCCGACAATGGCGTCGGGCAGTCCCAGTTCGCGACCGATCGCACGCACCTCATCCTTGAAGAGCTCACGAAGCGGTTCGACGAGTTCGAACTGAAGGTCCTCGGGCAGCCCGCCAACGTTATGGTGCGATTTGATCGTCGCGGTGCCGCTTCCGCCGCCACTCTCGACGACGTCGGGGTACAGCGTTCCTTGCACGAGGAAACGAACCTGTTTTCCCGAATTCGCCGCCTCCGCGACGAGATCGGCTTCGGCGGTTTCGAACGACCGAATGAATTCCCGCCCGATGATCTTGCGCTTCGTTTCGGGGTCCGTGACACCCGCGAGTTCCCGCAGGAACGTCTCCTCGGCGTCGATCGTCACGAGACGAACACCGGTCGCGGCGACAAAATCACGTTCAACCTGTTCGCGCTCACCCTCACGGAGCAGGCCGTGGTCGACGAACACGCAAATAAGTTGATCCCCCACCGCCTTGTGCACGAGAGCGGCGGCCACGGCCGAATCGACCCCGCCCGAAAGGCCACAGATGACGAGGTCGTCGCCGACCTGGTCGCGAATCGCCGCCACCTGCTCGTCGATGACGTTGCCGCTGGTCCAGTCGGGTGCGATTCCTGCGCCGACCCACAGGAAGTTCTCGAGAACTCGCTGGCCGTATTCGGAGTGCAACACCTCGGGATGCCACTGCACACCGAACATTCGAGAGGCAACGTTTTCGAATGCAGCGACGGGAGTCACGACGGTCGATGCCGTGACGGTGAATCCGGGGGGTGCCGTCTCGACACGATCGCCGTGGCTCATCCAACAGGTCTGCTCGTCGGGTTGTCCCGAGAAGAGAGTTCCGTCGGACACGGTCACCGCGGTGGCACCATATTCGCGAAGCCCCGTGTTGGCGACCTCACCACCGAGTTGTTGGGCCATCACCTGGAACCCGTAACAAATTCCGAAAACGGGAATTCCTAGTTCAACGATGCTCGGGTCGAGTGAGGGCGATCCCTCCGCGTACACGCTCGACGGTCCACCCGACAGGATGATGGCGAGGGGCTGCTTGGCTTCGACCTCCGCGGCAGAAATCGTGTGGGGAACAATTTCGCTGTACACGCGCGCTTCCCGCACACGACGCGCGATGAGTTGCGCGTACTGTGCTCCAAAGTCGACGACGAGAACGGGACGGTGTGTGGTGCTCATCGAGTTCCCTCGTCGACCAAGCGGCGGACGCGACGCTCGGTGATGAAGGAAAGGAAAGGAACAACGCCGCCGAGGGCGAGGACGGGAAAGTAGAGCGCCGACCAGCGCATAGCCGACCAGATCTGGAACGAGCCGAAGAGGTAGACCACGTACAACCAGCCATGAACGATGAGGATCCAGGTCGAAAGGTTGATTGCGGTGACCGTTCCGACGGGTACGAGGGCGAGAAATCCGTTGGGACCGGCTGCCTCGATTTCGACACCGCCGAGGTATTTGAGAATCATTTCGCCGGTGAGCAGGAGAAGCATCGCTCCCGTGATGTACGCGGTGACACGGAACGTTTTTTCCGCTTTCAGGGCTCGGTCGCGGTCAATTGCCATGGGTCAATTCTAGGGTCGGCCCGATTACTCGGATTCCGCCTCGCGCTCGACCGCGTCCTTGACGAGCCGGTACCAGAAGTAGAAGGCGAAGCACGCAAAGAAGATCCACTCGAGTGCGTAAAAGATATTGAGCCAGTTGAGCTCGCCCTGCGGAATCGGTCGCATGGCGTCGATCGTGTGGAGCGGTTCGGGTGCCGAGTCGAGCACGAGGTAGCCGTCGTACATCGCGTCACAGTGCCATCGGTTGATGAAGTCGGCCGCCGCGACCGTCGTCATCACTGTCGTCGAGAACTCACCCTCTGCGGGGTCGTCGCTTGCGACGATTCGTCCCGACAACGGCGACGGGGAATCGTCGATGACGATGAATTGACCCGGGTCCACTGTCGCACCCCAACCGACCGCCACGGCGAGGCACGTGCCGTCGGCCGTCGTCGCATTGGCGAGAAGCCATTCCCCGGTGAGCTCGCCTTGCGTCTTTCCCGACACGACGGCGGTGTCGTGCGTCCACGTTGCGGTCACGTCGACGCGACGGCCACCGTCCACCACGCGAAGTTGCTCACCCGGCAGGAGAACGGAGTCGAGCGGAACGGGAGTCTCGGTGTCGGGTGTCTCGATCGTGGCTTGCTCCACCGCGCGTTGCGCCTGCCACTGACCGAGTGCCGCAAAAATGGCCGCGAGAACGAGAAAACCGCCGAGCGCGAGCAGCCAGCGCGGGCGACGTGCCATTCGCCACCACGCACGGTTCACGCCAGCACTCCGTTTCGAATTCGATCGGCGGAACGGTCATCCGTTTCCTTCTCGGCGGCACGCTCGGCGTCGAGCGAGTCGGCCACGTTTCGGATCTGGCTTCGGCGTTCCTTGGCACTCCAGTTCAGTTCGGGCCCAGCCCAGCCGGCGATGTCCGCCAGTGTCGCGACGAGTGCGGAACGGTTTTCCATTCGCAGTCGAAGTCGTCGCGTCACGATGTCGTCGAGCGTTCGCGCGCCCTCGTGGGTGACCGCATGAACAACCTCGGCTGCGAGATAGTGCGTACCCGCGACGACGGCACCGAGTTCGGGTCGACTGTCGACGAGGTCCACGATCTCGGCAACGCCGTCGCCGTGACGCTTGAGAAGGTGTGCGGCATCACGCGCAGACAGCCCGAGGCGGCTGGCTAGGAATGCACGGTTCTCCCACGCCTCGGTGAACCCGGCCGCACCGTGCAACGGGAGCGTGAGGGTGACGGAACGGGTGCCGGGCGCGACCGCGTCGACGACGTCTTGCGCCATCACGCGATAGGTCGTGAGCTTTCCGCCCGCCACGGCGGTCAACCCGGGAACGACCTCGGCGACGGTGTGCTCGCGGGACAATTTCGTCGTCTCGGCGGTCTTTCCCGCGACGAGAGGGCGAAGCCCCGACCACGTGCCCACGACATCGTCGCGCGTCAACGGTGTTTCCAGAATCGCGTTCGCCGCGGCGAGAACGTAGTCGATGTCCGCGCCGGTGGCCGGCGGCTCCTCGAGGGATCCGTTCCACGCGGTGTCGGTCGTGCCAATCAGCCATTGATCGCCCCAGGGAATGATGAACAGCACGCTCTTCTCGGTGCGCGAGATGACCCCCGCCTTGGACGGGATTCGATCGCGGGGAACCGTGATGTGAATTCCCTTGGAGGCGGAAACGCGGAATGGCGCTTCCCCCGCACGTTCGGCGAGTTCCTCAGTCCACACCCCCGTCGCCAACACGACCTGCCGCGCCCGAACGTCAATCTCGACTCCCGACTCGGTGTCGCGAACGCGGGCGCCGACGACACGCTCGCCCTCGCGAAGGAAATCGGTCACCTCGGTGCGCGTCACAATCGCCGCTCCGTGTTCGGCCGCAGTTCGGGCGACGGTGAGAACGAGACGGGCGTCGTCGACCCGTCCGTCGAAATAGGTGAGCGCGCCGCGGAACGCGCCCTTCTTGAGACCGGGCATCGCACGCTCGAGTTGCTTCTGGGAGAGGTGGCGATGATGATCGACGCCGGGATCGCCCACCCCGAGGCGCGAGAACAGGTCGTAGAGCGACAGCCCCGCCCCGAAATATCCGCGTTGCACGATTCCGCTGGTCAACGGCATGACGAAGCGCACGGGTCGAACGAGGTGCGGTGCGAGAGTTTGAAGGAGTGCGCCACGTTCGACCAGAGCTTCGCGCACGAGGCCGAATTCGAGTTGCTCGAGGTACCGCACGCCGCCGTGAACGAGTTTCGACGACCGTGACGAGGTGCCCGAGGCGAGATCCCTCGCCTCGACGAGCGCCACCGAGAGTCCGCGGCTGGCCGCATCGAGTGCCGCACCGGCCCCGACAATTCCTCCGCCGACGACCAGAAGGTCGAACTCCTCGGAGGCGAGACGGTCGCGGTCGGCGAGACGCCTCGAAGGGGACAGCACGGAGGACACGGTTTTCCTACGCGGTCGGGTCGACGACGACCTCGACGCGCTGGAACTCCTTGAGGTCGGAGTAGCCGGTCGTCGCCATCGCGCGACGAAGAGCACCGATCAGATTTGATTGCCCGTTCGCGTGGCGAGACGGACCGAACAGAACTTCGGCGAGCGGCCCGATCTGCCCAACCCAGACGCGATTGCCGCGCGGGAGGTCGGCGTGATACGCCTCCTGGCCCCAGTGCCAGCCGTTGCCGGGGGTGTCGGTTGCTCGGGCGAGTGTCGTGCCGAGCATGACCGCGTCGGCCCCCATCGCGATTGCTTTGACGATGTCGCCCGAAAGCCCGAGGCCACCATCGGCGATGACGTGCACGTATCGTCCGCCGGATTCGTCGAGGTAGTCGCGGCGAGCGCCGGCGACGTCGGCCACGGCGGTGGCCATCGGAACCTCGACACCGAGCGAGGTGCGCGTGGTCGAGGCCGCTCCACCACCGAATCCGACCAGAACCCCCGCAGCACCGGTGCGCATGAGGTGGAGTGCCGCGGTGTAGGTCGCCGCCCCGCCGACGATGACGGGAACGTCGAGCTCGTAAATGAACTGTTTGAGGTTGAGCGGCTCGCCCGACGGTGAAACGTGCTCGGCGCTGACGGTGTTTCCACGAATGACAAAGAGGTCGACTCCCGACTTCGTCACGACCTCGCTGAACTCGGCGGTGCGTTGCGGGCTCAGCGCGCCGGCCACGGGAACACCCGCGTCACGAATCTCGCCGAGTCGCTGTTCGATCAGGTTCGCCTTGATGGGCTCCGCGTAAATCTTCTGCATCTCTGCTGTGGCGACATCGGCCGAGAGTTCGCGAATCTTCTCGATGACGGGTTCGGGCTTGTCGTACCGAGTCCATAACCCTTCGAGGTTGAGCACTCCGACTCCACCGAGTTTGCCGATTTCGATTGCGGTGCGAGGGGAGACGACCGAGTCCATCGGTGCGGCGAGCACCGGGATCTCGAACTTGTTCGCGTCAATCGACCACGCCGTCGAGACGACCTCGGGGTCGCGAGTGCGTCGGCTGGGCACCACCGCAATGTCGTCGAAGGAATAGGCGTGGCGCCCGCGCTTGGCGCGGCCGATTTCAATGTCCGACATGTCGCTCTCGCTTATCGCTTGTAGTTGGGGGCTTCGACGACCATCTGAATATCGTGGGGGTGCGATTCCTTGAGTCCCGCCGGAGTGATGCGCACGAATTTGCCGTTGCGTTTGAGGTCGGTGACGGTTCGTGCGCCCGTGTAGAACATTGACTGGCGAAGCCCGCCGAGGAGTTGATACATCACCGAACCGAGCGGCCCGCGGTAAGCGACTCGGCCCTCGATGCCTTCGGCGATGAGTTGCTCGTCGCTCGGAACGTCGGCCTGGAAGTATCGGTCGCGTGAGTACGAGGTCTTCTTTCCGCGCGACTGAAGTGCACCGAGCGATCCCATTCCGCGGTAGACCTTGAACTGCTTGCCGTTTTCGAACACGAGGTCGCCGGGGCTCTCATCGGTTCCCGCGAGAAGCGATCCGAGCATCACGGTCTCTGCCCCGGCCACGAGGGCCTTGGCGATGTCGCCCGAATACTGGAGGCCTCCGTCGGCGATGACGGGCACGCCAGCTGGGCCGGCGGCTTTGGCAGCCTCGTAGATGGCGGTGATCTGGGGAACTCCGACACCCGCCACAACGCGCGTGGTGCAGATCGATCCGGGCCCAACCCCGACCTTGACGGCGTCGACGCCGGCATCGACGAGTGCCTTTGCGCCGGCTTCGGTCGCGACGTTTCCGCCGATGATGTCAATGGCGTTGAACGAGGTGTCCGCCTTGAGGCGCTTGACGATGTCGAGAACTCCCGCCGAGTCGCCGTTGGCCGTGTCGACAACGAGGATGTCCACACCGACGTCGCGCAGAGCACACGCGCGATCCCACGCATCTCCGAAGAAACCGATTGCCGCGCCGACACGCAGGCGGCCTTCGGCATCCTTCGTGGCATTGGGGTACTTCTCACTCTTCTCGAAATCCTTGACGGTGATGAGTCCGACGAGTTTGCCCGCAGAATC
>JAHEGC010000016.1 GCA_024639965.1 Micrococcales bacterium
GTTCGGTGCCCCCGAGTTTGTCCTCGAGGACTCCGTTCCGAAGCATCGTGCGGCCCTTGCCGACGCGGCGGCCCTCGCCGAATCGGGACACCGAACGCTCGTGCTTGTATCGACAACTCGAACCGTTCGAGCCGACGGCGTACTTCCCCGCGACACCGTGCCCGTCGCCCTTGTGACATTCACCGAGAAGGTGCGCGACGACGCAAAACAAACACTCGACTATTTCGCGCGCCAGGGTGTTCGCGTGCTCATCATTTCGGGGGATAATCCGGCGACGGTGTCGGCGATTGCTGCGCTCGCTGGGTTGGACGACGACGTCGCCGTCGATGCGCGAACCCTGCCGGATGACATCGAATCCCTTGCCGACATGCTCGAGGCGCACCGCGTTTTCGGTCGAGTTACCCCCGAACAGAAGCGCACCATGATGGCGGCGATGCAATCGCGCGGGCATGTCGTCGCGATGATCGGCGACGGCGTCAACGATGCCCTCGCTCTCAAGCACGCCGACCTCGGCATCGCGATGGGTTCCGGAGCCGCCGCGACCAAGGCCGTGTCCAACCTCGTGCTGCTCGACGGTCGCTTCTCGTCGCTCCCCGGTGTCGTCGACGAGGGGCGCAAGGTCATCGCGAACATCGAACGGCTCTCCCGTCTCTTTCTCACCAAAACGGTCTGGGCGATGTCGCTCGCCGCATACTTCGGTCTGTCTGCACTCTCGTTTCCGTTCCTCCCGAGGCAGCTCTCCGCGATTGACTTCTTCACAATCGGGGTACCGTCGTTTCTTCTCGCCCTGCTCCCCAACTCCAGGCGTTACATCCCCGGATTCCTCGCCCGAGCGCTCGCCTTCTGTGTGCCAGCGGGAATCATCACGGCCGGTGCGGTCCTTTCGCTCACCGCGATCATCAATCGACAACCGGATTGGGCCGGTTCTCAGTCTCAGACCGCGACAACCCTGCTGCTCGGCATGACGGGCCTCTGGGTTCTCACGAGCCTGTCGCGCCCTTTCTCGTGGAGTCGCCTCGGAATCCTCGCACTCATGGTCGTCGCCGCCGTCGGCATTTATTGCGTTCCGTTCATCGCCGAATTTTGCGGGTTCGACCCTTTGTCGGGAGGCCAATTCACGGAGGTTTTAGGCGTTGGACTTGCGGCCAACGGTCTCATCACAATCGTCGCGCTCGTCGTCGATCGTCGTAATCGCATCGCCCTCGCCGTGGGAACGCCCGCGCGGTAGAATGTTGTCAGCCCCTCGCGTGGCGCCACCCAGGCCAACTCCCCCAGGTCGGAAACGAAGCAAGGGTAACCCGGCTCTGGCGGGTGCGCGAGGGGTCTAACCTTTGTCAGAACATATGACGCGTAGGGTGGAACCGTGGCGACGAACATCTACATCACGAGCACCGAAGACTCTTCGGGCAAGTCGATCGTCGCTCTCGGGGTTCTCGACACGCTCGTTCGCCAGGGTCTTCGCGTCGGCGTTTTTCGTCCCGTCACCTTCATCAGCGGTGAGCGCGACGAGGTGCTGGAATCGCTCCTCGCCCACGACGGCGTGAGTCTCCCCATCGAGCGCTGCGTTGGCGTCACCTACGACGATGTGCACCGCGACCCCGATGCGGCACTGACCGTCATCGTCGAACGTTTTCACGAGATGGAAAAAGAGTGCGAGGCGGTCGTCATCATCGGTTCGGACTACACCGACGTCGCGACCGCAACGGAACTGTCGTTCAACGCACGAATCGCCGCGAACCTTGGCGCCCCGGTTCTGTTGGTTCTTCGCGGACGCGGCAACGCCGACCGTTCGCGGGGAGGACTCGTCGCCCAACCACCGCGCTCGGTGAAAGAACTCGTCAACCTCGTCGAGGTTGCCTTGCCCGAACTCGACAAGGAACACGCGACGCTGTTCGGTGTCATCGCCAATCGCGTTGAGCCCGGTCACGAGTCCGCCATCACCGACGCGATTTCGAAAGCTGCGACGGGGGTAATCGCTGGTGCGATTCCCGAAGACGCCTTCCTTGTGGCCCCGACCCTCGAGCGGGTGCGTCAGTCCATCAACGGCAAACTCATTCACGGTGACCCCGATCTGCTCCAGCGCGAAGTGCTCAGCGCGAAGGTCGGTGGCATGAACGTCGAACACGTCATCTCGCGACTCAACGAGGGCGAGATCGTTCTCATCCCCTCGGATCGATCCGAGGTCTTGCTCGCCGTCGCGCTCGCGCACGAGAGCGACCGATTCCCCTCGCTCGCCGGCATCGTTTTGTACGGTGGTTATCCGACCCCCGAAGCGATGTGGCAACTGATCGAGGGGCTCGACTCGTCGCTCCCCATCATCGAGACGGACTCGACGACCTACGAGACCGTCATGCGCGTCATGGACACCCGCTCTCGATTCGCCCCTGACTCGCAACGCAAGTACGACACCGCGATTGCACTGTTCGAGGCGAACGTCGATGCGACTGCACTGATGGAACGCCTCAACGTCACGCGCGCCGAGGTCGTCACGCCCCTGATGTTCGAGCACGACCTGCTCCAACGCGCGCGGGATCACAAGAAGCACATCGTGTTGCCCGAGGGGGACGATGACCGAATTCTTCGCGCCGCCGGCACGCTCCTCAGTCGCAAAGTCGTTGACCTCACCATCCTTGGCGACGAGAGTGATGTGCGGGCGCGCGCCAAGGAGCTCGGCGTCGACATCTCGGCCGCCGATGTCATCTCCCCACACTCCGAGATTTTCGTGCAACGCTTCGCCGAAGAGTACGCCGAACTTCGGAAAGCGAAGGGGATGACGGTCGAACAGGCGCGCGAAATCGTCACCGACGTTTCCTATTTCGGAACGATGATGGTGCACCTTGGTCTCGCCGACGGGATGGTGTCGGGAGCGGCGCACACGACAGCACACACGATCAAGCCGTCGTTCGAGATCATCAAGACGAAACCCGGTACCTCGGTCGTGTCGAGCGTTTTCCTCATGGCGCTCTCCGACCGCGTCCTCGTTTATGGCGACTGCGCGGTCATTCCCGACCCGACCGCCGAGCAACTCGCCGACATCGCCATCTCCTCGGCGGCCACCGCAACACAGTTCGGAATCGAGCCGCGAATCGCAATGCTCTCCTACTCGACCGGCACCTCGGGAGCCGGAGACGACGTCGAGAAGGTGCGCGCGGCAACGGAACTCGTTCGGACGATGCGCCCCGACCTGCTCGTCGAGGGGCCGATTCAGTACGACGCTGCGGCTGAACCGAGCGTCGCCGCCACCAAAATGCCCGACTCCGAGGTCGCCGGCCGCGCCACGGTGTTCATCTTCCCCGACCTCAACACGGGAAACAACACGTACAAGGCGGTCCAGCGCTCGGCCGGTGCCGTCGCGATCGGGCCCGTGCTGCAGGGACTCAATAAGCCCGTCAACGACCTTTCCCGCGGCGCACTCGTCAGCGACATCATCAACACGGTCGCCATCACCGCCATTCAGGCGCAGGAGTCGGGGTCGTGACGCGCGCGTTCATCGTCAACTCGGGTTCGTCCTCCATCAAATACCAGCTCGTCGACGTAGAAAGCGACGCGATCGTCTCGTCGGGGATCCTCGAGCGCATCGGTCAGGCCGGGGGTGATGTCGCCACCCACGCGGAAGGGATGCGGCGAATCCTCGACGAACTCGACGTGTCGGACATCGCCGTCGTCGGCCACCGCGTCGTCCACGGTGGGGACGTGTTCGACCGCGCGACCGTCGTCACCGACCGCGTTCTCGAACAAATCGACGCGCTCTCCCCGCTCGCACCGCTGCACAACCCCGCCAACCTCACCGGGATTCGCGCGGCCCGAGAAGCGCTCGCCGACGTTCCTCATGTCGCGGTGTTCGACACCGCGTTTCACCAGACGATGCCCGCGGAGGCGTATTCCTATGCGATAGACGCCGACGTCGCCACGCGCTACGGGATTCGCAAATACGGATTCCACGGCACGAGTGTCGCGTTCGTTGCCCAGTCGGCCGCGCGGGAACTCGGGATCGCCGTCGACGCGGTAAATCTCATCGTCCTTCACCTCGGAAACGGGTCGAGTGCGACGGCTGTTCGCGACGGACGCTCCTGGGACACCTCGATGGGCCTCACACCGCTCCAAGGGCTCGTGATGGGAACGCGCACTGGGGACATCGATGCGGCGGTGGTGCCTCATCTCGCCCGCGTCGCCGGAATGTCCATCGACGAGATCGACGACCTCCTCAACAAACGAAGTGGACTGCTCGGACTCAGCGGGCACTCCGATATGCGGGACGTCGAAGGCGCGGTCGCGGACCACGACGAGCGCGCGATCACGGCGCTCGCGGTGTGGCGCCACCGCATTCGCGGCTACATCGGGTCGTACGTCGCGCACCTCGGTCGTGTCGACGCTCTCGTGTTCACCGCGGGTATCGGTGAGAACTCGTCGCTCCTTCGTGAGATGGCGTGCCAAGGTTTGGAACACCTCGGAATCGAACTCGACGGCGCCGCGAACGAGGTCCGTGCGAAGGGTGTGCGGGACATCGCGACCGAGACGTCACCGATTCGAATCCTCGTCGTGCCGACGAACGAGGAACTCGAGATCGCCCGCCAATCGGTTGCTGCGATTCGCTGACACCGTAACCGGGAACCCCGAAGGACGGGGTGCTGGCGGGTACGCTCGAAGGGTGGCAGTCGCTCTCTATCGTCGGTACCGACCCGAGTCGTTCGATGAACTCATCGGTCAATCTCAGGTGACCGAACCGCTGCGCGCCGCACTTCGCCAGAACCGCGTCAACCACGCGTACCTGTTCTCCGGGCCGCGCGGGTGCGGCAAGACCACCTCGGCGCGAATCCTCGCTCGATGCCTCAACTGCGCCGAAGGTCCGACCGATACACCGTGCGGAAAGTGTGAAAGTTGTATCGAGTTGTCGCGCGACGGCACCGGGTCGCTCGACGTCGTAGAGATCGACGCGGCGAGCCACAACGGTGTCGATGACGCCCGCGACCTGCGCGAACGCGCCGGCTTCGCCCCCGCCCGCGACCGATACAAGATCTTCATCCTCGACGAAGCCCACATGGTGACCCAACAGGGGTTCAACGCGCTGCTCAAGATCGTCGAAGAGCCGCCCGAGCACGTCAAATTCATTTTCGCCACGACCGAGCCCGAAAAGGTGATCGGCACGATTCGCTCGCGCACGCACCACTACCCGTTCCGGCTCGTTCCGCCCGCAACGATGCTCGAGTACGTCGGCGAGTTGTGTACACAGGAAAAGGTCGAGGTCGAGGAGGGCGTCCTGCCTTTCGTCATTCGTGCCGGCGGCGGTTCGGTGCGTGACACCCTGTCGCTTCTCGACCAAATCATTGCGGGGTCCGACAGCAACATGGTGACGCGCGAACGCACGAACAACCTTCTTGGTTACACGCCCAGCGAATTGCTCGACGAGTGCATCGATGCCGTTGGTCGTGGCGATTCCGCCGCCGCCTTCTCCGCCGTCGATCGCGTCATTCAAACGGGCAACGATCCACGACGGTTCGTCGAAGATGTGCTCGAGCGACTCCGCGATCTTGTCATTGTCGACGCCGTTCAATCCGACGCCGCGTCGGTTCTGCGCGGTGTTCCCGCCGACGAAATTGCGCGCATGTCGGCGCTCGCCGCCGTATACGGCGCCTCCTCGCTGTCGCGCGCGGCGGACATCGTCAACACCGCCCTCTCGGGAATGACGGGCACGACGCCTCCGCGCATCCACCTTGAGCTCATGATCGCGCGGCTTCTCACCGAACTCCCCGCAGGGGCGGCACCCGCCGCACCGACCCCGCCGGCCGCAACCGGGCGTCACTCCGCGCCGGTGGCGCCGGCCGCAGCGCCCGCCTCGGTGCCCGCGCCGGTGGTTTCCGCGGAAAACGGTCCCGCGGTTGCCGCAAACGCAGCGCCGGTCGCGTCGCCGCCCGTGGCCACAACGCCGCCCGTAACCGTGACGCCCGTCGCCGCATCGCCCGTAACCGCCCCACCCGTCGTGCCGCCGACCCCCGTTTCCGCGGGAACGCTCGACGAGGTCGTCGATGCATGGTCGGACATCCTGGGAGAGCTCGAATCGAACAAGGGAGCGTGGCTCGTTGTCAAGGCCGCCCGTCCCTCCAAACTCGACGGCGACGTTCTCACCATCGAATTCCCCGAGCAGATGTGGGTCGATCGCTTCAAACAGGATTCGGGGTCGGGCAAAGCGGTGTTCGAGGAACTTCGCGAGGTCGTCGTCGGAGCGCTCGGAGTTCGACTTCGATTTGTCCCGCGGGTCGGTCCCGCGGTCGCCTCGTCGACACCGGCTCCGCCGACCGATGATGCCCCCACCGTGAAGCTGCCCGCCGTGGCGGAGCCGGAACCGAAACCGGAACCGGAGAAGCCCGGTGCGACTCAAAAGAAATCCGAGGACGAGCGACGCGGTGAATCGGTCGTGCGCGAGATGCTCGGAGCAACGCTCATCGCCGACCTCGGTGCGCCCAGTGCGACCCCCGCTTCCGCCGCGAACGACGAGGCAGAAACTCTCGACCTTGAGCCCCGAAACGACGACTGACGATGTACGAGGGGGTCCTTCAAGAACTCATCGACGAATTCGGTCGTCTGCCGGGAATCGGCCCGAAGTCGGCGCAGCGCATCGCATTTCACATCATCCAAACCGAGTCGTACGACCCGTCCAAACTCGCGGAACTTCTCAACACCGTCCGGGCGAGCGTCTCGTTCTGTTCAGTCTGCGGCAACATCACACAAGATCCGGAGTGCACGATCTGTCGTGACCCGCGTCGCCGTCGCGACCAGATTTGCGTTGTCGAAGAAGCCAAAGACATCGTCGCCCTCGAACGCACCCGTGAGTTTTCTGGGCTTTACCACGTGCTCGGCGGAGCGATCAGCCCCATCGATGGCATCGGCCCCGACCAATTACGAATCGCCCCATTGCTCGAACGGCTGCGTGACACAACGGTGACCGAGATTATTCTCGCAACCGACCCCAACGTCGAGGGCGAAGCGACGGCGACGTACCTCGCACGCCTGATCCAGCCGCTCGGCCTCACCGTGTCGCGGCTCGCGAGCGGATTGCCCGTCGGAGGCGACCTTGAATACGCCGACGAAATCACACTCGGCCGCGCTCTCGAGGGTCGCACGCGGGTAACCCCCGCCTAATTTTCGATAGAATTGCCCGAATAGGTGGGCGACGGCGATTCCACCTCGATTCGTCCCTCGAGTGAGAGAAATTCCGTGTCCCTCATTGTCCAAAAGTTCGGCGGTTCATCCGTCGCCGATGCCGAGAGCATCAAGCGCGTCGCGCGCCGCATCGTCGCGACGCGCGAACAGGGGCACGATGTCGTCGTCGCGGTCTCTGCGATGGGAGACACCACCGACGAACTTATCGACCTGGCTCACCAGATCACCGACCGCCCCGACCCCCGCGAAATGGACATGCTCCTCACCACGGGTGAGCGCATCTCGATGGCGCTGCTCGCGATGGCGATCAAGAGTCTCGGTCACGAAGCGCGCTCGTACACGGGCAGCCAAGCGGGCATGATGACGACCGCGAAGCACGGCGACGCCCGCATCGTCGAGGTCACGCCCGACCGTCTCCGCGACGCCCTCGACGACGGTGCCATCGCAATTGTGGCGGGGTTCCAGGGCTTCAACCGCGATTCGAAAGACATCACGACGCTCGGACGTGGCGGCAGCGACACCACCGCGGTTGCTCTCGCCGCGGCCCTGGGCGCCGAATTGTGCGAGATTTACACCGACGTCGACGGTGTGTTCACCGCCGACCCGCGCGTCGTTCCCAAGGCGCACAAGGTGACCGTTGTGACGTTCGAGGAGATGCTCGAACTGGCCGCCGCCGGAGCCAAGGTTTTGCACATACGCGCCGTTGAATACGCGCGACGTCACGGGGTCACCCTCCACGTTCGGTCGAGTTTTGCCGACAAGGAGGGCACGCTCGTCGTCGCCGAAAGGGGAGAGAACATGGAAGAGCCCGTCATCACCGGTGTTGCCGGAGACCTGTCCGAGGGAAAGATCACCGTCATCGGTGTCCCCGACATTCCCGGTAAAGCGGCCGAGATTTTCACCCTCGTCGCGGCAACAGGTGCGAACATCGACATGATCGTGCAGAACGTTTCGGCATCGTCCACGGGAGTCACCGACATCTCCTTCACGCTTCCGAAGTCCGACGGTGAGCTCGTTCTCGGCGCACTCCGCGCCGCCAAGGACGCGGTCGGATTCGCCGATCTCGCCTACGACGACAACATCGGCAAACTCTCTGTCGTCGGAGGCGGAATGCGCACCAACGCGGGCGTTTCCGCGCAGCTCTTCACCGCTCTTTTCGAGGCGGGAATCAACATCGAGATGATCTCGACCTCCGAAATTCGCATCTCCGTCGTCACCCGCGGTGACGACCTCACGCGCGCGATGCAGGTCGTGCACTCCGCATTCGGGCTCGACGGTGACGTCGAGGCCGTCGTCTACGCAGGAACGGGTCGATAATGGGCGCAAAAATCGGTGTCGTCGGTGCGACCGGCCAGGTCGGTGCCGTCGTTCGTCAGCTTCTCTCCGAGCGAGAATTCCCGATCGACGAGATTCGCTTCTTTGCGTCGGCCCGCAGCGCCGGCAAGGTGATCCCGTTCAACGGTGTCGACATCGTCGTCGAAGACGCGGAAGCTGCCGATCCCACCGGGCTTGACATCGCTATTTTCTCGGCGGGGGCGACACTTTCCAAGGCGCAGGCTCCGCGTTTCGCGGCCGCCGGAGTCATCGTCGTGGACAACTCGAGCGGCTGGCGCATGGACCCCGAGGTTCCGCTCGTCGTCTCCGAGGTCAACCCGCACGCGATCGACGACGCAGTCAAGGGAATCATCGCGAACCCCAACTGCACGACGATGGCGGCAATGCCGGTGCTCAAGCCTCTCGACACCGAGGCCGGTCTCGTTCGGCTCCAGGTGTCGACGTACCAGGCGGTGTCGGGCGCCGGTCTCGTCGGTGGCGAGGAACTTCTCGAGCAGGCGACCGCGGTCGTGGCACAAGACGCAATCGAGCTCGTGCACGACGGTCGCTCGGTCACTTTTCCCGCTCCCGTGAAGTTCCCCAAAAACATCGCTTTCAACGTCATCCCGCAGGCGGGGTCGTTCGTCGACGACGGTCTTTACGAGACCGACGAGGAAAAGAAATTGCGGAACGAGTCGCGCAAAATTCTCGAACTCCCCGCGCTCGCGGTCTCGGGAACGTGTGTCCGCGTTCCCGTCTTCACCGGACACTCGCTGTCGATCCACGCACAATTCTCGGCGCCCATCACTCCCGAACGCGCGAAGGAGATTCTGCAGTCCGCGCCCGGTGTGTCAGTTGTCGATGTTCCCACGCCGCTCGACGCCGCGGGGATCGATCCGAGTCTCGTTGGCCGTATCCGCCAGGATCAGTCCTACGAGGACGGAACAGGACTCGTCCTTTTCATTTCGAACGACAACTTGCGCAAGGGCGCGGCGCTCAACGCCGTTCAGATTGCCGAGATTGTCGCCGACCGCAAGGGGCTTCGCTAGCCCTTTCGCGTTGCCGCACGAGCTCGAACCCCGAGCTGTAGTGCCGCGTAGACGAGCAATGCGGTGAGCAACGGCTGGGCCCATTCGACGGGAACGATACCCGCGAGCCACACCCCGAACGGTGATGCGCACGCGGCCGGAATGCCGATGGCGAATCCGTTTCGCCAATTGACGAGACCGGCGCGGGCCGACCCGAGAGTGCCTGAAATCGATGCGGGCACCATTGCAACGAGAGAGAGCGCTTTCGCCGTGAGGTCGCTCACGCCGAAGGCGACGATAAGCACGGGTACGACAATGAGCCCACCACCGACGCCGAGTAAGCCCGCGACGAATCCCATCACCACCCCGAGTGCGACGAGCCCAATGATGGTGCCGACGGTCCATTCGAGGTGAACGGAACGGTCGGGCAGGGTGACGAACACGAGGAGTGCGGCGATACCGAGCAGTCCGATGAACAGCCAGCGCACGAAGGCGACGTTCCAGGTGCGCAACGCCCATGAGCCGAGCGGTGCGGTCGCCGTCGACCCGATCGCAACGATGAGGCCAAAGGCGACCTGATCCCACGGCACGAATCCGGAGGCGAGAAAGGTGATCGTGGCGAGGGTCGCCGTGGGAATTATGGCAACGAGCGACGTGACGGAGGCCTGGCGCTGATCGACTCGAAGAACGAGAAGGAGCAGGGGAATCATGATGATTCCGCCGCCGACTCCGAAGAAGCCGCTGAAGGTTCCCGCAACGAGCCCGATGGCAATGAAGGCGAGCGGGGAGACGGTGCGAGGCGCGGACGGCACGGTTTCAGCCTATCCGCGTGGGTAGGATTGCCAGTGTGACCAAGGCAGTTGACGTAGTCCTCGTCGGTGGGGGCATCATGAGTGCCACCCTCGGCTCCCTCATCCACCGGCTCGAGCCGTCGTGGTCAATTGCACTTTTCGAACGGGGCCCCGAACTCGCACCCGAGTCGTCGAACCCCTGGAACAACGCGGGCACCGGGCACTCGGCGCTCTGTGAGCTCAACTACACGCCACAACAGCCCGACGGCTCCGTCGCGATCGCGTCGGCCCTCAAGGTCAACGAGCAATTCCAACTGTCGCGAGAATTCTGGTCGGCTCTCATCGAAGACGGAACGATTCCCGATCCCCGCGCATTTCTCGTGCCCGTCCCGCACATGTCTTTCGTCTGGGGCAAAGAGAACGTGGAATATTTGCGCAAGCGCCACGATGCGCTGAAGAAGCACCCCCTCTTCCCTGGTGCGGAGTTCAGCGACGACCCCAAAGTGATTGCGCAGTGGGCCCCCCTCGTCATGGTCGGTCGTCCGAAGGGCGAACCCGTTGCTGCGAGCCGTTTCGTCAACGGTACGGACGTCAACTTCGGCGAATTAACCAACATCTTGGTCGACTCGTTCCGCGGCGCCAACGCCGAGGTCGCGATCAATCACCGCGTCTCATCCATCCGACGTCGCAAGGACGGGCTCTGGGCGGTTCGTGTCGTCAACACTGTCGGCCGAACCCCGCGCACGGTCCTTGCGAAGTTCGTCTTCGTCGGTGCCGGAGGGCACGCCCTCGGACTTCTCCAACGAACCGGCATCCCCGAAATTCGCGGTTACGCGGGATTCCCGGTGTCGGGACAGTTCTATCGCTGTGATAACCCCGAGGTCGTCGCGCATCACGTCGCCAAGGTTTACGGAAAGGCCGCTGTCGGTGCACCGCCGATGTCGGTCCCTCACCTCGACACACGCGTGGTCGACGGTCAGACGAGCCTCCTCTTCGGGCCCTACGCCGGGTTCACCCCGAAGTTCCTCAAGGCGGGTTCGGTGTGGGATTTGCCCGCGTCCATTCGACTCGGAAATCTGATCCCGATGCTCGCGGTCGGCGCCACCAACCTCGGTTTGGTGAAGTACCTCGTCACCGAGGTGTTCGCCGGCCGAAACAAGCGCCTTCGCGCACTTCGTGAATACTTGCCCGAGGCCAAGGCCGAAGACTGGTACGGATATACCGCGGGACAGCGCGTGCAAGTCATCGCCGCGGATGCGGCGAAAGGCGGTGTGCTCAAGTTCGGTACCGAGGTGGTTGCTCACGCCGACGGATCGATTGCGGGTCTGCTCGGCGCATCGCCCGGCGCCTCGACCGCCGTCGCGGCGATGCTTGATGTGCTCGCCACCTGTTTCCCCACGAAATCGAAGTCGTGGTCGGGAAAGATTGCGAAGCTCGTGCCCTCCTACGGAACGTCACTTCAAACCGACGGTGCCGCAGCCCGCGCCTCGATCAAGCGCACCGCGAAGGTTCTGGGAATCCCCGCCTGATCACCGCGCGAGAATTCTCACCGCTGCGCTCGGTAAAGACACGCCCACCGCGTTGACGGCGATGACTCGCATGAAGAGCGGCCCGCGCTTCGGTCGGGGGATCTCCGCGATGGGTGACGAACTCAGTGGGTCTGTGACGCGGACGAATCGACCGAAGGGTTTCGCACTTCGCTCGATCACGTAATCCCGAATCACGGAACCACCGTTGTCCGGCTCGGCCCACGCGACAACCAGTGTTCGACGATTCTTGCGCACGAGAATTACTCCGGTCGGTTCTGAGGGAGCCGAAAGCTCATTCGGCGGAACCACCGGTGGGTCGACGATGGGTGGGTTGACGATGGGTGGGTCGATAACTGGCGGGTCGACGATGGGCGGCTCCACAACCGGCGGCTCCACAATCGGTGCGAGCGGCGAAATGAGGGCGGCCTCACTGGCGACCGATTCGCCAATGGTGTTCCGCGCCGCGACCGTGACGCGGTAGACCTCTCCGTTGGTCAAGCCATCGAGGTCGAGCGTTGTGCTTGTCGTGTTGATGACGCGGTAGCTCGACGCTTCCCACCAAATGCGGACGATGTAGTTGACCACTGCGTCACCGCCATCGTCGTCGACTGCGCTCCAGGTCACTCTGCCACCACCGTTACCCGAAAAGGTCGTTGGCGCCTGAGGTCGTCGGGGAACCGTCGCGGGCACGCTCGCCGCGGACAGAGCGGAGGGGTCTGCGGACCCGACTTCGTTCGTGGCCACGACCGAGAATCGGTAAGGTCGGCCGTTGGTGAGACCCGAAACATCGCATGTGGGAATGGCTGTCGCACACACCACGACACCGTCTTCGTCGGCCACCGTGTAACCGAGAACGGGCACTCCCGCGTTACCGGCGGGCTCGTCCCAATCGAGATGCACGCTGCGGTCACCCCGGGTGCCGATCGGCGCAGCGATCGGAGCGGGACGTCTGGCGGGGATTACCAGGTCCGACCGAACGGCGATGGAGTAGCCGACGGCGTTGACGGCGATGACGTTGAATCGATATTCGGCACCGTTGGTCAGGCCCGTGATCGTGCACGCGGGCGCGACGGGCGCACACACGAGCTCCCCGGTCGAGGAATCGATGACCCGATAGCCCGTCAGCGTATCGCCACCATCGTCGGTCGGTGTCTGCCAATCGACGTGAACGCTTCGGTCTCCGCGGGTCACGGTCACCGTGCGCACCGAGTCGGGAATCGTTGCGGGGGTGACGACGGTTTCTGACTGTGTGACGTCACTCGGGCCCACTTCGTTGATGGCGACCACCTGCACGCGATAGCTCGCGCCATTCGTCAATCCCGTCACCGTGCACGATGTGGTGTCTGATTCACATCCCGCACTGGTGGGGTCCGTCGTCACGATGTACCGAGTGACGGGCCGGCCACCGTCGTCGGACGGGGCATCCCACTGGACCGCAATACTTCGGTCGCCGCGCACCGGTATCACCGTGCGCACGGGATTCGGCACCGTCGCCGGAGTCACCGGTGAGGATTCGAGCGATGCGGGGGAGGTTCCCGCACTCGTGCGCGCCGTCACTCGGACAGTAAAGGAAGTGCCGTTGTCCAGACCCGTAATTCGGCATGTCGTGTCGCTCGATGTGCACGACGATCCACCGGGAGTCGCCGTCGCCGTGTAGTCGAGAATCGGTCGCCCTCCCGAGGAAGGCGCGGACCACATCACATCGAGACCGCGATCCCGTCGACTGGCGACGACCTCCGTCGGGGCGTCGGGCGTGGTGAACGGGCTTCCACTCAATTCTGTCGCCGACGAGGCTCCCGCGATTGAGGTCGCCGTCACCGCAATTGAGTAGGCGGTGCCATTGAGGAGACCGCTCAGCCGACACGACAGCGCGGCCGTTGAGCAGGTTGTTGTCGCTCCATCCCCCGTTGCGGTCACGGTGTAGGCGGTGACCGGTTCGAGCGACGACGGCGCCGACCAGGTCACGTCGAGCGCACGGTCACTCTCAATTGCCGAAACCGATCGAGGCGCGTCCGGAGCGGGGGCGGTGGACAGCGTTGTGACGCCTCGCGTCCCCCCGAACCCGACGGTGAGTCGGTGACCAGTGAGGAACGACCCTTGTGCTGCCGTTCCCGCGCCGAGATCACGTTGACCGAGTCGCGTCCAGGTGCGGGAATCGATTGTCACCAAACGCGGACCACCCGAAGTGGACGTGGTTGTGTAAACACGACCGTTCGCCGAATCGACCGTGAGGGCGTGAGCACCGGCTTCGTCGGCACCGAGGTCGGTGTACCCCACCACGGTGAGGGTGGCGAGGTCGATCGCGGTGACACGTCCGGGGGTGCCGTCGCTTCCGTAGTAGGCGATTCCTCCCGAGACCACCGGGTCGACGAGCGCGGGGGTCCCGAGCGGAAGCGATGTGCTGGGGGAATTGGTGTTCGTCGCCATCGAGATGGGGAGAATCCGCACGGGGGAGGTGTTGAGCGTCAGCAGCAGAGTGCCACCGTAATTCACCGCGCTCGTCGCGTCCTTGAACGGAGTCGACAGGATGAGGCTGCTCGATTGATTGCCGGTCGAGACGGCGATCTTGTAGATGCGCAACGGGTTGGTGTTCGTGGCAAGCCACACGTTTGTTCCCGCCGAGTCGAAGGCGAGTGCGCGAATCGCGTTTTCATCCGACGCCATCTGTCTGCTCGCGATTTTTGCCCCCGTCGCGAGGTCGACGAGCACCACTCGATTCCCGAACCCGGTGCGCGAGACCGTGAATGCTCCGACGTTGGCGGAGGCTGAATACGCCGCACCAATCGCCCCGACCTCGCTGTAGGCGAATTGCGTTGTGGTGAACGTCCCCGTTGCCACTTTGTAGGTCACGAGGTTTCCATAACTGCTCGCTGTCACACCGTAAGCCCAGGCGGTCGTGCCCGCCGCGTCACTCAACCACGGCGAATCGATGGTGATTCCGGCGGGACCCGCAGCGGTTCCAACGACGGTGGGAGATGCCGGTGTCGCTAACGCCGGCTGGGGCGTACTGGCGATGAGCCAGGTGAGGGAGGCGACAATAATCTCGACGAGGCCGAGGGAGAGGAGTCGAAGTGTGTTTCTGCTCATGGGGCCACCACATCATCAACGGTCGATCGACGGTGTTCGTTATCCACAGCGAACGGTAGTTTGGTTCTCGGAGGTAGCCATGTCCGAACTCATCGACACGACCGAGATGTATCTGAAGGTCGTCTTCGAGTTGGAGGAACAAAGCCAACCCGCTCTTCGCGCTCGGCTGGCCGAACGCCTCGGACAAGCGATGCCGTCGGTGTCCCAGACGGTGTCCCGGCTCGAGCGTGATGGACTTCTACGGCTTGACGACAACCGCCTTGTCGAACTCACGGACGTGGGTCGAGAGCTCGCGGTCGCGGTCATGCGCAAACATCGCGTCGCCGAGCGATTTCTCTTTGACGTGCTCGGACTCGATTGGGCAGACTGTCATGACGAGGCGTGCCGGTGGGAACACGTTCTCGGCGATGCCGCCGAAGTCAAACTCGCTGGGCTCCTTGACGAGCTGACCGCAGACCCCTACGGCAACCCGATCCCCGGGCTCGAAGTTCTCGGTCGCACCTCGGCAACCACGATTCGAGGCGTTCCCGCGACCGAATGGGCGAACGACACCGACGCCGAACTCGTCGCGATTGGTGAGGGCGTTCAGGCGGAACCGGGATTGCTCGCGGATTGCGCCGCGGCGGGTGTGACTCCGGGCAAGCGAGTCACGGTACGACACGGAGCTGCGTCGACGTCGCTCGTCGGGCAATCCGGTGAGGTGCTGCTCGACAGCCACCTCGCCGCACAGATGTTCGTCGCCGCTTAGCCGAGCGAGAGAAGATACGGCGCCGTCGCGACGAGCATGAGCAGCGTGACGGGGATTCCTACCTTGGCGTAATCCCACATGGAGAGTCGAATTCCCTCGCGATGGGCGATCGCCACACCCACGATGTTCGCGCTGGCGCCGACGACCGTGAGATTGCCTCCGAGATCGGCCCCGGTCGCGAGCACCCACCACAACACCGACGGCTCGGCGAGTCCGAGAGAGCTGTTGAGGTCGGTGAGTACCGGGATCATGCTCGTCACGTAGGGGATATTGTCGACGATTCCCGAAACGATTCCCGACACCCCGAGGAGCACGAGTGAGATGACGGTCGTGTCGGTGCCGACGACGCCCGTGAGGAAAGTCGAGAACTCGTGCATCGCGCCGACCGAAACGAGGGCGCCGACGAGAACGAACAAACCGGCGAAGAAGACCAACGTCTTCCACTCCACGCCACGACCGATGACGGGGAGGCTCTCTCTGCTCAGGGCTGCGGCGATAACGCCGGAACCAAGAGCGATGAATGCCGGATCGACACCAGCGATGCCGCCCGCAACATAACCGACGACGACGACCGCGAGGAGCGCGACGGCGGTGACGAGAAGGGGAATTTTGCGCAACCGGTGAGTATCCGTCACCGCGACTTTCTCGGCGAGTTCGGGAGAGACATCGGCGAGTGAGCGTCGAAAAACGAGAAGAAAATATACGAGCGCGACGGCGAGGGCGATGAGTGCAACCGGTCCCATCACCTCGAGGAACGGGAGAAACTCAATGCCGACCCGGTTGCCAATGATGAGGTTGGGCGGGTCGCCGATGAGCGTTGCCGTTCCACCGACGTTGCTACCGATGATTGTCGCGAGCACGAAGGGGAGCGGTGCGACGCGCAACTGCCGCGCGAGGTGAATCGCGACGGGCGCGACCAGCATGACGATGGTGAGGTTCGGCAACACGGTGCTCGTGAGTGCGGATAGAAGCAGAATCAGCGCGAGGGTGATGCGCGCGTTGCCTCGCCCGAGCCTCGCGGTGATTCCCGCCAGCCATTCGAATGCGCCCGTCGTGCGAATTGCCCCGACTAACAGCATCATTCCGACGAGCAGCGCAAGAACCGACCAATCGATGCCCTCGTGCGGATTCGTCAGCGCCGTGGCCGGGTCAATTGCACCGATCGCGATGACGACGAGCGCACCAACGGAAGTGACGAGGTGGTGAGGGACTTTTTCGCTCGCAATGAGCGCGTAGGCCACCAAGAAGATGACGGTCGTAGCAAGCATGAGCATGATGTGAACCTATCAACAAAGCAGCCGGCGCCACGGTAATCCGCGACGCCGGCTGGTCTATGGGTGTTATTTGTCGCCCACCACGATGATCGAGTCACCCGCGGCAGGGGTGAACTCGGTGTGCTTGGCGGGGTTGAGCACGACGCCCTGAGCGGCGCCGCTCTTCGACTCCGCGGCGACGCGGTAACCGATGACCGACTCGTTCTTCGCGGCGCCCGCGGCAACGAGTTGAGAGAACGCCACGCGCTTGCCGACTCCCGCATAACGCTCAACGGAACGCATGTTGACTGAAGCGCCGTCGGCGTCGAAGAGATCCTCAAAAACTGCGGCGAGAGCCGGGTTCTCGGAGACCTGAGCGACGACGAGTGCGGCAAGGTTGTCGCTGATGACGAGGTCGTCGACCGCGGCGACTCGAGCGAGCTCGGCCTTGCGTGAGTCGAGGATCTCGGCGATCATGCGGGTCGGGTGAACCTTGTTCGACGTGTTCTCGAACAGCGCGTTCATCTGAAGCATGGTGAGCATCGTCTGAGCGTCCGCTTCCGACTCGGAGATCGCGTTGCGGTAACCGAGGATGATGACCTCGTCATAGTGCTTCGCGCTCGCGGCCTTGACGAGTTCCGCCATGTCGCCGGTCGTTGCCGAGTAGGACACGGCAACGTTTCCAAATTTCAGCGATGCGAGTTCGGTGGGGTCGACGTACTTGGGCGTCGCGACGATGTGCACGGTCGAACCCTTGGGCAGGAAGGCGGCGAGTTCGGTGAGAACCGAACGACCCATCGACGACCAGCCGATGACGAGCAGGTGCTCGGGCGCGGCCGCCTTGGCCGACGCTTTTGCGCCGGTCGGGGTTGTCGCCTTGGCGACGCCGGTGAACGTGACGCGGTCGTCGTCTTCGGCGATCGCGATGATTTTCGAACCAGCCGAGATCTTCGTCGAACCCTTGGGGTTGATGTGCTGAATGCCCTTGCCGTCGATGAATCCGATGACACTCGCTTCGTTGAAGGCGAGAAGTGCGTCGGCATAGGTCTTGCCGACGAGAGCGGGAATCTCTGAGAAATAGATTTCATCGCCGTCGAAGTCGAGAAGGTCGAGGATGACGCTCGAGAGTCCGGGCTGACGCGACGCTTGCGCTGTCACGCGAGCGATGATGTCGTGCGAACGAACGGTCTGCACCTGTCCGTTGGTCGCGCTGACGAGCGCCTCCGCGACGTCGGCATCGTCCACTTCGGCGACGATCGGAATGTTGGGGTTGCCGACAGCCGCCTTGACCGCGAGGACGGTCGACACGATGGTCGCGTCACCCGTTTCGTCGGCGTCGAGAATGATGACCGACTTTGCTGATCCGATGTTGGCGCGAGCAAGGTCACCGGGGTTGGTTGGGTCACCCTTGCGGCTCGTGATTTTAAGGCCTTTGAGTTCGCCAACGCGCGAGCGAATTTCCTGCTCCATCGTCACGCGATCCTCGTTCGCAAAGATGACGACCGTCGCGCCACGCACGTTAGCGTTCGCGATGGCGAGTTCGCTGAGGATGGGGAACACGCGGTTCGACCAGCCGAGGATGACGGTGTGGTTACGCGAGATGACGGGGCTGCGACCCGACTTGATGTTGTCGACGACTCCGTGAATCGAGGTCGCCGCGAAACCGATGATGATTGCGTTGACGGCGGTTCCGAGCGTCCAGGCGAGAAGGCTAGAAAGGCGGTCCGCCCAAGTCCCTGTGGGTACGTCACCGAGGATCCCGAACATGCCCGCGAAGACGTTGTTCCAATAGTCAGCCGGATCGACGGCCTCGCCGAGAGGCGTCGCGTGAATCCACATGCTGAACGCCGTCTTGATGATCGAGAAGAGAGTCAACCCGATGAACGCGTACAGTACGAACGACCCGGTCTTGGCGAGCGAGTTGTCGAAGTAGTACCGCAGTCGAGTGCCGAAGGATGCCGGGGCCGCTACGGGAGCATCGAGCTCACCCTGTGCGCCCTGACCAAACGAGGTGCGAGTTTTTTCAGTCATACCCGAAATCTTAGGCAACTAACCCGCTTAGGCAAACGGTTTCAGTGTTCGGGCGCGGGCGCGACCTCCACGGTGAGGGTCGGCCAACGCGAGTGCAACAACGATTCGGTCGATTTCCGAAGTGCCGAACGCTGGTTTCCGGACTCGTCGAAGTTCTCCGGGGCGAGCCACGCCTCCTGTGCAGCGCGGACCTTCGGCCAGTCCGTCGCGGTGAACGCGAACCACGCGGTGTCGCGGTGTCGCCCCTTGACGACAACCGCATCGCGAAAAACTCCCTCAAACGAGAATCCGAGGCGCTCCGCCGCGGCGACGGACGGTGCATTGAGCGCGTTGCATTTCCATTCGTACCGGTGGTAGCCGAGGTCGAACGCGTGTCGCGCCATGAGGTACATCGCCTCGGTTGCGCTCGGGGTTCGCTGAAGCGCCCGGGAATACGTGATCCACCCGACCTCAATGGAACGGTTCCCGGGGTCGATGCGCAGGTACGACGCAACACCGACGGCCTTCTCCGTAGCGCAATCGATGATCGCGTAAAAGAGGGGGTCGGCGGACGCCTCGACGCTCGAAACCCAATCGCGAAACGAATCGGCGCTGCGGAACGGCCCCTGACCCATGTACGTCCACAATCCGTCATCGGCTTCGACGTCGAACGCCGCAAATAGGTCATCGGAGTGGGTGGTCGCATCCAGTCGTTCGAGCCGAACGCGGTCCCCCACGAGCTCGTCACCCGAAGGCCGAGGGGCTGGGCCGTCGAACTCCGCCGGACGCCCAACGGGCTTGCCCTCGTGATCACGTTCGAATTCGATTCGCATGGGGCAATCGTACGGCGAGCGTCAGGCGCGAGTGAGCCAGCGCACCTCAAAGGGGCCGAGCGGCATGCCCGCACCAATGTCGAAACGGTGTCCGGTGATGTGATCGACGACATCACCGTCGAGACCGCCGAGGTCTCGGGTATCAATCCATTTCGGCGAATCGGTGACGTTGTAAACCTGCACAAGATGTCCCGCGGGGTGCTGGCGATCGAACACGACAACTCCGGGGATGCCGGTGGCGCGCACGCGCGTCGAAACCGAGGCGTGCAGCGCCTCGAGCGATCGACGAGCGGCAACAAGACCGTCGATACCGGCGCGGATCCGGTGCTGAACGACGGTCGCGGCAGAGGCGTTGGGTGCGGGCGTATCGCGCGCGCGTTCCGCCGCTGGCCATTTCATTGACGGCCGGTGAATCCATCTGTTGTCGTCAGCCTTGGCAGGGTCGGCGAGGTACGACTCGTCGTTGAGCATGCCGATTTCATCGCCCATGTAGAGAAGCGGAATTCCGCCAAACCCGAACACCATCGAATACGCGCAAAGGTAGCGCGCGACGGCGAGGTCGATGGCGGGGGCCTTCTTTGACGCCAACGCGCGCTCGATGCCCGCGAGCGACGCCGCCGAACCGGACGTGCGGCGCTCCCCGCTGGCCGGGTCTATCTGGAAATCAACACCGCGCGCATCCGAACCAGGGAAGACTCCGGTGAAGTAGTCGGCAAGAAACATTCGATGCAGGTGACCGTTGAGCCCGACCGCAGCGGCGTCACCATCGTCGATTGCCCAACCGATGTCGTCGTGACATCGAAGATAGACGCCCCACCCGGTGGTGGTGGGTAGGGCGCCGAATCGAGAGAGTGCGCGTTCGAAGAGCCGTGCGTCACCGCTGGCGATCATCGACCAGATTTGAACCATGAGGCTGTTGTGGTACGCGAGGTCTGACACCTTGCCCGCGTGTTCGCCTTCGCCGAGGTAGGCGCCGACCTGGGCGGGCCCGACAATCGCCTCGGCCTTGAAGATGAGCGATGGGCACAGAATCCGTGCGAACGTGCGGAGTGCTTGAGTGATGTCGTGCACCTCGGGTTCGTTCTGGCTCGTCGTACCGAGTCGCTTCCAGATGAACGCGATCGCGTCGAGTCGAAGACAGTCGACCCCGTGATTGGCGAGGTTGGCGATGATGTCGGCGTATTCACAGAACACCGCGGGGTTCGACCAATTGACGTCCCACTGGTAATCGTTGAAGGTGGTCCACACCCACCCGCGCAGATCATCGTTCCAGGTGAAGTTGCCCGGAGCGAAGTCGGGAAATACCTCGGGAAGTGACTGTTCGAATTGATCGGGCTTTTCGCGATCGTCAAAAACGTAGAAATAGTCTCGGTAGGCGGGGTCACCCGCCCGGGCTTTCACCGCCCACTCGTGCTCGAGAGCGACGTGGTTGAGGACGAGGTCGAGCGTCAGCGAAATCCCCGACTCGTGGAGCCGTTCTGCGGTGGCGCGCAGATCGGACATCGTCCCGAGGTCTTCGCGGAGGTTTCGATAATCGGCGACGGCGTAACCACCATCATTCGCGCCGGGGCGGGGTTGAAGAATCGGCATGAGGTGGAGATAAGTGACTCCGAGACTCTCGAGGTAGGGGATGCGCTTTGCGACACCCTTGAGGTTTTTTGCGAATTGGTCGGTGTAACACACGTATCCGATGGTCGACGGTCGTTGGAACCAATCGGGCGCAAGAACGCGGTCGCGGTCGCGTTGATGGAGGGCGGCATCACGGGCGGTGTGTGCCGACGCCATGATGTCGAGGAGACGGGTGATGATCGATGGGTCGTACACCGCTTCGAGAGCGACGAACAGATCCTCTCCATAGCGATCGAAGCGATCGAGCAGGTCGAGGTCGTCCCGGTCGGTACCTAAGCGCGTTTCGAGCTGGGCGCGGGCGGCGAGTCGATCAATCGCCATGCGTCCACCTCAATTCGGACTCGGTGCGTGGCCGCGGGGAGCGACGATTCAAATGTAAACGCTTTCACTTACCCCGCGCAAGACTTGCCGAATCGCGACGTTTCTGGCCGCGACGGGACTCGTTTGTTCCCGAATAATTTGGTACCGTGTGCGTAGAAAAGGAAGCGACCATGGCCAACGAATTCGATCTTGACGTCACCTTCGACGACGGTGAACCCGACCTGTCCGCTCTCTCCGCAATCGAACTCCAGAATGCGATCAATCAACTTCCCGATGCGTTGCGTCGAGTCGCACACGCCCTGCTCGTCGACAAACGCACGATGTCCGATGTGTCCCAGGAGCTCGGAATTCGACAGAGCGAACTCGTGACGCGACTTCACCGCGCGCGTCACGCGATCGCCGAAGCACTCTGAGCGTTCGCCGCTTTTCGCCTTTTCGGTAGCGTTACCGACATGACCGTGAACGTCGATTCCCTCGAGGACGTCCTCGTTCTCGACGGCGGATTGTCGACAGCACTCGAGGGCATGGGATATCGCGTTGACGGACCGTTATGGACGGGCGAACTTTTGCTCAACGATCCTGAGGCAATAGTGCGCGCACATCGCGCGTTCGTCGAGGCGGGCGCCGACATCATCATCACCGGGTCGTATCAGGTCTCATTCGCGGGAGGGGATCGGCTCGGCATCTCTGCCGACGACATCGAACGAGCGCTGCGCAACTCGACCACCGCCGCGCGAAAAGCGGCGGACGAAGCGACACTCGTCGCGGCGAGTGTCGGTCCGTACGGCGCATTCCTCAACGACGGGTCGGAATTCCGAGGACGATACGGGGTGACCGCCGCGGCTCTTCGCGAGTTTCACGCGAGGCGGCTTGACGTGCTTCTCGACACTCAACCCGACCTGCTCGCCATTGAAACGATCCCCGATCTCGACGAGGCGGCGATCGTCCTGTCCCTTCTCGCCGAGCGTGATTCCGAAACCCCGTTCTGGGTCTCGTTTACGGTCTCCGAACCCGGCATCGTCAGTGGCGGCGGTTCGTTCGCGGAGGCGTGCGATCTGGTGTCGGAACACTCGCTCGCGCTCGCTGTCGGAATCAACTGTTCCCCTTTGGACGTCATCACCCCAACGCTCCGTGGTGTCGAGACGGAATTGCCCTTCGTCGTTTACCCTAACGCCGGTCAATCGTGGGATTCGAGTGCGATGGCGTGGCGCGGCGATCCACGCTGGGCAAACGACGCGGAATTGCGAGAATGGGCCGAACTGGGTTCGAGAATCATCGGCGGGTGTTGCGGTTATGCGCCCCGAGACATCGCCGCGAATCGCCACTAATTGGACAAACCTTGGACGAAGAGGGATCGCCAGGGTTCCGCGAATTCTTAAAATAGTTGAGGACACATGAGCGCCTCACTCACACCCAGAATCCTCACCGCCCTCGCCGCACTGGCGATCGGCGTTGTCGCTGTTGTCCCGTCGGCTCGCGCACTCGCCGATTCTCGAGATCGACCCATGCCCGAGTTCCCAACTCTGAGGGAATTCGCGCGGGATCACAATGGCGGCACACTTGACTGGGTTCCCAGCACCGGTGTTCCCAAGGCCTCCTGGAAACGTGCGATGAACGACGAGACGGTTCGCGTTGATCCACAGGGCGACGCCTTCGTCATCGAAGCCAGCGAAAGTTACCCCGACGCCGCCGCGGTCGCGGCGGCGGGAGCCCCGCTCGTACACTCCGACATCGCCACGGCGAACGCATTTCTACTCCACTCCAACCCGACGTCGAACCGCACCATCTATCTCGACTTCACTGGGATGGACATCGCGGGCACCGCCTGGGCGAGCGGCAAGGGCTGGTCGTCCTCGCAGACCACGTTCCGCGCTTATGACATTGACGGCAATACCGCCACCTTCTCGACAACCGAGCGACAGAACATCATCGACGCGTGGTCCAACGTCGCCGAGGATTTCGCAATGTTCGACGTGGATGTCACCACCGAGGAACCGAGCCAATCCCGCATCGATCGCGCCTCGTTCTCGGATCAAACCTACGGAACTCGCGCACTGATCACCACGGGGTCGAACGTCATAGCCGACAGCTGCGCGTGTGGTGGGGTCGCCTACCTGAGCACCTTCGACACCTACGGTGTGCCGTCGGGTTACTACACCCCGGCGTTCGCGTTCGCCGCCACGTGGTTCAACGGCAAGATCATCTCCGACATCGTGTCCCACGAGGTCGGACACAACCTCGGGCTCCAGCACGACGGATTCGGCTCCGATGCCTACTACCTCGGCCGTTCGGGTTGGGCGCCCATCATGGGTGCGGGGTATTACCAACCACTCGTGCAATGGTCCACCGGCGATTACGGTTCCGCCAATCAAACGCAAGACGATTTCGGGTCGATGCGAACGCACGGACTCAACTACTACACCGATGACGCGGGAGACTCCCGAGTCACCGCAGTTTCGGTGACCGGCGATTCGGTCACCAACGGAATCATCGCGACGCGCAGTGACGTCGATTATTTCGGCTTCACCGCGACGCGCGCGTCGTACGACGTGAACGTCACCTCACCGGCAACGAACGGCGATCTCGACGTGCAGTTGACGGTGTACGACTCGAGCGGCACGGTCGTGGACACCGTCAATCCCGCGATGGCGCGAACCGACGACTACACGCTCACGGGACTCGACGCGTCCACCACGTTTACGGCGAGTGTCGGTGCGACCTACTATCTCAAAATCGACGGAGTGGGCCAGGGCGATCCGCAGACCACGGGCTATTCCGATTACGGAAGCGTCGGCCAGTACATTCTCGACGTGTCACCGAGCCCATTGCCCGACTTGACGCTGGGAACCCCCACGATTTCGGGCACGGGTGTGTTCGGGACGTCGCTCACGGGTTCCGCCGGTACCTGGCCGTCGGGGTCACACGTCACGACCGAATGGTTCCGCAACGGGGTTGGCACGGCGGACATCGATGAGACATTCACTCCGACCGCCGACGACATCGGTGCGACCATCACGTTTCGCGTCACGGCAACGAAGTCGGGTTACAACGACGCCCTCGTGACTTCCTCGCCGGTCGCGGTGAGCGCGGCAACTTTTTCCCTCACCCCGACTCCTTCCATCTCGGGGACGGGAGTGTTCGGCACAAGCCTGGTCGCCTCCACCGGCTCGTGGGATCCCGGTGTCACCCCGACTATCACGTGGCTTCGCAACGGGAACGAAACAAGTAACCATTCCCTGACTTACGACATCGGGTCATCGGAAATCGGTGCACGAATTTCGTTCCGCGCCGTCGGCACGAAGCCGGGATACACGACGGTGATTCGAACGAGTTCGTCGGTCACTGCGACCGCAGCGACGATCACGCCGACCGGCACCCCCACCATCGCGGGAAAAGTGAAGGTCGGAAAGACCGTCGAGGCGCTCGCCGGTGAGTGGATGGACGGCGTTTCCTTTACGTATCAGTGGCAGCGCAACGGCCTGCCCATCAGCGCGGCGACCGCACCGACCTACAAACTGACGCGCAGGGACGAGGGAAAGCGAATCTCCGTCACCCTGAGTGTCACCCGCGTGGGCTTCACCCGCATCGTCGTGTCGAGCGCGCAAACCGCCAAAGTCGCGCGCTAACGGAAGATTCCCGCTACAATCGTGCGGTCCAACTCGGATAGGCTGACTCCTCGTGGCTAACAAACTCACGAGCAAGCAACTCATCCTCGGAAAGCCGTTATCGACGCGCAAACTCGAGGGAGAGCTGCTTCGCAAGGTCATCGCACTCCCGATCTTCTCGTCCGATCCGCTCTCCTCCGTTGCCTACGGTCCACAGGAACTTCTCATGGTTCTCGCGCTGGGTGGCGTCGGAACCGTGTCGGCACTCGTCTTCGCTCCGTGGATTGCGGGCGTTGTCGTTGCGCTGCTCACCATCATTGTTCTCAGCTATCGCAAGGTCATCGCCGCGTACCCGTCGGGTGGCGGTGACTACGAGGTCGCGAAAAAGAACCTCGGTGAGCGCGCCGCACTTGTCGTTGCCAGCGCGTTGCTCATCGACTACGTGATGACGGTCGCCGTTTCTATTGCCTCGGGCACCGACAACCTCATTTCGGCGTTCCCCAACCTCGCGGATTGGCGCGTCGAACTCGCCGCGTTCTTCATCCTCTTCCTGCTCGCGATGAATCTACGCGGTGTCCGCGAATCGGGTATCGCCTTCGCAATCCCCACGTATCTCTTCATCGCCACGGTGCTCGCGATGCTCGTCACAGGGCTCATTCGAATGTTCGTGCTGGGCGAGGACCTCGCTGCGCCGAGTGCAGGGTACGACGTGCAGGTCGTGCAGCAGCTGGAAACCACGCCGCTGCTTCTCGTATTCCTCCTCCTCCGATCGTTCGCGTCCGGTTCGGCCGCGCTCACCGGCGTCGAGGCAATCGCCAATGGAGTGCCCGCCTTCCGGGAGCCCAAGGTCAAAAACGCGAAAGCGACGATGACGTGGATGGGAATCGCTGCCATCACGATGTTCGTTGGCATCATCTTCTTCGGATTGTCCACCGGCGTTCAATACATCGCCGACCCCGCAGCGCAACTCACGGGTGCCGACCTCGAAGCATTCACCAGCGGGCCGCAACTCTCTGTCATCGCGCAGCTCGGGCTCGCAATCTTCGGCAATGGGTCGATCATGTTCTTCGTGCTTCAGGCGGCGACGGCGGCGATTCTGTTGCTCGCCGCCAACACCGCCTTCAACGGTTTCCCGCTGCTCGCGTCGGTGCTCGCGCAGGACAAGTACGCACCCAAGGCGCTCCTCACACGCGGTGACCGACTCGTCTATTCCAACGGCATGCTCTCCCTCACCGCGGCCGCTTTGGTCATGGAGTTGATCTTCCAAGCCGACGTCACCAAACTCATTCAGCTCTACGTGCTCGGGGTGTTCACGTCGTTCACGGTGGGACAAATCGGAATGTTGCGCCACTGGCGTCGCGGTCTCGCCAACGGAACGATCGATCCGCGCGAGGCTCTCCGGGGGCGAATCATCAACGGCATCGGCGCATCGATGACGGGAGTGGTTCTCGTCATCGTCACCCTCACGAAATTCCTCGAAGGGGCCTGGGTCGTCTTCGCCATCGCGATCCCGCTCTACTGGGTGATGGCGAATACGCGGAGCTATTACGCCACCATCGACAGCGAAATCGCGCTCGATCCCGACACCGTCTTCGGTTCGGACGGAGACTACGCGGTTGTTCTCATGGACAAACTCAACAAACCGCAGATGAAGGCGCTCGACTACGCGTTGTCGTCGAAACACACTCGTCTCGACGCGGTGCACGTGGGCGTCGATCCCGTGCGCGCGACAGCGTTCAGCAAGGAGTGGAAGAAGCACGGAATCAAGGTGCCTCTCGTCATCATCGAGTCGCCGTATCGCGAGTTTTCCGCTCCGCTCATCGAGTACCTTGAGGCTCATCGGAAGAAGCACGGGCGCGAGCGCATCTCGGTGTACATGCCGAAGTACATCGTGGGGCACTGGTGGGAACACGTCTTCCACAATCACCGCGCTAACCGAATGTCGCGCCGGCTCATGTACGTGCGCGGCGTGATGGTGACGTTGGTTCCGTGGCGACTCGAATCGGCCGAACGATTCAATCCGTTCGTGCGCAAACCTCTCCCCGGTGACGATCGGCGTGGCGATGTCGTACGCCCACAACAACCGCGCGCGCACCACGATCGTCGTCAGGCGCGCAACGCCACGAAGGTCATCGCCCGTCCCGACGACATGGAGTGAGGCCCACGCGTCGACCGACGCGAGGTAATCGACGAGGCGAACGCGGTGATCGCGGCAATGGTGATTTAGAGGCGAGCGTCGACGCGCGCCTTGACCGCATCAAAGCGATCCTTGAAGAGCACGTACTGCTTCTGCCACGGCTTCGCCGGGCCCGCCCAGTGGATGATCTTCGGCTCGGTGACGAAATCCTGCGACGGAACCGTGTTCCACTCCATGGGGAGTTCGTGAACCCGATCCTTGCTGTAAATGTTGATGACGTCCTGGTCGTTGAGCATGCACTGTTCGACGAGGTACAGGTGCTCCTCGGTGAACTTCTCGTCGCGCATCTTTTTGAGGTTGAGAACGAGGATGCCGGCGTTGAACGTGCGGCTCGTCATCTTGCCCGTGTCGTGGAGGCGACGTCGGATTTCCCACGCGGTCTGCGGCTCGAACTTGAGCGTCGCGCGCGTGATGGGGCGGATCATGTTCGCCCAGGTGCGAAGGCGAGTGCGCTTGCCCGCACAGACGTTGTCCCCGAGGTCGATGTCGTAGAGGTACCCGACGTCGCCCTGAACAAGGATGTCGATGTCGAGGTAGACAACCTTGTCGAGTTTCTTGAGAAGCGACGGGAGGAACAGTCGGTCCATTGTCGACACCGAGATGTGGCTGAGGAGAGCGATCTCGTCGCCGTAGTGCACCTCATCGAAGTTGTAGAAGGTGAAGTTGATCGACGGGAAGAGATTGCGCAACGTCGCGTGGAAATCGTCGGCGAGCCCGCGGGTGAGGATGTGTGCGTTGATCTCGCGCTCGGTGTTGTCGAGCACCGATTGAAGGACGACCGCGATCTCGTCGCGGAGGTTTTGGTCGAGCGCGAGGGCGATGTCGACCGCCTTGGGCCCGCGCTTGTTCGGTGCGTAAACAACGCGGGTGTTGTCGAATTCCTTGATGACCGCGGGCAGGTCAATCGCCGATCGCGGTGCGGGTGCATAGGTGGTGGCGTACTTCTCCGCCGCAGCGACATCATCCGCGCAAATCTCGGCCCACGTTGCACGAACCTGCTTCTCGCTGGCTCCGCTGAGAATCACGCGCAGGATGGTCTCGAGCTTGTCTTCGATCCCGTGGCGAATCGCGTTGAATGCCGCATCGTCAAGATCGAGCAACCCTTCGAAACGCACATCGGAACGGTTCGTCGGTACGAAGTCGACGGGGAATCCCATCGACCGCGTTGGAAGGTAGCAGTGCAAGCGTGACGTGACGATCTGCTTGTATGGAACGTATTCGGTGAGCATCTGGCGGGCATCGTCGATTCCTTCGACGAGCGAGAAGTCGCGAACGTAGTCTCCGACTTGAATGAACTTGTCGACGTTCCACGTCGCGTATTTGAGGTTGTTGAGGTATGTCTCGACGAGAGCGAGCTTCGACTCCTTGGTGCCCGACGCCGGCGGAAGAATCTGACCGACGGTCGTCGTCACACAGCCCGAGAAGAACGCCGCGATGCCGAAGTCGCGCAGACGATACAGGGTGGTCCAGTCGCGGCAACCGATGGGCTCGATGCGCTTGAGTTCCTTGACGACCGTGTCGGTGAGAACGTCGGGGTCCTGAATGTGGAACGACACCATGATCGGCTTGATGTTCTTGGGGTACGGAAAGTCGACCTCCCCCTTGAACGTGCGGTGCATGAACCAGCCGTTGTTGATGAGCCACGTGTTCTCGGGGTACTCGCGGCCGTGCGACCAGTCGCGGTCGACGGGAACGGGCTGAACCGCGACGGGCGTGCCCGAAATCTGGCGATCTTTGTGGACGCTCTTCTTGAGCTTGTTGAGGTACGGCGCGAGCGGGTTGTCGCCGACAAATTTGATGTCCTGGAATCGCAGCAGGTTCGACAGGGCCGCGAGGGTCTGCACATAGTCGCCGCGATTGCTGGACGTGCGCGCGCGGTCGAGGAGTTTGTAATCCATGACCGCAAAGTTGACCGCGCCAGGGATCGACTTCGCCGCGGGCTCATCACGATTGAGGTGTGTGTTGTACCACTCGAGTTGACGACGGTTCTCGTCGGTGAGTTCTTCGGCACGCGCCGAGTCTCCGCGAAGCTCGGCGACTTCGGTGCGAAGAACGTCGAGTGCTCCGTACTTCGCGAGCACCTCGAGGAACTCCATCATCTGGTTCGGCGCCACGGTGTGGCGGCTTTCGGCGAGGAACGCGGTCAGATCGCGAACGCCCTTTTTCGGGTCGTGGTAGCACTCGCTGTCGAAATACTCGTAGGGCGCGAGGGCGATGGCGATGGGGATTCCCGCCTGCACAAAGTAGTGATACGCGGATTCGTAGAGTTCGTCGCCGGCGAGGAACACCGCGAGGCCGAGCGATCCGACGCGCTCGGTGGCGGGGTCGTCGACGAGGCGCTGAACGAAAGCGCGGGTTTTGATGCGGGCCGCGGTCGATCGACCGCGGCGAACCATGTCCACAACGGATTCACTGAGTGATGCACCGTTCGAGATCGCTTCGATGAGCGAACCGGCGGCGTCGAGCGGCTTCATCGCCGCGGCAACGGCGTTCTTCTTCAGGAATTTCTTGTACATCCGAATCGCGACCCTTACCGCGGGGCGAGCGAAGGGGATGAGTTGGGCTTGCTTGGCCAGCGCGCGCAGGTCGGGCATCAGGAAAATTCCTCGCAAATAGGCGGATTTTAGGCTTTGGCAAGCCTAACACAGCGGGCTCCAGCGGACTTTGGTGAGTAATCTGGAACGCGAAGGAAGGAGGCGATACCGCCGTGCTCATCATCATCACTCAGTTGCGACGAATGGTTCTTGAGACATTCCCGCGCGGACGCCACCTGGGGATCATCTTCGTCTTCGTCATCCTCGGAGCGGCCGTGCCGCTCATCGACCTTCTCGTCATTCAGATGTTCTCGTCGATCATCATCGACGGATCGAAATTCGGGTCGGACGCGATCGTCACTCAATCGATCATCTTCTTCGGCCTCTTCGTCGTGATGCGGGGCGTTCACTTCTTCCAAAAGACCTACAAGGTCACGGTGATCAAGAAGGCGTTCGACCAGATCGGTCGCGAGCGAACTCGCATGCAGGAGATGTGGGATTGGACGGTCGCGATGGAGCTGACGAACTCCCTCACCGACGCCGTGAAGTTGCTCGTGTTCCTCCCGTTCTTCGCCGTCATCTCATGGCAGTTCGGACTCGTCAACCTCGTCATCGTGTTGCTGTCAGCCGAGGCGATTGGCCGGCTCTTCCGCAGCCAACTCCGCCTTCAGGCCGGATTCGTGGCGAAGCGCATCGTCAAGCGCGAATTCACGAAACCCTTTGAGTCGATGAGCGGTCGCATTCGAATGAGTGAAATCTCCGCGCTCGTTGCGAACGGCGGATTCGTCGTCGTGCTCTTCCTCATCCTGCTGCTCAGCTTCTCAGGGCTAGCCGACCCCGCCGGCCTCGTGGTGCTGTTCCTCGGCTCGCGCATGCAAACGAGCACCCTGTCGAACCTCTCATCGAGCCTCATGCGCCTCGCGCGCGGCCGTGCCAACCAACTCGAAGCGGTCGACGAGATCGACTGACGGTATCTCGTTTTGTTGGCTTCTCGTTAGGGAATTTGTGACGTAAAAATGCTTTATTCTCATGTTGGTGTTTACTTGAGTCAACGACGAGGAGTTTTCCATGGCAAACAAGCAGTCTGCAGCGAATCAAGTGGTTCGAGCGTTGTTGACACTGATCGGCGAACGTCGAGACTTTGATGTTCTTGGAATCCTGCCAAGCCACTTACAGGGCAAGAAAATTCGCCAACGTTTGCTTGAGGAATTTGACAACAAATGTGCGTATTGCGGCACAGCGATTTCGACCACAAACTCGGACATCGATCACATCACGCCGATGAACAAGGCCGCTGTCGGCCTTCATATGCTGGGAAACCTCGTGCCGACCTGCAAGCCGTGCAATGCTTTCAAGCACTCGAGCAATCTAATGGAGTTCGCGGATAAACATCCGGAACGCTTAAGCCCAAACACGGTCGCAAAGTTGACCGCACGGGCTGTCGAATACGGGGCGAATCTGAACACTGAGCCGCTTCGCCGACTGGTTGCGGAGTTGTATTTATCCATCGGAGAATTGGTTGAAGCTAAGCAGCACGAAGCGGCAAGAATTCTGCCGAACCCCACGGTGAAGGTTCGGGATATGGCTCGAAAAGTTCAATCCAAAGCGGAGTACGACTTTTCGATCGTCGCGCGTCAATTTCCGCTCGGCTCGCTGGTGCGCGCAATCAAAGACGGTCTCGTCGGCGTCGTCGTCGATTACTCCCTCGAAGGTGCGCAGGGTAAAAAGATGCCATACGTTCGCTTCCACGTCGCAGATCGTCCGCGACCGATCACGCGTTCGCCTAATCAGCTCGAACTCATCGCAAACGCTCGAGGGTAACGCTAGCTGTCGAACGCGCTGCTGGGAAGGTCTTTGTCGTCGCCCACGACGGCGGCGACGATTCGGTCAGCCACCGCCTTCGGGGCGAGTCCCGCTCCGAAGTTCGGGGCATCGCCGCTGAGCGGGCGCG
>JAHEGC010000020.1 GCA_024639965.1 Micrococcales bacterium
ACGGTTTTCTCGTCGTGGTGGTGCATGCGCGTCGGGTTGGACATCGGGTTCTCCATTCGAATTGACGCTTTCAGGGTACGACCGTGACTCGACAACGCACAACGTTCGTGCGAAACTGGCGTGATTTGTGAAGAAAAACGCCGTTCAGCGAAACATCACGGGTTAATTCGCCCAAATTCACGCGCTCTGGCGACGTATTCGTGCGTCAGCGATGTGCGATGGTGGCGAGCGCCGCCCGCAACACGCCTCCGCGCCCGCCGATGAACTCGCGATCGACGGATTCGCTGAGCGCCTCGACGACCGGAATCCAGCGGATGTCGAGTGCGTCCTGTCGCGGTTGAGCCTCGCCCGTCACCGGAACGACGAAGACGAGGGAGACAGCGTGTTGACGTTCGTCGACCAGGCGACCCGGGAAAGGGAAGTATTCGGCAACCGTCGCGGGGACCACCGTCACGGGCAGGCGCGGAAACGCGAGCGTACCCAGATCCTTGGCGAGATTTCGGGTGAGCGCGTCACGAATCGACTCACCGAATTTCACTCGACCCGCGACGAGCGCGGAGCGCATCTCGCCGTACTCGTCCACGCGAATCAGCATTCCGACGTCGGTGACGAAGCCCTCCTCGTCGACGCGAACGGGCACTGCTTCGACGTAAAGGATGGGCATCCGCTGACGGATCCCCTGAAACTCCTCGTCGGAGAACCAGCCGGGGTCGGGGGTGCGCACGTCGCTCATAAGTTCATTATCCCCGCGCGCGGGCGAATGCCGCAAAGCGAAAGCCCCGGCCACAATCATCGTGGTCGGGGCTTTCTCAGGTCAGCTATTACTGGCAGCTATCGCACTGCAGCAGGTCCATCGGGTCGACGGGAACCGCATAGCCGCCAACGCTGTCGTTGTCGAAGTCCATAGTTCCTCCTGAAGGTTTGCGGCGGGAGTGCCGTAGAGAAAACACTATATGTCGTGAATGACAATCATGTGATTTCACTATATCTAGTGCTTTCGGCGTGTCGCAATAAGTGTCGCATCCGACACCCACGCGCAAACAGCCCGACACTTCGGAACACGCGGCGGGCGCTGACCGATCGCGTCGGCCGCTCAATTTCGCGCGACACGCCCTGTGGTGCTAATGTCGCATGGTGCCCTTTGTGGCACTCGCCCCGATAGCTCAGTGGTAGAGCACTTCCATGGTAAGGAAGGGGTCGTCAGTTCAATCCTGACTCGGGGCTCGTCCAACAACGTTGGTCGCGGCGGGGTAGCTCAGGTGGTTAGAGCACACGGCTCATAATCGTGGTGTCGCGGGTTCGAGTCCCGCCCTCGCTACCACTCAGTTTTAGCGGTTTCCAACGGTGTACTTCTTGAGCCACGGGAACGGATCCACCGGCTTCCCGTCGATGTGAATCTCGAAGTGAAGGTGCGGTCCGGTCGAGGTTCCCGAATTACCGACACGACCGATGTAATCGCCCGCGGAAACGTTGTCGCCCTGCCTTACCCCCGTCGAATCGCGAAGCATGTGCGCGTAGAGCGAGTCGAACTCGAGTTTGCCCACCGAATGGTGGATGACAACCCACTTGCCGAGACCCCATGCGTCGTCGTGCACCTCGGTGACGACGCCGTCGGCGACGGAGAAGAACGGGGTACCCTCGCCCGGGTCGAAGTCCATTCCTTCGTGATACGAGGAACAACCGAAACATGGTGCAACACGACCACCGAAACCGGATGAGATTGGGACGACCGCAGGGAATGGCCAGCGAATGTTTCCCTGGTTCGTCACGCTGTACGACCAACCGCCGCTGTTCCCGTACTTTTCAGCGAGCACGCTCGCGTACGAAGTCACTGCGAAATCACCGAGCGCGATTACCTCAGCTTGATCGCTTCCGCGTGCGGCGTCGATCGATTGCGCGGGTTTCCCCGAATCGGTCTTCTCGGCGGTTGCGGTCGAATTGAATCCCGTAGCCGGCAGCGCCATCGCCGCGGTGAGCCCCGTGACAATCAACACGACCAGAGTTCGCCCGATTCCCTTGATCTTGCGATACGCGGGCTTTTTTGCGGGGGCCGCCGGTCGGGATTCCTTCTTCGCCGTCTTGCGGTTTTCACGGAGTTTGCGCTGGGCGCCGACGTGACCTCGGTCGGCGTAGGACGGAAGATCGCTCCGAACGAGGTCGGCTGAAATCACGGGGAGCGGTTGGCTGTTGCGGATGTTGTCGAGGTGGCGGGCGTGTTCGCCCTCTCGCGCTTCAGCAGCTTCACGTTCGCGCGTGATTTCCTCCGCGCGTTTGAGCGCCTGTTCGTGCAGTCGCTCACGTTCGCGCTCGCGCGCAATTTCTGCGATCTTGCGTTCCTCTTCGGCCAATCGAAGCGCGCGCCGTGACAATGCAGAATCACTGGTCGGTGCGTCTCCCAAACTATTTGGGGTCGCGTCGACGTCGGTGCGTTCCCGCAGCGAGTCAAACTCCGACGTCACGAGGCCTCCAGAAAGTCGTGTCGTGTCATTGTAGGCGAGCCAACTATGAGCGCGCTAGTTGAGCTCGAAGTGCGCTTCCGCGGCAACGAGCAACGTCTCGACTTCATTGATGAAATCGGGGTGCGCCGCCAACAACCAGTCGCGCGAGGGTGATGCGCCGTTCCACCCTCGTATTTCGGCGCCCGCCTCCTGGGCAATGAGCGCTCCCGCCGCGAAATCCCAGGCGGAAAGGGTGCGTTCGAAATAAACGTCAACGCGACCGGTTGCCAGAGCACAAAGGTCGAGCGAGCACGCCCCGAGACGTCGAATGTCGCGAACGCGATGGATTATTCGTGCCAGCACTTCGGCCTGTTTCGTTCGCGTTTCCGCGTTGTAGGCGAACCCCGTGGCGAGGAGCGACTCGGCGAGCGACGCGGGTCGACGAACGTGGATCGCGTCACCGTTGAGGAACGCTCCCCCACCACGTTCGGCCCAAAACTCTTCGCCCGAAACGGGGTTGATGACGACACCGGCAAGCGCCGTCCAATTCCACGACGCGGGATCGCCCTCGACGACGGCGATGCTGATTCCGTATTGGGGAATCCCGTAGAGCAGATTCGTGGTTCCGTCGATCGGGTCGACCACCCAGAATCGGCCGGTGTCGCTTGTTGTGGCTGCTTCCTCTTCACCAAAGATTCCGTCGCCCGGGAACCGTTCGGTGATACGTCGACGAATTCGGGATTCGACTTCGCGGTCGACGATCGTCACGACGTCCACCGCCGTCGATTTCGTGGCGAGCGCACTGACGCCGCCCGCGGTGAGTTCGGTGGCGAGCGCCGCCGCCTCGCGGGAGATGGCGAGGACGCTATCGAGAAGGGATTCCGTCACCCGACCATTCTCGCGGAGGTTCGGTCGTGGTCGCTCACCGATACGGTCGATTGGTGCCCATCGAAACCATCGTCCTGATTGTCATCAGCGTTGTTCTCACCCCGGGAATCGCGCTTGGAATCGTCGCGTTGCTCGTCAACGTGGCGGACCGAGCACAGTTCGGTCCGTCTTCCGGCCGCGCGGAAGTCGACGAGGACGAGGTCGATCACCGCTTCTACTGAGAGGTACGACAAAACCCCGGCGCGATGAGCCGAGGTTGGGTGGTGGATGAGGGATTCGAACCCCCGAATGCTGAGCAGTCTGATTTACAGTCAGATCCCTTTGGCCGCTTGGGTAATCCACCGGGTGCGTTCCACACCGAGAACGGAGTTCGTCGACGAGGCGCGCAATCATCAACAATACAATAAGAATGAGGGCGGAATCGACCCGACCAGGAGGTTACCGGTGACGAGCATCGACGACGTCGCGCGGCGTGCAGGGGTTTCCACCGCGACGGTCTCGCGCGCTCTTTCGGGACGTGGATCGGTCGCCGACGACACCCGCGATCGGGTTCAGATCGCCGCCGCCGAACTCGGGTACGTCGTGTCGGCGAGCGCATCGTCGCTGGCGACCGGCCGAACTCGGAACGTTGGAATTCTCACGCAATACCTCACGCGGTGGTACTTCGGCGAGGTCATCGCCGGCGCTCAAGACGAGTTGGCCGACCACGGCTACGACATCACGTTGTACACGATCGGCGGCGAGGGTTCCGAACGCAAGCGCGTCTTCGATGAGTTCCTCCACCGGGGTCGCGTGGACGCTCTCATTTCGATTGACGTCGCGCTCACCCCAAACGAAATCGCGAGCCTTGAGAAGGTGGACAAGCCCATCATCGGTGTCGGCGGGCCCATCCCCGGTGTGCGTACCATCGCCATCAACGATGACGACGCCGTTCGACTCGCGCTGCAGCACCTCTACGACCTCGGGCACCGCCAGATCGGTTTTATTGCCGGAGCGGATGCCGCGGTCGACGAGTTTCACATCGCCGACACCCGTCGACGGGCCTACGAACGGTTTCTCGCGGAACACGGCCTCTCCGCCGCTCCCGGAACCGTGCAGTTGGGCGACTTCACCATCCCCGGCGGGCACGCGGCCGCGAGCGCGATTCTTGACCAGCCGATCCGACCCACCGCGATTCTCGCGGCGAGCGACGAGATGGCGTTCGGTGCGATTCACGCTGCACGCGAACGCGGGCTCGACATCCCCCGCGACATTTCCATTGTCGGAATCGACGGTCACGACCTCGGAGAGTACTTCGGATTGACGACCGTCGACCAGGGTGTTCGTTTTCAAGGTCACACCGCCGCCACCATCCTGTTGGACGAACTCATCGAACACCGCACCGAGTCGGCCGACGCGAACACCGACCTTCCCGTTCGCCTCGTGGTGCGCACGTCGACCGCCGCTCCGCGCTGAGGAATGTGCAACAGCCTCGCCTAACATGGAGGCATGGCTGATTCCACTTTCGACATCGTTTCCAAGATCGACCCGATGGAGCTCGACAACGCGGTGAACCAGGCGCAACGTGAGATCGAGACGCGCTTCGACTTCAAAGGTGTTGGCGCCTCCATCGAGAAGAAGGCCGACAAGGTGAACCTCGCCGCGTCGTCGGAGGAGCGCGTCAAGGCGGTTCTCGACGTCCTCGAGTCGAAACTGATCAAGCGCGGCATTTCGCTCAAGTCGCTCGACATCGGAAAGCCCTTCGCCTCGGGCAAGGAATACCGCATCGAAACCACCGTCAAGGCGGGCATCTCAAGCGAGAACGCCAAAGAGATTTCGAAAATCATCCGCGAGGAAGGCCCAAAGTCTGTCAAGTCACAGATTCAGGGTGACGAGCTCCGCGTCTCATCGAAGAGCCGTGATGACCTCCAGGCGACGATGCAGTTGCTCAAGGGCAAGGATCTGCCCGTCGACATTCAGTTCGTCAACTTCCGCTAACGTCGTCGGGTTCTTCGCGGAAATCTTCTCTGAGAAAGTACGGAAGCCCCACATCGTCCGAAGTGCCGACACCCGCGCTGTGAATCTCTCCTCGCGGAAAATTGGCGATCGGGACTAAATCACACCGAACACCGTTCACGGACTTTTTACCGGATTTCGTTCCATCGGTATCGATTGATGCGGTCGTGAAGAACCTGTAGATGCGTGTGAGCAGCGATTTCATCAAGCGTTTCCTCCGTTAAGTCATCTCGAGCGAGTAGTTTGTCGAACATTAGCGGGAACAGATCGTCAAAGTTGCGAGTGAGCTTTCGTAGTTCACTGTTGACATCGATGGCGTAACTCGAGGCGAGTACTTCCCTCACCGATTTCGATTCCTCGCCGAGGTTTTCGTCGAGCATCTGCCGGGCGATGTGATCAGGTAACCAGTTGTTCGTCGCCGCCGCGGCACGGACGGTCGGCGACGAATCACGAGTTAGCCCGGCAATCAATTCGTAAGGAATCGCATATCCCGCGTGGACCGCCATCGCCGCTCGGACCGTTGCACTTCGGTCGTCGCATAGTAGTTCGACGATTTCCCTACGAACTCGGTGCGCCTGCGATGCAACGGCCGCTCGAACGTGCTCATCATCGTCGAACGCGAGCACGCCTTCAAGGAAATCCACAGGACAGTGGTGGTTGAACGCAACCAACATCCGGTCGCCCTGGGACCCGTTGGTCGCCGCGTGGATGAGAGCTTCCGGCGGAACTTGTGAATCGAGAAGTGCGTGTTTCGAGAACACGGTGTCAATTCGTCGGGATTTTGCCAACAGATGACTCGACACGCGACCGCGGCGTCGTGTCGAACTCTGATAGTGCCAACGACGTTCCCCGTGACATTCGCGACAGAGTTCCTCGTTGCGGAGAGAATTAATGCGGTTGGGGCTCACTCGATTCGATGGCGGGCGTTGGTTTCTGCACGCGAAACATTTCAGAGTGACATCCATGACCAGATCAGTCGTCGCCCCATCCCATTCACGGTCGAAGGTGAGGAAATACTGGGCCTCGGGTTGAATGCCGAATCGAAGAATCTTGGCGGGAAACTTGCCACCCTGAATCGAATAGGACGTTTCGCTCACAAGCGACCACACCCGACGATTCTCGATGAACGCCACCTGCCGCCAGCCCGCAGAATCGTTGACGATGTAACGCGGAGCTTCCTGAGCCGCCGCGCTTCGCTGCCATTTGCGAAGTTCGTCATAGAACCGACGTCGATTTTCTTCTTTATTTCGCCACATTGGGGTATCTCTCTCTTCCCAATCGAAACTTGGGAAGGAATCAGGCTACACCCAAAAAGGTGAACGATACACAAGAACAGAATTGGCGCGTCGCGCTAGGAGCGGGAAACGCGGAGCATCTCGTCGCGATCGACGACCTTGATGCGTTCGCGTTCCTGGGCGGCGCCGAGCGCCTTCTCGTGGTCGTCGAGCTTGTGCCAGCCGTCGAGGTTGGTGAACTCAATGCCGCGTTCGGCGAGGAGCGCGGTGACCGATTCCTCGGAGGGGTCAGCGGGTGACCACCACGATGCCTGGTCTTTGACGAGGTGAGCGACGGTTTCCATCGCGTCGGACTTGGTGTGTCCGATGAGTCCGACCGGTCCGCGCTTGATCCACCCCGTCGCATAGACGCCGGGTACGACCGCGTTGTCGTCGTCGAGAACGCGTCCCT
>JAHEGC010000024.1 GCA_024639965.1 Micrococcales bacterium
CCCGCGCGATACGCGGCGACGACGGCGTCGACCACCTCGGCGGGATGCAACAAGCCGTTGTTGAGGTACGGCGCAAGGAGCGAGTGGTGCATCGCCCAGTTGTCGGGCGCCATAGCGTCTTCGTAGGGGCCGAACCCGACGAGGTGATGGGTGACAAAGTATTCGAGTTGGTCTAGTGCGCCGGCGCGGGTGGTCGCCCACGTCGTGGTCGGTTCGTGTTGGAACTGGCGGGCGACCTCGAGGTCGATCGCGTCGCGTTCGTGGTCTAGGTAGGGCGGCCACTCGTGGTTCTTCGGCGGCGGCAGGCGGTTGTCGGCGTCGAAGTTCCATCGCCCGCCCTCGGGTTTGTCGCCCTCGACGAGGATCCCGAGCCGCACGCGCTGGGCACGATAGAAGTTCTCCATCACGAACGACTTCTGCGACGAGGCCCACTGGGCGAACAAATCGCGCGGGGTGAGGAACAGGTTGTTCGGCACGAATTCGACCCCGAGTGTGCTCAGCTGGCGGGTCTGGGCGAACGACGACGGCTCCGCGCAGAGGAGCGGCGCATTGGGGAATTCGCCCCGCACGCGTGCTAACCCGTCCGGGGTGGTCGGCGCCCGCTCATATCGAACGTCGAAGCCTTCGGCGCGCAGCGATTCGGCGAAGTGCCGAGCGCTCGACACAAGAAACCAGAGTCGTTCGGGGTGCCAGCGACGGTCGGTCAGCATGCGCTCACTCTCGACCAGCACGATGACGTCGTGAGCCGGGTCGGCACCGCTCATCACACCGTGCGTTCGCGAGAGGTGATCGAACGGAACGTACAGAAGGCGCCGAGTCATCCGCGCCGACACTTTTCGGAGCAGTACTTCACGTTCTCCCAATCGCGCGCCCACTTCTTGCGCCACTCGAACGGCAGCCCGCACCGCTCACACGTCTTCGGGGGAATCCCGTTCTTGTGCTTCGCGGTTCGCGCCATCGTTATTTGGGTTCGAGCGGGCCGCGGTGCAACTTGTGTTGTGCTGCCTGAGCGACCGGCCGAACGGTGACGTGGTCGAGGTTCACGTGGGAGGGCAATTCGAGGGCAGCGACGATGACCGCGGCGACGTCGGCGGCGGTGAGCGGGTGGTCGACGTCCTTGTACAGCGCCTCGACACGAGCGGCGTCGCCGCCGAATCGTCCGAGGGCAAACTCGTCGGTCTTCACCATTCCGGGGGCGATGTCGATGACGCGAATCGGTTCACCACCGAGCTCGAGACGGAGCACGTCCATCACCGCCTTCGCTCCGAACTTGGCCACGTTGTACCCACCACCCGTCTCGTAAGCAGTGAACCCGGCGGTCGACGTGAGGGTGAGAATGTCCGCCGAACCGGTGCGCCTTGCCGCATCACGAAGCAGCGGCAGGAAGTTCGCGATCATCTGCTGAACGCCGATCACATTGACCTCGAACATCGCCCGCCACGAATCGGGTTGGGCGTTTTCAATGAGGTCGGCGTCAGTAGCACCCCCCGCGATATTGAGCAGTGCGTCGATGCCGGTTTTCTGAAGCTCGGCGGCCAGCGCGCGAATCGCCGTGTGATCGGTGACATCGAGCTGATGAACCGTGACACCCGTTTCGTTGGCGAGAGCTTCGAGTCGATCGGCTCGGCGTGCGAGGGCGATGACGTCGAATCCGTGGGCCGCGAGCAATCGAACGGTGGCTTCACCGATGCCACTCGAGGCACCGGTGACAAGAACGCGGCGTGATGAAGTCATGATTCGAGCGTACTCGCGAGCGGTGTTGCGCGAAACGCGTCAGCGGCGCCCGCCGAGTACCACAAGCGTGAGCACCGAGACGATTGCGGCGGAAGGCACGGAGACGTCAATGCCCGCAGCCCACTCGGCGAGCGGCCCAACATAATCGACGCTCGACACTCCGAGCATTCCCGCGATGCTTCCGGCGACCCAGGCGACGGTTGCGCGGAGGTTCCACCCGCCCGAATACCAATACTTACTGGCGGTGTTGCGGCCGAGGAAGGCCTGAAGCGACGCGCGATCGAATTCGCCGCGGGTGCGCCAGTACTCGAACATCGAAATCGACGCCCACGAGGTGGCGAGGGCGGTGAGGAACAGCACCGAGTTGGTCACCGCCGCTTCGGCGTCGTACACGAACCGACCGACGAAAACGAGAGCGGTGGAGAGAATTGCCACGAGGAAGGTCGACTGAACGCGCGAGAGTTTGGGCAGGATCGCGTCGAGGTCGAGCCCCATCGAATAGAGGTTGATCGAACCCTGCCCGAGCGAACCGAGCAACCCGACCAACAACAGCGGCACGACGAGCCAGACGGGCGACCCAGCCACGTAGCCCGCAGCAAACGAGATTTCATCGAACGCGGCGGTGGCGACGAAGGCACCGAAAATGGTGGGCACGGCGAGGCCGACGACCATCGCCACGAACGTACGCGAGACGACGACCCACTCCGACGCACTCGCCGAGATGTACCGCGCCCAGTCCCCCGTTTGCGTCACGTACGAGATGGGGCCGGCGACGCCCGCGGTGAGCACCGCGAGCAGCCAGGTGGGCCAGAAGTCGACGAGCGCATAAAGCTCGGGTGCGCCCGCGTAGGCGGGGTCAAACGCGGGCCAGAGGGCGATGACGCTCGCGAGCATGAGGGCGAGCATGACGGGCACGAGAATCGCGTTGAGTTTGAGAACGACGCCGTACCCGAACGACGCGAACGCGGCGATGAGAAGCGCGATGACCGCGTACCCGATTCCGAGCACGACGTCGGACGAGTCGAACCCGGCGAGTGCGCCGAGGCTCGCCGTCGTCATCTCGCCACCCGTCCACACCGTCAACGCGACATATTGCAGGGTGATGATGAGCCCGACGAACGACCCAACCAAACGCCCGCGCACACCGAAATAGGCACCGGAAGCGACCGAGTTATTGGTGGCGGCCCGCCACCCGAGCAGAGACGACCGAGCGACGAAGAGCGACCCGAGAACCGTTCCGACCAGGATTGCGCTCACCGCCTCCCAGAATCCGAGGCCGTAGAGAATCGCGAGCCAACCGAACACCATGACAGCGAGGGAGAGATTCGCGCCGAGGAACACCGAAATGAGGCTCGACGGTTTCGCGGTGCGTTCCGAATCGGGAATCGTTTGAACACCGCGTGATTCGAGGATTTGGGCCACGTCGCCCTCCGTTCGGTTTGAGTTTCGGTCAGCGCCGCACGATGCGTCGCGCGAGGAGTGCCAGCCCGCCTGCGGCGATGAGCCCTGCGACGATGAGCAGAGCGGACACCGCGTTGAAACCGGTCGACGCGAGTCCCGACTCGGCAGATGATCCGCCCGAGCCGCCCGAGCCACCCGAACCGCTCGACGAGTTCTCGCTCGTCAGGCCAGCATCGGTGATGACGATGTTGTCGATCACTGGGCTCGCATCTGTGTCCGTGGAACCCTCGAGTTCGAGAGTGATCGTGTCACCTAACGCCGAGAAGTCGTGGGTCAGGTGTTGCACCCCTTGTCTTCCCTTGAGCTTTAGTTCGATGTGGGTCACCTCGACACCGTTCGTGACACGCACCAAGAGGCTCGTCTTTGACGGTTTGTCGTCGGTCCATGTGTCCAACGCAATGGTGTAATCGTGCCCCGATGTGAGGCCCGTGATTTCGGTGCTCATCACACCGACCTCATGTCCCCAACCACCTTCGTTGAGCCACACCGCTGATGTTCCGTCCGGGAATGAACCGCCGGAAACCCACTGGACGTAAAACGCCTGGCCCGATGCATCCCAACCAGGGCAATTCGCAGCCGGATCAGGTTCGGTCCACACCTTGACGTGGATTGGGTTGGAGGCACCCGTCGCCGTGGCGAGATCGTCGCTGTATGTAGCACCGCCCGGTTCGACGCATTCCTCGAATGACTCGGTGAACACTGGTATCGGTGTCGCATTAGCGGGTGACACAACGAAAATCGGACCAGCCACCGCGGCGATGGTGAGGAGTGGGATGGCGAAGCGAATCACGGAGCGCGACATGCGAGAAACCTTTCGAAGTTGAAACGATTCTACCGAACTCGCGCGGATAAACTCGGGGTGTGAAGCGCTCGTTCCTCGCCCTCCCCCTGGCCGCCCTGCTTGCGATTTCGGGGTGCGCCGCCCCGGCCACCGTCGACCCCGGTGACCAACAGGCGTGCACCGATTGGGCACGCTACGAGAAGGGGATGCTCCAGCTCGTCGCGGTGATCCAGCACCTGGCACAGGATCCAAAGGGCCTGACGCAGGACGTGGCAACCGAGTTCAACACGTCGCGCAACAACCTCCTCGTTGCCTACGACAGCTCGCTCAAGACCGCGACGTCCAAAGGCGTAAAGGACGCGCTGAACAAGGCCCTCAGCGCCGATTCCGTCATGTATTACGACCTCGGTGGCGCTACGGACGAGGTCATCCAGAACTCCATCACCTCCGTCGCCGGCGTCGTCACCGCGTGTATGACCGCCGGAGTCGATGTCTCGGCCGTTCTTCAACAGACAACCCCGTAAATGGAGCACTACTTCGCCCCCGGCGACGGCGAGTGGAAATCACGCGAGATTCGAGTGCATCTCGCCGGCCGTAAGGTGATCGTCGAAACCGCCGACGGCGTCTTCTCGATGGAACACGTCGATTCCGGAACTCGGATTCTTCTCGAGACAGTCCCCGACCCGATCGGGCGCGTGCTCGATATCGGATGTGGCTGGGGCGCAATTGCGCTGAGCGCGGCGCTTCGCGCACCCGACGCCGAAGTCTGGGCGGTCGACGTCAATGAGCGCGCGCTCGAGTTGACGCGGCGAAACGCCGTGCGCTTGGGTGTCGAGCGCATTCACGTGTCCACGCCCGACGAGGTTCCCGCCGAGCTGCGATTCGAAGTGATGTGGTCGAACCCGCCCATCCGCGTGGGCAAGGACGAACTTCACGCGATTCTCGAGATGTGGCTGCCGCGGCTGGTGCCCAGCGGCTCGGCGTACCTTGTGGTCGCCAAGAAGCTTGGGGCGGAATCGCTGATGCGGTGGCTCGCCGCCACCTGGCCCACCGCGTCGGTCACGAAGGCCGAAACGTCAGGTGGGTTCTGGGTGATCGAGTTCCGCGCGGCGAGCTAAACCGCGACGAAACCGCTGAACACGAGTTCGGCGGGGCCGGAGAGACTGACGTGTTCTCCGTCTTCGGTGGGGAACATCTGCACGCCGAGCGTGCCGCCCGGCACGTCGACGCGCCAATTGTTGGGTGCGCCGGCTCCTTCACGGTGGCGGGTAGCCAGAGCGGCGGCGGCCGCACCGGTTCCACACGACATGGTCTCTCCCACGCCGCGCTCGTGAACGCGCATCCGAATGCGGCCGATCCCGTCGTCGACCAGCGGTGACGCGGGCGACACGAACTCGACGTTGACGCCATCGGAGAAGGCGGGAGTGACGGTCGGCGTAATGGAGAGGTCGAGATCGGCGAGTGCGGCATCCGACTCCACAACGACGACCGCGTGAGGGTTACCAACGGAAATGCCGATTGCGTCGGGAACGCCGGTGAAACCGGTCGCGGTCACGGTCGCGCCGTCGGGGGCGATCTCACCGTCACCGAGACGCCACCGCCCGAGATCGACGCGGAACGTTCCGTTCGGCCCGACCTGAACGTCGCGCACACCGGCGCGCGTGCCGATTGCGATGCGGTCGCCCTGGGTGAGCGTGACATGGCCCTCGGCCATGAGGTAGGCAACGTACACGCGAATGCCGTTACCGCACATCTCGGCGGTCGAACCGTCGTTGTTGCGATAATCCATGAACCATTCGGCGTCGAGGTCGTGCTCGAGGAGCGCGCGGCCCTCAGGGATGTTCGCGGAACGCACCGCACGAATCACTCCGTCGCCGCCCACGCCGAATCGGCGGTCGGCGAGGTTCGCGTATTCCGCCGCCGACAGATCGATGGCGCCGTCGGGGTCGGAAAACAGCACGAAATCGTTGCCCGTGCCGTGGCCCTTGGTGAACGGAATCGCCCGCGTCATGCCTTCAGCCTACGCATCGGTCGAATCGAGAAGTGCGACGACCTCGTCGGGATTGGCTGGTGCGTCGAACCAACGAATATGCGGGTTGCGGCCGAACCACCCCACCTGTCGGCGCGCAAACTTGCGGGTGAGCGCGGCGGTTTCGTCGATCGCCTCGTCGACGGTCATGGTGTCGTGAATAACACCGAGCGCCTGTGCGTAGCCGATTGCCCGTGAGGCGGTGAGACCACGTTCTAGGCCGACCGGGATGAGTGAGCGCACTTCGTCGACCAACCCGTTGTTGAACATCGCCCTCGCTCGGGCGTCGAGCCGTTCGGTGAGTTCGTCGCGAGGAGATTGCACGCCCACAACAACGGCGGGTCGCCACGGCCGCTCTTCGGCGCCGAGCCCCGAACCAAACGGCTCACCCGTCATCTCGATGACCTCGAGCGCGCGCACGAGCCGACGGCCGTTGCGGGGGTCGATGGCGTCGTACGCGGCCGGGTCTTTGGCCTTCAGTTCCGCGGCGAG
>JAHEGC010000011.1:0-91346 GCA_024639965.1 Micrococcales bacterium
ACGATGTTGGTCGTCGCCGGCATCCTCGCTCTTTCCCTCGTCATGCCGGCGTGGGCTGCTGCCCTCACCGTCGCGGGCACCACCCTCCTCGCCGGCATGATTTTCATCGGCGTCGGTGTGCAGTCGATAAAGAAGGGCTTCACTCCCTTCGAATCGGTCGATCAGATCGTCGCCGACCTCAAAGGCCTCGGAAAGGGGAGCGACGGTGGCGAGTAATCGCACAACGATCGCGGCGGACATCGCTGCGAAACGGGAACAGTTCAACAAGTCGGTCGGTGAGCTCGAACACAAGCTCGACTTTGACGTGCAGCGCAAGGCGCTTTCCGAAAAAATCGCCGGGTCGTACCAGGCGAACCCCGTTCCCTGGTGGATCGGTGTCGGCGCACTCGCGGTCGTCGTCGTGAGTTCGGTCGCGTGGGCGGTCTTCGGGGATGACTGATTTCGCGATTCGTGAGGTCACCCCGACCTCGAGCATCCCCATCATCAAGCGCCTCTCCGGTCACACCGTTCTCATCCCTCGCGGGGGCCGTTTCGCCGAGGACATTCACAAACGCCTGACCAACCTCGGGGCGCAAGCGATAATCGCCCCCGTCATCAACTTCGCCGCGTCGGACGATTCCGCGCGACTCCAATCCGAGTTCGACGCACTCGCTGCCGGCAACTACGACTGGCTGGTACTGACCTCGGCTACGACGGTCGACGTGCTCCAGTATCACAAGGTCGACATCCCCGATACGACACGCGTCATCGCCATCGGTGAAACGACCGCACAAGCACTTGCCTTCGCGAACTACCGCGTCGACTTCGTTCCGCCCACCGACAATTCCGCCCGTGGATTTCTCGGCGGCCTTCCCACGGACTTCGGCGGTTCCGTTCTCGTTCCCCATTCGGAGACGCCCGAATCGACACTCGTCGCGGGCTTCCTCGAGCGCGGCATTAACGCGACTTTCGTCTCGGCGTACCGAACGGTCGGAATGCCGCTCCCCGAAGCCGTCATTGCTGGCGTGAAGTCGGGCGAGATCACCGCAATCCTCGTGAGCTCGGGAAGCGTGGCACGTCAACTCGCCGATCAGCTCGCGCCGATCCCCGAATCGACGAAGGTCATTTGCATCGGTCCGCGCACCGCATACGACGCGGGACAGGCGGGCATCACGGTCTCCGAAACCGCGACCGAGCGGTCCAACGAAGCACTGGTCGATGCCCTGCTCGACCACCTCGACGCTTAGCCGAAGAGAAGAGCCGCTTCGTCCCAGCGTTCGAGCGGAACGGTCTTGAGTTCGCCAAGGGCCGACTCGAGGGACGTGGTGATGATGTCGGTTCCGCGCAGAGCAACGATGTTGCCCCACTGCTTCTCGGCGATGAGTCGCGCCGCGTTCATTCCAAACCGTGTGGCAAGCACGCGGTCGAATGCCGAAGGCGTACCGCCGCGTTGGATGTGGCCGAGGGTCGTCGCACGGGTCTCGATTCCCGTCGCCTTCTCGATGAGGGGCGCGAGCTTCTCACCGATGCCGCCGAGGCGGGGTCGACCGAAGGCGTCGAGTCCGCGCTCCGAGTGAGCATCGTCCATCGTGTCGAGGAGGAAGCCTTCGGCGACACAGACCAGCGGGGCGCGGCCACGTTCGACGGCCGACGACACCCACCCGACAATCTCCTCGAGGGAGGTCTTGCGTTCGGGGATGAGAATGGCGTGGGCTCCCACCGCCATTCCCGAGTGGAGCGCGATCCAGCCGACGTGACGACCCATCACCTCGGCGACCATGCACCGGTGGTGCGAGTCACCCGTGGTGCGAAGACGATCCATCGCCTCGGTTGCGATGTTGACGGCGGTGTCGAATCCGAACGTGTAGTCGGTCGCCGAAAGGTCGTTGTCGACGGTCTTGGGGACTCCGACAATCTTGATACCCGCCTCGTAGAGGCGGTTCGCTGCGGCCAGCGACCCTTCGCCGCCGATCGCAAGAATGGCGTCCATCCCCGCATCCGCCATCACCTGGTTGATGCGGTCGATTCCGCCCTTGCCTTCGAACGGATTGGTGCGTGACGAACCGAGTATCGTGCCACCGAGTTTGCCGATGCCCTTGACGTGTTGGCGCTCGAGCGGTTGGAAGTCGGCGTCGACGAGACCACGCCATCCATCGCGGATACCAACGAAGTCGAGGCCGTACTGGCGCTCGCCGTTGAGGACCGCGCCACGAATGACCGCGTTGAGGCCGGGGGCGTCGCCGCCGGAAGTCAGTACACCGATACGCATGTCACTATTTTTGCCCACCGCGGCGAGTGGCGGGCACATGTCATGACATGGCTAGAGGATTCGGCGATGAACGAGACGCGACAGCATGATGGACGACCGTGTGTGATCGACGTTGGGAGCATTGCGAACTTTCTCGAGCGCCGCCTCCAACGCGGGGATCGACCGAGCGCGCATGTGCACGATGGCATCGGCTTGTCCCGACACCGTTCCGGCATAGACGACCTCGGGGACCGCGTTGAGAAGTGTACGAAGATCGTCGGGCGATACCGTTCCACGGCAATACAGTTCGACGTACGCCTCGACCCCGACTCCCTCGGCGGCGGGATCCACGTTCACCGTGAAACCGCGAATCGCCCCCGATTCGACGAGACGGTCGACGCGGCGCTTGACGGCGCTCGCCGACAGGCCCACGACATCGCCGATTTCGGCGTATCCGGCCCGCGCGTTCTCGCGGAGTTCGTCGATGATGCGCTGGTCGGTTGCGTCCATATCGCCACTCTAAGCGATTTGCTGCGTCAAACGCACGTCAGTGCGCGAAATCGAGCGTCTACGGCCCACGCTCGGTGATGGTGATGATCTGCGTTGCGGTGTCCTCGTTGTCGTCCGACGACCGCGTAAACGCCGAGCGCAGAGTATCGACCGCGCTGATGTGATGACGGCTTCGCATCCAGATGAGTGCGATAAGTGTGGCGACCAGTCCGCCGAACGCAGCGGCGCCGATGGCCCACCGCGGACCGAAAGTGTCGGCGATCCACCCGACGAGCGGTGATCCGAACGGGGTTGACCCGATCATGAGCGTCGAGAAGATCGCCATGACGCGACCACGGTATTCCTCGTCGGTGGTTGTTTGAAGGTACGAGTTGGTTGTCGCGACCATGAGAACCCCGCCGAGTCCGAGCGCGGGGTAGACGAACATGAAAATCGTCACGGTCGGGGCGAGCGCCGAAGCGACCCCACCGACCGCGATGAGTGCCGCGGCCACGGTGATGACCGAAATACGAGGCCGAATCGAGCGCGCCACGAGCAACGCGCCCATTAGCGATCCCATCGCGAGAGCGGACGTGATGAAGCCGTAGTCGTGTGCTCCCAGCCCGAATTCCATCACCGCCATCGTGCTCGAGAAGATTCCGAAGTTGAACACGAGCGCACCGACGATGAAGAGCATCGTGAAGAGCACCATCACGTCTTTGCGCCCGCGCATGTAGCGAAGTCCCTCGCGAAGCTGACCGCGCTTCTTCTCGACCTTCGACACACGGTGGAATTCCCGGCGACGCAACAGGGCGATGGCGATGACGGAGGCACCGATGAGCACCGCCGATCCCGTGAGAGTCCACCCCGAACCCACGCCCGCAATCGCGATTCCCGCAACGGCAGGACCGACGAGGCGCGACGTGTTGAACATCGTCGAATTCATTCCGACGGCGTTGGAGATGTTCTCCTGACCGACCAACTCGCCCACAAACACGTGACGCGCGGGTGTTTCGATCGCCTGAACGATTCCCAGCACGACGGCGAGGGAATACACGAGGGCGAGGTTGGCGACGCCGGTGATGACCGCGACACCGAGAACGAGTCCGGCGAGGGTTTCGGCGATGGCCGCCGAGAGAATGATGAGTCGACCGGGCAGACGGTCGACGATTGGCCCGACGAACGGTCCGAGGATGAAGATGGGTCCGAACTGGAGCGACAGGCTCACCCCGAGAGCGACGGCATCGTTGTTCGTCAGTTCCGTGAGAACGAACCAGTCCTGTGCGGTTCGTTGCGCCCAGCCGCCGATGTTGGCGAGAAGCATCCCGATGATCCAGACGCGGAAGTTGCGCACACGAAGCGCTCGAAACATCGAGGGTCTTCCCTCGCTCGGCGAGGCGGTACTGCGAACTGCCACCCCATCATCCTAGGCGGGCGCTTAAACTGACGGGTATGGCCACCGCGACCGCACAACACCGAACCTTCGTCGACGCCGACGGGGTCACCATTCATTTCACGGTGTGGGCGCCACTCAATCCACGCGCCATCGTTCAGATCTCGCACGGCCAGGGCGACCACTCCCAGCGCTACGCCTCGTTCGCCGAGGAACTGGCGGCGCAGGACTTCGTTGTGTACGCCGACGACCACCGCGGACACGGTGAGACGTGGCGCGAGCAGTGGAACGGGGACACCGCGAAGCTCGGTTACCTCGGGCCGCGGGGACTCCGCGGAGCACTCGATGCGATCAACGATGTCACCGCAATCGCGCGGCGCGAGCACCCCGATTTGCCGCTGTGTTTCCTCGGCCATTCGATGGGGTCACTGATGGGCCAGAAGGCGCTCGCCGACAGGTCACTCGACGCCGACCTCGTCGTGTGGACCGGAACCGCGCTTCGCACCCTGTTCACGATGAACGCGGGGGATCTCAACAAGAACCACAAACACCTCGGCGACACGGGGCACGAATGGCTCAGCCGGGACGTGGAGGTCCATCGCGCCTTCAAAGCCGATCCACTCACCTTTAAAGCGAACGTCATGAAACAATTCGGCCTCGCCGATTCGATTCGTCTGCTCGGGTTCCCGTCGCGTGCCGCCAGCGACATCCCCGTGCTCATCGCAATCGGAAGCGAGGATTCGCTCGGAACCGAGAAGAGCGTTGCCACTCTCGCCGAGCGATACATCCTCGCGGGCCACTCCGACGTGACACTCGTCGTTTACGACGAGGCGCGACACGAGATTCTCAACGAGACGAACAAGCACGAGATCCGTTCGGACATCATCGATTGGATCGACGAGCACGTGAGGGAGATGGTTTCATGAAGGGCGAATACAAGGTCCCGGGCGGCAAACTCATCGTCGTCGAGGCGGAGGAGAAGGACGGGCACCTCGTCGACGTGACGGTGTCCGGTGATTTCTTCCTGGAACCAGACGAAGCACTCGAAGCAATGACAGCGGCGATCGAGGGCCTTCCCGTCGATGCCGACGCCGGCGAGATCGCACGACGAGTTCGTGACGCCCTCCCCGACGACGTCGTCATGCTCGGCGTTCACCCCGAAGCGGTCGCCACCGCAGTGCGCCGCGCAATCGCCCACGCACGGTCCTTCGCCGAATACGACTGGGAGTACCTCGCTCCCGAACCCATGACCGCCGCCGAGCACATGGCGTTCGACCAGGTGCTCACCGAGGAGGTCGGTGCGGGTCGCCGCAAGCCGACCCTCCGACTCTGGGATTGGAGCGAAAAGGCCGTCATCATCGGGTCGTTCCAGTCGCTGCGCAACGAGGTCGACTCCGAGGAGGCCGCGGCGCGCGGGGTCGGTGTCTATCGACGTGTCAGTGGCGGTGGCGCGATGTTCATCGAGCCGGGCAACACGATCACATATTCCATTTACGCCCCCGTCGAACTCGTCTCGGGAATGTCCTTCGCCGACTCGTACGCGTTCCTCGACGATTGGGTTCTTCAGGCTCTCCACTCCATCGGTATCGCCGCCGAGTACAAACCACTCAACGACATCGCGAGCCCGCAGGGGAAGATCGGCGGTGCCGCACAGAAGCGTCTTGGCACGGGCGCCGTTCTGCACCACGTGACGATGGCCTACGACATCGACGCGAACGCGATGATGCAGGTGTTACGCATCGGACGCGAGAAACTTTCCGACAAGGGCGTCCAGAGTGCGGTCAAACGCGTCGACCCGATCAAGAGCCAGTCGGGGATGACGCGCACCGAGGTGATGGACACGATGGTGGCGACGTTCCGCGAACTCTATGGTCTCACCCCCGGCGCGATTACCGATGAGGAGCGCGCCCGCGCGACCGAACTCGTCACCGAGAAGTTCCTCACCGAGGAGTGGCTGAGGCGGGTCCCCTAGGCCTCGAACTTGTAGCCGAGACCGCGAACCGTGACGATGTGACGCGGGTTGGCGGAGTCGGGTTCGATTTTCGCGCGAAGTCGTTTGACGTGAACGTCGAGGGTCTTGGTGTCGCCGTAATAGTTGGAACCCCACACGCGGTCGATGATTTGGCCGCGGGTGAGAACGCGGTTGATGTTCTCCATGAGGTATTCGAGGAGTTCGAATTCCTTGAGCGGGAGAGTGACGGCGCTTCCGTTGACCGACACCGCGTGACGATCGACGTCGACACGAACGGGACCCGACTCGAGCACCGCACGATTCGTAGTGGAGGAGGCCGAACTCGGTCCGCGGCGAAGAACCGCCTTGATGCGAGCGAGCAGCTCTCGCGTCGAATACGGCTTGACTACGTAGTCGTCGGCACCAATTTCGAGACCGACGACTTTGTCGACCTCGGAATCTTTCGCGGTGACCATGATGATGGGCACGTTCGAGTGGGATCGAATCTCGCGGCAGACATCGACGCCGCTCATCCCTGGCAGCATGAGGTCGAGCAGAATGAGGTCGGGTTCGGAGTTCCGCCATTCCGTCAGTGCGGCCGGACCGTCGGCGGCTTCGAATACCTCGAAGCCCTCTCGCTGGAGGATGTACACGAGTGGTTCGCGCAAGGACTGTTCGTCTTCGACCACGAGCACGCTACTCACGGGAGTTCTCCTTTGTTGTGTTGACAAGCCTAGGCAAGCGAATGGTGAAGGTCGATCCAACACCCGGTTGCGAGAAGAGGGTTACTTCGCCGCGGTGGGTGAGGGCGATGTGTTTGACGAGGCTGAGTCCGAGTCCGGTTCCGCCGGTGGTGCGATCGCGTGATGCATCGACGCGATAGAAGCGCTCGAATACGCGTAGCTGTTCATCGCCCGGGATGCCGATGCCCTGATCGGTCACGTCAATGTCGACGTGACCGTTGCGGGTTGTCACTCCAATTCCGACCTTGCTGCCCGCATCCGAATATTGGATCGCGTTTTCGATGAGGTTCTTGACCGCGACGGTGAGGAGCTCGCTGTCCCCCATAACGCTCACGTCATCGGGGTATTTCGCGCTGACCTCGATTGCCTTGGACTCGGCGATGACGACGGTGCGTTCGAGCGCTTCACGAACAATTGACGCCACGTTCGTCGGCGACGCAGAGGCGAGGATGCCCGATGATTCGACGCGCGACAACTGGATGATCTCGTTGACGAGATTCGACAGACGCGTCGCTTCGCGGCGGAGGCTCGCAGCGAAACGGTGGAGCTGGGCTGGGTCATCGAGCGCACCCTCGAGCGCCTCGCTGAGCAGGGAAATCGCCCCGATCGGCGTCTTGATCTCGTGAGTGACGTTTGCGATGAAATCGCGACGCACCGCTTCGAAGTCGTGCGCCTCGGTGGTGTCCTCGACGAGAACAAGAACGAGCCCGTTCCCGATTGTCACCGCGCGCGCCTTGAGTATGTGCGGTTTCGAATCGGCGGCCAGTGTCAGTTCGAATTCCCGTGTCTCGACCGTGTCGGAATCCTTCGCAAGTCGAACCAAACGGCGAATCTCCGGCGAACGAATCACGCGCCCGGAGACGAGTCCGAGCGCGATGGCGTTGTTGGTCGCACGAACAACGGCGAGCGAAGAGTCGATGACGAAACCTGCGGTCGCCAGAACGCTGACGAGTCGTTCGGCGACGTCGGTGAGCGGATCGGCGCCAATCGTGCCACGTCTGCCGCGAAGCCGGACTGTGCGGAAAAAGACGTAGGTAACACCGACACCAAGAAAGACTGCCAGTGCAACAGTCAAGAGAAAGATGTCGAAACTCACCATTTGCTTAAGGGTAGGTGACGCCCGAGAGTCTATTCTGGTGATTACACCGTTGAGGCGAGCTAATTCACAGTCCGTTCATCACCTGTTTGTGCGGTGTTCAGCAATATTTGGTTGCGTGAGGGCATCGACGGAAAGGTCAATCGAATGCGCGAGATGTTTGAAAAAGAGCTCGAATCCGTTCAGGAACGAATCGTCGAAATCGCGGAGAGCGTTTTCGAAATCGTGACCGATGCGACCACCGCACTGGTCGAAGCCGACGTCAAGGCGGCCGATCGTGCGCTCGCTGGGGCTGAGGTTGTGACGGAAAAGGCCTTGTCTCTAGACGAACTCGTTATCCGCACCCTCGCGCTGCAGGCCCCCGTCGCGCGCGACCTTCGAATTCTCGTCTCGACGTTACGCATTTCGGCGTCGCTCGAGCGCATGGGCGCTCTCGCATCGCACCTGGCGACCATCGTGCGTTTCCGCTTCCCCGACAACGTGATTCCCGAGTCGCTCGCCGACACCTTCGATGAGATGGCTCGATTGGATGTTCGACTTGCCAAGAAACTGGTCAAACTACTCAAGAACACCTCGATCGACCTCGCCCGGTCTATTCAGGCCGCCGACGAGCGCGTCGACGAACTCCATCGCGAGGTGTTCGAGATCGTGCTCGCCAAGAATTGGAAGGAAAAGGCTGTCCACACGGTGGATGTCACACTCGCCAGCCGCTACCTCGAGCGCATCGCTGACCACGTGGTCGAGATCTCGTCGAAGGTCAGTTACCTGTCGACGGGTGACTGGTCGGACTCAGATTCCGACGATTAGGAAAATGTCCGAGTTTCGCTCGGGAGAAGAGAAACTTAACATCGTGACCCAACCAACGAAAGGTACCTCCATCACTATGTCCAACATCGCAAAGGCCGCCAGCATCGCGGCGATTGCCGCACTGACTCTCGCCGGCTGTGCCGCGAACGAGGGTGGCTCTGGCTCGCTGACCGGAACCCTCAACGGCGCTGGCGCGTCGTCGGCGGGAAGTGCTCAGGAAGCGTGGATCGCCGCGTTCCAGACTGCTAACGGCGGCGTCACCGTCAACTACGACCCGAGCGGCTCGGGAGCCGGCCGCGAGTCTTTCTTCTCGGGCGCCGTTCAGTTCGCGGGAACCGACTCGTCGCTCAGCGATGAGGAGCTCGCTCTGACCTCGCCGCAGTGTGTCGCGGACGCAGGATTCTTCGAGGTCCCCGTCTACGTTTCGCCGATCGCCGTGATCTTCAACGTTGACGGAGTTGACGCCCTTAACCTCGCACCCGCCACAATCGCGGGCATCTTCAAGGGTGACATCACCAACTGGAACGACGCGGCAATCGCCGCCGACAACCCGGGCGTCACCCTTCCCGACCTCGCGATCACCGCGGTGCACCGCTCGGATGACTCGGGAACGACGAAGAACTTCTCCGACTACCTCTCGAAGAACGCTTCGGCAGTCTGGGATGCCGAGGTGGGCGATGCCTTCCCTTACTCCGCGGGTGAGGGTGCGTCGGGAACCTCGGGCGTCGTTGACGCGGTCACCAACGGTATTGGGACCATCGGATATGCCGATGCGTCGAAGGCCGGAGACCTCGGTACCGCCAGCATCAAGGTGGGCGATGCATGGGTCGCGCACACTCCGGAGGGTGCAGCGAACGTTGTCGCTCTCTCGCCGCGCATTGATGGCCGGTCGGCCACTGACATGGCCGTCGCAATCGACCGTACGCTCACCGACTCGACGGCCTACCCGCTCGTTCTCGTCTCGTACCTCATCGGCTGCAACGACTATCAGGACGACGTGGTTGGCGCGCTGGTCAAGGCGTACGCGAGCTACCTGACGAGCGCTGACGGTCAGTCGACCGCCGCGACCTCGGCGGGTTCGGCACCGATCTCCGGTGCAGTTCTTGACGAGGCAGCCAGCATCACCGCCGCCATCAAGTAGTCGGACACTCGACCGATCGGGGGTGTCGCACATTTACGGTGCGACATCCCCTTTCTCTCGTTAGGATTTGGATGTGAACGCCGTGCCGAGCCCCACGACGCCTCGTCGACGTGGAGACGCTCTCTTTCGCGGCTTGAGTCGTGGTGCAGGATTGTCCATCCTGATTGTGCTCGCAGCGGTTGCTCTTTTCCTCATCGTGGAGGCGATCCCGGCCCTCATTCCGGGTGCAGTCATCGACTCAGCCCCCAACGGATTCTTCGCGTATGTCGGCCCGCTGGTTTATGGAACGCTGTTCGCGGCGCTCATCGCACTGGTCATTGCCACCCCGCTGTCGATCGGCATCGGGCTGTTCATCTCGCACTATGCCCCGCGTCGTATTGCCGCAATTCTCGGATACACGATCGACCTGCTCGCCGCCATCCCGTCGGTTGTCTACGGGCTGTGGGGCATTCAGGTGCTCGCACCAGCGGTGCAACCCACCTATCAGTGGCTCGCCGAAAACTGGGGGTTCATCCCGCTGTTCGCCGGACCCGTCTCGGGGACAGGACGGACGATTCTCACGGTCGGAATCGTTCTCGCGATTATGGTCCTGCCCATCATGTCGGCGCTCGCGCGCGAGGTTTTCCTCCAAACCCCGAAGTTGCACGAAGAGGCGGCGTTCGCGCTCGGAGCGACCCAGTGGGAAATGATTCGAATCGCGGTGCTTCCGTTCGCGCGTAGCGGTTTGCTCTCGGCGGCGATGCTCGGGCTCGGTCGTGCGCTCGGTGAAACGATGGCGGTGGCGATGGTGCTGTCACCCGCAGCCGCGGTGACGATTCATCTGCTCACGTCGGAAAACCCCTCCACCATCGCCTCGACTATCGCCCTCGACTTCCCCGAGGCGTCAGGACTCGACGTCAACGCGCTCATCGCGGCGGGACTCGTGTTGTTCGTCATCACGATGATCGTCAACACCCTCGCTCGGGGAATCGTGACGCGACAGCGCGAGAAGATGGGGGAGAACTAGATGTCCGCCATCGTTCACGCGCGCGGATTGAACCGTGGCTGGGTCTCCTCCCTCGCCGTCGGAGGACTGCTGGTCGCGTACGTCGTGTCGTCTCTCACCACGTCGAGCGAGACGCTCAACATCGGTGTCGTCGCGGCGGAGGGGTTCTTCTTCGCGTGGGTTCTCATTGTCCTCGCGTCTCTGGCCGTTGAGGGCCGCCGCAAAGCGGTAAGCCGCGCGATGGCGGGCTTGGTCTACGGAGCGTTTGCGCTCGCCGTCGTTCCGCTCCTGTCCCTCATCTCCACCGTCGTCACCCTCGGACTCCCTCGTTTCGACGGCGACTTTTTCGGAAGCTCGATGCGCAACGTGGTGGGTGCCGGAGGCGGAGCACTCCACGCGATCGTCGGCACCCTGGAAATCACCTCGATGGCCGCACTCATCTCGATACCGGTCGGATTGCTCACAAGCATCTATCTCGTCGAATACGCCAAGGGCAAATTCGCCCGCGCCGTCACCACAATGGTCGACGTCATGACGGGTATCCCCTCGATCGTTGCGGGGTTGTTCGCGTTTGCACTCTTTTCGCTGTTCTTCGGCCCGGGCATCCGAATGGGATTTGCCGGTGCCGTCGCGCTTTCCGTGCTCATGATCCCCGTGGTCGTGCGCAGCTCGGAGGAGATGCTTCGACTCGTTCCCAACGAACTTCGCGAAGCGTCCCTCGCGCTCGGTGTGCCGAAGTGGCGCACCATTCTGCGCGTGGTGCTCCCCACTGCGATGGGGGGAATTGTGACGGGTGTGATGATCTCCGTCGCCCGCGTCATCGGCGAGACCGCCCCTTTGCTCATCGTCGCGGGGTTCACACAGAGCATGAACTACAACCCCTTCAACGAACGAATGATGACCCTGCCCGTCTTCGTCTATTACTCCTATTCGAGCCAGGGCGCCGACGCTCAGGCCTACATCGATCGCGCCTGGGCCGGCGCGCTCACCCTCATCATCATCGTCATGATTCTCAACCTCGGAGCTCGACTGGTCTCCCGCGTGTTCCGCACGTCGGGGAGTCGTTAGGACGGAAAGCGCATGAACCACATCATCGAACTCGACAACGTCAATGTTTATTACGGCGGCTTTCTCGCCGTCGAGGACGTGTCGCTCGACATTGCCCCCCAAACGGTCACCGCCTTCATCGGCCCGTCGGGATGTGGGAAGTCCACGCTCTTGCGAACGCTCAACCGCATGCACGAACTCATCCCAGGCGCCCGGGTTTCGGGCGAGATCCGCATCGACGGCGAGAACCTCTACGGTCCCGACGTCGACCCCGTGTCAGTGCGCCGCGAGGTCGGAATGGTCTTCCAGCGACCCAATCCCTTCCCGACGATGTCGATTCGCGACAACGTTCTGGCCGGATACAAACTCAACCACTCCTCGCAGAGCAAGGCGGAGGCCGACGAAATCGTCGAGAAGTCACTCAAGAGCGCGAACCTCTGGAAAGAGGTGAAGGATCGACTCGACAAGCCGGGAGGCGGGCTCTCGGGGGGTCAGCAGCAGCGTCTGTGTATCGCTCGCGCAATCGCGATCAAACCCCGCGTCCTTCTCATGGACGAGCCGACGTCGGCGCTCGACCCCATCTCGACGCAGGCGATCGAAGATCTCGTGTCGCAGTTGAAGAAGGATTACACCATCGTCATCGTGACCCACAACATGCAGCAAGCCGCGCGCATCTCGGATCGAACCGCGTTCTTCAACATCGCGGGGGCGGGCGAGCCGGGACGACTGATCGAGTTCGACACGACGTCGACCATCTTCTCCAACCCGAAGGAACGCAACACCGAGGATTACATCTCCGGTCGTTTCGGCTAGATCAGCGGGTCGTCAACTCGAGGAACTCGGGGTGACGACGGATGACGACGGGGACGAACGGACACACCCCGACGATTCGGTAGTCGGTGTTGTCGCGGAACCATTCGAGCACACCGACCACGAGTTCGGTTCCCGCTCCCGTATTGCGCATCGTCGGCAAAACCTCGGTGTGGTACAGCCGAGCGACACTGTCGCGAACCTCGAAATCGACCCACCCAGCGGCGACACCGTCACGGTAGCCCGTGGCGCGTTCCCCTTCGACGACGATGTTCATCGTGACTCCTAGTGAGCCGCCGCCGCGGCCGCAGCCTCTTGGTGGCCCGCCTTCTCGCGAAGTGGTTCGGCTTTGATGAACCACGACAGTGCGAATGCGATGACGGCGATGACGAGGGCGACCGCGTACACCGACTGTGCGGCGACCGCGAAGCCCTCGACGAACGGCGCTTTAAGCACGGAGGCTGCTCCGTTAAGGAACGACGTGTTCCCTGTGAGCGAACCGCTCAGCGAACCCGGGTCGGCCGACGCGCTCGAGAACAGCTCGATGATGCCCTTGTTGGCAGGGTCGTTGGCGATCGTCGGGTCCTGGAGGGCCGCACCGATTGACTTCTGGGTCTCGGTGCGCGAGAACACGTCTTTGAGCACCTCGGGAATGCGCCCGAACAGAACGGAGAACAGCACCGCGGTTCCGAGAGTTCCACCGATCTGACGGAAGAAGGTCGCTCCGGCGGTCGCGACACCCATCTGGCGGGGCTCCACCGCGTTCTGGCTCGCGATCGTGAGGGTCTGCATCATGAGCCCCAATCCAAGACCGACCATAAGCATTCCGACCATAAGGAACATGAGGTCGGAATCCTTGTTGATTTGGATGAGCCACGAGAATGCGAGAACAAGAAGCCCCGTACCGATGATCGGGAGGATCTTGTATTTGCCCGTCTTCGAGATGATGCGGCCGCCCACCGCGGTGGCGGTCATCATGCCGAGCACCATCGGGAGCATCTGCATTCCACTCTCGGTCGGGGTCGACCCTACGACGAGCTGGAGGAAGAGCGGGATCGTCATCATCGCGCCGAACATCGCGAAACCGATGAGAACACCGAGGATCGTGATTTGGCTGAACGTGACTGACTTGAAGAGCGAGAGTGGGATGAGGGCGCTCTCCTTCATGCGTGCCTCAGCGATGATGAAACTGATGATTCCGAGGAGTCCGAGCGAGTACATGAGAATCGAATTCCACGACAGCCAGCCCCACTCACGACCCTGTTCGGCGACGAGGAGGAGAGGTACGACCGCGAGGATGACCGTGATGACGCCGAGCCAGTCGACCGCAACGTTGTGGCGAATCTGCGGAACGTGGAGGAATCGCCACACCATGTACACCGCGACTGCGCCGATCGGGATGTTGATGAGGAACACCCAACGCCATCCGTCGATCCAGAAGATCTGGTCGGCACCGGCGAAGAAACCGCCGACGAGCGGACCGAGCACGCTCGACGAGCCGAACACGGCGATGAAGAACCCCTGGTACTTCGCGCGCTCACGCGGCGCGACCATGTCGGCGATGATCGTGAAGGCGAGTGACATGAGCCCACCGCCACCGATTCCCTGAATTGCACGGAAGGCGGCGAGTGCCGGCATCGACCACGCAAAGCCCGAAGCGATGGATCCGAGAAGGAAGATGATGATCGACCACATGTAGATGGGACGACGTCCGTAGATGTCGGAGAGCTTGCCCGCAATGGGGGTGATGACCGTCGAGGTGATGAGGTATGCCGTGGTCACCCACGCCTGCATCGCCAAGCCATTGAGGTCGTCCGAAATGGTGCGCATCGCGGTTCCGACGACGGTTTGGTCGAGGGCGGAGAGGAACATTCCCGACATGAGGCCGACCAAAACAAGCCAAATTTCGCGGGGGTTCATGGCTTCCGCGGAGTGGGAATTCTTCTTTGTCTCTGTTTTAGGCACGCCCGCAATCCTACGCCCGCTACCCTTGTGGGAATGACCACCCTTCGCCTTCTGCCACTCGCCGTTGCCGCTCTCCTGGCGGGATGCGTGGCGTCCCCCGCGCTCGATATTCCCGCACCAGTTCAGGAGTCCGCGGTCGCGGCGGAGACCCCGACGCCGACCCCGACGCCCGAGAGCGTGGACCCGCCCGCGTTCGACCGCACCCAATATTCGATCGATTCGGCCGACTCGATTTGGGTTGTCGCAAACAAGACGCGCCGACTCTCGCCGAAGAAGTTCGTCCCGTCGGACCTCGTCACGATGGACGTGCCGCACACCTACGACCCGACGCTCCGACGCGAGGCCGCGAAGTCCTACCGGACGATGCTCCGCGCGGCGACCCGCGATGGGAAGTCCCTCGTTGTCCAGAGCGCGTACCGCTCTTACGCGACGCAGGTCTCCGTCTATAACGGATGGGTCAACCAACTGGGTCGCCACGGCGCCGACCTTCAGAGCGCACGACCCGGCTATTCCGAGCATCAGATCGGGCTTTCCGTGGACATCGCGGCGGCGTCGCGCGCGTGCACGATCCAGGCGTGTTTCTCCGACACCCCCGAGGGCAAGTGGCTCACCAAGCACGCGTGGGAGTACGGCTGGGTTCTCCGATACCCCAAGGGAAAGACCAACATCACCGGGTACAAATACGAACCGTGGCACTGGCGTTATGTGGGAATCCCGCTCGCCGAGCAGATCCACCTCATCGGCGCAAAAGAGACGCTCGAGGAGTTCTGGGAACTCCCCGCGGCTCCCGATTACCTCTAAGTTCGGCTCTCCCGCGCCGATTCGGGCGATAGTCTGGAAATCCCGAAACGGAAAGGAGCCGCGATGACCTACGCGTATTTAGGACCCGTCGGCACCTTTACGTGGACCGCCCTCGGGCAGGTCGAGGAGGCCGCCGGTCGCGACTGGCTGGCCGTCAACAACGTCGGTGAGGCGCTCGCCGCGGTGTTCGACGGACGCGCCGAAGCGGCGATGATCGCGGTCGAAAACTCGGTCGAAGGTGGTGTTAGCGCGGCTCAGGACGCGCTCGCCGCTTCGACCGGCTTGCAAATCCTCGGCGAATACCTGGTACCCGTCAACTTCGACGTCGTCGTGCGACCGGGAACGGCGCTCGCGGACGTTCGCGTCGTCGTTGCGCACCCCGTCGCCTACGCCCAGTGCAGAGCGTGGCTCGATGCGAACCTGCCCAAGCACGAACACTTGCCGTCTACCTCCAACGTCGCCGCCGCCCGCGAGCTCATGGAGGGTGACCGAGGCGACGCGGCTATTGCACCCGCCGGTTTTGACGCGCACGCGGATCTCGACACCATCGCGGCTTCCATCGGAGACAACCCCACTGCGGTGACCCGTTTCGTTCTCATCGGCCGTCGTCGAGCGGTCGCTCCGCGCACGGGTACCGACAAGACGACCGTCATCGTGGAATTACCCGACGACCGACCCGGTGGCCTCCTCGAAATGCTCGAACAGTTCGCGACGCGCGGCGTCAACCTGTCGCTCCTCGAATCCCGTCCCATTGGCGATTCGCTCGGCCGGTACCGATTCGTCATCGACATCGACGGACATGTCGACGACGAACGTGTCGCCGACGCCCTCCGCGGCCTTAAGCGATACAGCCCCGGCGTGCAGTTCCTCGGGTCGTACCGTCGTGCCGATGGCCACCGACCCGTAGTCCCCGTCCACTATTCGGACGAGGCGTTCGTCGATGCGCGTGAGTGGCTCGACCGTCTCGTCTCGGGAGCCGAGGAGTAATCGTGATTGACCCTCAGATTCTTCGATCGAACCCGGATGTGGTGCGCGCGTCGCTTGCCGCCCGCCGGGACGACGAGTCCGTCGTCGATCGCGCCATTGCCGCCGATCTCGCCCGTCGTGACGCCATCGCCGCGTTCGAGACGCTGCGCGCCGAACAGAACTCACACGGAAAACTCGTCGCGGCTGCTCCCAAGGAGGAGAAGGCGGCGCTCGTCGCCGCAGCGCAGGATCTCGCCGAGCGAGTAAAAGCCGCCGATCGCGCCGCGACCGACGCGGGCGAGGAATTCACCCGCATCGCCGGCGGCATCGGCAACGTCATCATCGACGGTGTCCCCGCGGGTGGTGAAGAAGACTTCGTGACGCTGCGCGAGGTGGGAACCATTCCCACGTTCGACTTCGAACCGCGTGACCACCTCGAACTGGGCGAAATGCTGGGCGCCATCGACATCGCTCGCGGAGTCAAGGTGTCGGGTTCGCGCTTTTACTTCCTGTCGGGTATCGGGGCACGCCTCGAAATCGCGCTCATGTCGCTCGCCCTCGACCGCGCACTCGCCGAGGGGTTCACGCCCCTCATCACGCCGACTCTCGTGAGCCCCGCGATCATGCAGGGAACGGGTTTCCTCGGCGCGCACTCCGACGAGATCTATTACCTTCCCGAAGACGAGTTGTATTTGACGGGCACAAGCGAGGTAGCTCTCGCCGGGTTCCACTCTGAGGAGATCCTCGACCTCTCCGCCGGACCGAAACGTTACGCCGGCTGGTCGACCTGTTATCGCCGTGAGGCCGGGTCGTACGGCAAAGACACCCGCGGCATCCTCCGCGTTCACCAGTTCAACAAGCTCGAGATGTTCTCCTACTGCGCGCCGGCCGACGCCGAGGCAGAGCACGATCGTCTCGTCGGGTGGCAGGAGTCGATGTTGCAACTGCTTGGACTCAGTTACCGCGTTATTGATGTCGCCGCGGGCGACCTCGGTTCCTCGGCCGCACGCAAGTTCGACATCGAAGCGTGGATTCCGACCCAGGGCACGTACCGCGAGTTGACGTCGACCTCGAACTGCACCACGTTCCAGGCACGTCGACTCAACATCCGTCACCGTCCCGACGGTGGCGCGACGGAGACGGTCGCGACGCTCAACGGAACCCTGGCGACGACGCGATGGCTCGTCGCATTACTCGAAACGCACCAGAACTCGGACGGCTCGGTCACGATCCCGGAGGCGTTGCGACCATACCTCGGCGGGCTCGCCGTGGCGGAACCCGTTTCGTGACGGTGGGCGACATCGAACCCTGGCTCGTCGCGATCGACATCGACGGAACACTCATTTCCGATGAGGGGCACCTCAATCCTCGAACCGTTCACGAGGTGAATCGTCTGGTCGAACGGGGGCACGTTGTCACCATCGCAACGGGACGATCCGTTCCCTGGTCGATGCCCGTCATTGAGCAATTGGGTATCACGCCGGAATTCATCGTGTGCGCCAATGGCGCGATCATCATCCGCCGGGACGACGAATCCACCACGGGATACGTTCGCGACACCGTGGAGGTGTTCAACCCCAACGAGATTTTGTTGGCGATGAATCGCACAATCCCGGACGCGCACTACGCGGTCGAAGATGTCGACGGAACGCTGCGGTACATCGGCTGGTTCCCCGAAGGAAACGTCCACGTTCACACGCAACGCGTTGACACGTTCGAGGAACTCTTGACGGACGAGGCGACGCGCGTCGTCGTCATCGCGCCCAAGGCGCGCGAAGACTATTTCACCGACGTCGTCTCGATGCTGGGATTACACAAGGTGACCTATTCAATCGGTTACACCTCGTGGCTCGACATCGGACCGGATGGCGTCAACAAGTCGACGGCACTGGAGAAGGTGCGCGACCGCCTCGGAATCCCGCGCGATCGCGTCATGGCGCTCGGTGACGGCCGCAACGACATCGACATGCTCGAATGGGCGAGTGAGTTCGGGCGCGGAATCGCGATGGGGCAAGCGCCCGAAGAGGTGCGCTTCGCGGCCAACGAAGTGACTCTCGACGAGGCCGACGGCGGTCTTCCCTCGGCACTCGCCACGCTCGACTGACGACCCCGTTTCCCTCGGGTAAACTATTGGCGGAGGGCTGTCCGAGCGGCCGATGGAGCTGGTCTTGAAAACCAGTGGGCAGCAATGTCTCGTGGGTTCGAATCCCACGCCCTCCGCGCCAAAACCCGAGGAGAACTGTGGCCGAGAAGAAGATTCGCACCCCCCGCTTCACTAAGCGTGCTGAGGCGACCCCGTTGCCTCGCCACGCCGCGTCTTCGCCGCGTCGCCCCTGGGCGACCATTCTCCGCGTGATCGGGTTGACACTCGCCGTCGTTCTCGTGTCGGCTACCGCCGTCGTGGGAATCACCGCGTGGAAGATTCGTTCCTCCATCGTGACCGAGGCAATCGGTGGCGAGGTGGGAACCGACGAAGAGATTCGCCTCGCGTCCATCGGTGAAATGCAGGGTGCGTTCAACATTCTCATCGTCGGGACTGACACCCGTGACGGTCAGCGCTCCCGTTTCGGAGACCTCTCCTCGGCCCTCAACGACGTCAACATCGTGGTTCACGTCTCCGAAGATCACACCCGTGCGACCGCGGTGTCAATCCCGCGCGACATGGTCGTCCCGCTTCCTGCCTGTCCCCGCCCCGACGGTTCGTCGAGCGGTGCGGCATCGGGCCTCCCCATCAACACAGCGCTGTCCTACGGAGGCCTCAACTGTGTCGTCTTGACGGTTCAGCAGCTCACCGGTCTCAAGATCAAATACGCCGGACTCGTCACCTTTGGTGGCGTTGCCGCACTCTCCAACGCCATCGGCGGTGTCGAGGTGTGTGTCAATGCCCCCATTCACGACCAATACACCGGCCTCGACCTCCCCAAAGCAGGCAAGTACACGCTCGCAGGCTGGCGCGCGCTCGCATTCCTCCGCTCGCGCCACGGCGTTGGTGATGGTTCCGACCTCGGTCGAATTTCTTCGCAGCAGGTTTACCTCTCGTCACTCGTTCGCAAGATCCAAGACGAGGGAGTCCTCCTCAACCCCGCGATGGTTTATGGGCTCGCGTCGACGGCAGCTCAGTCGATGACCCTCTCGCGTTCGCTCTCCAGCGTCGACACGATGGTTGCGATGGCACTCGTGCTCAAGGACATCCCTCGCGAGAACATCATTTTCGCGCAGTACCCCGGCACGACGGGCGTCGGTGGAATCTACACGGGCAAGGTGGCGCCGCTGACGGAGGTCGCGAATACGCTCTTCGCCGCGATTCGTAAGGACAAACCGTTCCGACTCGCCACCGATTCCACGGGACCCGGTTCGACCATCAAGGGCAAGCCTAAGGATGCCGAAAGCGCCAAGGGCCCCGTGATTCCGGGAGTTTTGGGCCAGAGCGCCGCACAGGAGACCTGTTCGGTGGCGTACCACTACTAGGAGCCACAATCTCCGTTCGGATTGTTCTTCACATCGGCCCCATGAAGACGGGGACCGAGGCGCTCTCTGCGCGCTTCGTCGGCGCCGACCTGCCACCGTCGCTCATCGTTCCTCACGGGGACACCTGGACCCAGCCGCGCGCCGATGTGATCAAGCACCCCGAAATCATTCACCTCGGAAAGCGCCGCGGTGCCGAAATTGATCGGCGCATCGGTGAAGTCGTTGCCGAAGCGCGAACGCGAAACCTGCCGAAGGTCACGATCCTGTTCATCGCCGAAGGCGTGAACGTGGTTCGGCAATCGTGGCGAATCGCCGAGCGTCTCGCGTCTCACGCCGATGAGGTCGAAATTGTGTTGTTCGCTCGCGGTCAGGTTTCCGCCGTTCCAAGTTGGATCGCACAGCGTGTTCAGTCGTGGAAAGAGACCAAGTTCGCCTCTCTAGACTTCGAACTCGATACCATCCCCGCCGGATCGAGTTATCGATACAACGAAATCGCCGCAGCATGGACCGGGCCGACCCACACCCTGACCGTCATCCCGCACCTCGAATCGGATCGCAAGGGCGATGCGCTCATGGCCCGATTCGCGTCGTGGGCCAAAATCCCCGTACCGGACGATTCGGGTTCCCGCGTCAACGAGTCACTTGGGCGCGACGACCTTGTCGAACTGGCGGAATTCAAGCGTCGATGGGCATGGGCTCGGGTTACTCCCGTTTCCAACGCAATCGCGACGGTGTTGTTCAACCGTATGCGTGCGCGATTCCGTCGCAACCCGAGGCCTCGCTGGGCGCTCACGCCCGCACAGAAGCGGGCAATCGCGGACTCTTATCTCGAATCGAATCGCGATCTCAAGAAGTTGCTCGGAAGCCAAGCCCGACGTGACGACTGGAAAGCGTGGTTCACCGAGGTCGAGAAATTCGCCTCGAATTCTCGATAACATGGAGTGTTGTACTGGAGACGTCGCATAGTTCGGCCTAGTGCACCACCCTGCTAAGGTGGAGTTCCTTTTTTGGGAACCGTGGGTTCAAATCCCACCGTCTCCGCTCGTCGGGCTGTTGAGCCCCACTCAATGTTCATTTCGGGAGGACGGCCCATGTCGAAGCCCAAGGCGATAATTCACATCGGACCCATGAAAACCGGAACCACGGCGTTGGGGTACTACTTTTCCGCTGCAACCCGAGAGGGAATCCTTCCCGACAACGTGATTTATCCGTCCGGCGATTTGTGGTTCCCCGCTGCCGGAAAAATCGTCAAGCACAACGCGTTGTTCGATTTCATCTCCGACGAGACAAACACTCCGCGTTTCCGCAAGACAGCGGTTCAGACTCCTTCCGCCGTCGAAGAGAAGGTCCGCTTGGCCGCGGAATTCGCCGCCGGCCGTGGACGGGGCGCCACCGTCGTGTTCATCAGCGAGACACTCTCGGGTCGAAAGAACTCGCCGGAGCTCGTCACCATGATGTTGAAGTATTTCGAATCGATCACGCTTGTTCTCAGCATCCGTTCATTCGCTGCGTCGGGGATGTCCTTCCTCGTTCACCGAATCAAGGATTGGCGCATCGAGCAACACGATCTGGACCTTCTCGCCATGCTCCGCACGGGCGGAGAAAACTTCGGTGAGCGTTTCGTTTCCCGTATCGAACGATGGAAGGCGATTCCGAAAACCACTCTGGTTCTCGTTCCCTATTTCGAACAAGAGAACGATGGCTATTCCAGTGTCGATCGCTTTTACTCGCTGCTCACCGGTTCACCAGCGCCTCGCCTCGCCGAGGATTTCGGGTCCAAGCGTGTGCATCCCAGCCTGCCGCTCAATTCCCTCAAGCGGCTGATCAGCGTAAAACGCATCGGCCATCGCTTCGGTACACGCAGCCCTTTGGCGAAACTCGCACAGCTCCTCTTCATGCGAATCCTCGAACGAGACCGTTCGAAATCGATGTATTCGGGATTCGGCGAGCGGAACGCGGCCAAAGGCGACTGGGAGCTGACCGCCGCTGAGCGTGATGAAATTCGGCGCGCGTACGCACCGTCGTACGCCGCAATCAGGAAGCAACTGGGGTCAACGGCGAACTCCGACGAATGGGAGCGGTGGTTCGCCGCCGAGGGCGTGTGATGGCAGGCTTCGCTCGAGTCGTCGTTCATCTCGGCCCCATGAAAACCGGGACCTCGGCGTTCGCCGCTCACCTTTCGATGGCGTCACTCGATGGCACGCTTCCACGAAACATCATTTATCCGGTCAACGACCACTGGTTCCCAGCGACCAGCAAAATCGTCAAGCACCATGATCTCGTCGAAATTGCGCCATTCGTGCAGCCCGACGGCACCGTCCACGAGCGACGCACCACCGTCACTCCGGCGATGGTGGAGGAAAAATTGACCGAGGTGGCACATGAAGCGCGCCGCCGCGGCGACACAACAGTGATCCTCGTCTGTGAATTGGCCGACCAATTGGCCGATCCCGAGCAATTAGGCGCCCGATTGAGCGCAATCTTCGACAAAGTCGACTTCGTCATCGTGGCGCGACAGCAAGCGGAAGCTTTGCCGTCACTGCTGGGCCAGCAGGCGCGCATGTGGAAGCGCAAGCAGGTTCGTTCGCTCCGCATTGCACCGTTCCTTCGGTACCACCTCACACAACATTCCTATGACTACTCCTATTTGTGGTCGAAGTGGGCGCGCAAGGGTTCCACGTATGGCCTTCACTTTGTTCCCTACGTCAGCGGCTCCGGCGGGGGAAACGCACTGAGCCAGAACATTTTCGACCGACTCGGCTTGGGAACCTACCCACTTCATCCAGAACTCGTGGCCGGCCCACGCATTCACACCTCGTTCTCGCGCCTCGGGATGCACATGTTGATTGGCGCCAAACGGCTGGAGCGTGCAATCGGGTGGCTCCCCGGCGGATCGCGCCTCGCCGAGCGAGTCTTCGAGCGGTTCTTGGGCTTTTGCCACGCGCAACCCCGTCGTCAGGGCGATAAATTCGTTCCGTGGCGCCTGTCGCAGGGGGACCGTCGAAAGGTCGTTGACGCCTATCGGGGGTCCAACAGCCGTTTCCGGGTCTCCATGGGAACCGACGCGTCCACCCCCGACTGGACCGCTTGGTTCGACACGGTGGAGGCGTCATGACTCGGTCACGGTCGTCGGTTCCCTTCGTCCTTGACGTGACGTCGGTTTCTGCACTCAATTTCACGACCGGGGTCCAGCGCGTCGTTCGCGAATATCTCCGCGTCAACCGCACGGCGGTCGATCTAGTACAGTACGACCACAAGAGTGACACGTGGCGTGTGATTCCCGAACTTCCCACCTTGGTCACGCGCGAACGCGACGGCGCCGCCGCACGGGTTCGCGTTCTTGCGGAGAAATCCTCGAGCGCCATGGTGCGTGAGGTGATGCGCCCGCGATTGAAGGCGTTCCTCCGCGAGCTCCCATTCGCCCGTCGCGGATACGAGTGGTGGAAACAGGTCAATGCACGACACCTGCAGGCACAGAAAGTCGTTCAAACCTACAAGTTGTCACAGCAGCCGGAATGGCAGCCGAAGGCGGGACAAACGTATGTGATGCTCGACTTGCCGTTGCGCAAAGAGCACGCGATGGCGATGGAGGATCTCTTCCGTCGGCCCGAGGTGAAGTCGATGGTGTATCTCCACGATCTTTTCCCACTGTCGCACCGCCACCTGTTCGATCGCGCGGGACATCAACGCGCGCGAACCCTGCACCTCATGTACCTCGACGCGGTCGCTCGAGCCGACGCGGTGGTCGCGAATTCGAAATTCACTCTCGGACAATATCGAGATTTCTGCCGCGTTCTCGAAGAGAACTCTTACGAAACGCAAAAGACCGCGGTTGTGCACCTTCCTTGGCCGCACCTGGCGAAGTCGGGTGTTCCGAACCCCGGAATCGCGAACGTGATGTTCGGCTCGGCGGCGCTCGCGGTGCTGTTGATCGGTCAACTCGATAAGCGCAAGAACTTCCAGGTCGTCGTTCGAGCGGTCAAGACGTTGATCACCGAAGGTGTCGACGTCCGTCTCGGTATCCTCGCGGGGTACTCCACGCTGACTGACGACGTGCTTAAGGCGGAACTCGACGAGTGCACCGACGAGCAACGATCGAGAATCTCAATCGAGGGTGTCGTCACCGATGAGGAACTCGTCGCGATATACGACGCCGCTCACGTGGTCGCTGTCCCGTCGGTCGCCGAAGGATTCGGACTTCCCGTGATCGAGGCGTTGAGTCGAGGCAAGCGTGTGGTGGCGTCCAGGGCGTCGGCACTGACTGAACTGGGCGATGTCTTTGGACACGATGCTGTCACGGTCGTGGACCCCTACGATTCTGACGAATGGGCGAAGAAACTTCGTGCCACCGCGAAACGGGCACCACTCGCTCCGATGGGCATTCCCGCGTCGATCCCCTCCGATTGGGCGGATTTCCATGCGCGGCTTCTCGCCGTCGCGTCGAGCTAATCCTCTTCTTCGTCGGCGTCGAACCCGTCCGGGCGCACCGCGCGGGCGGCCATGTTGGCGACAACCTCGGCGACCGTGATGAGTTTGAAGATCGATCGCATCGACAATGCCATGAGGACCAGCAGGAGCTTGTTGAACGCCTCGTCGACTCCCGACTCGACGTACATCCACGATTCGATGAACGCCGCACCGAGGGACAGAGGAAAGACGACGGCGAGGAGTGGCCAAATGATCGTGAATCGCTGCACGGGAAGCTTCGCGCGAAGGAGCATACGCTCGGTGTGTACGTGGATTTCGGTTTCCGCCTCGGCGTTACCCGCCGCCATTAGTTCGTCGTGCATTTTGGCGTGAGCGACATCATTCTGTTCGAAAACCACGAGCCATTTCTTGACCGCTATGGCGAGATAGAACACGACCGACAGCAAGATAACCGAGATGATGATCGCCGACGGAATGTAGTTGTAGAGGAACAACGCGACGATGACTCCGAGCACGGTACCGACCGCCGTGGCAAGAAGCATCGTACGGCCGAGCAGACGACCGCGCGCCATCATCTTCCACCGTCGTTGCTGATTCGTCATCGTGTCGGAGGACGTTCCGAGTTCGGCGAGCGAGATCTTTTTGAGGTTGAGGGTGTTGCGGCGTCGAAGGAAGTAGCGCAAGAGCCGCTGACCGTAGCCAGTGACCACCGCGGCGGACAATGCGATCAGCGCGAAGTCCCACGGCGGAAGCGCCCGCAACGCTCGGGAGAACGACAGCAGCCACGAGAACTGACGGATCCACTCCGGCACGTCGTTCGCTAGCAAAACACCGAGCAAGTAAAGGCCCGAAAAGCTCAACACGAACCCGATGAGGGTACGAATCGCAATCTCCCCGCCGAATCGGCGGGTGAGGAACAGTAGTTCGGGCATAGCGCTTAGATTCGACGGGCGAGAATCAGCCCGAGGAGCGTTTGCACGGACTCGTTCACGGGCTGTTCACCGTCGAGAGTGACGTCCGCGGCGAGCGGGGCTTCGTAACCCTGTCCGACACCCGTCATCTGCATCGTCGAATCCGCTTGGCTGCGGGCGTAAAGACCCTTCGGGTCGCGCTGCATGCAGACCTCGAGCGGAGTGTCAACGAAGACCTCGAAGAAGTCGCCCTCGGCGAATCGTTCCTTCGCCATTTCGCGGTCTTCGCGGAACGGCGAGACGAGCGACACGATGACGACGAGTCCGGCTTCCATCATGAGCTCGGCGACGCGCGCAACGCGACGCACGTTCTCTTTACGGTCTTCCGGCGAGAATCCGAGATCCTCGGAAAGGGTCGAGCGAACGGTGTCCCCGTCGAGGGTCGTCGAGCGAATGCCCATGGTCATGAGTGTCTTTTCGAGTTCGTCGGCGACGGTCGACTTTCCCGATCCGGGAAGTCCGGTGAGCCACAGAACGCAGGAGCGGAGTCCGTTGAGTGCTTCGCGCTCGGCACGGCCGACAGCGAAGTCGTGCTTGACGACATCCGATTCACGAACGAGCGGGTGCTTCGACATTCCCGCCGCGACGGTCATCGCGGTGAGTCGGTCAACGAGGATGAATCCGCCGGTGTGCATCGACTCCGCATACGGGTCGAGCAGAATGGGGCGGTCGGTGACAATCTCGACGCGACCAATCTCGTTCACCTCGAGGGCGTGGCCGCGGGCCTGCTCGCCGGTCGTGATGTCGCGAACGTAGCGAACGGTTTCTACGCGCGCGGGAACCTCGATCGGTCCGGCACGAAGAATGTACGACGCCTGGGGGTCGAGCGGCTTCGTATCAATCCACACCATGTCGGCGAGGTGAGCGCGCGACGAGGGCACCTCACCCTTCGCCCCGACGATGACGTCACCACGAGAGATGTCAACCTCGCGGTCGAGCGTGATGTGAACAGCTTGACCTTCGGCTGCATCCTTGGACTCGTTCGGAGCGTAGATCCCCTCGACGACGGCCTCGGTGAGGGCGGGCCACACGCGAATGGTGTCGCCAACCTTGACCGATCCGCGGGCGATGGTTCCCGAATACCAGCGGACGATGCCCGCCTTGGAAACAAACTGAACCGGGAGACGAAGCGATCCGTCGCCCGCCGAGTGGGAGAACGTGCGCTTCTGGTCGAGCGTGTCAAGAATCGTGACCTTGTCCGCCCACGCCATGTTCTCGGACGGACGGGTGACGTTGTCTCCCGTGAGTCCCGAAACGGGGATGAAAGTGAGATCCTCGAAGCCAAACTGGTCGAAGCGACGGGTCAGTTCCTCGACGATTCCGTCGAAGACACCCTTGTCGAAACCGACCGCGTCCATCTTGTTGACCGCGACGATGATGTGCTTGACGCCCATGAGCGAGTTGATCGCGGCGTGACGGACCGACTGGTCGCGAACACCCTTCGCGGCATCGACGAGAAGAATTCCCATGTCGGCCTCACTCGCGGCCACGGCCATGTTGCGGGTGTATTGCTCGTGACCGGGCGAGTCGGCGAGAATCGCGCGGCGACCCGAGGGGAGATAGACGTGGCGGTGTGCCACATCGATCGTGATGCCCTGTTCGCGCTCGGATTCAAGACCGTCGGTCAGTTGCGAGAAGTCGACCTCGCCGTTCGACAGGCGACGGGTGTTGTCGATCTCGTCGAGCGGGACCGAGTTGGTCTCGACGAGGAGTCGACCGAGCACGGTGGACTTTCCGTCGTCGACGGCTCCACAAACAACGATGCGAACGAGTGCGTCGGACATCAGAAATACCCCTCGTGCTTCTTGCGTTCCATGGACGAAGCGCCCTTGCCGTCGATGAGTCGACCGGCGCGCTCCGAGGTAGTTGACCGCGAGAGTTCGTCGATGATCTCGTCGAGCGAGCTCGCTTCACCTTCATCGGCCGCGGTGAGCGGGTAGCACCCGAGGGTGCGGAAACGGATGCGGCGCATGACCGTCGACTCGCCCGGCTCGAGCGGGTAGCGGTCGTCATCGATCATGATGAGCTGGCCGTTGCGCTCGATGGTCGGGCGCTCCGCCGAGAAGTAGAGCGGGACGACTTCGAGATTCTCGCGACGGATGTACTTCCACACGTCGAGCTCGGTCCAGTTCGAGATGGGGAACGCGCGCATCGTCTGGTTCGGCTTGAGCGTCGAGTTGACGGTGTGCCAGAACTCCGGGCGCTGGCTCGACGGGTCCCAGGCGTGGCCGGGCTCGCGGAGGCTGAACATGCGCTCCTTGGCGCGCGAGCGCTCTTCGTCACGGCGAGCTCCACCGAGAGCGACGTCGTACCCGCCCGCATCGAGTGCGGCGCGGAGCGCGACGGTCTTCATCAGGCGGGTGTACTCGTCCGAACCGTGAGTGAAGGGGGTGATTTTGTCGCCGCGACCGTCGGGGTTCGTGTACACGACCAAGTTGAGGTTGTTGTCGCGCGCAATGCGGTCGCGGAACTCGATCATCTCGCGGAACTTCCACGTGGTGTCGATGTGGAGGACAGGGAAGGGAACGGGGGCGGGGGCGAAGGCCTTCACCGCGAGGTGAAGCAGAACTGTCGAATCCTTACCGATCGAGTAAAGAATGACGGGGTTCTGGAAAGCGCTGGCGGCCTCGCGAATGGCCCAAATCGCCTCGGCCTCGAGTGCGTCGAGGACGGCGTTTTCGTCGTTCGTGGTCTTGGCATTCACGGAATCAAGCCTACCGTCTCTGACCCTCGCCACCCGTTCCCCTCCATCAATCATCGATCGCGAGACCGCGATTTCGGCGAATTCGACGCGAAATCGACCCGAACACGCCGTCGACGATCATGCCGATGATGAGGATGACAATCATCGTGGCGATGAGCTCCGGAACCTTCGACATCTGACGAGCGAAGTCGAGCGTCGTACCGAGCGACGGCGTCTCGGCGATGATGACGAGAAGTTCACCCGCCATCAAGCTTCGCCACGCGAACGACCAACCCTGCACGAGCCCCGCGACGTAGGTGGGAAGCGCCGCGGGGAGAACAATGTCCCGGTACAGGGCGATGGGGCCAGCGCCGAGCACACGACCGAGCCGTGTGAAAGCCGGCGGCACGTGGTCGATTCCCGCGATGACGCCGTTCGCGATGGATGGCCCAGCGCCGAGCACAACGACGAAGAGGATTGCTTGCTCGTTGAGTCCGAACACGAGAATCGCGAGCGGGAACCACGCAATCGACGGCATGACCTGGAGTCCCGTGATGACGTTTCCCACGGCGAGGCGGAGCGGCTTCACGCGCGCGACCGCAATTCCGACGATGGATCCGAGAACGAGGGCCAGAATGAATCCGGTACCCGCGCGGGTCATCGTGGTTTTCACCGCGAGCCAGAAGCGTTCGGTTCCCACCATTTGATAGAGCGCTCCGAAGGTGTCACCCGGAGACGGCAACACGTAGCTCGGGCGCCAGCCGGAAAGAAAGAGCGCCTCCCACGCACCGATGACCAGCGCGATGGCGAAGAGCTTCGGCCAACCCCACGACCAGGCGGCCGCGAGGCGTGCGCCGGCAGTGCGAGTGGCAGCGATGACGGTTTCGCTCATGAGTCAGCTCCTTGAAGAACGGCCTGGCCGGCCTTGAGTCGGTTGGTGAGATCGGCGGCGCGCGTGGCGATGTCATTAGAGTCCATCTCGCGGGGTCGGGCCAGCGGAACGGACTGTTCGTGTACCACCCTCCCCGGCCGGCTTCCCATGAGAATGACGCGGTCGCCGAGGCGAACCGCTTCGCGCATGTTGTGCGTGACGAACACGACCGTGAGGTTTTGGTCGCGCACGATGCTCTCGATCTCGTCGTGGAGATGATCGCGAGTCATCGCGTCGAGCGCTCCGAGCGGTTCATCCATGAGAACAATGCGTGCACCTTGCGCAAGGCAACGCGCCAACGCGACGCGCTGCCGCATCCCACCCGAGAGTTCGTGCGGGCGTTTGTCGGCCCATTCGCCGAGGCGAACGATTGCGAGCAGTTCGTTGACACGTGTTTCACGGTCGGCGCGAGGAACTCCGGCGTAGGCGAGGGCGAGTTCGATGTTCTTGCGAGCGCTTAGCCACGGAAGCAAGGTCGCCTCCTGGAACATCAGTGCGACCTTGCCGTTGACGGTGATGGTTCCCGAGGTCGGCTTATCGAGCCCCGCGAACAGGTTGAGGAGCGTCGACTTGCCACAGCCCGATGCTCCAACGATGGTGACGAATTCTCCCGCGCGAATTGTCATGTCGACACCGGAGAGCGCGACGGTTGCCGCGCCCTCCGGGCCGAATGACTTGGTGACGCTATCCGCGCGGAGAATGATCTCCGCGTTAGCCATTACTGAATCGCATCCTCTCCGCGCTCGGCACGAACCGCGTTGAGCAGGTCGAGCGAGTAGAGCGTTCCCGGCAAGCCGCCGGCGGCGTCGATGCCCGACTGCTCGAGGAGCCCAGCGGACACGGCGTGTTCGGCCGAGGTCACGAGGGTGTCCTTGAGCGGGTCAGCGGTGAACGTCACGTTCTCCCACGCCGCGTCGAGAATGGCGGGGTCGATCGACGAGCCGGTGAGGCCGGCGAGGGCGAGGTTGACGGCGTCCTTGGCGGCCGCGGGGTCACTCGCGATGAGGTCGAGAGCGGCGAGGTGCCCCTTGATCAACGCGGTCACCGCGTCGGGGTGCTGGTCGATGAAGTCGGTGCGGCAGAGGATGACGGTCGTGACGAACTCACCGTTCGGCCACAGATCGGCTTCGTTCTGGAGAACGTGTGCACCGTTCGCGACGAACGACGACACCCAGGGCTCGGGAACCCACGCGCCGTCGATGTCCCCCGACGAGAACGCGGCGAGTGCGTCGGAGTTCGACTGGGGCTTGATGGAGACATCTCCGCCCCCGTCGACGTCGGCGGTGAGTCCCTGATCGGTGAGCCAGTTCCGCGCCGCGACATCCTGAGTGTTCCCGAGTTGCGGTGTGGCGATGGTCAAGCCAGCAAGATCGGCGGCGGTGTTGACCCCGTCACGCACAACGAGGGCAGCCCCGCCCGAGGTGGAACCGGCAACAATTCGAACCGCCGCACCCTCGGACTGAACGTACGCATTGATCGCGGGGTTCGGCCCGATGTATGAGCAATCGAGCGAATCGGCGAAGAGCGCGGTGACAACATCCGGACCAGCGTTGAACGCGGTCGGGGTAAGGGTGAGGTCGAGCGCCTTGAGCTCGGTCTTGAACAGACCCTTTTGTGTAGCGATGAGGCCCGGGGCGTGCGTGAGGTTGGGAAAGTACCCAAGGCGAACCGTGGTGATCTCTGGCACAGCGGGGGAGTCATTCGTGGTGGGTGAGGTCGTCGCACAACCGGCGACGGCAAGAGCGGCGACGGTCGCGAGTGCGATCGAAGCCCCAAGACGGGAGTTGTTTTTCATGTTGTCCTTTCCGATAGTTTGTCTATCGTGTTAGTAGAGAATATAGACAAGATGGGGAAACGTGTCAAGTCGGCACGGACGGCGTGTGTCGGCGCGCCAGGTTGCCGTAACATTGAGGAGAAATTTCCCCTTCGAAAAAGGATTAGTAACGTGGCCATGACAATCCGTTCGATCGCCGCCTTTATTGCTGCCGTTGCCCTCTCGTTCATTCCGACCGCCGCACAGGCTGTCGACGACCCGACGACGGTTGCCGTGACAGTGGGCGGCATCGCACCAACGTCGATTGAACAGGACGACCAACTTGACATCGTTACCCGTGGCCCGATCGCGCAGATCGGCTCGGCGATTCACACGCTGTCCACCGCGTGGAGCACGCAGAGCCTTCATCTCAAAGGAACGGGTAAATACGACGCCGTTTCCAACCCCGACGGCATCATCGTTCCTCAGGGATGGGCGTTGCAGTATTCGACCGATGGAACAAACTTCTCGAACGATGTGCCCAGTGACCCCGACACGATCGTGGCGGTTCGCTCCCGCGGTGACGTGAAGACCAAGGCTCGTGGACGATTCGAGACGACGACCACCGGTGAGGAAGTAGCGACGGTCGGGTCGTTCGGTGGCACGGCAGCGGGTGACGGGTTCAACGTTGCCTTCGGCGACGGCTTTCTGCTCAACTCGTGGCATCATGACCCTTCGGCGCTCAATGTTGAATGCCATTTGATCGACGGCTCAGAGTGCGCCGATTACATCTACACAGTGAGCGGTTATCAAACCGGGCAGGCGTCGAATCTTTATTTCGATAAGACGACGGACCGCGTTTACACCTACGTTCGCGAGGTTTCGTCGGGAGATATCGGAGTGTATTGCCTGGATTATTCCGATATCGGAAACGGAAACGTCTCGAACTGCCCGACGGCGTTCACGCCACTCGTGGATCTGGCTCCGGGCGGTACAGGCTTTAGTGTTCGCGGTTCCAACACATCGCGCTACGGCAACCGAATCTGGGCGCTCGATGTAAGCCAAGGCGACCTGCTGTGTTTCGACATCACCACCAATGCTGAATGTGGTGACGGGCTCAATGGGTTCAACGTGGGTGCCGCCGGACCGACGTCCGACGGACTGACGAAGGCCCGAGTTGCGGCATGGGGTGGCAGGGTTTACTTCACCGTCAACAACAAAATGGGCTGTTTCGACCCGACGAGCACGCCCGCGTCATTGTGTGGTGAACCCGACAGCACCCCTATCGATATTCCTGCTGCTGTATATGACACCACGTTCAACCGACACATTCCGCTTCCCGTGAAGAACACGGATGGAACCTTTTTCGGCACGTGTGACTTGAACTCGAGACTCTGCATTGACGCGAACGGCGCCACCGTGACGATGCCGACGGGTTTGTCGAGCTACCTCGTGGCACATCCCGCAAACAACAAAATCGCGGGTCAGAACGCTCAAGATTGGGCGATTTCGGGAACGAAGATGTATTACCCCGGACCGCAGAGTTCAGCCGGTCAGAACCCCTATGGAACCGACTGGTCGTCGACAATCATCTGTTGGGACTACGCCACCGATGCGCTGTGTTCTTCGTGGGATGATTCGCCGGCCGGCATCTATCTCCCCTACACGGCTAATGTCGACCCCGACAACCCCAGCTGCGTGTGGGTCAACCAAGACAAGGGATGGGCTCCGTATCTCCCGACATATGCGGGAAAGATCATCCCGCTCAATGCCGCGACGGGCGAAGTGGGTTGTTCGTTTGGTGACCCCGTAATCGAGCTCCCCTACTCGAGTGTTGTTCCCCGAATGAGTTGCACGGGCGACGGTCGCGTGACCGCGTGGCAGGAAATGTTGCTCGAACTCGGCACGCTCGACAACACTGACATTTCAGTAACTGTTTATGATTCCGACGATGTCGCCATTACCGGCTGGGAAGACCTCACGCCAGCGATAGACGGGACAATTGACATGTCGACGCTGTCGGTGGAAGACACCGGGCTGACCCCGTCGATTCAGATCACGGGACTTGGTGATGTCGCGATCGATGAACTTCTCGATGTCACGGGTGTTGTGACGTTCGATGCGGAAGAGCCGGAGATGTGTGTGAAGCTCGTCGCGGCAACGAATTGTCCTGATGCTGAGATGAATGTTCCCGGTGTCCCCGATGTTCCTGCGGGAATCGTTGAGGGTGCCAGTGTGACGACGCCGTTAGCTGCGGGAAGTGACGTGGGGAGCAACGAGCGCGTCACGATTGCGGGAACGAACACGGGGCATTTGTGTGCGGCGAGCATTATGGGTGATGCGACGAAGACTCCTGAGTTGGCGTCGACCGGTTTTGATCCGGGCGGGCTTGCGCTGGGTGGTTTCGGTGTTCTTGCTGCCGGATTGGGTGCGGTAGCCGCATCACGCCGGCGACGCGCCTAGGCCTTGTAGGAATCGACCTCGATCTCGACGAGCATGTCGGGGTTGATGAAGACGAGGCCGGCGAGCATGGTCGCGGCGGGCTTGATGCCGCCGAACACTTCGCCGTGCGCGCGACCAACAGCATCCATGTCGGCTGAGTCTCGCAAATACATTCGTGTGCGCACCACATCGTCGAGAGAATGTCCCGCGTCGGTGAGCGCCTTCGCAATTACCCCGAGAGCCACTTTGGTCTGCCCGTAGGCGTCACCCGCGTGCTGGAGCTCACCGTCGATTGTGGCCGTCGAACCCGAAACGTGTACGTACGGGCCGGCGACAACAGCACGGGAGTATCCGATAATGTCCTCCCAGGGTCCACCGGAGGAGATTCGTCGATCCGCTGACATGGTTATTCTCTTTCCATTCGGTCTACCCGTTGTGAAGTGGCTAGGGTGAATCCATTATGGTTCACGAAGTCGTGGAGCGTGCCCGACGAGCACAGCGAGAGTGGTCTCGCGTATCCGTGAGTGAGCGCGCCGCGGTGATGCGTCGGTTGTCACGACTGATTTACCAACGCCAAGACGAAATCCTCGACACGATTCAGCGCGAAACCTCGAAGAACCGTGTCAGTGCCTTCGAGGAAGTCGCGGATTCCGCCCAGCTCGCGAACTTCTACGGACGTCACGGCGCACGCCTCCTGCGACCACGCCGCCGCCGAGGCCTGCTTCCCGTTGTGACCAAGACCGTGGAACATCGCCGCCCGGTGGGAGTCGTTGCGGTCATTACCCCGTGGAACTATCCCTTCACCCTCCCCGCGACGGATGCTATTCCCGCCCTCCTCGCGGGCAACGCCGTGGTGCTTGTCCCCGACGCACTCACCAGTGCAACCGCCGATCTCGTCGTCGAACTTTTCCGTTCGGCCGGCATCCCCGACGGCGTGATCGACGTGGTGCATGGAGGTGGGCACGTCCACGGAGACGCGATCGTCGACGCGGTCGATTATGTGACATTCACTGGATCGACCGAAACGGGCCGACACGTCGCAACTCGAGCGGCACGCCGGTTGATCGGTTTTTCTGGCGAACTGGGCGGAAAGAATCCGATGTTGGTCTTGGGCGACGCCGACGTGTCCCGAGCGGCCCGCGGCGCAGTGCGCTCCTGTTTTTCCAATTCCGGCCAGCTGTGCGTGAGCGTCGAGCGAATTTATGTTGTCGGTCGAAACTTTGAGCGATTCGTCGACGAATTCGCCGCGCACACCCGCGCAATGGTTTTGGGAAGCGGACCTGACTGGGCAATTGACATGGGGCCGCTCATCAGCGAATCTCACGCCGATCGAGTCATGGCGCATATCGATGACGCGGTATCCCACGGTGCTACGGTCGTCGTGGGCGGACGCCGCCGTCCCGATCTTGCACCGACGTTCATCGAACCGACAATCCTGACGGATTTGCCCGATTCAGCGATGTCTTTTCGCAGCGAGACTTTCGGACCGGTGGTTGCTGTTTTCCCGGTAGCCGACGACGATGAGGCGTTCGCCCGAGCAAACGATTCCGAATTCGGGCTCAACGCGAGTGTGTGGACGCGGCATCCCAGCCGTATAGGTGCGCGACTTGATGCGGGAACAGTCACGATCAACGAAGGTTATTCGTCGAGTTGGGCATCACACGGTGCGCCGATGGGCGGTGTCAAACAATCGGGAATGGGGAGGCGTCACGGCGCCGAAGGGATTCTCAACTACACCGAGGCGCAGACGATTGCCGAGCAACGTGTGTTCGGAATTGCGCCTTTCCCGGGACAATCGAATCGCGGATTCGCCACCCTCATCGCCCGCGTCTTCGCCGCTCTCAATCGAATGCGGTGAACTCGTCCCAACGCACGCCGCGCGACCCACGGTGTCTCGCCATCCGCATCAACGGGGACTCCACACGTGATGAGACAGTCGCGATAGGCTTGCGAGACAAGCTTTCTCTAAGCCCGATTGAGAAGAATGTGGCATGACATCGATTTCCGTTCAAGTGATGAAGCCGGTACTCCCCGCGCTCGATGTCGTGACCCCTTATCTCGCCGAAGTCTACGAATCGGGTATCTTCTCTAACCACGGTCCCAAGGTTCGCGCCCTCGAGGAGCGCTACGCGACGTGGTTCAACGTGTCACCCGAGCAGGTCGTCGCGATCTCTAACGGAACTGTGGCCATCGCGGCCGCCGCGCTCTGGGAAGACAACCCCACATACCTCATCCCCGAATGGACTTTTCCCGCCACCGCGATGGGTCCTCTCGAGGTCGGTGCGACCATCGAGTTCCGCGACGTTCACCCGACCGAGTGGACACTCACCGTCACGGATGACGATCGCCGCAACGCCAATTCTGTTGTTCCCGTGGTCGTCGCACCGTTTGGACATCCGATCGACCTTGCAGAGTGGTCCGATTTCCCCCGCGGAATCGTCGATGCGGCGGCGTGCGCGGGTAACCGACCCGACCTCTCCGGCATGGGGCCGGGGTGGAGCGCAACCATCTCACTGCACGCCACCAAGGTGCTCGGGTGCGGTGAGGGTGGCCTCGTGATTTTCGGAGATGTCGCCCGCGCGAAGATCGCCCGGGAATGGATCAACTTCGGTTTCTCCGGCACACGCGTGACGAACCGCGTCGGTACGAACGGGAAGATGTCGGAGTTCGCCGCATCGTTCGCGCTCGCGGCACTCGACGGAGCCGAGACCGAGCTCGCCGAATGGAAGTCGGTGCGCGAGCGCGCCACCGCAATCAACACCGAACTCGGGTTCAACGGCGGACCGATGCCCGCCGACAGCCGCATCCCCTACTGGCTCGTCGCGGTGGACACTGCAGATGAGGCGGCACGCGTTGCCGAGTCGCTCGACGCAGCGGGAATCCAGACGCGCAAATGGTGGCCGGCGGCACTGACCTCGACGAAGCCGTTCCACGACATGACCACATCGGGCAACGCGGTGGCGACCCACCTGGCGGACACCGTGCTGGGACTTCCGATGTTCCGCGAATTGTCGGACGCGCAGTTCGGTCACATCCGCACCACGCTCGCCGACCTTCGGAAGTAGTTCGCCGGTGAGCCCCATTTTCCTTCTCGGATCACCGCGCTCGGGAACGACACTCCTTCGCTTGCTCCTCTCCGCGCACCCCGACCTCGTCATCGCCCCCGAATCGTCGTTCCTCACCTGGTTTCTCCCGACCTACGGTGATTGGACCGAAGCCGACTGCGACTCCCCTCGCCAAGAGGCGTTCGTCGCCGACTTGATGGAGGCGCGCAAGTTCGAGACGTGGGGCATCGGGGCACAGGAAATCGCAGCTCGCATCGCGTCCGACCGCCCGGTCTCTTATCGCGAGCTCGTCACAATCCCGTACCTGCTCTATTGCGACAGGGTCGGCAAGCCCAACGCCCGTTGGGGAGACAAGAACAACATCCACATGGAATTTGTGACCGAGATCGACGCGTTGTTTCCGTCGTGTGTGTTCCTGCACATCGTGCGGGACGTTCGTGATTGCTTCACCTCGGGGGCGGACATCCGGAAGCTCGACAGCGATTCACCCTACAAACCGCAACTCGCCGCCGACGCGACGGAATTTGCTTCGGGGTGGGACGACCAAAACCAGAACACGCTCACGTCACTGCGCGCGCTGCCCGACACTCGCTGGGCGTCGATCCGATACGAGGATCTCGTCGTCGATGCGCGCGCAACACTGACCCCCGTGCTCGAATCGTGGGGGCTCGGCTGGAATGATGCGATGCTTGCCTTCCACGAGGAGAATCGTGCCAAGCAGCTCGAACCCACCGAAACTTCGGATTGGAAAAAGTTGGTGTCACAACCCATCACCTCGAGCCAGGTTGGCCGGTTCAGGGAACAATTGAGTGACTCAGACATCGCCGCGCTTGAGGGTGCGGGACGGGTGACGCTGACAGAATTTGACTATCTGGGTTCGACGGAGAGATGACGATGACGCACGAACTGACCACCGCACCACGCCAATTTTTGGCGGACAAGATGTTCACTGGCCGAGTTTCCGCGCCCGGTGTCGAACTGGTGTGGAAATCGGACGAACCGATCGAGGGAGGCGTTCTCGCCTCCGACCTTGCCTTCGTCAACGGCCGTTGGCTCGACCTCGAGCACTGGCGCTATTGGATTGGCAGCAAACGGCCTCGAAACAGCACCGAACTCATGGCACCCGAGGCGGTCATCAGCGTCAAAGAAGCATTTCTCGGCCCCGACAATCAAATCGTCACCGCGGGCGGCGTCACCGTCAATTCCCGCTTCTTCGGGTCGGGATTCTTCGACAAGCCGATTCCCGCGGCCAATGTCGTCGCGGAATATTCGGGAACCCACGGGAGCGCCATGCTCAACGCGCGCAACTACGGGCACTGGCTCCTGCAACGACTCCCGCGATTTGTGACACTTCACGAGCAATTCCCCGGAGTTCCCATCCTCAACTCGGTGTGGGGCGACCAAGGGTTGCTGGCTGTCCTCGGGATCGATGAGTCGCAGATTCGCCGGTTCCCCACCAAGGACCGTGGCGAATTCGTCTACGTCGACGAACTTCTCGTTCCCACGCATCTCTCCCGCCCCGGTCTCAAGCGCGTTCAGGACAAGCACCGGATGGAGCGCATGGTGCGCTCGTACACCGCGGGGATTTCGGACGACCCGACCCTTCCCGAATTGCTCTATGTCGCGCGACGCCCCGACGACAAACGATCCGGTGCATCGAACAAGGACGAGTTGCAGGAGTATCTCGAATCACTGGGATTCGTTACGTGGTACCCCATTGACGATTCGATCGAACGCCAGATCCAACATTTCCGAGCAGCGCGCGTGGTGGTATCGGAAATCGGTAGCCAAGCGCTCACGTCGATGTTCGCCGGATCCGACACGACCGTCATCATTCTCACCCCGGAGAAATCGAAGGGATGGGGAACGCAGCGCCAGTTCCAGCCGAAGTGGCGCCAGTGGCAGCGCGTCGTGTGCGAGGCGAGGGGCCAGCACTACGCCCAGATCGTCGCCGCGAGCGACACCGCATACCGCGCTTTCGAGCTCGACATGACGACCGTGCGACAGGCTCTCGACACCTATCCGTTGCGCACGTGGTGAGCCACGGCCCAGTTTTGGGGCGCCTGCCGCAGGATGCTAGACTCGTCAAGTTGTCGCGAGATGACGTGCGCCCGTAGCTCAACGGATAGAGTATCTGACTACGGATCAGACGGTTGGGGGTTCGAATCCCTCCGGGCGCGCTCTAGATTCCCGGACGTTGTGAGCTAAGTCCCTCGTCCATTCGCTTTCGGGCGTCTCGCACGGTGGCACGGTCCGATAGTTCGGGAACACCAACCTGCCAGAATGCACCGCCTTCGGTGAAGTCGTTGGCGCGCACTTTCGTGACGATCACCGCGGTCTTGTCGGACTTACGCGCGGCGGCGAGGGCACTGGCGAACTGCGACAGACTTTCTACCTCGAACGTTTCCGCGCCCATCGACGCGGCATGGGCGGCAAAATTGACCCGTTCGTGTGTACCTGTGCCGTTTGAGTCCGCGAGCATGTTGTTGTAGGACGCACCACCTTGGTTCACTTGCAAGCGCTCGATGACCGCATAACCCTTCATTGTCACAAACGACGAGAATCATTTTGTGGCCGGAAAGTACGGACGCATAGATTTCAGAATTCATCATGAGGTACGAGCCATCCCCGACCATCGCGTAGACATTTCCGGATGGGCGTCCCATCGCGGCGCCCCACGCTCCCGCGATTTCATAGCCCATGCACGAAAATCCGTATTCACAGTCGAAGGTCGCTATGCCTTTGCTCATCCAGTTGATGTTGAGTTCGCCGGGTAGTCCGCCTGCCGCTGTGAGGACGTAGTCCTCCGCTGTCGCGGATTCGTTGACCAACCCCACCAATTGCCCGTAACTGGGAGGCCAAGCCCCGTCGTCGGCGATTCGGGAGTTGACGAATTCGGCCAGATTCTCCCGCTGCTGGGCGGAACGCGAAGTCCACGCTGGATCGGCACTCCACTCACCGAGCGAAGAGCTCAATTCTTTGAGGGACTCCCGCGCATCCCCGACGACGGGGAGGGACCGGTGCTTGTGGGCATCGAATCGTGCTGCATTGATTCCAATTATCTGTGCATCGTGCGCGAAGAGAGTCCATGACCCCGTGGTGAAGTCTTCAAGTCGCGAGCCTACGGCGACCACAACATCGGCCTCGGCGACGACGGTGTTCGCCGCGGCGGCACCGGTCACGCCAAGGGGACCGGAATACCGGGGGTGGCTCGCGAGCATCGAGGACTTGCCAGCGACGGTCTCGACAACCGGGATGCCGTGCTTCTCGGCAAAGGTCGCGAGTTCAGATTCGGCGAGCGAATAGTGAACACCTCCGCCTGCAATGATCACCGGCCGCTTCGCGTCGCGAAGTGCGTCCATCGCGCGCGCGAGTTGGCCTTGGTCAGCGCGGGGCCGCGGTCGTTCATGTACCGTTACCGCGAAGAACTCTTCGGGGTAGTCAAAAGCATCGGCGGCGATGTCCTGCGGGAGCCCGATGAATGCAGGCCCGCAATCTCCGGGGTCGAGCATCGTGGCGACCGCCTGCGGCAACGAACTGAGAAGCTGTGCGGGGTGGGTGATGCGATCCCAGTAGCGCACAACAGGGTGAAACGCGTCGTTCACGGTGATGGAGGGGACACCGAAGTGTTCGACCTGCTGAAGGACGGGATCCGGAAGCCGGGAGACGAAGGTGTCTCCTGCAATGAAGAGCACGGGAAGGCGATTCGCCATCGCTACCCCTGCCGCGGTGACCATGTTGGTCGCCCCTGGTCCGATAGACGAGGTGCAGACCATGATTTGTTGCCGCCGCGTCGCTTTCGCAAACGCTGCTGCCGCGAGACCCATCCCCTGCTCGTTCTGGCCACGCCAGACCGGAAGCTCCTCGCGATGCGTTTCCAATGAGTGTCCGAGACTGGTGACGTTCCCGTGGCCAAAGATTCCGTAAACTCCCGGGAAAAGTGGAACGGTCACGCCGTCAACGACGGTTCGCTGTGCGATGAGGAATCGAACAAGAGCCTCCGCAGTCGTGAGTCGAATTGATTTATTTTTCACGAATTTCTCCCGCCAGGTCGACAACAGTTTCCCACGTCTTGGAATCCCATGAATCGATGAGTGCTTGCTGGACATTGACGACGTTGACTGCCTCACGGAAACTGGGAGAGAACGGAGCGTCCGTTGCAACGGCTTCCAGGAAGGAAAAGTCTTCGATTGCCACGAGGTCTTCGAGCCCAATCGGGTTTGCCTGGCCGGGTGAAAACGCACCGTGGAAGGGGAAACGCTCCCCACCGAAAATGGTCGTGTATCCAGAGCTGGGGTCGTCGGTCAGCTTGTAGTACTGCAACTCGTTCATTTTTTCGAGGTTCCAGGCGAGAGCGCCCTTTGTTCCGTAAACCTCGAAGGCGTTCTGACTCTCCGGGCCAACCATCGTTCGACTCACCTCGAAAGTCCCGGTTGCACCGTTCGCGAAGTTGCACAACATGGAGGCGAAATCCTCGTTTTCGACCTCACCCTTAGGGTCCTCGGGACGACCGCGTCCGTAGTGGCTCGCCGCACCCGTGGGGAGTGGCCGCTTCGGAATGGTGATGTTCTTCATGCCCACCACGTCAGTGATATCTCCGACCAGGAATTGGGCGAGCGAAACCGAGTGACTCAAGATATCGCTCGTCACTCCATAGCCGGCTTGATCGAGGATGAATCGCCAGGTCAATAGCCCGAGCTCGTCACTTCCATACATGGATACAAAACGACCGCGGTAGTGCGTAATATCTCCCAACGCACCAGAGGCAATCAGATGACGTGCGTGGAGTACGAGCGGCGCCCACAGGTAGTTGTATCCGACGGCCGACCGCACGCCGGCCGTCGCGGCGGCTTTGTACGCCGCGACAGTTTGTTCGGGCTTTCCCCCAATCGGCTTTTCACTGAAAACCGCTTTTCCCGCGGCGCACGCCGCTTCAATCATCGGGATGTGCAGCATGTTGGGCGCAGTGACCCAAACCACGTCCACGTCGTCGGAGTTGATCGCGTCATGCCAATCGGCCACCGCGCGTTCAAATCCGAAATCTCGCACCGCGCGCTCGCGACGATCCTCTTCGGTGTCCGCGCAAACAACGAGTACCGGGTCGAACGACCGCTCGGGGAAGAGTGACGGAATGCGAAGCATCGACCGAGCGTGTGACTGCCCCATCCAGCCCAAGCCCAACACGGCAACGCCAATACGACGGTTCATCGATCGCCCTTTCTGGTTCGCCCGCTCGCCGAGGTCCACGGCAATCGGGGGTCTTGCGTTTGTGTGCTCCACGAATCACGAATCCAATGGTGGCCGGGGTCATCACAGAATGCCATCGTGCGGTCTGCCGCGGGCCCGGCGAGAACGTTGAGGAAGTACATCGGGTATTCGGGTGGTGCCACAGTCGGCCCGTGGTAACCCTGAGGAACGACATACACATCGCCGTCATGAAGTGTCACGGTTTCATCAACGGTTCCGTCAACCGTGTAAACACGGAACAATCCCGTTCCGAGAGGATTCCCGTGTGGCTCTTCCTCGCGCCCGATTCGAAAATAGTAGATCTCTTCGTTATTCGTGGGACAGTCACCGATTCCGTCGTGGCGATGTGGTGGCCAGGACGACAGATTTCCGCCGGGTGTGATCACTTCACAAACGTTAATCTTGTGCGCGTTCGTGAACGACCCCGGTGTAGCAATGTTTGTGACCTGACGCGTGGCACGCCCCGCGCCTCGAACTTCGACCTGGACGTCGGCGGCGGGAATGTGAGCGACGGGGTAGACCTCGGTCGCACGCGCCGTGCAGATCGCCACTTCCCCCGAATCGCCTCGAAGTGTCACTGAGGATCCGACGGGCGCGTAAATCCAGTCAGATACCGAGTCGAACACTCCAGACCGACCCTCTAGAGTGAACTCGCGTCCGTCGATGGTGACTCGAACATCTCGTGCTGACAGCGGTATGACGACACCTTCTTCACTATCAAGTGTCAGGCTCACCGACCTATCTGAATGGAGGGTGTAAACACGGAGTCCGCTGTATTCCCACCCGGCGTTCTCGGGTGTGACATCCACATCGGCATCGCCGTTGTTCAACGAACCGGCAGGGTGAAACCACGTCATGTCAAGCCTTTCGTACTGTGTGAAGTGTTCGGTCGAATGATCTCTGCAGCACGAGTCACAGCGCTTTCGGGGTCACCCGTTGTGGGGTACAACAGCGTTCGACCCGCCACTAAGCCACGCACATTGGGCTCGGACATCGCTGTTGCCCACAAGTCAAAAATCGAATCGGGACTCCCGCTCGGTTCGCCCCCAAGCATGAGGATAGGCAAGGTCGTCGCGCCCGCGACTTCCGCCATTCTCACGCTCGCCGGCACCTTGAGCCACGTATACGCCGACGAGGATCCCAGCCCCGATGCGATTGCCACGACTTTGACTAGTGCGTCGTCCGAAGTGTCGAGAGTCGGAATTCCGCTTGTTCCCGTCAAATAGGGGAGTGGCTCGATGAGGGACATGATTTTGCGATCCGCCAATTCGGTAGAAATTCGAGCGACCGACTCGATCGTTCTCGCGACGCCGGGGTCCGTGGGGTCGATGCGAATAAGGGTCTTGCCGCCATCGAGTCCCATGGATTCGACATGATCAACGTCGTACGCAGTCACACGATCGTCCAGTTCCCACGTCGCCCCGATGATTCCGCCGCGGTTTATTGTGCCGATGGCGAGTTTGCCATCGAGCGCGCCGAGCCATGCCAACTCTTCGAGTACGTCGGAACTCCCCAAAACACCGTCAACCTCGGGCATAGCAAGACAACGCACGAGCCGATCGAGAAGAGTGTATCGATCGGCCATCGCGAGCGGTTCCGTGCCGAGCGAGATTTTCCCCCGCGCGGTGTGGTCGGCAGCCAAGATGAGTAGGCGTCCGTCCTGACCGGAAACGGAACGGCGGCGTCGTGAGACGAGTGCAGAGCCGAGCGACTCCGGCTCAAAAACCCTTGCGTCCAGAAGCGATCGGTAGGTGTCAATGTCCAGCGTCACGCGGCACTCCCCATCATCGCATCGAGTTCCGCTACATCGGGCATGGCATCTGCGCAGGTGAGTCGAGTGGACACCAACGCACCAGCAGCATTGGCGAGTCGACCAATGTGCTCAATGTCCCATCCGTTCAACAGTCCATGGCACAGCGCTCCACCGAATGCGTCGCCTGCTCCGAGGCCACACACAAGGTTGATGGGGATGGCAGGGATTCGAATTCGCTCGGTCGATGTCGCAAGCAGCGCACCCTCCGCCCCGAGTTTCACGATGGCGAGTCGGACACCAGTGCTGAGGAGCAGATCCGCCGCGTGATCAGGATCGTTCGTTCCCACGGCGACTTCACATTCCTCACGGTTGCCCACCACAATTGACGCTTGCGATATCGCACGTGACGCCATATCGCGGGCGGATTCGACTGTGTTCCAGAGCGAGGGCCGGTAGTCGAGGTCGAGGATGGTGTGTTGGTCATTGGTCCGCCAGCTCATCCACTGAAGGCAGGTCTCGGCAGTTGAACCTTGCGACAGTGACGCCTGACTAATCCACAAAATCTTTGATTCGCGGACAACTTCCCCGGGAACGTCCTCACTAACCAGGGTGGTGTCGGGTGCTGCGGTTCCACGATAGAAAATCACGGTCGGTGATTCAGGTGGAGTGAGTGCGGCGAGGGCGAGTGGCGTTTGGGAGTGAGGTTGGGATAAGACGAATTCGGTAGATACTCCCCAGGTGGCGAGTCGCGCGCGGATGTACTCTCCGAATCCGTCATCACCGACTTTGGTCGCGAGAGCAACTCGGTGACCAAGCCTGGCGGCAGCCACCGCTACGTTAGTGGGGCTTCCGCCCACAGACTTCTGAAACGTTTGTTGTCCGTTGAAACCGACATTCGGTTCCATCGCGTACAAGTCGACGCTGATGCGCCCAACGCTGAGAACCTCGAATGGAACCACGTCGATCATCCGAGGGTTGGGGCGACGACGTCGGTGAGGTATTGGAGGGAGGCGGCAACGTGCGTGACGGGACCTTCCCCGTCGGCGGGGAATCCTCCGGTGATTGCAGTGTCTTGCTCGATCACATACCAACCCTGATAACCCGACGATTCAAGGGTTTGGACAACACCCAGGATGTCAACGTCTCCTTGGCCGAGAGTGGTGAAGACGCCAGCTTGAGTCGCCGACATCAGGGACACTTCGCGTCGAAGAACGGCGGGAGCCATGTCGAGACGAACGTCCTTGAGGTGGACATGGCCGACGCGGTCGAACGCGGCCTTCGCGAACTCGACGGGGTCTTGTCCCCCGAACGCCATATGTCCAGTGTCGAGACAGAAGTGCACATCACACGAGTCGAGAACTCGCTGAATGTCGTCCCTCGTTTCGACGAGCGTCTGAACGTGGGGGTGAAGAACCTGTTGGAGACCGTATTCACCACAAATTTCGTCGATGACCCCGAACATCTCGGCCATATGCTTCTGTTCCGACGGCGAAAGTGAGTGGGGATAAGACCACGACATGTCCCGTACGACAGAAGAGACAAATTTTGTCGCCCCCGCCTGTTCGAACAACCGCGCCGTTGCGGTCGCGCTGGCAATGGTCGCATCCCGCTCGGCAGGATCGTGAAGGATGACGGGGGTGAACCCTCCAAGCAGGGACATCCCGAATTCTGCGAGCTTCGACTTGAGCAATTCCGGATCGTCAGGGAGGAATCCCGGTGCGCCGAGTTCCGTCGCGGTGAATCCGAGCCCCGCCATCTCCCCGAGCACTCGGTCAATCGGTAGCATCGCCCCCCAATCGGGAACCTCACAAATGCCCCACGAAATCGGGGCAGACGCGACGCGGGAGATAAAGTCAGCCATTGACATTCTTTCGTTGAAACGGTGGAATTAGTATGTCAGAACATAATGACATTCCGCAACATTCGTCCCCAACCGTAAGAGAGGTCGCCCGTGAGAGTTCTGGTGATTGGAGCAGGGCGAATGGGAGCAATTCGCGTGGAAGATCTCGTCGGCGATGACCGTGTCGACGAGGTGCTCATCGCCAATCGAAACGGTCAGCGCGCAGACGACCTGGCGGCGAGGTGGGGGGCATCATCAGTTCCCTGGGAGGGCATCACAGCAGTTTCCGTCGATGCAGTCGTGGTCGCTGTCGGCACCGACGCCCACGAACAGACACTGCTCGATGTGCTTCCACGGGGAATCCCGGTGCTGTGCGAGAAGCCAATCGCGATGACTCTCGCTCAAACCGAATCTGCCATCGAACTTGCGGAAAAAAGCGGTTCACGTCTGCAGATTGGGTTCCAGCGTCGATTCGACGAGTCGATCCGCGCCGTTCACGACATCATCGAGCACGGAGAGATCGGCACGCTCTACTCGCTGAGCATGACCGCACGTGACCATGCACCGAGTGCTCGCGAATTCATTGCGGGAAGTGGTGGGATTTTCCGAGATCTTCATGTCCATGACTTCGACCTCGTGCGCTGGCTCACGGGAAGCGAAGTCGAGACTGTCTACGCAACCACCGCCGTCCGCGAGCACAGGGATTACTCCGACTTTGACGATGCAGACGTGAGCTCGGTTATCGCCGTGACGACATCGGGAGTTCAAGTGACAATTGGCGGTGCTCGCCACGATGCTCGAGGGCACGACGTTCGTCTCGAGGCTTTCGGATCAAAGGACTCCGTTTCCGCTGGCCTCAACCCGCGCACTCCACTTCGACCGTTAGAAGGCGGTTTCGCCTTGTCGAACGACCCGTATCGAGGGTTTGTTGATCGCTTTCGGGAGGCGTTTAGAACTGAGACGCAGACGTTTGTCTCTTTTGCTCGCAACGAAATCGACAACCCGTGCCCGCCGGACGCGGCTCTGGAGAGTCTCCGAATTGCGATCGCGTGTGAGAAATCCCTTGCGACGCGGGCTTCCGTAAGGGTTTCCGACGTTCGTTAGGCCGTCGATGCCGTCGCCCAGGACCGGAACCAGTCGAGGACTTCCGGGTTCGACACGGACGACGTGTCTCGTTCCGCTCGTCCGGACACGATGTCCGCAATCGCCAGCTCCATCAACTTTCCGCTTCGGGTCATGGGTAATCCGGGCGCCGAAACAATCAATGTGGGAACGTGTCGAGGACTCGCTTGAGTGCGAAGCATCATCCGAATTCGTTCCTCCAATTCTTCGGTCAACGCTTCGTCCGTGATGACAAAAAGCACAATTCGAGAGTCGTCGTGGAAGGGCTGTTCCACGGCCATCGCGCCGACCACTCCGGGAACTGCGAGGACTACTCGGTAAATTTCCGCCGTACCGATTCGAACACCTTTGACGTTGAGCGTTGCGTCGAGACGACCGAGAATTTCGAAACCACCCGTTACTGTTCGACGCGCGAAATCGCCGTGCGCCCACAGGCCGGGGAATCGAGTGAAATACGCGTCGTGCCGCCGGAAACCGTCCGTGTCACCCCAGAAGCGGATCGGCACCGAGGGAAAAGGCGTCCGACACACCAACTCGCCGTCCTCTCCGTTCGGCGCCGTCGTGCCATCAGATCGGAGCACGGTGACGTCAAGACCGAGTGCAGGGCCCTGGATTTCACCCGGTACGACGACTTCCGTCGCAACACCCAAAACAAGACATCCGCACAAATCCGTTCCGCCTGCGATGGAGGCAACGGATACACGGGGCGAGATCTCACGCGAAACCCAGTCGTATCCACTCGCGGCGAGTGGTGAACCGGTCGACGCGATGGTGCGGAGCGAACCAAGGTCGAGCGAATCACCCGGTCGCAATCCTTCACGTCGCCAGACGTCGATCAGGGCGGCCGAAACTCCAAGGAAAGTGAGGCGCTCCTCCTCGGCGATCCCCCACAAGCGGTCAACGGTGGGGTAGCCGGGGCTTCCATCCACCAACACGATCGTCGCCCGTCGTCCTAGTGCGCACACAAGCCAATTCCACATCATCCAGCCACACGTGGTCATGTACATGACTCGATCGCCCGGCTTCACATCGAGGTGGTAACCCTGTTCGCTGAGCACCTTGAGAAGAACTCCCCCCGCGGAATGGACGATGCACTTCGGGCGGCCTGTTGTTCCGCTCGAGAACAAGATGAAACCCGGGTGGTCGAACGGCAGGGCCTCCACACGGAGGGGAACACCGCGGTGCGGAGCCAGCCACGATTCCCACGACGAGTGGCCTTTGCTTCGTCCGAGCACCACCACCGTGCTCACGCTGGGGAGTGAGCGGGTCACCTCGTCAATCGCCGCAGTCAGCGTGAAATTCTTGCCCCCGTATTGATAGTTTGACGCGACGAGGAGGACCGTTGGTTCAATTTGCCCGAAACGATCAATCAACGCCGCTGGCCCGAAGTCGGTTGATGCGGTACTGACAACTGCGCCAATGGAAAGTGCTCCGAGCGCGAAAATTACGGTTTCCACAACGTTGGGTGTCCACGCGGCTACGCGATCGCCCTTGGACACGCCACAATCACGAAGAGCCGAAGCACAAGCCGCAACTTCCGCGATCAGCTCGGATCGAGTCACTGCACTTCGCGAACGATTCTCCGAAACGGAGACGATGACCTCATCATCTGGTTCCCCTGCGAGAAGAGTCTCGACGATATTGAGTGTCGCATCCGGAAACCAGCGTTTTTCTTCGAATCCGCTCCCCTCGGATTTCCGCACGCCAGGATCGCCCACGATTCCGAGATCGACCCACGCCTCAGCCCAAAACAAATCGGGATTTCCTATCGACCACGCGTGGAGTTCTCGAAAGTTCGCGAAAGCGTGTCGATCAATGAGCGCCTGCATCAGCATTCGCACATCCTAGCCGTGGGGCGAATCGCCACTCATTCTGCTGGCGGAACGGGCGTGGGGCAGGCGTAGACCGATTCGATCGTGAAGGTCGTCCATAAGTACGGCCGAACAACCGACGCAATCGCCGGACCACACGGCGCTTTGGGCTTCTGGCGGGTTCGACTGGACGGGAACTGAACCACCGTGTCGGCCGGCAACGTGGGTTGGCCAACCGGAGTGGCGGCGTCAAACGCGTCGGGGAATTCTGACGTGGCGGGGCAATTCGTGGTGCACGCTTCACGTTCCTCGAGAGTCAATTGCGACCACAATTCGCCCGTCGCGAGCTTTCGGGCGAAGATGTCCCATCGCCCGTCAACACCGGTCGCAACTGTGGTCGGGTTGAAGTAACTGAATTGGTAGGGGAAGATCTGCACCTGGATCACGGTCGTCATGACCGTGGAAGCAACAAGGAAACCCACGACAGTCGGCCACAGCGCCTTGATTCGGCGCACTGCCGGAGCGGTCGACGCCAGGAAGAGGATGATCATGAGGAGCATCACGAGGCCGGGGAAGAGGAACGTAAATTGACGCAATCCGCCGTAGACCGTTGATTTCAGCAGGATCGCTGCGAGAGGGAACGCCGCAAACTGTGCGAACGTCACGACGATAGCGGGGATGGCGAAATCCCGCGCGGTGGAGTTTGAGCGGAACAGGCGGGAGAGAACCAACCACACCGCGATGGGCGCGATGACGATTGTCAGAGCGACGACGACCTCAGGGAGTTGAGCGGCCGCCCACTTGGGCAGGTAGTACCAGGGCGGCGGGGTGCCGAGAAGTTCACCATCGGTGAGGATGTACGTGTCGTGCGGGAAAGCCGCCGTCTCCTTGAAACTCATGAACAGCAACTTCACCGGGTTGATGAACGCCGCGGGATAGATCGCGAGCATCGTGAGATACGACGCGGCCACAGCACCGACCGGTGCGACAAGGGTTTTGACCGTCGCCCACGGGTGGGCGAAGTTCGCGAATCGAAGTCGGATGAGAAGAATTCCGGCGAATGCCAAAGCGATGGCCACCCACGTACCTGGACGGACTCCCCAAAGGATGAGTGTGCCGAAATAGACCGCGACGAATCCTTCGATTCGACGTCGCGAATTGCTCCACGCCGCGGGCAGCGTGAGGGCGATGCATCCACTCGTGAAGAGCGTGTAGCCCGCAGCGATCGGGATGTCCTTGACGTTGAAAATCGCCGAACCCGTCCACATCGGGATTGACATGAGGAGTGCGGAGGTTGCAAGGCCCCACACTCGCGATCGGGTGACGAGGGCGACTCCCCATCCCGCCGCCGCAACACCGAGGAAGGAGAAGGCGATGACGACAAAGTGGCGGGCGGCAAATGCGGCGTCGGTTGCAGCGATGGAACCCCAGGCTTCTGCTCCCGTTGCTACGGCGACAAGATGCCCGATCAGGGAGAACAGCGGCCCATAGGAATAGGGGTATCCATTTGCCGAAGAGATGTCGAAACCGGTGGAAGACGCCGGTGCGAGCGCGTAGACCCCGTAGGTCAGAAAAGTCTGAATCTTTTCGATGTGAATAATCTCGTCGCCGTAAAAACTGAGTCGTCCGACCCCCGCAACAGTGAGGACGGCCATTCCGGCGAGGTAGAGCCACAGCAGAGGCTCGACGGCGCGAGTCCAGCGTGACGGTAACGAGGAGTTGCGGGTGCTCATTTCAGACACGTTATCGAATCGCCGCACTCGAAACACCCGCGAAATGGATGTCGCTGACGTGAAGAGTGTTGGTTACGGGCGCACCGGCATCGTCGGAGAGCACAAACTCGATGACGACGCTCGACGTTGACGAACGCGAGATAACGCTGGCCGGGAAGGTGACGACGAAATCGGTCACCATGTCGGCGTCGATCACGTCTGTGACCACGGTCTCCCCATTGACCGTGGCAGACACGACGACCGATTCCGCTGAACCACTGCTGACACGGACCTCGAACGTTGCCGAACGCGCGGGCTCGCCCGAGTCGACCGTGTCACTCCACGCGATTGCGGCGGGTGAACCGGCGGCGGTTGAGACGCCGTCCTCGTTGGCAAGTTGCCAACCCCAATGAACGAGTTTGCGCCACCAGCTGGTCGAGCGCGGAGATGAAACGGCATCGGCCGATTCGAGTGGTTCGCCAGTGACGGGGCAATCGAACACATAAATGAGGTCGAGTGAACTCCAGAGATAGGGTCGCGACACCGAATGAACCTTGTCGCAGTGGCTCCAGTGTTTGGTCGTCGGACCGCGCGACAGGGAGATGCCATGATCGAACGGCATCACGGTTCCACCAGTGGGGGCCACGAGATACCGGTCGGGGTAATCCTTGACGTTGCAGTTCTCGCAGTGTTCGCGTTCACTCGCGCTGAGCTGACCGTAGGCTTCCCCCTCGACGAGCTCCCATCGATCGACCTCCCAGCGCCCCTCGATACCGCGCGAAAAGGTCGTCGGGTTGAAGTAATTCATCTGGTACGGGAAGAGTTGAATCTGGATGACCGTGGTCACGGCGGTCGACGCGACGACGAGACCGACGATGGCGGGCCACACAAAACGGAAGCGACGCACGTTCCACGCGGAGACGAGGAGGAACAGGAACAGCGTCACCAGCATCGCCGTCGCGGGGATCACGAAAAGGAACTGCCGCAGCCCCGACGTGATTTTCGCACGAAGGAGAATGGCGGCGAGGGGGAATGCTGCGAATTGCAGGAAGATGAACACGATCGCCGGAAGGGCAAAGTCGAGTTTGTGCGGCGCCGATGAGAAAACACGCTTGAGGACGAGCCACACGCTTACCGCGGCCGCCGCAATGGCGAGAATGAGGATCACTTCGGGGAGCTGCGCCGCCGCCCACTTGGGGAGGAAATCCCACGACGGCGGTGCCGTCGGCCATTCGCCGTCCGTGATGCTGCCGCGACGGGTGGCGAAATCGGAGGTGTCGGCGAAGCTCTTGTAGAGAAGCCGGACGGGGTCGAGGAACACGACCGGGTAAACGATCATCATCGTGGCGTAGGCAGCGAGGAATGCGCTCACGGGCATCACCATCACCCGAGCGGTCGTCTTCCACTCGGTGAAGTTCGCGAGTCGCGCGTGAATGAGTGCAATCGCCATGAACGCAATCGCAATCGCGGGCCAGAGGCCGGGGCGAACGCCCAACATCACCAGCGAGCCGCCGTACAGCGCAAACCACCCACCGAGTCGCGTTCGCTCACCTCGGTGGTCGGCGGGAAGCGTGAGCGCGATGCAGCCGGCGGTGAAGAGCGTGAATCCGGTGGCGGCGGGCATGTCCTTGATGTTGAACATCGAGAACCCGGTCCACATCGGAATCGACACGAGCATCGCACTCGCGGCCAAACCCCAGGTGCGCGAACGAGTCACGATTGAGATTGCCCAGCCGGCAGCGAAGACGCCGATAAAAGAGAAGAGCGCGACGGCGATGTGTCGGGCGACGAACGCGGTGTCCGTTGTTGCGACCGTGCCCCAGGTTTCAGCTCCCATCGCGACCGCGATCGCGTGTCCGACGAGAGAGAAGATGGGGCCGTAGACGTAGACAAATCCGGCGACGTTGACGGGGGCGCCGCTGTCGTCCACGGTGACGATGCGGGAATAGAGGCCGTGATCGAGGTAGTTCTGGAGCTTGTCAATGTGCACGTACTCGTCGAGATAGTGGCTCTGAAGCCCGACGCCCGAGAGGGACATCGCAAACATCGCGAGGATGTAGGCGAGAAGCACCCACGGAATAAATTTGGCCAGTCGAGTCATCGGATCGCTCTTTCGGGTTGCGGGCATCGAACGAACGGGATGCAACTCATCGTGCCGTGAAACGTCACTTGATGGGTCGCGTGCGAACCTCAACCGAACGGTTGCGCTGGAACACCTGGAGTTCGGCGAGAAGGCCGAAGACGAGAAGTTGAATGCCGACCACGGTGAGGAGAACTCCGATGGTCAGAATCGGTCGATTGCCGATCGTTTCGTCGAGGAAGATGCGGAGAATCGACACGTAGACGAGTATTCCGACTCCGCCGAGGAGCGAAAGAACACCGAACGCACCAATGAGATGCGAGGGGCGGCTCTCGTAGGCAAGAAGAAAGCGAATCGTGACGAGGTCGATGAAACCGCGCCAAAAGCGCGCGAGACCGTACTTGCTCTTGCCGAGAAGGCGCTTGCGGTGGGTGACGTGCACCTCGGTGATGCGGTAGCCGAACCACGACGCGATGACGGTGAGGTAACGGTGCATCTCGCCGTACATCATCGAACCGACGGCCTGCGCAACGGAAAGGCGCATTACCTTGAATCCAGAGTTGAAATCTTTGCCCTTGACACCCGAGATGGCCGAGGTCGTGGCGTTGTAGAGCTTCGACGTCGTGCGCTTGATGAAACGGTCGTTGCGGGTGTACCGCGCACCGGTCACGAGGTCATAACCCGAGTCGAGCGTGGCGATGAGCGCCTCGAGCTCGGCGGGGTCGTCTTGCCCGTCCGCGTCCATCATGATGACGATCTGCCCACCGCGCTCCTCCGCGAGAGCGAAACCGCGCTTGAGGGCGGCCGCCTTGCCCAGGTTGCGGGGCATCGATTCGCCGATGATTTGGGGGTGCTTCTTCGCGAGTTGGGCGATCGCATCGACGGTGCCATCGGTCGAACCGTCGTCGATGATGATGATTTGGAACTTCGAGTCGATTTTCGAGATGTACGAGATGATCTCGGGGACGACGTGGCCGAGGTTTTCCGCCTCGTTATAGGCAGGAATGACGATGACGCAATGACGAGGCTTAGCCAAAGTAGAATCCAATCTAAGAATCACGCCGTGGCATCACGACGTGCCAAATATAGCACTTGGGCGTTGTGCCGGCGGGGATGTCTCGTCGCCATATCGGGCACTGGTGCGGGAATTGACGAAAGTTGAGCACGGTCATGGTGTCTCTCAGTGCGCTCGCGTGGCGATCGGGAATTTGGGCTCCCGCCTACCGTCTCGGGGCGCCGTGGCGTATTCCCGGCCGCTCGAACGACGGCATCCTTCCGATGTTCTCGATCTCTGGTTGCGGGCACGGCGGCACCACCCTTCTCGCGACGATTCTCGGCGCACACCCCAGCACCCACCTTTTCGACCGTGAGACGAAGTGGTTCCTCGGGCTCGGGCCACTCGCGGTTCTGCGAGAGAACAAGGCGCGAGCAGCGATGGCAGCAAAGAATTTCTCGGATGAGACACGCGTCATCATCGAGAAGACTCCCCGCCACGTCTTCCGTATTCCGTACATTCGCCGCATCATGCCCGGCACGCGATTTGTCGTAATGGTGCGCGACCCGCGTGACCTCGTCGCCTCGATCGCGAAGCGCATCTCCGATTGGCGTGGTGCCATGGTGCGCGTGCGCCTTGATTTCCTTGCCATCAACCGCGTGAAGAACGACAAGGATGTGCTCGTCATCCGCTACGAAGATTTGGTGCGCAACTTCGAGCCAACGATGAGCAAAATCTCGGAGCACCTCGGCATCGAGTTCGACCAGCGGATGGCGAACCACACCGAGTTCGCCCCGACCTGGTTCAACGCGGACACGGTCGAAGAGACGGATGGCGCGGGCAAGAAGGCGCACGTTTCCCGCCGAGCCTGGCAGGTTCAGCAACCGTTGTACGACGGGAGTGGACGTTACCGCACCGATCTCACACCGGAACAGATTCGCGAAGTCGAAGACGCGTTCAGCCCGCTGGTCGCCGACTTCTACCCCGAAGTAGTTCGGCACGAACCCGTCTAAGGTCGGCGGCGCAACCGCAGACGCATCGCCCCGTAGAGGGCGGCGACGATTCCGTCGGCAAAGGTGGAATACAGTCGCACGACGATTGAAATCGTGATTGCGTCGACCACGCTGACCCCGAGAGCCGACACGATGGCGACGAACGCCGCCTCACGAACACCGATTCCGCTCGGCACGAAAACTGCCCAAACGCCGATGGCGCTCGCGATTGTGTAGGCGGCCGCGATGGTCACGAGATCCCAGAACGTCGTTCCCGCGGGCAGAATCGACACCGCGAGGAATCCCACGCCAACCCCGTTGACGACGCGCGGCAGGGTGTAGCCACCGACAAGGCGCGCGATGGCGACGAGGGACATGTGGGGGAGCGACCGAACGTCGTCCATCTTCCGCATTTTTGCGATCTTTGTGACGACGGGGTTGACCAGATATCGAATCGCGACGAGACCCGCTACGGCGGCGAGCACAAGAAGCCCGCCATAGACGACGAGCGATTCGTTGGTGATGAGTTCGGCACGGGCGATGACAATCGCGACGATGGCACCGAGAATCGAACCGGTCTGCATGAGCGCAAACTCGTAGAAGAAGGCGAGGAATCCCACGGAGGTGCGCACGCCCTCCTTGGACGCCCAGTTCACCTTGAACAGGGGCTGCGCGACGCTGGGGATGTAACGCACCACCCACGAGCCGAGGTGCGCCGCCGTCGCCGACCACCAACCGATGTGGCGCTCGCCGAGGGCGCGGAGCACGAGCTGCCACAGCCAACCGGACACCACGACCGATCCCGCGAAGAAGAACAGCGACGACACTTCGGCTGGGCCGACCCGAAGGTCGTAGCCCTGCACGCGTTCCCAGTTGGAGGCGAGGGTCGACGCGAAGAAGTAGCCGACGGCACCAACGAGAGCGACCATCAACGTCAGGCGTAGAGCCTTGCGGAGCGTGGGGGACATGTCGAAGCCTCGATTTCGGGAGTGGGGCGCAACGACCCCGACCGATTCAGAATACCGAGAAGCGAACGTCGGACCCGTGGCGCGAAAGAGCGAGTGTCAGAGGAAGGGTCGCAATTCGACACGGCGGTTGCACGCGCGCGAACCCGCTTCGGCGAGCCCCCGAGCTTCATCGGCCGATTCGACGTCGATGATCCAGAATCCGCTGTAGAAATCAGGTCCGTCGAACAGTGAACCGGCTCTCGAATCATCGTGTCCGTCGCGATTATCGATCAACGTTGCGGTGGACGGTGCGCCAATTCCGGCCGCCATCACCCACTGCCCATCGCGCTGAAGCCGATCATTGAAAGCATCGATCGCTGAGATTTCCGCGCCGGTACCGGAGTTCGAGATGGAATCGATGACGTAGATGACGTAGCGCATCGGTGGAAATCTATTGCTCGTCGTTGGATTCGGGCACTTCGCCGCGCAGCTCGTCGACCTGGCGTTCGAACATCTTCGCGAGCTGATCCATCGCCTCGTATTCGGGTGAGCCGGGGCCGGGCATTGCGGTGCGCTGGTATTCGGGCTTGTCGCCGTCGGGCTGGTCGGTGTCGCTCATGCTCTGCTCCCTAGATGGTCGAGTTGTCGATGACAAAACGGAATTTCACGTCGCCGGCAACGACGCGGTCGAACGCGGCGTTGATGCCGTCCGCGTCGATGAGTTCGATGTCACTGACGATGTTGTGCTCGGCGCAGAAATCGAGCATCTCCTGGGTCTCACGCAGTGAACCGATCTGCGACCCCGCGATGGAACGGTGGCGGCGCATGAGGTTGTACGACGCGAACGGTTCGGTCATCATTCCGACGGCTCCGACGATGACGTAGCTGCCGTTGATGCCGAGAAGGTTGAGGTACGGGTTCATGTCGTGATCACCGGGGAGTGTTGACACGATGAGGTCGAAGCGCTCGGCGGCCGCCTTCATCGCCTCGGCGTTGGTCGACACGATCACCTCGTCCGCGCCGAGTTCCTTACACATCGCGACCTTCTCGGGGCTCGTCGTGAACGCGACGGTGTGGGCGCCAAGTGCCTTGGCAAATTTCACCCCCATGTGTCCGAGACCGCCGATTCCGACGATTCCGACGGTCTTTCCGGGGCCGGCCCCCCAGTTCTTGAGAGGCGAATAGAGTGTGATTCCCGCGCAGAGAAGCGGCGCGGCGGCGGCCTTGTCGAGTGCATCGGGAACGCGCACCACCATCGACTGGGTCACGACAATTTCCTGAGAATACCCACCCTGCGTCGTCCAGCCCGGGGTGAAGGGGTCCGGCTCCGAGTACGTGAGAATCGGGTGGCCGGGCGCCTGGCAGAAGTGGTCGTCGCCGCTGCGGCAGTTGGTGCACTCGCCGCACGACTTGATGAGGCAGCCGACTCCGACGGTGTCGCCGACTGAATACTTCGCCACGTTCGCTCCGACCTCAACCACAGTTCCGACGATTTCGTGACCGACGACGAGTGGGTAGGGAACCCCGCCCCAGTCGCCGCGGACGGTGTGAATGTCGGAGTGGCAGACGCCACAGAATTCGATGGCAATGCGGACGTCGTCGGGCAGCACGTTGCGACGCTCGATCGTCATCCTCTCGAGCGGAGCGTTCTCGGCGGGAGCGCCAACGGCGCGAACCTCGTGGGTCATGCGATTCCTCTCATCAACGGCGGGCACGGGATTGCCACGACGTCACTCCGGCTCGAAGTTCAAGCCCACCTTATTGCGGTACGACATGACCTTCTGGCGCATGCCGATTCCGCAGACGCCGACCATCTTTCCGTCACGGTAGTAGCCGTAGAGGCAGTCCCCACCAACCTCGCCCTCGAGGAGACGAACGTCCTCGCCCTGGTCGAGCAGACCGTAGGCGAGAAGGGACACCTCGAACTGGTCGCTCCAGAACGACGGGATGGGGGTGAACTCTTTCGCCATTTCGGCGGCGTGGGCCTCGGCATCGTCGCCGTGTTCGAGCGCGATCTGGCGGCCGACCTTGCGGGCCATCTCGGTGGGGATGTTCCAGTGTTCTACGCGCCGGGTTTTCGGGTCGAACTGGGGGATGGGGAACCGCGCGACGTCCCCGATTGCGTAAACGTTCGCCCACGGTTCGCCGTTGGCGTGCAGCGCGTGCAGCGTGTCGTTGACGTGAATTCCCGATTCGATGTCGATGTCGTTACCCTCGAGGAACTCGACGTTGGGGAGTGACCCGACCGCTTCGATGAGGACGTCACACTCGAGGGTCTGCCCATTGTCGAGCTCAACACCCGTGAGGTGGTCGTCACCGAGGATTCGCACGATGCGGGTGTTGTTGAGGAACGTCACTCCGTGCGCTTCGTGACGGCGCTGGATGTCTTCGGCGAGTTGGCGGCCGAGCGGACGCAGCATGGGCACCTCGCCTTTGCCGACGACGGTGACGGTCGCACCGAGCTTCGTCGCGGTGGCGGCCGTTTCGCATCCGATGAAGCCCGCGCCGTAGACAACCACTCGCGCGCCGGGATTCAGTTCCGCGCGCAACGCCATGGCGTCGTCGAGGGTGCGAATCGCGTGGACCCCCGTCGCGGGCCGCCCGAGTTCGTCGAGTCGACGCGGACGTAAACCCGTCGCGATGATGAGCGTGCCGTAATCGACAACCCGTCCGCTGGCGAGGGTGATGGTGTGGTGATCGAGATTGGTGGCGACCACAGCGTCGCCGAGAATCCACTGAACGTCGTCGAGGATCTCGCCGAGGGGGAACGCCACAGCAGCGTGGTCGACGTGCTCCGCGAGCACCTCCTTGGAGAGGGGCGGCCGGTTGTACGGGGCGTGCGGTTCGTCTCCGATGACGATCAGCTCACCGGCGTATCCGGTCTTCCGAAGCGTCTCCGCCGCGCGGAGTCCGCCCATCGACGCACCGACGATGACGACGGGATTGGTCACGACGGGATTATTCGACGAACTTGATCGCCTGCATCGGACAGATGTCGATGGCGAGCTGGATGTTGTCGCGTTCGCTGTCGTCCGCGGTCGATTCGTATTCGAGCTTGTCGTCCTCGTTGAGGCGGAAGACAGTGGGGGCGTCGAATACGCACTGACCGTAGTGCTGGCACTTCTCCATGTCGACGTGGATCTTGAGAGTCATTATTTCTCCTCGATTGTTGATGGGTAAAGGTCCTTCGACGGAGTGCGAATACCGCGGTACTCCCAATCTCCACCCAAGGCGGTTGACACGACCTCTTCGCTTTCCGTCGGCTGGGCGCCGACGTCGGTGCGAATCGGTGTGGGCCCTTCGACGATGTGGTTGGTGAGGCGGCCGAGTCCTTCGACCTCCACCTCCACGATGTCACCGGGCTGAACGGGTCGCGAGAACGCGGGCGTTCCCGAGAAGAGCAGGTCGCCGGGTACGAGCGTGATGGTGCGCGCGATGTCGGCCACGAGGTAATGCATGTCCCACTCCATGTTGTCGGTGTTGTCCTCCTGCTTGACCTCACCGTTCACATACGTGCGAATCATCTTGTTGCGGAAATCCCAGTCGGTCACCACCCCGGGTCCGACGGGGGCGAGCGTGTCCGACCCCTTGACGCGCAGCATCGAGCCGGCGTCGGTGTCGCGGAAGTCGTGCAGCCCGTAGTCGTTGCCCACCGTGTAGCCGGCGATGTATTCCCCCGCGTCCGCCGGTGAGATGTTGCGGCAGGTCTTGCCGATGACGATGACAATCTCACCCTCGTAGTTGAGCCACTTGCACCCCGCGGGGCGAACGACCGCCGCGTTGTGCGAGTTGAGCGCCGTGATGGGTTTGTGGAAGTACGTCGGCGCATCCGGGAGTTTGGTCATGAACTCCTTGGTGCGGCTGTCGTAATTGAGGTGAACGGCGATGATTTTGGTCGGCTCCACCGGCGGCAGGTGATGAGCGTCGGAGATGGCGACGACACGACCGTCGGCGGCAACGAGGTTCTCCCCGTCGCGCTCGACCTGCGTCGGGTATCCGTCGAGAAGGATGCGGCGATACTCAGTCACGCGAGAGCACCAGATCCTTCGGTCGCGGGAATCCGCCCTCGGGCTTGGGGAACCACACGTGAACCTGACCGGTTCCGATGGAGTTCTCATATTCGCTGTAGAGCTCACCCGGCGCGGTGAGCGCCTCTTCACCGAGGGCGCCGGCGAGCGCGAGGTAGTGGAAGAACCCCGCCTCCGGCTTGTACTTCCGGAAGGTGTCGAAGTCGTCGAGGATCGCCTTGTGGTCGCCCGCCTTCATCCACTCGAGCACCTTGAGGTCGTACTGGTAGGCCTCCGGTGTGTAGATGTGCTTGGGGTCGCTCGCCTCGTGCTTGCGCAGGTCGCGAAGTTTGTGGAACGTGTGCGACAGCGCGCCCGAGCCGAGGATGAGCACCTTGCGGTCGGAGTCGCGAATCGCTTCCCCGAGAGCACGTCCCGCGCGAATGAAGTCCTCCGGAGTCGCGGTCTGGCACACCGACATCGAGATCCACGCCTTTTCGTCGAGACCGCGGCCGAGGTAGTGCCACAGATTGACGGTCGCGTAGAAGATGGGGAGGTGCGGGTCGGCGATGGGGGTCACCCACGTGCCATTCTTTTCGTCGTAGTTCGCGACGGCTTTGGCGAGTTCGGGGTCACCCTTGATCGCATAGGGAATTTGGGTCATGCCGCGGGGGAGTTCCTCCGAGGTGAACAGGCCACTGCGCTCGGCGGCCGAGGTGATGACGAATTCGACGGTCGTCGCCCAGTGCGAGTCGAGCACAACGACGGTGTCGTAATCGAGGGTTTCGAAGACGTCCTTGCGAAGTTTCTTGAGCCCCGGTACGAGCGAAAGTTCCTTGCCGTCGTTGAGGTCTTTACGAACCGCCTCCGGCAACATGATCGTGGGCACGTGAGCCAGAATGGCGGCTCCGACAACTTCTCCCATGGGTTACTCCTTCCATCCGTTCGGTGAAATGACAGTGTTCTTGACATCGGCGTAAAAGTCGAACGACCAAATCCCGCCGTCACGGCCGATTCCCGATTTCTTGGAACCGCCGAAGGGGGCGCGGAGGTCGCGCACGAAGAAGCAGTTGACCCAGATGGTGCCCGCGACGAGTTCGTTCGTGATGCGCGCCGCGTGGTCGCGGTCGCCCGAGACGACGACGGCGGCGAGCCCGAATTCGGTGCCGTTTGCCATCGCGATGACCTCGTCGTCGGTGGAGAAGGTTTGCATCACCAGCACGGGGCCGAAGATTTCACTCGTGACGATTTCACTGCCGGGGGCCGGGTTCATGACGAGGGTCGGAGTGAAGTAGAGCCCGCCGAGTTCGGCGTTCGGTTCGCCACCCCAAACGATGTTGTGACCCTCGGCGATGGCGCGGTCGACGAACCCCTTGATGCGGTCGAAGTGGACCTGGTGGATTTGTGGGCCGATATCGGTCGCGGGGTCGCGCGGGTCACCCTGAGTGAGCGCCGCCGCCTTCTCTCGGAATTTCTCGGCGAATGCGTCGGCGATCGATTCGTGCACGAGGATGCGCGTACCCGAGAGGCACACCTGACCGGCGTTGTCGTATTGTTCGACGGCGATCTCGGCTGCGAGGTCGAGGTCGGCGTCGGCGAGCACGATGCACGGGCTCTTTCCGCCGAGTTCAAACGACACGGGCGTGAGGTTGTCGGCCGCGGCGTGGGCGATGATCTTCGCCGTCGGGACTGAGCCGGTGAACGAGATTCGGGCGATTCCGGGGTGCGCGGTGAGCGCCGAGCCCGCCTCCTTACCGTATCCGTTGACGACGTTGAAGACGCCGTCGGGGATGCCCGCCTGCTTGGTGAGGTCGGCGAAGTACGAGGCGGTGAGCGGCGTCCATTCCGCCGGCTTGAGAACGACGGTGTCGCCCGCGGCGAGGGCCGGGCCGATTTTCCAGGTCGCGAGCATGAGCGGTGCGTTCCACGGCGTGATGAGCGCGGCGACGCCTGACGGATCCCAGGAGACGTTGTTGGTGTGGCCACGAGTCTCAAACACATCGTGCTTGAGTTCGTTCATTGCGAAGTCGGCGAAGAACCGAATGTTCATGGCGACGCGAGGCATGACGCCGCGCAGGTGTGAACGGAGGAGTGCGCCGTTATCGAGCGTCTCAATGTTGGCGAGGGTCTCGATGTTGGCCTCAACGAGGTCGGCGAGTTTGTTGAGCAGTTCGCCCCGTTTGTGGGGGCCGAGCTTCGACCAGGCGGGGAACGCGGCGCGAGCGGCCCGAACGGCGAGATCGATTTCGGCTTCGCCTCCGCGGGCGATGTCACCGAGGAAGGTTCCGTCGATGGGCGAGGTGTTGACGTAGGTCTCCGCCGAGGCGACGCGCTGGCCATTGATGTAGTGGCGCGTGTCGACCGCGACACCGGCGACGTCGATGGTGCTCATCGGGTCCAACCTCACTTCATCGGGAGAAAGATAATCATTCGCATACTAACGATTGTTTCCCTGATATAAAAGTCCTGTTGCAATCTTTTTTGCGAATCCCGAAAGGCTCACCATGACGCACGCACCCCGTCCGCGAATCGCCATTCTCGCGCGCTTCGCCGAGAGCACCTCGGCGACTCGTTACGCGGCGATTGTGACGGCTCGCCGTCTCGCCGAACTCGTCTGGGCTGCCGGTGGCGAACCCCTGACGATGCTCCCCGTCGCGGGTGCGGATTGGTCCGATCGCCTCCGTGGAATTGATGGCGTGCTCATGCCGGGAGGCGCCGACATCAACCCGCGAACCTACGGACAAGAAATTGCCTCCGACCACGTTTACGACGTGGACGACCTCGCCGACGAGGCGGACATCGCACTCGTGAAGCACGCGCTCGCCTCGGGCCTCCCCTATCTCGCGATTTGCCGTGGGCTCCAGATCACCAATGTCGCCCTCGGTGGAACACTTGTTCAACACATGGAGCAGCCGCATCAACACCACGTGGCGCCTGTCACATTCGAAAGCCACGTCGACGAGCTCGGCCTCTCGACCGCCACGGTTCAGGCGTCGTGTTACCACCACCAAATGATCGACGAGGTCGCCCCCGGCATCGAGGTCATCGCCCGGTCGGCCGAAGGGCACGTCGAAGCGGCGAAGATCCCGGCGAAGGGATGGGCGTTCGGAGTGCAGTGGCACCCCGAGGACAACTACGACACCAACGCCCCACAGCTCGAGCTCGTGACGCGGTTCGTTGCCGAGGCGAAGGCGCGCGCCTAGCCCTCGATCTTCGCTGTAATCGCGCGGAGCATGTCAGCGAGGTCCGTGCGCTTGCCGTCCGGAATCGCCGAGACAACGTCGATCTCCTGCTTGTTGAACGCGGGGAAAAGATTCTCCATCAGTTTGTGACCCGCGGGGAGCAGCGTCACGATGACAAGTCGCCCGTCTGACGCGCTGCGCGAGCGCTTCGCGAGTCCCATTTTTTCGAGCGTCGTGAGTACACCCGTGAGCGTCGCTTTGGAGATGCTCGCCTCGGCCGCGATCTCGCGTGTTTCGGCCGGCTCCCAAATCCACGTCACCCACAGCACGACGAACGCCGTCCAGGAAAGACCGGATGCGGCGAGAACGGTGCGCTCGAAGTTGTTGCGAACGGCGCTCGCTGCGCGAAAAAGATTGGAGGACACCGCCATCGCCTCGAAATCGAGGGTCATGTGGCTCAACCGGTTGGCGACGCGCGCTTCGGTCTCCGCGAGGGTGTGGCTGCCAGTCATTTGTATCCTAAGAATCGGTTTTCCCTATTCTTATGCACCCTCTTGACGGGCATACGGGGTTTGGTATTAGTATTGTTTATATTATTCGTACCCGAACAATCTCAACGAGGAGAAATCATGGCGACGCAATCACTCGCAGATCTTGATCTGTTTGACAAGGGCGCACCGTGGGACGTCTTCGCGGAACTCCGTGAGAAGGCCCCCATCAACTGGAGCGACGAGACCGACGGCGGCTCGGGATTCTGGTCGGTCATGAAGTACCACGACATCGTCAACGTTCTCCGCGATCCCGCGACGTTCACGAGCGAACACTTCACCAACCTCGAGGAACTCGAACCCGACCAAGAAGAAGCGCGTCGCTCGCTCATCGACACCGACGGCACGCGTCACCGCGCACTGCGCCGTCTCCTCCAGGGGGAGTTCACGCCCAACAACGTCGCCAAGTACGAGACGTTCCTCCGTGGTCTGACCGCGACGACCCTCGACCAAGCGTTCGCGAAGGGCGAATTCGACTTCCTCCAGGATGTCGCCGCCGACTTCCCCATCCGCGTGCTCTCACGACTTCTCGATGTGCCCGACACCGACATCGACGACATCATCCGGTGGGGAAACGCGATGATCGGAAACTCCGACCCCGAACTCTCGTCGATGCTTCCGACCGACCCGGAGAGCGAGAAGTTCCGCCTCGTTCCGTTCCGTTCGCCGGCCGCCCTCGAGGTGTTCGCCTACGGTGACGAGCTCAAGCGCCAGCGCCTCGGGCACAACGGTGTCGACCTCGTGTCGAAGATGATCAACCAGACGCCGATGGACGGAACCCCGCTCAGCGATCGCGACTTCCACACCAACTTCCTGCTGCTCATCGTTGCGGGTCACGAGACGACGCGTCAGACGATCGCGCACACGATGAACAACCTCATCGACAACCCGCAGGTCATCGAGTATCTCCAGCAGAACCCGCAGGACATCCCGTGGGCGGTCGAAGAGTTCCTTCGCTTGGCGAGCCCCGTTTACCACTTCCGCCGAACCGCGACGAAGGACGTCGACTTCAAGGGTCAGCACATCGAGAAGGGCCAGAAGGTCGTCGTGTGGTTCGCGTCGGGAAACCGCGACCCCGAGATCTTCAAGGACCCCAACGCGATGAACCCGACCCGTATGCCGAACGAGCACATGTCGTTCGGTCGCGGCGGACCCCACCTCTGTCTCGGAAACGCGCTCGCGCGTATCGAGCTCATCATCATGTTCGAAGACCTCATCGGCCGTATTTCGTCGATGGAACGCACCGCACCGATCGAGTACCTTCACTCAAACTTCGTGCACGGCGTCAAGGGGATGCCCGTCAAGGTGACCCTGCGCTAAAAAAAGCGTGCCGGGCCGGCCTCGTGGTGGAGTCGGCCCCGTACCCATACAGAACGGCCCCGCAGAAGCGGGGCCGTTCTCACGTTGAGAGGGGGATCTAGATGAGCTTCGCGACGCGGTGGAGGAACGCGTCGATGAGTTTGTAGGTTCGCGCCTCGCCCGCCGCATCCTCGGCGATCGTTTGCGCGAGCATCACGTCGGGGTCTTGGTTGTCCTTGATGACGAGCGGAACCCCGCCCTCGTCGAGCCACCCCTTGAGAGCGGCCGAGTCGAGTTCGGGGTGGAACTGCACCGCGAGCGAGCGGTTGATGACGAACGCTTGCGACGCGACCGGGTTGCGCGCGATCTCCGTCGCTCCGGGCGGCACCTGCCAGCGGTCGTAGTGGAACTGGAACCACGGACCGTTTCCGACGAGGTCGTGGTCGTCGCTCCAAATGTTGGTCCACCCGATCTCGGGGTGCTCTCCGGGGGCGACCGAGCCACCCATCGCGCGGGCCATCAGTTGACCGCCGAAGCAGATTCCGAGAACGGGCCGGTCCGCGGCGACGAGGTCGCGGCACATCTCGAGTTCCGGGGTGAGCCAGTTCCCAATACACGCGTCATCCCACGCACCCCAGGGCGCTCCGAGAAAGACGACGAGGTCGAATTGCGTCGGGTCGGGGAAGTCGACGGCGACGTTCGGTTCACGGAACGACGTCTCGGGGACAACGAGGAATTCGGTGATATCGAAACCGTGGTGTTCGAGACGTTTGCCGACTGGGCCTGTGGGGCTCACGTGGTCGTGCTGAATGACGAGGGCTTTCATGAACTTCTCCTTAGGAGCGGCGATGCTCCACGACTATTGTGACTCAGAAGGGCGATTCGATACAATTCATTTGCCCCCTAACGATATCGTTACCTCAACAGACTTGCCACAAAGGAGTAGCAATGGTCAAGGATCTCGCCAAACTGCGCGACGACCTCGGAGAGCGTGGAATCGATGTGCTTCGCGTGATGTATGCGGACGTTCTCGGCATCGCACGCTCGAAGGACATCCTCGTCAGCCAGCTCGACAAGGCGGCCCACAACGGTCCGGCATTCAGTCAGGGCGTGTGGACGACGACGACGGGCGGAGAGTTCCACGAGGCAAACGGCATCGCGAACGACGGGTTGCAGGACTTCCTCACAAAGATCCTCCCCAGTTCGATCTCACCGCTCGCCTGGGAACCCGGTGTCGCCTACGTGATCGGTGATGCGTTCAACCCGAACGGCAAACCCAACATGATGTCGCCGCGTTCGGTGCTCCAGAAGGTCCTCGAAAGCTACAAGAACCTCGGGCTCCACCCCGTCGTCGGACCGGAACTCGAGTTCTACATTTCGACTCAGGACGAGCACGGCACCTACCACCGCTTCGCCAAGGAGACGGGTCGCGTGTACACGACCGGAACGCAGGTCGACCCCGACGGCGACTTCCTCTATCTCATGCGCATGCTCGACAACCTCAACATCGGCGCGTTCGCGGGCAACCACGAGTTCAGCCCGAGCCAGTACGAAATCAACCTCTGGCACTCCGAAGCGCTGGATGCGGCCGACCGCACCTTCTTCTTCAAGACGGCGGTCAAGGACATCATCGCCAAGCGGGGTAAGCACGCGACCTTCCTCGGCAAGCCGTGGAGCGACGAGGGCGGCTCCGGCTTCCACCTTCACTTCTCCATCACCGACGCCGACGGCATCAACCAGATGCACGACGGCCGCGGGCGGCTTTCTGATGCGGCGAAGATGCTGATCGCGGGAATCGTCAAAAATGCGAACGCCCTCACCGCGTTCACCAATCCGACCGTCAACGCGTTCAAGCGACTCGGCCCCGACACCCTCGCGCCCTACCGGTCGAACTGGGGTTACGACAACCGTTCGTGCATGGTGCGCATTCCTCCGGAGCGCGGCCAGGGCACTCGACTCGAAATTCGCGTCGGCGACGGTGCGGCGAACCCCTACCTCGTCATCGCGGGAATTCTCGCGGCGGGTCTCGACGGAATCGTCAATGAACTCGAATGCCCGCCCGACGCCGTCGGCATGGCCTATGACAACGAGGGCGCCGAGGTGCTCCCGCAGTCGTTCACCGAAGCGCTCGATGCGCTCGAGGCGAACGACGCCCTTCGTACTCAGATGTCGCAGGAGCTCATCAACGTGTTCATGGTTCTCAAGCGCGACGAAATCGCGCGCTACGAAGCCGAAGTCTCCGACCCCACGACCCGCGAGGTTACCGATTGGGAGATCAAGGAATACGGCTCCGCCTACTAGGCCAGATACGAACGACGCCCGCCAACCGATCGGTTGACGGGCGTCGTTCGTTCAATGATTAGATCGAGGGGTTGGATCCGAGGTCGGCGACGAGCGTTCCGCCGTTGAAGGTGGTTCCTACCTCGCGGAAGTAACCGCCGAGAATCTCCTTCACCGGAAGGATCGAGCCGAGCTCGTCCCATTGCGAATCGCTCAGGGTCAGTTCCGCGGTGCCACCCCACGCCGGACCGAGATCGAGGTCGACGCCACCCATCGTGATGAGCTGGTCGAGGGAGTTGCCCTTGCCGGGGGTGATCGACGGAACCCAGCGGTTGTGGAGCATTTTGTGACCGTTGACGAAACCGTTGCTCTCAACGGGACCTGTGAGGGTCACCTTCGCCGACGCGAGGCGGTGGTCGTACGCCGCGAGGCTCGCACCAAACTTCGCGCCTTTCTCGAGGCGGGGTGTTGCCTTGCCACGGTTGTACACACGCGTCGCGTGCATCGAACCCAGCTTCTTCGGGTAGCCCTGGAACCAACCGCGCGCCATGGCGAAATCCTTGGTCACCCAGATCGCGACACAACGGCTGTACGTAACGCCGTCGTACTTGCAGCGAACAACGACGAACGTCTCCATATATTGTGAACGATCGGGATCGAGCAACTCCTCGAAGTCGTCACTACACGACTGCCAGTCGGCCCAGATGAGCGCGACCGCGCCCGGCTGCTCGTCGGCGAGATCGAGTTCGGCGGGCAGGATAGCGCGGACGTTCGCCGGGTCGGTGAGGTACTCCACGGTGAGTAGTGTGCCCGAATAGTGCCACGGCATCTCGGGGATAACGGCGCTCTTCCCCGACGGGGTCTTGGGCGCAAGAAAGCCTTTAAGTTCGCTCATGAGTCCCGAGTGTAGCGGTCATTCGTACCCGAATAAATAGTCGCGGCTGATTTCCGTCGGAAAAAATATTCCATATTAAGTGCTTGCGTTCGCGCTCAATTTTTGAAACGATAGGGGTAATCGTTTACCCCCAAACGATTTTCATGAACTCAATGAGGAGATCAGATATGTCGTCGACTAAAGAGAAGAAGAGCGAAGGGCTCCGTAAAGGACGCCTCGGCATCGCCGGCATCGCCTTCTTCGTCGTGGCCGCTTCGGCGCCCATGGCGGGAATGACGGGTACAGTCCCCGTCGCATCAGTACTTGGTAATGGAACGGCCGTCCCCGGCGCATTCGTTGCCGTCGGACTCATCCTTTTGGTGTTCAGCGTGGGCTTCACCGCGATGAGCCACAAGGTCACCAACGCCGGAGCGTTTTTCGCTTACGTCGGTAAGGGCCTCGGAACCAACATGGGCGTCGGCTCGGCATTCGTGTCGATTCTTTCGTACCTGACGGTTCAGCTCGCCGTCTACGGCTTCTTCGGTGCCATCGCCAACGCATTCTTCACGCCGATCGTCGGCGACTGGGGCTGGCTCACCTGGTGTGCCATCGCGTGGGCGGCCGTCACCGCACTGTCGCTGCTGACGGTCGATGTCGGTGCGAAGTTCCTCGGAATTCTCACCTCGCTCGAGATTCTCTCGCTCGTCGTGACGGGAGTTGCGATTCTCGCCAAGGGCGGCCCGGAGGGGTACAACTTCCAGGCCTCGTTCGACCCGTCGCTCATCTTCGCGGGAGGCTTCGCCGGTACTGCCGGTATCGCCCTCTCGTTCGCGTTCGCGTCCTTCATCGGATTCGAATCGACGGCGATCTATGGCGAAGAAGCAAAAGACCCGAAGAACACCGTTCGTCGCGCCACCTACGTCGCCGTGAGCGTCATCGCCGGTCTCTTCACCCTCGTGAGCTTCGCGATGGTCACTGGCCTCGGAGCGAGCACGTACATCGACCAGACGCTCGCGCTCTCGGAAGGACTCGTCAACCCCGCCGGAGTTCTCTTCTCGCTCGCGAGTGACGCGGTTGGACCGTGGATGGCCGACGCCATGAACGTCTTCCTCATCACGTCGATGTTCGCTGGTCTTCTCGCGTTCCAGAACGCCGCGTCACGATACTTCTTCGCGATGGGCCGCGGTGGAGTTCTCCCCCGCGCACTCGCCGCGACGAACCGTCGTGGAGCCCCTCAGGGTGGTGTCATCGCTACCTCGGTCATTGCCATGATCGTTATGGTGCTGTTCTTCGTGAACGCTCTTGACCCGGTTCTCCACCTGTTCTACTGGACCAGCACGATTGCCGTGCTCGCAATTACCCTCGTCGAGATCTTCGTCTCGATCGCGGTTATCGCGTACTTCCGCAAGAACAAGGGTGCAAGCCTTTGGCAGGGAACGATCGCCCCGGCGCTCGCCACCCTCGGAATGGCGCTCGCGATGTACCTCATCATCGCGCGCTTCAACCTCCTCGCGGGCACCGTGGCCGATAACGTCGACCCGACCCTCCCGGAGAGCGCATTTGCGTTGAGCCCGTTCGGTTGGTTCCTCGTGGCGCTGCCCTTCATCTTCTTCGTGATCGGCCTCGTCAGCGGCGTGGTCAACAAGAAGGAGAACTCGTCGCTCGTTTCGGACATGTCCTAAACATCACGCGCAACGCGAAGGCCCCCGTCGATCGGCGGGGGCCTTCGTCATTCCCCCACCCCACTCCTGATTCTGCAGACTTCTCCGCTAGATCAGATAGTTTCTGCAGACATTTGCGCACAAACTGCGGATTTGCGCCCCACAAGGGGCCGAATGTCTGCAGAAACAGGTGGGGGTCAGAGCTTGATGTAGGTCGTCTTGAGTTCGGTGTACTTCTCGAGAGCGTGACGCGACTTGTCGCGACCGTTGCCCGACATCTTGAAGCCACCGAACGGTACGGTGAGGTCGCCCTCTTCGTAGCAGTTGACCCACACGGTGCCGGCACGAATGCGGCGGGCGAGACGGTGAACGGTGGAGACGTTTGCGGTCCACAGACCGGCAGCGAGGCCGTAATCGGTGTTGTTCGCGACGCGAATCGCTTCGTCTTCGTCCTTCACCGTGGTGACCGAGAGCACGGGGCCGAAGACCTCGTTTTGGGCCAACGACGAGTCGGGCGCGACGTTGGTGAACACGGTCGGCTGATAATACGCACCGCCCGCGAGGACGCCCTCGAGGTCAATCGCGCCACCGCCGATTTCGAGCGTCGAGCCATCGGCCAGTGCGCGATCGACGTGCGCTTGAACCTCGGCACGGCGCGACATCGATGCGAGCGGGCCCATCGTGGTGGAGTCATCGAACGGGTCGCCGGGGGCGTATTTCTTCGCCGCGGCGAGCACGCCCGCGATGACCTCGTCGGCGACGTCCTGGTGCACGATGAGTCGTGACGGGGCGGTGCACATCTGACCCGTGTTGAAGAAGATGCCCCACGCGGCCGTGTCGATCGCGGTCTGCAGGTCGGGTGCGTCGGGGAGGATGATGTTCGGCGACTTGCCGCCGAGCTCGAGCCAAACCCGCTTGAGGTTCGACTGTGCTGCGTATTCCATGTAAGCGCGTCCCACCTCGGTGGAGCCGGTGAATGCGAGCGAGTCGACGGCCTTGTGAAGACCGAGACCCTTACCGATTACCGAGCCGCGACCGGGGAGCACGTTGAGAACGCCGGCAGGGATTCCCGCCTCGAGGGCGAGCTCCGCGATGCGCACCGCGGTGAGAGGGGTGAGGTCGGCCGGCTTGTGCACGACGGTGCAGCCGACCGCGAGCGCGGGTGCAATCTTCCACGCGGACAGCGTCAGCGGGAAGTTCCACGGGGTGACGACTGCCACGACTCCGACGGGTTCGCGGGTGATGAGCGCAAGATCGTCGTCGCCGACGGGCGACACCTCGTCGAGTTCCTTGTCCGCCATCTCGGCGTACCAGCGGTACGAGTTGATGAGCGCGCGAAGCTCGATGCCCCACGCGTCGGCGATGGGCTTGCCCATTTCGACGGACAGCATCGTGGCGAGTTCGGTGCGGTGCTCCTCCATCAACGCAACCCAGGCGAGCATGAGTTCCTTGCGCTGCTTCGGCGCCATGCGCGGCCACGGACCCTCGTCGAAGGCCTTTCGTGCGGCGGCGACGGCGAGCTCGAGTTCGTCCTCGGTGGCGTAGGGCACGGTCGTCACGACCGAGCCATCACGAGGGGTAACGAGGTCGACGCGCGCTTCGTCCTTGCCGGCACGGTGCTTCCCGTCGATGACCATTGCTTCGGGCCAGGTGAGCGACTCCGCGTAGGCGGTCCATTCGGCGACGGATTTGGTGGGGAAGTTCATGGTGCTGCTTTCGGTGTTGCCGACGATCAGGTCGTTCGGGTCTAAACGGTTAGGACTACTCGACCACGAATCTCTCCGCGGCGCAAGCGATCGAGTGCTTCTTGTGCGTCGGCGAGAGGCATCGTTTCGACGAGGTGTTCGACGCCCTCGGCGCGCACGAAGTCGAGAAGTTCGCGGAGTTCATCCAGTCCTCCCCAAATCGAACTCGTGAGGACCGCTTCGCTCGGGATGATGCCGACGCCGAATTCGAGTCGACCCCCGGCGAGCCCGACCACCGCGATGATCCCTTGGCGTTGGACGTGTGCTCCCGCGACGGCGAGCGTAGCGTTCGCCCCGACGAAGTCGATGATCGCGTCGTAGCGGACACCTTCGGGGAGTTTCTTGACCGCGTGGTCAGCCCCCAACTTGAGCGCGGCCTCGAGCTTGTCGTCGGCCATGTCGAGTACCGTCAGTTCGACGTCGGCAAGCTTCTTGAGGAATTGAACGGCGAACTGTCCAAGCCCACCCGCTCCGATGACGACTGCCGTGGCGCCCTTGTGCGCGAGGTGGGGTAAAACGCGCTTCGTCGCGCGGAAAGCGGTGAGTCCGCCGCACGCGAGCGGTGCGGTGTTGACGGGGTCGAGGTCGCCAATGGGGAAGAGGTAGTCGCGGCTCGGCACGCGCATGTATTCCTGATATCCGCCGTCGTCGACGACGCCCGCCTCGTGACTGTTTGCACAAATCATTTCGAGCCCGGCAGCACACTGGCGACAATCAGGCTTGCGGCATCCCCACGGCGCGTAAACGAGGACGCGGCCGAGTTCGGGGTGCTCGCCCACGACCTCGTGGCCCAGCACGATCGGCAACGGCCCGCCGAAGTGTCCGTCTGCGACGTGAATGTCGGAATGGCACACGCCACAGGCGATCACCTTGATGACTTCTTCACCCGGTCCGGCAACGGGGATGTTCCGTTCCTCGGCGACGAGTGGCTCGGTGACGTTGACGAGAACTAGGGATTTCACGGTACCTCCACGATGAGATTTCGGAGAGTAGTTGCCGGCGATGAAAGCCTCGGTTACTCTATAAAATATTGTATATCCGATTTGCGGATTCGACACTCAAAGATGAGGAACCATGGCAGCGAGCACCAGACAAGCGCCCGTCACGATGGCGGATTGCGCCGCAATCATTGCAGCGAACGACATCCACACCGTCGAATGTATCTTCACCGACACCTGGGGCATGCCTCGCGGTAAGCGACTCCCGGTCGACCAGTTCCTCACCGGTGCCGGCTTCGCGATCTCGGCCGTTGCGTTCTCGTGGAACTTCCGCTCCGACGTCGAGGCGACCCCGTGGTTCGAGCGCGACATGGGCGCACCCGACATGAAGGCGGTTCCCGACCTCGGGTCGTTCCGCATTGCGGGGTGGGACGAGGGCATGGCCACCGTCATGTGCGACATGGTCGACGGCCACACCGGCGAACCCATCACGATGGACGGCCGCGGCATGCTCAAAAAAACCATCGCCGAATACCGCGACATGGGCTACCTCATCAACATGGCGACGGAACTCGAGTTCCACCTGTTCGACGAGAACTGGAACCCAATCAGCGACCAGGCGTACTGCTATTCGATGGACCGAGCCGACGAACTCGAGGGAGTGATCGGCGGTATTCGTCACGCGTTGCACCGCACGGGCATCGCCGTCGAAGCGAGCAACGTCGAATACGGGCCGTCCCAGATCGAGATCAACGTCGCCTACGACGACGCCCTGACAATGATGGACAAGACCATCCTTTTCCGTCACATTGTCCGTCGTGTGGCGCGACAGAACGGGCTCCACGCCACGTTCATGGCGAAGCCCATCAACGGTGGCTCGGGTTCGGGCATGCACGTGCACCAGAGCCTCACCGATCTCAAGGGGACGAACGTCTTCGCCGCCGAGGACAGCGACCACGCGGTTCACTCCGACGTAATGCGCAAGTACCTGGCGGGCGTGCTCAAGCACAACCTCGAGTTGCAGATCATCGCTCAGCCCACCATTAACGACTACAAGCGCATCGTCGACTACTCCTTCTCGCCCACGCAGGTGTGCTGGGGGCTCGATAACCGCATGGTCGGAGTTCGCTGCATCACCCACCAGGGTCCGGGCACACGCATCGAGGTTCGCTGGGCGGCCGCCGACTCGAACCCGTACCTCGTCGCACAGGGCTACCTCCAGGCCGGTCTCGACGGGCTGCGCAACGACTTCCCGCTCCAGCCACAGTCGATCGGCGACCCACACGTCGACGAGAGCCTCCCGCGGTTCGCCACGGCAATGCGCGACTCGCTCGACAACTTCTCGTCGAGCGACTGGAGCCGCACGGTCTACGGCGACGACTTCGTCGAAAACTTCACCATCATGCAGAAGAACGAGATGGCGGCGTTTGCCGGATGGGTCACCGACTGGGAAACTCAGCGTTACCGCGACGTCATCTGAACCGAGAGAAGAACACCACCGTGCCCAAAACCATCCTCCTCGTCACGCACGAGGAGACCGTCGCCACCGACTACGGCTACATTGCCGGTTACCTCGAGGAACTCGGTCACACGATCGTGCACCACACCGTGCTCGAAGCAACACCGGCTCACGACGGGTTCCTTCCCGCCAACGTCGACTTCCCGTCGCTCGATGGAATCGACTCGGTCATTATTTTCGGGTCATTCACCCACGCCTACGACGAACGCACGCGTGCGTGGGTGGAGCGAGAGATGGATTTCATCCGCGAGATCCGTGACCGCGGCATCCCCTATCTCGGCATCTGCTTTGGTGCTCAGTTGCTCGCCGAGGTGCTCGGCGGCAAGACGGTCAAGGCGGAGAAGCTCGAGGCGGGCATGATTGATTTCCAGGCGACCCCCTCGTGCCCCGTCGCTGCCGGCCCGTGGTTCTCGTGGCACAACGACAAGGTCGAACTTCCCGCCGACGTCGAGGTGCTCGCCGAGAACGAAATCGCGCCGCAGGTCTTCAAGTCGGGCAACTCACTCGGAGTGCAGTTCCACCCCGAGGTCACGACCGAACTCATGGAGGAGTGGCTCCGCGTGGGCGGCGACGAGCTCGTCGGCAAACTCAACCCCGACGAATTTCGACGACAGTGGAACGAGGGCGGTCAGACCGCCCAGCGTCACGGTCGTGAATTGCTCGATTGGTTCCTCGCGGTCGAGCCCGTCGCACACGCGTAATCGTTAAACGTGAGCGGCCGGTACCCGAGGGTGCCCGGCCGTTGACGTTGGTGCTTTAAACGGTCTCGCGACGCTTCATCGTGAAGTAGCGAATCTCCTGGTACTCGTCGAGTCCCTCGGCGCCGCCCTCACGACCCGTCCCCGAGGACTTGACGCCTCCGAACGGCGCGGCGATGTTCGAGAGTAGCCCGTTGTTGATTCCGACCATTCCCGTCTCGAGTGACTCGGCGACGTTGATCGCCCGGTCGAGGTCCTGGGTGAACACGAACGCGGCGAGACCGAACTCGGTGTCGTTCGCCTTCTCGACGGCTTCGGCCTGGGTCGTGAATCGGGTGATGGCCGCGACGGGACCAAAAATCTCGGTCGTCGCGATGTCAGCATTCGCCGGCACGTTGTCGAGCACGGTCGGCTCAAAGTAGTGCCCCTTGCGGTCGGGCGACTTCCCTCCGGTGAGGAGCGTGGCACCCTTGGCCACGGCATCGTCGACGAGGTGTTGGAGGCGTTGCACCGCGCGGTCATCGATGACGGGCCCGAGGGTCACCTCTTTGTTCATCGCATTTCCCAACTTGTGGGCGGCCATCGCGGCGGTGAACTTCTCGACGAACGCGTCGGCGATGCCCTCCTGCACGAACATACGGTTTGCCGCAACACAGGTTTGGCCGCCGTTGCGCATCTTGGCCAGAATCGCCCCTTCGACCGCGCGGTCGAGGTCGGCGTCGTCGAAAACGAGCAGCGGTGCGTTTCCGCCGAGCTCCATCGAACTCTTGACGATGTTCTGTGCGGCGAGCGCCATGAGCGTGCTGCCGACGGGGGTGGATCCCGTGAACGAGATCTTGCGCACGCGCTGGTCGGCGAGCAGCGTGCTGGAGAAGCCCGATGCGTTGGTCGTCGTGATGACCTGAACGAGGTCCTCGGGAACACCCGCCTGGATCATGAGGTCGAGCACGATGACGGTCGTGAGAGGGGTCAGGGCGGCCGGTTTGACGACGCAGGCACAGCCCGCGGCGAGCGCGGGGGCGATCTTGCGCGTCGCCATCGCCATCGGGAAGTTCCACGGGGCGATGAGCACCGCGTTGCCGATGGGGCTGCGACGAACGAGGATTGTTGCGTCGCCGGCGGGCGAGTCGCGATAGAGGCCCTGCGATCGCAACGCCTCCTCGGCGAACCAGCGCACGTAGTCAGCGGAGTATTGCACTTCGGCGTAGCCTTCGGCGAGTGGCTTGCCCATCTCGCGCGAGATGACGTACGCGAGCGTGTCCTTGTTGTCGATGAGCGTTCGGTACACCGCGTGCAGCACGTCGGAGCGGTGGCGCGGACTCGTCTTCGCCCATGCCTTACCCGCCGCATCCGCCTTGGTCAAGGCTTCGAGTGCGTGCTCGGGCGTGTGGTCGGGGAGAGAGCCGATGACCTCTTCGGTCGCAGGGTCGTGAATGTCGAAGGTCGTTGCGGCTTTGAGCAGGCGGCCGACGTTGACGCTGGCGAGTGCCTTGTTTGAGGCGGCGAGCAGGTCGGCATCGGGTTCGAAATACGACATTGTGTTTCCTTGCGTTGTGTGGGTGGTTTACAGTCCGCCGCGCGCGACGAGTTGAGCGGCGATGACGTTCTTCTGGATCTCGTTGGTTCCCTCACCGACGATCATGAGTGGGGCATCACGGTAATAACGTTCGACGTCGTACTCGGTCGAGTAGCCGTATCCGCCGTGAATGCGGATCGCGTTGAGCGATATTTCCTGAGCGACCTCGGAAGCGAACAGTTTGGCCATGCCCGCCTCCATGTCGCAGCGCTCGCCGCTTTCGTACTTCTCGCCCGCAAACAGAGTGAGCTGACGAGCGGCGGTGAGCTTGGTCGCCATCTCTGCCAGGTAGTTGCCAATCGATTGGTGCTTCCAGATGGGTTTGCCGAAGGTTTCGCGCTCCTGGGCGTAGCGGAGTGAATCCTCGAGTGCCGCGGTGGCAACGCCCAGCGAGCGGGCGGCGACCTGGATGCGCCCAACCTCGAGCCCCTTCATGAACTGCGAGAAGCCCTTGCCCGCTTCGCCACCGAGGATCTGCGCCTTCGGCGTGCGGTAGTTATCAAATGAGATTTCGCAGGACTCCACGCCCTTGTAGCCGAGTTTGGGCAGGTCGCGCGAGATGCTGAACCCGTCACCCGGCTCGACGAGAACGATGGACATCCCCGTGTGCCGCGGCTCGGCGTTGGGGTCGGTCTTGACGAGAAGCGCGATGAGGCCGCTGCGACGCACGTTGGAGATCCACGTCTTCGATCCGTTGATGACGAGGTCGTCGCCGTCGGTTTTTGCCGTCGTCGTGATCGCCTGGAGGTCGGAGCCGCCGTTGGGTTCGGTGAGCGCCATCGTTGCGCGAAGCTCGCCCGTCGCCATGAGGGGTAGGTACTTCTGCTTCTGCTCGTCGGTGCCGTACATCGTGAGGAGTTTGGCGACGACGGTGTGACCGCCCATTGCCCCGGAGAGGCTCATCCACCCGCGAGCGAGTTCTTCGGTGACGCGAATGTAGGCGGGCATCGAGACGGGGAGGCCGTCGTATTCTTCGGGGACCGCGAGTCCAAAGATGCCCATCTCCTTCATCGCCTCGATCCACGCTTCGGGGTATTCGTTCGCGTGCTCGACTTCGTTGACGGTGGGCTTGACGTCGCGGTCGATGAACGCTCGGACGGTGTCGACGAGCATCTGTTCTTCGTCGCTGAGAAGACTGGTCATAAATACATAATATATGGCTCACGGTGCTCGCCGGCAAGAGCAACGATCACTCCCATCCGGTGCCCGCTTCCGCATATTATGTACAATGCACGCGGTTCGCCGAGCGTGTTTCCCTTTTCGAACCAGGCAACGAGGAGAGTCCGCGATGAACGCCCAACTTCGCTCGGTGCGTCTGCAGCTCGGTGATGTGGCCGCGGCCTATCTCCGCGACCAGATCACCTCGGGAAACCTGACCGCCGGGGCACCGGTTCGACCGGAAACTGTCGCCGACGAACTCGGCATTTCGACCACTCCCGCGCGCGAGGCCCTGCAGGCGCTGCGCGCGGAGGGATTTCTCGACCTCGCCCCGCGCCGCGGATTCACCGTTGCGAAGCTCGATGGCACCGACATTCGGGATATGTTCCTCGTGCAATCGATGGTGGCGGGAGAACTCGCCGCGCGCGCGGCAACGAACGCGAAGCCCGAAACGATCGCAGCCCTGGAGCGCATCCACGCGGAGCTCATCGATGCGGCGAAATCTGGCGACCTGGCCGCTCTCGAGGAACTCAACCACCAGTTTCACCGCGAGATCAACCTTGCGGCCGATGCGCCGCGGCTTGCCCAGGTGATTCGGCTTGTCTCGCGCTATGCCCCTCGCCGCTTTTACGCCTCAATCGCCGGCTGGCCGGAAACGACGGTCCACGATCACGCGACACTTCTCGGCGCGATTCGTAACGGTGACGCCGAGACGGCTCGCCGCGAGATGGTGGAACACGTTCACCACGCGGGGGAGCAACTCGCGAGTCACATTGATGCGCGCATCGCCGCACAGAGCTAGGAGCGGGGCGATTGCGGAGGGGCTTCCGCCACACGGCGTAAATCCTATATAATATTTTTACGACCGCGTGAGAGGAAACCACCGTGAAAATCGTCGTATTGATGAAGCAGGTACCCGATACGTGGGGCGACCGACGCCTCGACACCTCGACCGGTTGGGTGGACCGAGCGTCGAGCGATCCCGTCATTGACGAGATCAACGAGCGCGCGCTCGAAGCCGCCCTCACCGTGGCCGAGTCTGCGAAGGACGCCGAAGTTGTCGTCATGACGATGGCGCCCGGCGATGTGAGCGAATCACTCAAGAAGGCCCTTGCCATGGGATGCGACTCCGCGGTACACATCTGCGACGACTCCCTCGCCGGAGCCGATGCCGGATTGACCGCAGCGGTAATCGCCGCCGCCGTTCGCGCGCAGGACGCCGACCTCGTGTTCGCGGGCAACGAATCGACCGACGGCCGCGGTGGTCTGGTGCCCGCGATGATCGCGGAGTACCTGGGCCTTCCGCACCTCGGAACCCTCGGCGACATCGTCGTCGACGGTTCGACCGTTCGTGGCGTTCGCCGCATCGACGGCGGCACCCAGGCGGTTCACGCGTCGCTTCCCGCGGTCATTTCCGTCAACGAGAGCAACCCCGACGCACGTTTCCCCTCGTTCAAGGGAATCATGGGCGCAAAAAAGAAGCCCGTCGTGACCCTGGCACTCGCCGACCTCGACGTCACCGCCCCCGCCGGTCGCTCGGCGGTCCTCTCCACCACCGTTCGTCCGGCCCGCAGCGCGGGAACGGTCGTCACCGATGACGGCACCGCGGCCGAACAGCTCGCCGACTTCCTCGTCTCGAACCGACTCGTCTAGGAGCACGCCATGACTACCGTTCTTGCCCTCGTTGAATTGACCGAGTCAGGCGCGCTCGCCTCGGGCGCCGCGTCGACCCTCGCCGCGGCAGCCAAGATTGGGAACCCCATCGCCATCGTCGTCGCCTCACCGGGAAAGGGCAAGAATGTTGCCGCCGACCTCGGCGCACTCGGTGCGGCACAGGTGGTGGTTGCCGAGTCCAGCACCGTAGCAACCGCGTTGGTCACCCCGTCGGTCGACGCGCTCGATGCGGCGATTGACGCTCACAAGGCCGACGCGGTGTTCCTCCCCAACTCGGGCGACGGTCGTGAAATCGCGGGTCGACTCGCCGTTCGTCGCCGAACCACGGTTCTCGTGGATGCGGTCGATGTCGCGAAGGGAAAGAACGTTCTCATCGCAACCCACTCGGTGTTCGGAGGCGGGTTCACCACCACCTCGGAGATCACGGGCGGGATTCCCATCGTGACCGTTCGTCAGGGTGCGGCCGCCGATCGTCCCGTCGCAGGAAAACCAACCGTCTCGACGGTTGCCGTTGAGTCAACGTCGTCGTCGGGTGTCATCGACTCCACCGAGACACTCGCCTCGGATTCCACGCGCCCCGAACTCCGCGGTGCGGAGAGGGTCGTGTCGGGTGGGCGCGGACTCGGTTCGGCGGAGAAGTTCGCGCTGGTCGAGCAACTCGCCGACACCCTCGGAGCTGCGGTCGGTGCGTCGCGCGCCGCCGTCGACGCGGGCTTCGTTGCTCCGTCACTGCAGGTCGGGCAGACGGGCGTGACGGTGTCGCCGCAGTTGTATGTGGCGCTCGGAATCTCGGGGGCGATTCAACACCGCGCGGGCATGCAGACGGCCGACACGATTGTCGCGATCAACAAGGACCCCGATGCCGCCATCTTCCAGGTGTCCGACTTCGGTATCGTCGGTGACGTGTTCACCGTTGTTCCGCAGCTCATCGCCGCCATCGAGGCAAAACGATGAGCGCACCCGCGGCGGCTCCACGCACTCGACTCGTCGTGACCCTCGTCGTCGCCCTCGCCGCACTCTCGGTGGCCGTGGGATTCGCAATCTGGTTCCGATCGACCGACACCGGAGCTCAGTTTGTGGCGCAGTACCCCGGTTCCACGCCTCTTCCCGCGGGAACCCCGGAGGGCTTCCCGTGGTGGCTCAACGTTCAACACTTCCTCAACGCGTTTTTCATCGCACTGATCATCCGGACCGGGTGGCTCGTGCGCACCACGCAGCGCCCCGCTGCGTATTGGACCCGCACCAACCGTGGGTTAATTCGCACCAAGGGTGAACCACGCAAGATCAGTCTCGACTTGTGGCTGCACCTCACGCTCGATGCACTGTGGGTGCTCAACGGTCTCGCCTTCGTTGTTCTGTTATTCACGACGGGTCACTGGGCGCGGCTTGTTCCGACCAACTGGGACGTTGTTCCCAACGCACTCTCCGCTGCCCTGCAATACCTGTCTCTCGATTGGCCGCACGAAAACGGGTGGGTCAACTACAACTCGCTCCAGCAGCTCGCTTACTTCCTCATTGTTTTCGTGGCCGCTCCGCTCGCCGCCGTCACGGGCATTCGCATGTCCAACGCGTGGCCCGGCCCCAAGGCGACCATCTCGAAGCTCTATCCGCTCGCCGTCGCCCGCGCAATTCATTACCCGACGATGATCTTTTTCGTTTTGTTCGTCATCGCGCACATCACCCTTGTTCTGACGACCGGCGCACTGCGCAACCTCGGTCACATGTACGCGGGAACCGACACCGAGGGGTGGCTCGGATTTGGGCTCTTCGCCGCGTCGCTCGTTCTCACCGTCGGTGCGTGGTTGCTCGCGAAGCCGGCGTTCCTGCAACCTCTCGCCTCCATCACGGGCAAGGTCACGCGCCAGTAATCGGCGCCCGTCGAGCTATTCGGTGATTCCGAACTCGGCGAGAACGGCGTCGGTGTGTTCCCCGAGTGCGGGAACCGCCCCCATCGCGGGCGTGTACGACCCGGCCGTCACCGGGGGGAGGAGGCTCCGAGCGGTGTCGCCACCGGGAATCACGACATCGCGCCAGCGGTCACGTTCGGCGAGTTGGGGGTGGCTCGAAAAACCGCGCATGTCGCGCAGTTCCGCGTTGGCGATTCCGGCCGAATCGAGCCGCTCGAGAACGTCGACTTTGGAGAGGTCACCGAACACCACATCGATTCGTGCGTGCAGGGACGGACGGTTGGCGACGCGCTGCGCGCCGGTGGCGAATTCCGCGGCGTTCACCATCGAGTCGTCGCCCATCACCGTCGAGCAGAAGGCCGCCCATTCGCGCTCGTTCTGAATTCCGAAGAACACGGTTCCGTCGGCGGTGTTGAACGGACCGTACGGTGCGATGGACGCGTGTTGGGCGCCCGAGCGCGGCGCCTGTGTGCCGCCGTATTCGGCGAAGAGGTAGGGCTGCATCATCCACTCGCCGAGTGCTTCGAGCATGGAGATCTCGAGCACATCGCCCCGACCGGTGCGTCCGCGTTGGATCAGCGCTGAGAGCACCCCGGTGTAGGCGTACATTCCCGACGCGATGTCGGCAATCGACACTCCGACTTTGGCCGGCGCTTCGGGCGTGCCCGTCACCGAGAGTAGTCCGGCCTCACACTGAACGAGAAGGTCGTACGCCTTTTTCTGTTCGTACGATCCGCCGCGACCGTATCCCGAGATGGATACGTAGATGAGCGCCGGGTTGAGTGCGGTGGCCACATCGGGGCCGAGTCCGAGCCGTTCAATCGCTCCAGGGGCGAGGTTTTGTATGAACACGTCGGCTTTCGTGACGAGGGCGCGAAGTGCGGCGATACCCGAATCACTCTTGAGGTCGAGGACCACGCTCTCCTTGCCTCGGTTGATCCACACGAAGTAGCTGGCCTCACCGTGAACGGTGTGGTCGTACTGGCGGGCGAAATCTCCTGCGTCGCGTTCGATCTTGATGACGCGGGCACCCAGGTCGGCCAGTTGACGCGACGCGAACGGAGCAGCGACCGCTTGTTCGAGGGTGACGACGGTGATGCCGTCGAGCGGTCGGGTCACGGTTATTGACCGCCGGCTCGGGCGAGGATTCGCTTCGCTCGGTCGACGACGGGCTTGTCGACCATCGCGCCGTCGAGTTGCACCGCACCACCCTCGAGACCGACAACCCGGGTAGCCCACTCGACTTCGGCGGCGGTCGGGGCGAACCCGTGTGCGACGGGGTCGAGTTGTGCGGGGTGGATGCAGAGCTTGCCGCCGAACCCGAGTTCTCGAGCATGACGCGTGTCGGATTCGACCGCGTCGAGATCGGTGAACGTCGTGCTGGGCGAGTCCACAGGCGCGGGAAGGTCGGCGACGCGCGACGCGACAACGAGCGCCGCCCGCGCGTAGTCGAGCACGGCGGGGTCGGTGGCATCAACGTCGGCCGAGAAGTCAATCGCACCGAACGCGAGTCGGGTCACGCGGGGGACGGTCGCGATGGCGGGCGCGTTGGCGACGCCCCGCGCGGTCTCAATGAGTGCGACGACGGCGACGTCGGCGGGAAGCGCCGTCGTTGCCGCAGCGATTGCGGCACCGTCCTCCGCCTTCGGAATCATCACGCCGAGAAGTCGGCTTGAGCCGGCGATGGTCGCGACGTCGTCCAGCGCGTTGATGCGAACGAGTGCGCGGAAATCCGCTGACACCCCCTCGCCCGCGAGTGCCGCGAGTGCCGCGTCGAGCGCGATCTTCTTGTTGTCGGTCGAGACTGCGTCTTCGAGATCGATAATGACGACGTCGGCGTCGGTCTGGAACGCCTTGTCGAATCGATCGGGGCGGTCGCCCGGAACGAACAGAAACGTCGTCGCCTCGGCAACCGCGGTGACGCCGTCGAGAGACATTAGTCGCCCGACACTGAGGGCAGGCTCGACTCGTCCGGGCGCGACGACGCGACGGAGGGGAGGTGCCCCTTCTTGTAGATCATGAACGATCGGCGGAACGACACGACGATGGTGCCGTCCTGGTTGAAGCCCTCAGTGGCGACGGTGACGACGCCCATCGTGGGGCGCGACGCCGACTCGCGAAGTTCGAGAACTTTGGAACGCGAATAGATGGTGTCGCCTTCGTAGACGGGGGCGGGCATGCGCACCTCGTCCCAGCCGAGGTTGGCGAACACGTTCATCGAGAGATCCATCGTCGACTGACCAGTGACGAGCGCGAGCGTAAAAGTCGAATTGACGAGCGGCAGTTTGTAGGTGGTTCCCGCAGCGTAATTGCGGTCGACGTGCGTCTTCGACACATTCTGAGTCATCAGCGTGAACATCTGATTGTCCGATTCCGTGACGGTCTTCCCGAACGGGTGATAGTAGATGTCGCCGACGGTGAAGTCCTCAAACAGCCGGCCAGTCCAGCCTTCGACGACGCGCGAATCCGAGTCACTCATGGGTTAGCCCCTCCGACAATCTGGTCGCAACGCGCGACAAATATATTATACAGACGGCCTCGGGCGGAGGGTGATCGGCTTGCTCGTCGCCTGAGTGAAGAAGTCGTTCCCCTTGTCGTCCACGACGACGAACGCGGGGAAGTTCACCACCTCAATTCGATGTACCGCTTCCATTCCGAGTTCGGGATAGTCGATGACCTCCATCGACGTGATGTTGTCGTGGGCGAGAAGCGCGGCCGGCCCGCCGATGGTTCCGAGGTAGAAGCCGCCGTGGGCGTTGCACGCCTGCGTGACCACAGACGAGCGGTTGCCCTTGGCGAGCATGACGAGCGAACCACCCGCGGCCTGGAACTGATCGACGTAGGCGTCCATGCGCCCCGCGGTCGTCGGTCCGAACGATCCCGTTGCAAGCCCTTCCGGAGTCTTCGCCGGTCCCGCGTAATAGATGGGATGAGCCTTCGCGTAATCGGGAAGGCCCTCGCCGCGCTCGAGGCGCTCGCGCCACTTCGCGTGGGCGGCATCGCGCGCAACGATGATGGTTCCCGTCAACGAAACGCGGGTTCCCACGGTGCACTGCGAGAGCGCGGCCTGAATCTCGCTCATCGGCTTCGACAGGTCGATGGGGTGCGCGGGGGAGGCCTCGTCGATCGCGGCGAGACCCGTCTCCGGGATGAAGCGCGACGGCTCGTGCTCGAGTTCCTCGATGAACACGCCGTTCGCGTTGATGGTCGCGAGGATCTGGCGGTCGGCCGAGCACGACACCGCGATCGCGATCGGAAGCGACGCTCCGTGGCGGGGAAGCCTGACGACGCGGACGTCGTGGCAGAAATACTTACCTCCGAACTGGGCTCCGAAACCGATGGTCTGCGTCATCTCGAAAACCGTCTTCTCGAAGGCGAGATCGCGGAATCCGGCACCCGTGTCGTTGCCCTCCGTGGGGAGGCCGTCCAGGTACTTCGTCGAGGCGAGCTTGGCGGTTTTCATCGCGAAGTCGGCGGAAGTTCCACCGATGACGACGGCCAGGTGATAAGGCGGGCACGCGGCGGTGCCGATGCTCTCGATCTTGGCGCGGAGAAACTCGAGCATGCGGGTCTCGTCGAGAATGGCCTTTGTCTCTTGGAAAAGGAACGATTTGTTCGCGCTGCCGCCACCCTTAGCCATGAACAGGAACTCGTAGGAGTCACCCTTGCCGAGCGTGATGTCAATCTCGGCGGGGAGATTCGACTTGGTGTTGACCTCGTCCCACAGGGTGCGGGCGGCCATCTGCGAATAGCGCAGGTTGAGGTCGCGGTAGGCGCGGGCGATGCCATCCCAGATGTGGGCACGGTCGTTGCCGTCGGTGACGATGCGGTGGCCACGCTTGGCGTGAACGAGGGCGGTGCCCGTGTCCTGACACATCGGAAGAACTCCGCCGGACGCTACGTTCGCGTTTTTGAGCAGGTCGAGAGCCACGTAACGGTCGTTGCCCGACGACTCGGGGTCGTCGACGATGTGGCGCAGTTGCGCGAGGTGCGCGGGGCGTAGGAAGTAGTTGACTTCTTTGTACGCCTCGTAGGCGAGCGCTTCGAGCGCCTCGGGTGCGACCTCGAGAACCGCGGCGTCTCCCTCGCCGATGACACGAACACCCTCGCTGGTGAGGAGTCGGTGCGGGAAATCGGAGTGTCCGCGGGGAAGAAGGTCAACGTAGTCAGAGTTCGACATGACTTCACTTTGCCACAGGAAAACCGCTATGTCGTTCGCGACCGAACCTTCTCGAGGGCGGCGGCGATCCGCCGAGTGCGGGTGTCATCCGCCTTCGCCTCGTTGACGGAACGCGCGTGTTCCTTGCGATGCGAATAGCCGAGTTCGTCGAACGCTTCGCGAAGACCGGCACTGGCGAGAGCAGCGACAAACTCTGGATGCAGGTCGACCTCGCGGAAACCCGAGTCGAGTTCGAGGGTCACGTCGACGGTGTCGCCGCCCGTCACCCCTGCCGCCACTCGATCCGCGGACGGGAACACGACCCGGCATTCGCCACCGACCGCGGTTGCTGTGCTCTGATACGTGTGGCCGTTGACCGTGACGCGCAGCGGCGCTCGCCGATTGGTTCCGAGTTCCGCGAGCACCTCATCGGGAATCGCGATCGAGGCGTGATTGCCGTCGGGGATGACAATCGTTGAAAAGGTGACGCTCATGGGGGAAAAGTAACACGGAAACCGTGTTACATCTCTGTTAACTCGGCGCGTGAAACCCCAACACTGAAGTGGTTTCCCTAGGCTCGGGACATGACAAATTCCACCTCTGCAATCGAAACCAACGACGTCGAACCCATTCCCGCGGGTGAGCGTCACGGCAAACCGTGGCACCTCTTTACTGTGTGGTCGTCACCCAACCTCGAGTTCGCCACCGTGTTTGTCGGCGCACTCGCTATCGGCTTCGGTCTGGACATCTGGACCGGAATCGCCGCCATCCTCATCGGTAACGGACTCGCGGGAATCACCCACGGCATCCTCAGCACGTGGGGTCCGTCCGCGGGGCTCCCGCAGATGGTCCTCGGGCGCAACGCCTTCGGCCGCTGGGGCAACCTCATCCCCTCGGGGCTTTCCACACTCGTCGCAGGAATCGGGTGGTTCGCGGTCAACACGATCTCGGGAACCTTCGCCCTCGAGGCGCTCGTACCCGGACTCGACGTGTTCGCGGCGCTCGCGATCATCATCCTCGCGCAGGTCGGTGTCGCGTTCGTCGGTCACAACCTCATCCAGAAGTGGGAGCGCTACGCCTCGTTCTTCCTCGCGATCGTGTGGATCATCGTGGTCGTCATCGTCTTCGCGCTTCCCGGCGCATTCGTGTCGACCGCCGCGCCCGCGGAATTCCCGTGGGCAGGGTTCACCCTCACCGCGGGTGCCGCCTACGGCTACACCGCCGGTTGGACCGCGTTCGCCTCGGACTACACACGCTATCTCCCAGCCAACACCGACAAGAAGGCGCTCGGCTGGGCAGCCGGGCTCGGCAACTTCGTCAGCACGTCGCTCATCATGATTGTTGGTGCTGCCGCGTTCAACGTGCTCGCCGCCGGTAACTTCTGGGGTATCGAAAACCCGACCGCCACCTTCACGGGAATCTTCACCCCCGTGTTCGCCAGCTTCGTGCTTCTCGCGATCGTCGTCGGCTCGGTTTCGGCCAACATCCTCAACGTTTACTCGGGCGCGATGTCGTTCCTTGCCATGGGCTTCAAACTCGGGTTCCGTTCGCGTCGTGCGATCATGGTCGCCCTCGCGGGCCTCGTCGGCGGGTTCATCTCCTACGTCGGTGTGGTCAACGGTGACGTCGCCCACCAGCTCGACAGCTTCCTGCTGGTCGTCTCGTACTGGGTGTCACCGTGGATCGCCGTCGTCCTCACCGAACGAATCTTGTCGGGTGGGAAAGACGCAGGTAAGCGCGCGCTGAGCCCGAAGAACTCCTGGGCCGGACCTCTCGCGTTCGTCATCGCGACGGTGTTCTCGATCTGGGGATTCGCCAGCCAGGTTCTGTACACCGGACCGCTCGGAATCGCGCTGCACCACGTGACGCTCGACAACGGCGCAATCGTCGATGTCCCGGACCTCACCGCGCTCGTCGGTTTCGTCCTCGCGTCACTCCTCTTCGTCGGCTTCTCGAAGCTCGACAAGAACAGCAAGTAAGCACTCTCGGCGATGGAGATCGAAGTAGGTCGTCTCTACCCGACCGACGCCGACAAAATGGGCGTCGCCATCGCCGAAGCTCGACTGGGCGGTGCCGAAGGGGGAATCCCCATCGGCGCCGCCCTGTTCGACGAGGAAGGCCGACTCCTCGGGAGCGGACACAACCTCCGCGTTCAGGAGGGCGACGCGTCAATGCACGGCGAGACGAGCGCCTTTCGCAACGCGGGACGACAGCGGTCCTATCGACGCGTCACCCTCGCGACCAGCCTCTCGCCCTGCTGGTACTGCTCGGGACTCATTCGACAGTTCGGAATCGGTCGAGTTCTCGTCGGTGACGACATTAATTTCCTCGGCGGTCAGGATTGGGTCGCCGAGCACGGCGCCGATGTTCACGTGATGAACGTGCCAGAACTCGTCGAGTTGATGGGGGATTTCATCGAGAAGAACCCGGCCCTCTGGAACGAGGACATCGGCGAAGATTAAGCGGCTACTTCCCGGGAACGGGGATGCTGTCGACGACGTAGTCGAGCTCGCGCCGCACAACCGCCGCGTAGCGCTCAAAGTGTTGGTGCTCTTCGCTGACCGCCGAATGGCGGCCCACCATCCACGCGCGAATTCCGGTCAACACGAATCCGATGTTCGCTGCATAAAAAACGGCATCCTCGTCGATTGCGAGCGCGTTGGTGGGGAACTTCGTTTGGTCGAGGAAACCATCCGAGATTTCACCCTTGCGAAGATCGATGACCAGTTGAGTGATCCGCACGAGCGTCGAGTTGAGCGAATCCTCGAAACCGTCGTTGGTTCGATCCATCGCGATGTCGGGGTTTTCGAACGAGAAGTTGGGGTAGTGAATGACTACCGACCACCCGCCCAGCTTGAGGCCCCATTCGTACGAGGCGCGAAGGTACGCCTTGAGACGCGTCAGCGGAGTTTGCTCCGCCTCGGTGACAGCGTTCATGAGCGCATCGGCGTAACGACCGTACACCGTTTCGGCGCATTCGGAAATGAGGCCGTCGCGGGACCCGAAGTGGTGGTTGACCATGGCGACGGAGTAACCAAGTTGTTTGGCGACCTGAGAAATGGTGAATTGGGCGAGGCCCTGGGCGCGAACGTGGTGAATCGTGAGCCAGAGGAACTGTTCACGCTGCGTCGGAGCGGCGTTTCCCATGAGCTGCGACCAAAATTCCGGGGTCAGCGATGGGTCGGTTTTCGGCCGTGTGCCCTTCGTCGGTCTACCCATGATTTATACGGTAGTCGGCAAAAATTCGCACTGGAAGCGTTTGCCCTAATCAGTTTCAGTTGTTGATGAGGAATCTCCAAATATAACGCTTCGTCAACACCGACCTATAGTGGCGACATGGAGTTTCCGGGTGTCGGCGGGCTGACGGAGCGCGAGGCGGCTGAGCGACTCGCCACCAACGGGCCGAACGCGGTTCGTTCTCATCGCGTGCGCGGGATCGCCGTTCTCGCGCGACAACTCCGTAATCCCATCCTCGTTCTCCTCGGTTCGACCGCGACCGTCTCGTACTTTCTCGGAGACACCACCAACTCCCTCGTCATCCTCGGAATCCTTGTGTTGAGCGTGACGCTCGGTTTCGTGACCGAATATCGGGCGGAGCGGGCGACCGAGCTGCTCCACTCCCGCGTCGAACATCGTGTCACAGTTCATCGCGACGGCGTTCTCGCATCGATCCCCGTCGTCGACCTCGTTGTCGGTGACGTCGTCGACATCTCCCTCGGCACCGTCGTACCCGCCGACCTGCGCCTCATCGAGGTGGTCGAGCTCGAGTGTGACGAGAGCATCATCACCGGGGAGTCCCTCCCCGTCGTGAAAACAACCGACGAGGGCGAAGGGTCACTCGCGAAAATGGGGACCATTGTCTCGGCCGGGTCGGGAACCGGAGTCGTCGTCGCGACGGCACGGGACACCGAATTCGGCCGAATCGCCCTGCGACTGGGGGAACGCCAGCCCGACACCGACTTCCAAATCGGACTTCGCCGTTTCTCGACGTTCCTGCTGTGGGTGGCGCTCGGACTGACGACGCTTATCTTCGCCGCGAACACGATTCTCGGCAGGCCCGTCATCGAGTCGATCCTTTTCAGTCTCGCCATCGCGATTGGTATGACCCCGCAACTTCTCCCCGCGGTCGTCAGCACGTCGCTGGCGATGGGATCCAGGCGTTTGGCGAAGGCCGGTGTGCTCGTCAAGCGACTCATCGGTATCGAGGATCTGGGAGACATCGACATCCTGCTCACCGATAAGACGGGCACGTTGACGTCGGGGGAAGTCGGATTCCGGCGTGCCATCGACGCACCAGGACGGGACGCGATGCTGGGTGGGCTTCTCGCCACAACCACCGACCTGCGTCGAGGCGTCAACGACACCATCGGGCTCAACACTCTCGATGCGGCACTCTGGTCCCAGTCGGTGCTTCGCGCGAATGCTTTGACCACGTCCGTCGTGCGCGACTCGATCCCCTTCAGCCACCAATCGCGCCTCACCGCCGCACTCGTTGACGTGGGCTCCGAGCGAATCGTCGCCGTCAAGGGTTCGGCGGAAGACGTGGAACCGCTCTGCGAATCGTTTCCCCAGGCGATTCGCTCGGCGCTTGCCGAGGAATATGCGAAGGGTTCGCGCGTTCTACTGGTTGCGTCGATGCCGGCGAATCACCTCGACTCCGTTGAACTCTCCGACCTTCGCGGGTTGACCGTGGACGGACTCCTTGTGTTCTCGGACGACGTCAAGGAGGACGCCCGGGAGAGCCTTGTGCGTCTTCGCGACCTCGGCATCGCGGTCAAAATCGCCACGGGCGACAATCTCACCGTTGCGGTGTCGGTGTGTTCCGCCCTCGGGCTCGAGGCGGAGCACACGCTCACCGGCGCCGAGATCGACACTCTCGACGATGCCTCTCTGCGCGACCGCGCGCGGGAAGCGACAATCTTCGCCCGAGTATCCCCCGAGCACAAGGCCCGCGTGATCGAATCGTTGCGCGGTCACGGTGCCGCCGTCGGATTTCTGGGGGATGGCGTCAACGACGCGATCGCGCTGCACGTCGCCGATGTCGGGATTTCGGTGAACACAGCGTCGGACGTCGCGAAGGACGCGGCGGACATCGTTCTGCTCAAGAAGGACCTCGCGGTGCTGGCCGACGGTGTTCTCCAGGGTCGCCGAGTGTTCAACAACACGATGAAGTACGTGTTCATGGGGACCTCGGGTGACTTCGGGAACATGTTCAGCGCGGCTTTCGGGTCCATCGCGCTCAACTTCCTCCCCATGACGCCGAGCCAGGTGCTCCTCAACGACGTCCTGTACGACTCCAGCCAGCTCGCGATCCCGTACGACCGCGTCGACCCCGAGGCTGTGACGCGCCCATCGCACTGGGACATCCGCATGATTCGTCGCTTCATGTTCACGTTCGGGCCGATTTCGTCGATCTTCGATTTCGCGACCTTCGCGCTGATGATGTTCGTGTTCCGAGCGGGTGAGCCCGAGTTCCAGTCGGGGTGGTTCGTCGAATCACTCGCGACGGAAACGCTCATCGTCTTTGTGGTGCGCACTCGGCGCGTCCCGTTCTTCCGGAGCCGACCCTCGATCGGCCTCATCGCGTCGGTTTTCGCGGTCGTCGCAATCGGGTGCTGGGCGCCCTACTCCTCGCTGGCCGGCGTCCTCGGATTCACACCGCTCCCCGCACCGTTCTTCCTCGCACTCCTCGGGATGATTGTGTTGTACCTGGTGCTCGTGGAGATTGCTAAGCATTTCTTCTTCCGCACCATCGCGGGCCGGCCCATCGCTCCGTCACGATCCCATCGACAGATCGACCACCGGGTCGGCCGCCGCGCCGCCCGATTCTCCACCGCCCGCTCTCCACGGAGACGACACAAGGTCGCTTAGCCTTCACAGAGTCCTCATAGGATTCATCAGGGTTCCCCACAGCCCGCCCCCGTTATCTTGACGCATGACCACCCTTCAGAATCGCGAACACGAGCGCATCGCCAAGCGACGCTGGACCTCGAAAGACTTCGTCGAGTTTCTCATCCCGTTCAGCACGGCACTCGCGGTCGCTCTCTTCTTCGGTGGCGGTGGTTTCACCAACTTCCTCGACGTGACGACAATCGCCTTTGGTGTCGGAGTCGTCTCGGGGCTCATCGGGACAAACCTTTTCCTCGTCATGATGATCCTCGCCGCACGCATCCCGTTCGTCGACAATCTCTTCGGCCACGATCGCGCCCTCGAACTCCACAAGAAGCTCGGTAAGCCCGTTCTCTATTTGCTCCTCGTTCACATGGTCGCGCTCATCGTCGACTACGCATCGCGCGTCCAGACTGACCTCTGGAGCGAGGTCGTCTCGATGTTGGGCATCAACGATTTGCTCCTGTCGTTCCTCGCCATGGGAGTGATGATTCTCATCGTCATCACGAGCCTCGTCGCCGTGAAGAAGGCGCTGCCTCACGCGGTGTGGCACGCGATTCACCTTCTGTCCTACGTCGCGATGTTCCTCGGTGTCTTCCACCAGTTCTCGCAGGGAATGTTGTTCGCCGAAGGAACGCTCGCCCGCAACTACTGGCTCGCCCTGTACGTCGTCGCCATCGGCGGAATCGCGGTCTTCCGTGTCGCACTCCCCGTGATCAAATCGCTCCGACACAAACTGGTCGTCGACGAGGTCGTCGTCGAGGGACCCGGAACCGTGTCGATCTGGATGCGTGGCCGCCACATCGACAAGGCGGGTTTCCGCTCGGGCAACTTCGCCCAGTGGCGATTCCTCGCCCGCGGCCTCTGGGCCGAGGCGCACCCGTTCTCCATCTCGGCTGCTCCCACACGCGACCGACTCCGAATCACGGTGCGCAACCTCGGCGACGCAACAAAGATTCTCCAGAATGTTCGCCCCGGAACCCCGGTGTGGTTCGAAGGTCCCTACGGAGTGTTCACCGACGAGGTGCGCACCACCTCGCGTGTCGCCCTCATTGGTTCGGGAATCGGGCTGGCCCCGATCCGTGCCCTCGTCGAGTCGATCGACGTCGGCCCCGGGGATCTCACCGTTATTGCTCGTGCTCGCACTTCGGAAGAGATGTTCCTCGTCGACGAAATCGTCCAGCTCACCCACGCGAAGCGCGGTACCGTATACAAGCTCGCGGGTCCTCGCGGCAAGCGAACCCCGTGGCTTCCCTGGGACGAATCGGAGCGTGGCGTCACGGTGGGAACAATCATCGACGACCCCACCTCGGTTGACTACTATTTGTGCGGTCCCGAGCACTGGATGGACTCGCTCGTTGCCGACCTCGAGCGGACCGGCGTTCCCGCTCACAAGATCCACTTCGAAAAGTTCGCCTGGTAGGAGAAAAATATTATGCGACCCACTTCAGCTTTCGTTTCCGGCTTGGCCACCATGGGTGTGCTCGCCGGCGGCGTGTTCATCGGAACGGGAGTTCTCTCCAACAACCAGGGTGACACCAACGCCTCGGGCGGGGCGACCCCGGGCACGAC
>JAHEGC010000011.1:91446-107405 GCA_024639965.1 Micrococcales bacterium
GACACCTACGCCCGCGCGATCGAGTGGCGAAACGAAACCGGGGGAGCGTTCACCCCGCACCGCGGTGACGGTGTCATCGACCTGTCGGGGATCGTCAAGGCCGACGCCATCGCCGCCGCCGCGCACGTGATGCGCGCGCACGGAATCACTGACTTCTCATTCAACTTCGGCGGGGACATCCTTGTCGCGGGCACTGAGCGAACGTGGCCCGTGGCCATCGGTCACCCGACCCGCACTCTCGATGCGGTTGCGACCGTCACACTCGATTCGACGTGGGCCGCGATTGCCACGAGTGGCACCCACGATCGCGGGGAGCACATCTGGCGCCAATCGGTGGACGTTCCCCGATTGATCGCCGCCACCGTGATTGGCCACGACATCGTCGAGTGCGACGTGTGGGCAACTGCCATCATCAGCGGCGGTCCCGAAGTGGCCGCGACCGCCTCCACTCGCGGACTTGCGGTGATGTATTTCGACGCGACCGAGCAAATGCACGCAAATCAGCTCATGCAAAACCTCATCGTCGAACAATCGCTCCCCGCAACCAATTAGCCAAACCATTCCGCACTGTTCACCGCCCGTTCACCTAGTTCCGTCACTCTGAATACGCGACAAACGTCGCCTTTGCCCAACGTGTGGAAGCGGTTGAATGTTTGACGACAAACCGCGCCGACTAACGATAATTCGTGACACCGGCGACAAGGTTTTCCGCGGAACCATTCGCGCGGGAGGCTCCGTCGTCCTCATCATCATGGTCCTTGTAGGGTCGTTCCTCGCGTTTCGCGCTTCGGAGGCGCTGGGCGTCGTCGGGTGGAGCTTTTTCACCGAGCAAGCGTGGGAGCCCGATCAGGGCAAGTTCGGTATCGCGGCCGTCATCGTCGGCACAATCCTCATCGCCCTCGTCGCGGTCTGCGTCGCAGTGCCGCTCGCATTGAGCACTTCGCTATTCATCACCGAATACGCGCCGCGCCAACTGAGGTCGTTCCTGGTGTCCATCGTTGACCTCATGGCCGCCATCCCCTCCGTCGTGTTCGGCCTCTGGGGGTTCTTCTTCTTCCAGCCCTTCATCGTTCCCATCTCCAAATGGCTCGCTCAATATTTTGGGTGGATTCCGTTTCTCGCGGTGGATGGCGTTGACCCCACCGACCCGCTCGCGACGACCACGGTGTACACCTCGTCGTCGTTCATCGCTGGAATTGTCGTCGGCATGATGGTCACCCCCATCGTGACCTCGATCATGCGCGAGGTGTTCTCGCAAACCCCGATCGGCGAACGCGAAGCGGCGCTCGGACTCGGTGCGACGCGCTGGGCGATGATCCGCAACGTTGTCTTGCCCTTCGGCCAGGGCGGCATCATCGGCGGAACGATGCTCGGGTTGGGCCGGGCACTTGGCGAGACCATCACGGTGTACATGATCATCTCGCCCGTTTTCACCATTCAGCCCCACATCCTCCAAAACGGTGGCAATTCGGTCGCCGCGCTCATCGCGCTTCGCTACGGAGAATCGACCCCGATGGGTCTTTCCGCGTTGATGGCCGCCGGCCTCGCGCTCTTTGCGATGACGCTCGCCGTCAACTTCGGAGCGTCGATCGTCGTCGCTCGGTCACGGTCGGGGGCGGCGTCCTAATGGCGACGGACAAGAAAGCCGTGAAGCGCCCGCGCAAGAAGCCGAGTGCTCGAACGACGACCGTTTATGCTCCGGTTGAACTGGCCACACCCGAGCGTCGTCGCACCCTCGGCGGCTTGCGCGTCGGTGATTTGCTCTCGATTGTGGGTGCTGCGGTTGCCGCCTTTGCACTCGCAGTCATCCTCACCACCCAGATCGCTCCCATCACCGGCGGTATCGCTTTCTTCATCGTCTGGTATCTGCTCTTCGTCTCCACTTACGCGCTGCTTGTCAGCCTCGACGACTCGCGAACCTTCGTGGTCGACCGTGTCGTCGCCGTCGTCATCACGAGCATCGCGACGTTGCTGTTCTCAATCCTCATTTTCGTCATCACCTTCGTCATCGGCCGCGGATCCGAAGCTCTGCCGTTCGTCAATTTCTATATCGACGACATGCAGTCAGCTGGACCACTTGACCCACTCAGCGTCGGTGGAGTTGGACACGCGATTCTCGGATCCCTCATTCAGATTTCTATCGCCCTTGTCATCACCATTCCGCTTGGAATCGCCGCCGCGGTCTACCTCAATGAAATCAACAGTCGATTTTCACGATTCGTTCGCACCATTGTCGAAGCGATGACGGCTCTGCCGTCGATCGTCGCAGGTCTGTTCATTTTCGCTACTGCGATTCTCATGTTCGGCGTTCCCAAGTCGGGAATCGCCGCTTCGCTCGCGATCAGCGTGATGATGCTTCCCATCATGATTCGGTCGGCTGACGTGGTCCTCCGACTCGTGCCTCAAACACTCAAGGAAGCGTCAATTGGTTTGGGTGCGTCACAGTGGCGGACAGCGTGGACCGTCGTGCTTCCCACTTCGCGGTCCGGCCTGACCACATCGATCATCCTTGCTACGGCCCGTGGAATCGGAGAAACGTCGCCCGTTCTGCTCACCTCCGGATTCACTGCCGCTCTCAACGTCAATCCGCTCGCCGACCCAATGGTGTCCCTCCCGCTCGCAATCTTCCAGTTCGTCAAGTCCCCCGAGCCCTCGATGATCGCTCGCGGCTTCGGCACTGCCGCGGTTCTCATGGTGGTTGTCCTCACGCTGTTCGTTGTAGCCCGTTGGGTCGGCAGCATGACACCGGAAAGGGCGGCACGCGGCAGAATCCGCCGAGAGAAAATCGTCACCAGCATCGTTTCCCTCTTCGCCACAGCGCGATCCGCCGTCGAGGCACGAGTCAACGCCACCCGTTCGAAGGAACTTCCGTGAACATTCGTAACCCGCTCATCCGACGCATCGTCGCTGGGGTGTCCCTTGCGCTTTCCAGCCTGACGGTGTTCGGCTCGGTGGACGCGGCGCTCGCCGTGTCCTATGTACCAATCTCGGGAGCGGGGTCGTCGTGGAGTGCGAACGCCATCGATCAGTGGCGACGCAACGTCACCCAGTACGGAATGCGAATCAACTACGCTTCCACCGGATCCTCGGACGGGCGCAACCAGTTCAAGGGTGGAACCGTCGATTATGCGGTCTCGGAAATTCCCTATGGCCTCATCGATAACGGGCGTAAGGACGATCTCCCGACCCGTGGCTTCGCCTACATGCCCATTGTTGCGGGCGGAACAGCGTTCATGTACAACATCACGTCGGGCGGCGAACGAATTGCGAACCTTCGCCTTTCCGGTGACGTAATTTCGAAAATCTTCACCGGCGTGATCACGAAGTGGAACGATTCGGCAATTGCCAAGGACAACCCCGGACTAACGCTTCCGGATCGCACCATCGTGCCGGTTGTCCGCTCGGACGGTTCTGGTTCGACGGCCCAGTTCACCCTGTGGATGTCCAAACAATACGGTTCAATTTGGAACGCCTATTGCAACAAGGTGGGTCGCAACGAGTGCGGCATGACCTCGAACTACCCAACAATCTCCGGAATGGTCGCCCAGCCCAACTCACAGGGCGTTTCGGGGTATGTCGCTCAGAAGGCGAACGAGGGAACAATCACCTACGTCGAGTACTCGTACGCACTCAAAACCGGATTCCCGGTCGCCAAGGTACTCAATAAGGCCGGGTACTACACCGAGCCGACGGCGCAGAACGTCGCGGTGGCGCTGCTCGGCGCGAAAATCAACAAAACGCCGGGTGACAATTATTTGACGCAAGACCTCGCAGGCGTTTACAACAACAAGGATCCTCGCACGTACCCGCTGTCCTCCTATTCCTACATGATCGTGCCAACGGAAGCTGCGGGGTCATTCACTGCGGACAAGGGTAAAACTCTCGCCGCGTTCTCGAACTACTTCTTGTGTCAGGGACAGAACCAAGCGGACGTTCTCGGGTATTCCCCACTCCCCGGCAACCTTGTCGAAGCGGGATTGGAACAGGTCAAGCGAATTCCCGGGGCCGAGGTCGCCGACATCAACATCAACTCCTGTGACAACCCGACACTTGACAAGAGCTATTTCACCAGTGCACCGATGCCCAGCGAATGTGACAAGCTCGGCGCTTCCCAATGCACCGACGCGACGGGGGGAGCCGCGGGGGGTTCCTCCGGAGGGACGGCCGCGACAGGCGGCACGACGGGCGGCACTACCGGAACGGGACTGACTGGTTCGAGCGGAGTCGGAATGACGGGGACGATGGGTACGGGACCGACAGTATGTGATGCCGACACCGGTGTCTGTTCAAGTGTCAAAGCGCTCCCGATTGCAACGGAAGCGTTGGGCTGGTCGGCCATGAACTGGGTCATCACCAGCGTGGTTTTCATCATCGTTCTCATCATCGTCGTGCCCCCTGTGCTCGTCACCGCGGCCGCACGGAAAAGGAGGTAACCGATGACGAGAAATCGGCGACTGAAGGCGTTTCCCGCATTTGTGCTGCTCAATATTATTTTCGGCACAGCTTTCGCCGGCCTTGCGGTTTCCGCGGCGAACGCGACGGAGGGTGACGGCACCCCCGTGGTGACCGAGACGCCCGTTCCCACGGAGACAACGGCGCCGGACACGACCACTGATGGATCGACCGCGAACGAATCGACACCGGTCACGACCGTCCCGGCACACCCTCGAGCCACGCGACCCGTTCGCTCCGTCAGTGGTGACATCACGAAGAACGACGACGGTTCCGTCGATGTTGCATGGGCTGACGGCGATCGTGACAACACCGACCCCAACTACGACCTTTTTGCCGACCTCGTGTTCCACGTCAGCAACACCGAAAATCTGTCTTATCAGGTTGTCGACGTCACATGGGTGAATGGTGTCACCAGCCCTCAGGGCGAATTCTCCCGAAACTACGTGCAGATAATGCAGTGCTGGGATGACGGCTCGGGCACAGCGAAGCCGGAAAACTGCCAATGGGGAGCGCCGAGTTCCGCACTGTCCAGCATTGCGGGCAACAACGCGGCGGGCCGTGGTCTCATTGAGAACGAAGATGCCGCACAAAGCTATGCCGACGGGTTCCGTATTCCGCCGCCGCGTACGAACCCGAACCTTCGCCAGTTTGCCGTGCCGTTCGTCTCCGTCGATGGGAAGCGCGATTTCAACGTTCTGTCGTTTTTCGACTCCACGCTGACGAACGAAATTACGGGCGCACCCACGGCGAATGACGGAACAGGTAGTCAGCCATTTGAGGTGCACACTTCTTTAGAGGCGCCTCATCTCGGTTGCGGAGCGGTTCAGCCCGGCGGAGCCGTGCAGGATTGCTGGTTGGTCATTGTCCCTCGTGGCGAGTACAACACCGCCGGAATTCGCTACACCGACAACATCGGATCGCGACTCAACTCGAGCCCGCTCTCCGCGTCAAATTGGGCCGACCGCATCGAAATCCCTCTGACGTTCAAGAGCGTCGTCTCGGGATGCGCGATCGGGGCGGAAGAACAAGGAATCGTGGGCAACGAGATTGTCGGACCAGCCTTCAGCTCGTGGCAGGCGTTCCTTTGTAGGGACTCGGCGGTATTCGGATTCTCTCAAATCGGTGACAGTGAAGCACGCCGCCAGATTGTGTCCGAATTGGACAGTGCCGCCCGACTCGCTATCGTTTCCGATCCGCTCGATGATACGACTGCCGGAACTGCGACGCTCGAATACGCACCGGTGGCGCAATCCGCCACCGTGATCGCCTTCAACATCAATTACCTGCTGGGGTCGAACAGCGACATCTTCGACAAAAACGGCACGCTCGTCACCGACCTGACGCTCAACGCCCGGCTCGTCGCGAAAATGCTCACCCAGTCGTATCGCAACGATGTCCCCGATGGCGACAACCAGCTGTACCTTCGCTCCAATCCCCGCAGCCTCAACCATGACCCCGAATTCCTGGCGCTCAACCCCGAATTCAATGACTTCGTCGGGTACATCGAGCCCGCGGGTCTCCTGACCGCCCTAGGAAACTCCGATGCGTATTCTGCAGTGTGGAAGTGGATTCGGGCGGACGAGGATGCGCTTGCCTTCATCTCGGGTACCGAAGATGAATGGGGCATGAAGGTCAATCCTTACTACGAAGCGTTGGGGATTGACGCGGACACGACGCTGGACAGCTTCCCCAAAGCCGACCAATCGACGTTCCGCGAGTATTCCTATATTCCTGACCCCGGGTACAGCTCATTCGAACTTCGTCCCTACGTTCTTGATATGGCGGAGTCCGCACTTAAGGTTTTGCGTGCTGACCCTGGGTCAAAAATTTATTGGGATGAGACACGCAATCCGGCAGCCTTCATTTCCCAAGGAGCGCAGCCTCTCGGTCGCCGTTTCATGCTCGGTGTCACCGACTTCGCATCGGCACAGCGACTCGGACTTTCCGTCGCGCATCTCGTGAACTTCGGTGGCCACGCGGTTGCACCGTCGGAAGACTCCATCGCTGCGGGAATCGCCGAATTCACCGATTCGGAGGTCTCGGGCGTCTCGGTCTTCAACCCCAAAATGACGGGCTCCAACTCCTACCCGCTTGCGAGCATTGATTACGCAGTGGTGAACGTATGCGCAGCATCGGACGCCCAACTGCGCGATTACGCAACTTTGCTCGATTTTGTCGCGGGCGACGGACAACACATCGGGTCCGCCTACGGCGACCTTCCCGACGGCTATGTCCCTTTGTCTGACGCGGATCGCGAAGCGACGCGTGCGATTTCGAAAGCCCTGACGAGCGAGGTGAAGTCGCCCGAATGTGCCGAACACGTGACGACCATCGACACAACCACTACCGATTCGACCTTGTTGCCCCCCGTCGTCGATGCGGACGGCCCCGGCATCGTGGACACCCCACTCGTCAATGTCGCGGCGGGAGAAACCCCGCGCGACCCGAGTTCGGCGGCAAAGTTCGCAATCTTGTCCGCCCTCTGCTTCGGCATCCCGTCCATCGCCGCGGGCAGAGTACTGGTTCGTAAGGGTATGGACTTGCCCACTTAACAGTGTGTTTGCCTGGCGTTCACCGACGTCAACGAACCTGAGGGAGCAGGAAGAAAACTGCACGGTTGCCGGCACTCGCCACAACCAGTCAATCGAAAGGAAATCGAATGAAGTTCACTGCACTGACCAAATGGTCAGCAGCGTTCGGCGTCGCCGCGATCGCAGCGTGCGGAATCGCCGCACCCGCCAGCGCGGACCCTGCCTTCCTGGCGGCCAACAACGACCAAGGTAACTTCGGTGTTCTCGCAGGAGTCGGCTCGGACACCATCCAGGACATCGACAACGGCCTTCAGGCCGCATTGGGCCACACTGGCGCAGCAACCACAAACTGGAAGTTCGCTTCCTACGACGCCACCGGTTCGGCGTGGATTTCGACGAAATACCTCGGTGACCCGATGTACCGACCCAACGGTTCGGGTGCGGGCCGCGATGTCCTCCTCACCGCAATCGGTTACCAGACCTCAGCGTCATCGACGACGTTTAGCGGAGTGAAGGGCACCTGGAAGACTGAACGCGTCGCTGGTCAGGTCCAGTTCGCCCGTTCGTCGAGCGGCCCCTCGGGCGACAACCTCCCCGCGGGTGTCATCGCCTACGTCCCGTTCGCAAAGGACGTTGTTTCCTACGCGACGGATGCGTCGACCGATCTTCCCGCGTTGAGCGTCGGAACGTCCTCGGACGTTGCCGACGGCACGACGCACATCGCCCCGTCGACCCTCTGGTCGATTTACACTTGTGCCGCGACCAAGGTCGTGACGGGTGGAGCAAACGACGGAGCGCTCGTCGACAGCGTTTACACCGCGGGAGCTGGAGAGACCCTCGTTCCGATTCATGCCTACGTACCTCAGTCGAGCTCGGGTACGGCGGGTTATTGGCAGGGCAAGGACTCGGCGTCGAAGTTCGGTTCCACTCTTCCCTCGTGCGTCAAGCGCGCGGGAATCGCCGGAGGCGGCCACGAGGGCGTTTCGGTACAGGAGCACGACGGCACCGTCCTCGAGGGCGACACCGGCGCGATTATGCCGTTCTCGGTGCCGCAGTGGGTTGCTCAGGGAAACAGCGCGGCAATCCTCTCCGACACGGGCGTCACGGTCACTGACCGTCGCCACGGAGCGGTACTCGGTACCCTCAACGGAGTCACTCCCATTTCGGGATCGACGGGAACCTTCGCCATGAACACCGACCTTCTCACCGACACGGGGGCGAGCCCGAGCACCGGCAACAACAAGCCGTCGTGGCTCTCGCGCACGATGTACCACCTCGTGCCCTCGGCAAAGATGGATGACGCAACCAGCGCCGAATATGCAATGTTCGGGACGGGCGGGCTCATTTGCTCGGCGACGTCGACCATCACCAAGTTCGGTTTCGGAACTCTCTCTTCGGGTTGTGGAGATTCGTCGGCACGTCGCTACGCGGCCGCCGCGAGCACCGTGACCGCCACCGCGCCTCGCACAATGGGATACGACGACGACACCACGTTCCCGATCAGCGTTTCGGTCTCATCGAACGGAAACCAGGGCGGATTGATCGAGATCGAAGACGCATCGAACACCGTCATCGTGACCGGAACCGTCGCAGCGAACACGACGACCGTCACCATCAATGTTCCGATTGCGAACATCGACGACGAGCTCGAGGTGTGGTTCACGCCGACTCTCTCCGGAATCGCCGCGGACAATGCTGCGGTCGACAAGTTAACCTCGGTCGTCACCGCGACTAACACGGGAGCCAAGTTGAAGAAGACCGGAACGGTCACCGTGAGCGTTCGCCAGAAGGGCGCGATCCCGACCGGTACCGTCACCATCAAGGACGGTTCGACTGTAGTCGGAACCGGAACACTCACCGTTCTCAGCGGCGGCCGGGTGACCGTCACGGTGTCGGCCTTCCCGGCGAAGGGCACCAAGTCGCTCACGGTCGAATACAGCGGTGATGCGAACTATGCACAGAAGCTCGACACGACGACGAGCTACGTCATCAAGAAGTAATACCTCTTGACAAACCGCAACACCTCGGTGGCCTCTGTCCTAGCGAATGCTAGGACGGGGGTCGCCTCGGTGTTTTCTCGATGGGGACGCGCTGCGGAAAACCGCTTTGGCGGAACGATCGACAAGCTCGCCACCTACCGCGATGAGCGATCCCCCGAAATGGACAGCGTCGTGACCGCGCCGTCAGCGCGACAATCGATGCTTCTCTCGGGAACCACGCTGACCCTCATCGGTGTGCTCCTCACCGGCTTCATCGCCGACATCGTGCTCGTTTCCCCGCTTCGGTACGCACGGGAGCAGATTGTGCAGACCGAGGAAATTCGCTTCCTCCTCGCGAATGGTGAAGCGCCCGTCGCGCAGATGAACGCCGACGGCGACCTCCTTCCGCTCGGCACTCCCGTCGCGATGCTACAAATTCCCGCGCTCAATCTCAACGCCGTTATCGACGAGGGAACGACCTCGCGTGTTCTACTTTCCGCCCCCGGACACCGCCGCGACACGCCACTTCCCGGTCAAACGGGAGTCTCGGTCATCTATGGCCGTCAGTCGCTTTACGGCGGGCCGTTTGGCGGTCTCGCGTCGTTGCACGCGGGCAACACGATTCGCGTGACCACCGCTCAGGGTGTCGCGCTTTACTCGATCACCGGAATTCGAACAGGGGACGCGGCGACCGCCACGGAAGGCCCAGTCGTGGCGCCAATCACAACCGCCAGCGCCACACCATCCGCAACCTCGTCTGCCACACCTGAGGCGAAACCGACGGCGACCGAAACTCCCGTGGCGAAACCGACGCCGAGCGCGTCCGCAATTCCCGCTCCGACGCAGTCGAGTTCACCGGCCGCGACGCCCGCCCCCGACGGCACGGAGACCACGGCACCCGTCGCGCCGACCGCACTCGGTAGACTCACCCTCGTTTCGACGACGGGAGTCCCGTTTTTTCCCGATCGCATCATCCGTGTTGACGCCGATCTGGTGACCACCGCGAATCCGGCCCCTCTCCCCGTCATTTACCCCGCCTCACTTACGGCCGCGGAGCGGCTTCTCGGAACTGACGACAGTGGGTGGTTGCCGCTCCTCCTGCTACTCGAACTTGGTCTCGTCGCCGTCGCCCTCGCGGCCTTCGGAATCCGCCGTTGGGGTCGACTCCAGACGTGGGTCGTCGCGGTCCCCGTGCTCCTCGCGATCGGGATCGCCCTCGCGGAGACCGTCGTTATTTTGATGCCCAACCTCTACTAGGAAAGATAGAGCCATGACCACAACGTTTTCGATGTTCGATACCGAGACCTCCGCGCCCGCGACGTTGACCGCGGTTGACGTGTCGTGCTGGTTCGGTGACCACAAAGTGCTCGAGCGTGTCAACCTCACGATGGAGGCGGGCAAGGTCACCGCGCTCATCGGGCCGTCGGGCTGTGGAAAGTCGACGTTCCTTCGCACCCTCAACCGAATGCACGAGCTTGTGCCCAGCGCCTCGCTCGCCGGCGAGGTGCACCTCAACGACGACGATATTTACGACGACGGCATCAAGATCACCGACGTGCGTCGCCGCATCGGAATGGTGTTTCAGAAACCGAACCCCTTCCCGGCGATGAGCATCCGGGACAACGTTTTGTCGGGCCTCACTCTCACCGGGCGGAACGCCAGCAAGTCCGAGGCGGACGACCTCGTCGAAGAGACGCTGACGAAGGCCGGGTTGTGGAAAGAGGTCAAAGATCGTCTGCGCAACGCGGGCGGCGGCCTCTCCGGTGGACAGCAGCAGCGACTCTGCATCGCGCGTTCGCTGGCAGTCCGACCCGCGGTTCTCCTCATGGACGAGCCCTGTTCTGCCCTCGACCCAACCTCAACACGGCGAATTGAGCAGACGATCACCGAACTTTCTGAAGAAGTCACCATCGTGATCGTCACACATAACATGCAGCAGGCGCAGCGTGTGTCCGACAATTGCGCCTTCTTCCTCGCCGAGGCTGGAACGCCAGGTGGAATCGTTGAGGCGGGACCGACGAACCTCATGTTCAGCGTTCCTCAGGACCCGCGCACGCTCGATTACGTTCACGGTCGTTTCGGGTAAACAACCCAAGACGACATTCCGCGTCCTTCGTGGGAGAGTGGAGACATGACCGAAGCGCACCCCGTCCCCTCCATACGTTTCCTCGGAGCGGCGGGCACCGTCACGGGGAGCAAGTTCCTTCTCGAGTGCGGTGACACCCGAATCCTCGTCGACTGCGGTCTTTTCCAGGGGCTCAAGGAGCTTCGCCTCAAGAACTGGGAACCGCTCGAGATCGACCCCAAAGAGATCGACGCGGTGGTGCTCACTCACGCCCACCTCGACCACTGCGGTTACGTGCCACGCCTCGTCAAACAAGGATTCGGCGGGCGAATTCACACGACCCACTTCACCGCGAAACTCGTCGACGTCATTCTTCGGGACTCGGCGCGCATTCAGGTCGAGGACGCCGAATACGCGGCGAAGAAGAAGTTCTCCAAACACAACCCGCCCCTTCCGCTCTACGACGAGAACGACGCCGAACGGGCGATTCAACTTCTCACCACGCACGACTTCGAGCAACGTGTTGATGTGGCGCCCAACACGACGGTGACGTTCCACCCGGCCGGCCACATCCTCGGCTCCGCGGTCGTCGAGATCGAATTCTTCGGCAAGCGCGTTCTTTTCTCGGGTGACCTTGGTCGAGACGAGCACCCGATCCTCGTCGCGCCGGCCCCCGTGCCCGCCGGACACTTCGACGCCATCATTTGCGAATCAACCTACGGCGACCGCGAGCACGTGCAGCCGACTTCTGAATTCGCGGACATCATCAACGAGACCGTCGATGGGGGAGGCTCGGTTCTCATCCCCGCATTCGCGGTCGACCGCACCGAGGTCATTCTCGTTCGACTTCGCGAACTGATGGAGGCAGGCACAATTCGCCGCGTCCCCATCTTCGCCGACTCGCCCATGGCGCTCTCGGCGCTCGACTTCTATCGCGAGGCCATCAACCGCGGCGAACGCGACATCCGTCCCGACGTGGTGACCGCGTGGGCGAATCGCGACCCGTTCGACCCCGGAACGCTCCAGGAGATGCGCACGGTGGACGAGTCGAAGACCATCAACAACCCGACCGCGCCCTGCATCATCATCTCGGCGTCGGGGATGGGGACGGGCGGCCGGGTGGTGCATCACCTGCGCGAGATGCTGCCCAACCCCAAGCACGCCGTCATTTTGGTCGGATACCAAGCGGTGGGTACTCGCGGGCGAGCACTCGTAGACGGAGCGCAGTTCGTCAGGATGCACGGACGCGAGGTCGACGTGCGTGCGCGTGTCGAGCAGATCCAGTCGTTCTCGGTTCACGCCGATCGAGACGAACTCGTCGCCTGGCTCGCCACCGCGAGCGAGGCACCGACGCGCGTGTTCACGGTGCACGGAGACGAAGGAGTCGCCGGCATCCTCGCCTCACGCGTCTCCGAGAAACTCGGCTGGACCGCGTTCGCGCCGAATGCTGGCGACTCGCTTCCGCTCTAAGTGAGCGTCTTGTATTCGGGGGCGTATCGCATGTTGATGACGAGCAGCCCGAGCAATCCGAGCGCCATCACCGCACCGTTCCAATACTGAAGCGTGTCGTCCTTGGTCGAGAGCAGCACGACCGCGGTGAGCACCGTCAGGTTGAAGAAGATTCGGGTGAGGACCGCGAGGTTTCGCTGCGCGATGTGCGCGGTGACGACGTGAATCGCGGGCATCAGCGCACCCGTGAACACGAGGAGATACATCAGCGTGATGGGCGGCTCGGAGTTGAAGTAGAACAGTCCGTTCTCGCTGAAGGACGGCGTTGATGGGAACACCCAGGTGCGAAGAACGAAGAGTGCACCGAGGAACGTTGCGGCGATCACGAGGAGCAGACGTTGCACCCGAGTACTCCAGTCCGAGGTCGCCGAGGCGACGAAGAACATGTGAGCGACACCGAAGCTCGCGACACCGACCGACGTCCATGTCGAGAGCTCGGCGGGCTGAAGAACGACCATGAACGCCCACACGGCGAACGCGACGGAATAAAGGAGAAGACCGATTCCGAAGAATCGAAAGGTGCTTTTCTCGGTTCGGAGGAATCGGAAAGCCACCACGGCGAGAATCACAGTTCCCGCGACGAAGAAATTCATCACTTCACGGTTGACCATGGGGCAAGCCTAGACTTTCCTCATGGTTTTGCGCCTCCCCGACAAATGGATTTGGGACTCCTGGTTCGTTCGCGACGGAGAAACGTTTCACGTGTTCTATTTGCACGCGAGCCGTGCCCTCGGTAACCCCGATTTGCGCCACGTGCATCCGATTGTCGGACACGCGGTCTCCACGGATTTGACCACGTGGGAGGTCGTGCGCGACGCCCTCATCGTGTCGGAACCTCCCGCGTTCGATTCGTACACGACGTGGACCGGTTCGGTCGTTCAGGACGACGACGGGGTGTGGTGGATGTTCTACACGGGAACCGACATCGACGCGAAGGGCAACCGTCAGACGATCGGGGCGGCCACCTCCCGTGACCTGTACACCTGGGACAAGCTCTCATCCCATCCGATGGTCGTCGCTGATCCGACCTGGTACGAGGAGTTCGAGCGCGACGGCATGCAGGCGTGGCGCGACCCGTGGGTGTTCCGTTTCCCCGGCGACCCCGAATGGCACATGTTGATCACGGCGGGTGACCGCGAGGCGAACGCGCACGGCCGTGGAGTGATGGGACACGCAACGAGCCCGAACCTGCACGACTGGACGGTGAAGCCTCCGCTTTCCGAACCCGGGGCTGGATTCGACCACCTCGAGGTCTTCCAGTTCGAGGTCGTCGACGGCGTGCCCGTGATCCTCTTCTGTTGCGACCTCGACAAACTCCGCGGCGACCGCCGTTCCTCCGACGACGGGGTGTTCTCGTGTGTCGTGTCGGCCGACCTCATCGAGGTCGACTTCCGTCGCAGTGTGCTGTTCGATGACACCATCTACGCCGCTCGACTCGTCGAGAACCATCACGGCGAATGGTTCCTCATCGGTTTCGTCAATCACCCCGACGGGGAATTCGTTGGGGAACTCTGCGACCCCATCCCCGTCACGGCCGACCCCGTGCTCGGAATCGTGCGTCGCTGATCTACTCGAAGTGCCCGAGAGGGTGCGTTGGCACGATGTCGCCCGGCCTCAGCTTTCGGCTGGGCCATTCGGCGAGGATCATCGCGAGGAACATGATGCTGCCACCGACGATGGTGCGCGTCGTCAACACGTCGAGACCGACGGCAACGGAAAGGAACGCGGTCCACGGCACTTCGGCGGTGAGAATGATGGCGACGCGTGACGGGTCCATCTTGGATTGCGCCCAAGTTTGCAGGAGGAATCCGAGTGCCGTGGCGAGCACCGCGGTGATGATGACGGCCCACCAGACGTCGGTGTCGGGGGGAAGTGCGTAACCGTCACCGTCGGTGAACGCGAGCACGAACGTACCGACGGACACGACGGCGAGTTGAATCACGGTGAGGGCGTAGGCGTCGGCGCCGGGACTCCATTTGCCCAACACCACGATGTGGAGCGCGAAGAAGATCGCCCCCACGATGATCCACCATTCACCAACCCCGAGACCGAATGACGTGAGCGAGATGACCCCGAGCCCGACGAGCGCGAGCACGGCGGCGATAACCACCTTCCCGTTCAGTCGCTGACCAAACAGCACGCGAGCGAGAAACGGTGTCGCGACGACGTAGAGACCGGTGAGAAAGCCAGTGATCGCGGGCGAGGCGAAATGTAGTCCGATCGTTTGGGTGACGTAACCGACTCCGAGGCAAATTCCCGCCACAGTTCCCGTCCACAGAGTGCGCCGGTCGAATGCGCGAAGCACGACGGGTCGAGCGAGAATCAGAATGACCGTCGCGATGGTGAATCGCGTGGCGAGGAAGTCGGGAACCGGTTGCCGCTCAATCGCGGGCTTCATCAACACGAACGACGCACCCCACGCCGCGGTCACGGCGAGGAGCAAGACGACGGCGAGACGATTGCCGCCGATTTTCGATGCCGTCACGCTCAGCGATGTCCCGTGGCGATGAATCGAACCATCGAGGGGAACACGAGGCCGTGCATCGGCCAGACCGCCCACCAATAGGCATGGCCAGCGAGTCCGCGCGGAGCGAACAGTGCGCACTGGGTGACGACGGTTCCGGTGCCGTCGGAGGCCAATACGAATTCGAGCCACGCTTTGCCCGGGTTGCGCATTTCCGCCCGCAAACGCAACACGTGTGGGGGGCGAATCGCTTCGACGCGCCAGAAATCAAGGGCGTCGCCCTCGAGGAGGTGGTGCGGGTCGCGTCGACCTCGTCGGAGCCCGGGGCCACCCGCGAGACGGTCTATGATTCCGCGAAGGCGCCACGCCCACGTCGCCGTCGAATAACCGTTGTCCCCGCCGATCGATTCGAGCCGCGCCCAGACGACGTCGATGGGATCGGGTGAGTGGGCGACACGAACATCCTGGTAGAGCGTACCGCCGGCCCAATCGGGGTCGGTGGGGAGCGGGTCGGAGGGGGCATCGGGAAGCGAGGCATCCGACCATCGTGTATCGACGCTCGACTGCCGCACCTTGTCGAGGGCGAGCACCACGGCACGGTCGAATTCGAGCAGACCCGTCGGGGGGTCTGGGATGAGCCGTCGAATGTCATCGTTGCGCGCCACCACCTCATTGCGGAGGCTTGCCACGAGCCGCTTGGCGAGTCGGTAGGGAACGGGGGTGACCAGGCCGACCCAACCGCTGGACAAGCGCGGGGTGAGCACGGGAACGGGGATGATGATGCGCGGGCGCAGCCCCGCCGCCGCGGCGAAACGCTCCATCATTTTGCGGTAGGTGAACACATCGGGCCCGCCGATGTCGTAATCGCCCGAAACGGAATCGGGCACGCCCGCTGCGCCCACCAGATACCGCAGCACATCGCGAACCGCGATCGGCTGGATTCGGGTGTTAACCCA
>JAHEGC010000011.1:107505-125989 GCA_024639965.1 Micrococcales bacterium
TGAACACATCGGGCCCGCCGATGTCGTAATCGCCCGAAACGGAATCGGGCACGCCCGCTGCGCCCACCAGATACCGCAGCACATCGCGAACCGCGATCGGCTGGATTCGGGTGTTAACCCATTTCGGAACCGTCATGATGGGCAGACGCTCGGTCAAATATCTCAGCATTTCGAAGGACGCCGAACCCGATCCGATGACGATTCCCGCACGGAGCTCGATTGTCGGAACGCCCGATGCGCGAAGAATTTCTCCCGTGCGTGCGCGGGACGCGAGATGGGGGGAAAGGTCGCCGTGTTCGTCGGCCATGCCGCCGAGATACACGATTCGAGCGACACCCGCCGTGCGTGCGGCGTGGGCAAAGGTGGTCGCCATCGCACTTTCGTGCTCTTCGAAGTTGGTGGGTGCGAGAAGGGAGTGCACCAGGTAATAGGCAACATCAACACCGTCGACTGCCTGCGCGATCACGGCCTCATCGCCGACGTCACCGTCGATCGCCTCGACCTCATCGATCCAGGGGTGGTCGCGCAAACGCGAGACGTTGCGGGCGAGCACACGAACGCGATAACCGTGATCGAGCAGCTCGCGCACGAGTCGACCGCCGATGTACCCCGTCACCCCGGTGACCAAACAGAGCGCGGGTTTGTTGCCTCGTCCGCGTCGGACGGGAAGATCAATCGCGAGGTCGCTCACCACACTTCGATAGTAGGGCTTCGACCACCGCCCGAGGCTGGTGCGGTATCGTCGCCCTGTGCGCACGCTTTCCGTTTCCCCCGAAGTCGCTCTTGCTCTCGATGAGGGGCGACCCGTCGTCGCCCTCGAATCGACCATCATCTCTCACGGGCTGCCGCGCCCGCGCAACCGCGAAGCGGCCCTCGAATTCGAGCAGATTCTGCGCGACAAGGGTGTCACCCCCGCCACCGTGGCCGTTATCGACGGAATCCCCACGGTCGGCCTCGACGCCGACGGACTCGCCACAATCGCCGATGCGGACATCGCTAAGGCGAGCGTTCGCGACCTCCCTATCCTTTTGGCGAAGGGCCTCAGCGGTGCGACGACGGTCGCGGCCACCGCGCACATCGCCGCTGCCGCGGGTGTTCGGTTGTTCGCCACCGGCGGGCTCGGCGGTGTACACCGCGGTGCGAACGAAACCTTCGACGAATCGGCTGATCTTTCCACGCTTGCCGTGACGAACATCACGGTCGTTTCGGCGGGGGTCAAGTCGGTCCTCGACATTGCCGCAACGCTCGAGCGTCTCGAAACTCTCTCCGTTCCCGTTGTGGGTTACGGCACCACTGCTTTCCCGGCGTTTTGGCTTCGCGAGAGCGGCTTCACGCTCGATTGGGCGGCGGCCGATGCGTCGGAAGTCGCGGCGATCATGAAGTCGCATGACGACACGGGACACGGGCAGGGCATCGTCGTAGCGAACCCCATCCCCGCCGACCAACAGTGGGAACCCGCCGAACACGACCGCGTTCTCACCGAGGCGTTCGCCGCGGCGGACAAGGCGGGAGTCCGCGGCAAGGCGGTCACGCCGTTCCTGCTCGGATACATCGTCGATGCATCTCACGGGCGCAGCCTCGAAGTGAACCTCGATCTCGCGCGCAACAACATTCGTGTGGCGGGGGACATCGCCATCGAGTGGAGCCGAATCAGCGCATGACCGTTCCCGGTTCGATCGTGGTCGTGGGCGACGTCATCGATGACATCATCGTGACTCCGCGTCGCGCGATTCTCACCGACACCGACACGCCCGCGTCAATCGAGCGCCACCCGGGCGGAAGCGCCGCGAACACCGCGGCGTGGCTGGGGCACATCGGATCGGACGTGCACTTTTTCGGCCAGGTCGGTGCCGCCGATAACGCACGTCACACCGCCGAACTCGAACGATGTGGTGTCAAGGCCCACCTCGTCAGCGACAGCGATCGCCCGACGGGAACCATCGTCATCATCGTCGAAGGCGAGAACCGCACGATGTTGACCGATCGCGGTGCAAACGTCATTTTCGATCTGGACTCCGTGCCCGACGAACTCATCGCTCTCGCCGACTATCTCCACTTCACCGGGCACACCATCATCGACGAGCCCAAGCGCGATGCGGTCGTTCGCCTCATCGATCGGGCGAACCGCCACGGGGCGACGGTGAGCATCGACCCCGCCACGGCGGGATTCATCAAGGACTTCGGTGTCGGCGAATTTCTCCGGCTCTGTGATGGCGCCTCAATTCTCCGTCCGAACGAGGACGAGGCGTGTCTGCTCGCGGGAGTCGGCGATGCACAGCGCGCGACGCAGTTGCTCACCGAGCGATTCCCTCTCGTCGTGACAACGTGTGGGCGCGACGGCGTGTGGGTTGCCGAGCGGGGATCCGACCCCGTTCACATCGACATCGAACCTATCGATGTGGTCGATCCGACCGGTGCGGGGGACTCATTCAACGCGGGTCTTCTCGCTGGGCTGGCCCGGGGAGAGAGTGCGCTCGACGCCGCGCGCGGAGCAACGACTGTCGCGCGCGAACAACTCACTCGGGTTGGGGCTCGCCCCGCATAGCCGCGTAGTCGGCGAGAGCGCGGGCTCGGCTCGCTCCGAGGTCGACGATCGGGTCGACGTAGTCGGGCGTTCCGAACTCGGGAACCCAGCGACCGCGATACACGCCGTCCGCATCGAATTTCGCCGCTTGCAGTTCGGGGTTGAACACCCGGAAGTAGGGCGCCGCGTCATACCCGCTTCCCGCCACCCACTGCCACGACGCGGGGTTGCTCGCTTCGTCGGCGTCGACCAGCGTGTCCCAGAACCACTGTTCACCGACGTGCCAATCGACCCCGAGATTTTTGATGAGGAAGCTCGCGGTGACCATGCGCACGCGGTTGTGCATCGTGCCGGTACGCCACAACTCGCGCATCCCCGCGTCGACGAGGGAAAAGCCCGTCGTGCCCGTCCGCCAGGCGGCGAGGTGGGTTTCGTTCAGTGGCTGCCACGGGAATCGGTCAAAGTCCTCCCGGAGGTTTCGCCGGTGCAGGTCGGGGTTGTGGAACAGCTGGTGATACGCGAATTCACGCCATCCGACTTCGGAAAGGAACTTCGTCGCGTTCCCGCGAAGTTCGGGCGTCACCGCGCGCTCGACCGCGTGCCAGATCTGGTACGGCGAGATTTCGCCGAACCGAAGGTGAGGGCTCAGCCGGCTCGTCCCGTCGATTCCCGGCTCGTCCCGTCGGTGATACAGGGCGAGTCCGTTCGCGAGGAATGAGTCGAGGCGGTCGCGTGCGCCGGTTTCACCGGGCTTCCACGTGTCCGCGAATTCTCGAGCCCAACCTCGGTCGGGCAGCAGATCCCACGAATCGAGCGTGTCGCTCGACGCCGTCACGCCGCGAATCGTCGTGGGAGCTGGCAGGGGTTCGCGAGGCGGCGGTCCCGCGACGAACGCTTTCCAGAACGGGGTGAAGACCTTGAACGGAGTGCCTCCGCCGGTGAGGTGCGACCACGGGTCGTGAAGCAATGCGCCCGTGTAGGAGTGAGCGTCGGGGAGCATCGACTTGAGGTCGGCATCGATCATTCGTGCCGACCCGTAACGGCGGTTCCAATGAACGTTCGTCGCACCGACCTCGCGGGCGACGTCGCTCACCACCTGTCGTGCGGCTCCGCTCCGAAAAATAAGCGTGCCGCCCATCGCGCTCAACGACCGCTGAAGTTGGCGAAGCGAGTGATGCAACCACCATCGGCTCGCCGCACCGAGCGGCCGAACTTCGGGCGATTCGTCGTCGAGCACGAATAGCACCGCAACGTCATCACCCGATTCGACCGCGGCGTGAAGCGCGGGGTTGTCCGCGAGACGAAGATCATCGCGAAGCCAGACGAGTGCAACGCCCATGGTGAACTCCTAAAACAGGTCGGGCGAGCGGCCCGTCCCATAATCGATTGCGACGTCGGCATGACGATCGAATCGGTAGCCGATGCCGCGAACGGTTCGCACAATGTCGTCGAATGGTTCGAGTTTCGCGCGAAGTCTCCGCACGTGGACGTCGATGGTGCGCGAATTGGGTCGGTCCACATCGCTTGCCGCCCACAGGGTGTCGATGATCGCCCCGCGCTCAACCGTGACGCCCTCGCGCAAAACGAGGTACTGAAGAAGTTCAAATTCCTTATAGGTAAGCGGCGCGACATCGTCGTTGATGACGACACGTTTGCGCGAAAAGTCAATCGTCACCCCGCTCGTCTTCACCGGCTTCTTGGGGAGCAGTTCGGCGACGGCCCGCGGTTCCCGCAGTGCAAGACGCACGATGTCGAGGTTCTTCCCGCGCTGTGCGGCGGGTGCGTACGCCACGGCCGCATGGGTTTCGGTTCCCGGGACGGTCCGTTCGATCACGTTACGAAGTGAGTCGACAATCTCGCCAATCGTCGTGCCGCTCGCCGCAGCGGCTACTTCGTCGAGCCCGATGTACAACGCAAAACCGCGAATCGACGCGGAATTGTCGGGAGTTTCGGGCATCCCGATATTTTACCGTTTAGCCGACGACGCCGAAGAGTCGGTCGCCCGCATCCCCAAGGCCGGGCACGATGAAGCCGTGCTCGTTGAGTCGTTCGTCGAGTGCGCCGAGCACGAGCGTGACGTCACGACCATCGACGGCCGCGGTGACCGCGTCGACTCCCTCGGGTGCACCGAGGAGACAGACCGCGGTGATGTCCGTCGCACCGCGATCGAAGAGATAGTCAATCGCCGCGATGAGCGATCCGCCGGTCGCGAGCATCGGATCGAGCACGAAGCACTGGCGGCCGGTCAGGTTCGCGGGAAGGCGCTCGGCGTACACACTCGGCTGAAGCGTCTTCTCATCGCGGACCATCCCCAGGAATCCCGCCTCGGCGCTGGGCATGAGTCGCAGGAGTCCGTCGAGCATTCCGAGGCCGGCGCGAAGGATCGGCACGATGAGCGGGCGAGGCTCGGCGAGGATGACGCCGTCGGTCCACGCCACGGGGGTTTCAATTCGATGCGGAACGACCTTCACGTCGCGCGTCGCTTCGTAGGCCAGGAGCGTCATCAACTCATCGGCGAGCGTGCGGAACAGCGACGACGGGGTGTTCTTGTCACGAAGCATCGTGAGCTTGTGGGTGATGAGGGGGTGTTCGGCAACAAGGACTCGCATAGGCTCACTGTATCGAACGGAGGGCACGGTGACCGAGGTCAAGGACGCGATGAGCGAGGCGCTTCGCCTCGCCCGGGAGGCGCTGTCATCACACGATGTCCCCGTCGGTGCCGTCGTTCTCGATTCGTCGGGAGCCATTGTCGGTCGCGGTCGTAACGAGCGCGAACTGACGGGCGATCCGACCGCTCATGCTGAGGTTATGGCCCTCCGCGACGCCGCCGCGGGAGCAGGGTCATGGAATCTCACTGGCCACACTCTGGTCGTGACGCTGGAGCCGTGCGTGATGTGCGCAGGTGCAATTCTCTCGTCGCGCATCGGTCGGGTTGTGTTTGGTGCGTGGGATGACAAGGCGGGCGCAGCGGGAAGCGTGCTCGATGTTCTTCGCACTCGAACGCTTCCGGGACGAGTCGATGAGGTCGTCGGTGGCGTGCGTGCCGACGAGTGCGCGGAGTTACTGACCGACTTTTTCGGCCGACTCCGCGACTAGCTCCAGATTTCGGCGTTCCAGAGAACGGCGATGACGAGGTTGATGACGGCGAATCCGCCCGCGGTGTGGAAGAACGGCTGAAGATTCTTCTCGCCCTTGTTCTGTCGCTTGTTTCCGATGATGGCGGCGATGAGCGCACCCGTCGCGAGAAGCGATTTGATCGTGATCTTGAGATTGTCGGGACCGCCGTCGTCGCCCATGTAGGCGAGACCAACGAGGATCGTTCCGGTGGCGAGCTGAATGGCGGCACCAATGACCATCAACTTAAATGGGAAGTTTTCCTTCGCGCGCATGTTGAGGATGAAGGCTCCGACCAAAATGGCCATTCCGGTGAGGTGGATGAGCACGAAGATTTCGTTGACAAATGCGGGCACGAGGGCTTCCTTTCACACGACCAATGAGTCACTCGCCACTATACGCTGAACACCATGGCGGAAACATTTGCGTTCCTGGGCACGGGCTCGATGGGCGGAGCGATTCTTGGCGGTCTCCTCGCTTCTCGCTCAGACGTCTCGGTTCGGACGACAACCTCGTCGACGAGCACGGTGCGCGACGGAGTCGAATCGCGGTCACTCAGCGACGACGCCGACGCCAATCGCTGGGCGGTTGACGGTGCCACGATTGTCGTCGTCGGCGTGAAGCCTTTCGCGGTCGTCGACGTTCTCAAATCTCTCGGCGCGGCACTCGACCCCACCGCGCTGGTCGTCTCCGTTGCCGCGGGACTCACGACCGCCACCATGGAGTCGGTGATTCCCAACCCCGTTGTTCGCGCGATGCCGAACACCCCCGCCCTCGTCGGCAAGGGAGTGACGGGTGTCGCCGCGGGTTCTCGCGCAACCGCCAACGACGTCGCTCGGGCACGCGCACTGTTCGACGCCGTCGGGTGGGTTCTCGAACTCCCCGAATCGCAGATCGATGCGTTGAGCACCATCTCCGGTTCGGGCCCGGCGTACGTGTTCCACGCCGCGGAAAAATGGACCGACGCCGCAATTCGACTCGGTTTCACTGAGGTCGACGCGCGATCTCTTGTCGAAAAAACGTTTGCCGGAGCGACGGCGTTACTGGAACAGTCGGGGGTCGCTCCCGCCGAACTTCGCCGCCGTGTGACAAGCCCCAACGGCACGACCGAACGCGCGATTGCGGTTCTCGACGCCGCGCATCTTGACGACGTCTTCACCACCGCGGCCGAGGCGGCACTCGCTCGAGCGCGCGAAATCGCCCGCGATCTCGAACGCTGATTTCTCTCACGTTCCGCAGGGTTCGTTCTTAGCCTTCGCCAAGGCTGGGCGGCGAGATTGTTCCCGTGACCCCCGAGACGAAAGGACGTCACATCATGGCAAAAAACATCGAGACGGTCGAACCGACTGTCACCATCAAGAGCAAGAACCTCAAGCTCGCCGGTTGGATTGCGGGTGGTGCACTCGCGCTCGGCGCCACCTTCGCCGCGGGAGCCGCATTCGGCCGCGAGGCGCACCTCCCCTTCGGCGGAGACTTCGCCGCGGGTAGTCACGGCGCTCCCGGCCAGTTCGGACCCGGCGACGGTGACGGCGACGGCGAGCACCGCGACGGCTTCGGCGACAACGACGGAGACCACCGAGGCCCGCAGGGTGGATTCCAGGCTCCGAGCCAGGGTGGCCCGGCTGCCCCATCCGCGCCGAGCGCTCCCAGCGCACCGGCGCCCTCGACTACCCCGTAGTCGCAACACTGAAATTCTGTTTGCCTCCTTTCTGTGGTTGAGAGGGCAGGGTATCCCGCGAGGGATACCCTGTTTTCATGAATGACATCTTCGATGTGCTCGCCGAGCCAATGCGCCGCGACATCCTCGTCCACCTTCACAATGCAGCCCCGGGGGACATGTCGGTCGGAGACGTCGTCACCGTCGTCGGATCGACGCAACCGACGGTGTCCAAGCACCTCAAGGTCTTGCGCGACGCGGGGCTCGTCACCGTCCGTGAAGTAGGGCAACACCGGTTCTATCGGGTCAACCCCGAGCCGCTCGCGATTGTCGAAGGCTGGGTTTCGGTGATGAACGGCGGACCGACACCGATCGAGGGTTCCTCGGTCGGACGCCTCCTGCCCGAGGTGGATGCCGCCGGCGTCGGGCGCACGCTGGGGCGCATCGCGGGGGATGTCGTCGCTCTCCTCGGCGATCTTCCAGGGAACTCTCGCCCCGCGAAGTCGCGCTAGACTTCTCGGTATTGTTCGTCGCCGACCGCCGGTCGGCTCAAATAAAGGTGTCCCATGGGTTCCGTAATCAAGAAGCGCCGTAAGCGTATGGCGAAGAAGAAGCACCGCAAGTTGCTTCGTAAGACGCGCCACCAGCGTCGCAACAAGAAGTAGTCGTTCGGACTGCGCGATGACCCGCGTCACGCTCGAGTTGTTCGGTAAGCCCGGATGCCACCTGTGTGACGACGCGAAAGTCGTCCTCGATGATGTGCTCGTCGATTTCCCCGATGTGGAAGTCGTCGAGCACAACATTCTTAACGACCCGGAACACTTTGAGTTGTATCAAACTCTCATCCCCGTCGTCGTCATCGACGGCGAACGCCACTCAACCTGGCGACTCGACGAAGCAGCGCTTCGCGAAGCCCTGACGGAGGTCACCTCATGATTCACCACACCGTTCTCTGGAAATTGCGCGAACTCGATTCCGACGCGCGCAACGACGCCATCGCTCGATTCGGACGTGAACTCTCGCAACTCGTCGGTGTTGTCCCCGGGCTCGTCTCGGTGACGCTCGGAGTGGATGCCGGCGCTGACGAATCAAATTGGGATCTTTCGCTTCTCTCGGTCCACGAATCAACCGCCGCACTCGCGACGTACCAGTCGCACCCCGATCACGTTGCCATCGGCACCTGGTTCAAGGAATTCGTTCAGTCCCGCGCGGCGGTCGACAGCGAGCACTAAATGTGCGGTCGATACGCCTCGACGTTGAGCGGCGAAGAACTCGGTCGATATTTTCACGCCGACGAGATCGCCGAAGTCGAACTGCGTCCTTCGTGGAATCTCGCTCCGACGGCGACGGTGCCCATCGTTCTCGAACGGAAAGACGATCGCGCGCGACTCGTCACGACCGCACGCTGGTCTCTGGTTCCTCCATTCGCACACGAGTTGTCACTCAAATTCCCCACGTTCAATGCCCGAAGCGAGACCGTCACCGAGAAGCCGACATTCCGTCACGCGGTCGCACACCAACGCGCAATTCTTCCCGCCGATGCCTATTACGAGTGGCACACCGACGGCACGACGAAAACGCCCTACGCGGTGTCCTCGCCCGACGGCGAACTCGCGTTTGCGGGGCTTTTCTCGTGGTGGCGATCGGGCGCCGACACTGACTGGATACTGACCGCCACGATTCTCACGATGGCGGCACCCGAGCCGATTGCGTGGCTGCACGACCGCACCCCCGTCGTGCTCAGCGCCGACGACTGGGCGTGGTGGCTCAATCGTGAGACAACCGCCAACCAGACATTCATTGAGGAAGCGGTGGCACGATCGATCCCCATCGCGTCGCGCCTCACTCCCCTCGAAGTCGCACCGCTTCGCGGAGACGGGCCGCACCTGCTCGAGCCCGTGTCCCGTTTGTAGACTGTGCTCATGTCCGTCAACCCCGAACTCGTCGGCCGCGAATTCCCCGCCGTTGGCCCGTACCTCGTCGGCCGAGAGAAGGTTCGCGAATTCGCCCGCGCCGTTCTCGCGACGAACCCCATCTTCACCGACGTCGAGGCCGCCCGCGCGGCCGGCCACGCCGATGTCGTTGCACCTCCGACCTTCCCCGTCGTGATTCAGGAGTTGACCCTCGCGCAGCTTCTCGCCGAACCCGACGCGAACATCGATTTCTCCCGCGTCGTCCACGGCGACCAGCGGTTCACCTTCTCCCGACCCGTCGTCGCCGGCGACGAACTCACCGCGACACTATCGGTGACGAGCGTCAAATCGCTCGGCGCGCACTCGATGGTGACCTCGGAAAGTGTGATGACCGATTCGCGCGGCGACCACGTCGTGACCGCGATTTCCACGCTCGTCGTCCGAGGGGAGGAGTGACCGTGACCGGATTCACCGTGGGTGATGTCGTCACCGAGGGCACCTTCCACCTCGACCGTGGCTCACTCGTTCGTTATGCGGGAGCGAGTGGGGACTTCAACCCGATTCACTATCGCGATGACGTCGCCGCCTCTGTTGGGCTCCCCGGCGTTCTCGCCCACGGCATGTTGACGATGGGACTCGCGGTTCAGCCGGTCCTCGACTTTCTCGGAGCGAAGGGCCGACTCGTCGACTACGGCGTTCGATTCACCCGCCCGATCGTCGTCGATCCCACCGACGGCGCCGACGTCACGGTCGAGACGAAGGTCGGTGCCGTCATGGACGACGCCGTTCGATTCGACCTCACCGTCACCTACGGCGGCGAGACCGTTCTCGGCAAGGCCCAGGTTCAGGTCGTCTTTGACTGATCCAATCGCGTTTCGCGACCTCACCACTCTTCGCGTGGGTGGTGACATCGACGACTTGCGCACCCCCGCCAATCGCGCCGAACTGATCGACGTGTTCCGTGAGGTGAGCGCTGGTCGGCGACCGTGGTTCGTTCTCGGCGGCGGAAGCAACATCGTGCCGTCCGACCACGGTTTCGACGGCACCGTCCTCCGTGTGACCACCCGCGGAATCGACAGCCACGTCGATGGCAACCGCGTGCTCGTCACCGCACAAGCCGGGGAGTCGTGGGATGCGCTCGTCGAATGGTCTGTTTCTCGCGGGCTCGCCGGAATCGAGGCGTTGAGCGGAATACCCGGAACCGTCGGCGCGGCTCCCATCCAAAACATCGGCGCCTACGGCGCGGAACTCGACGACGTGTTCGAATCCCTCGTGTTCGTGCCGGCGAACGACGGTGAGCTCAGGACTCTCACGCGCGACGACCTGCGATTCGGGTACCGAACGTCCGCGATCAAGGAGGGAATGGCCGGCCTTGTGGTCGCCGTGACCCTCTCGCTCACCGAGTCGCCCACCTCCGCACCCATCCGATACTCCCAACTCGCGACCGAACTCGGTGTCGAGGTCGGCGAGTCGGCGTCGCTCACCGACGTGCGCCGTGCGGTGCTGGAACTGCGCGCGTCGAAGGGCATGGTCCTCAGCGACGACCCCGATTCCGTCAGTGCTGGCTCGTTCTTCACCAACCCCGTGGTGTCCGACGAGATCGCGCGCGCGCTGCCGTTCGACGCCCCTCGCTTCCCGACCGCTCCCGAGCCCACGCCCATCGTTGTTCCTCTCGGAACTGAGCCCGACTTTCCCGATCGGTCTGGCGCGCCCGCCAGCGTCAAGTTGAGCGCAGCGTGGCTCATCGAACACGCGGGGATTCAGCGCGGCTTTGCCTTGCCGGGATCGAACGCTGCGGTCTCGAGCAAGCACACTCTCGCGATCGTCAATCGAGGTGGCGCGACAGCCGACGAGATCGCCGAACTCGCGCGCTACATTTCAATTCGCGTGCATGACACTTTCGGCGTGATGCTCACGCCCGAGCCGACGTTCATCAACACCGACTAGCCGCAACCCCCACGTCAATCCCCACCCCAACTTCACCCTCACCCTCACCCACACCTGTTTTTTCAGACAATCCGGGTGGTTTGACAAGTTTTGGCACACAAGTTGCCCCTATGTGCGCAGGAACCGCGGCTTTTCCCACAAATGTTTGAAAAAACAGGTGGGAGTGAGGGGAGTGAGGGGGTCGCGAAATGGGGTGGGGGGCGAACCGGTGTTAGGCGAAGAGCTTTTGGAGGCGCGCGATGCCCTCGAGAAGTTCGTCATCTCCGAGGGCGTAGGAGAAGCGGAGGTATCCGCTCGGCCCGAACGCCTCGCCGGGAACAACGGCGACCTCGGCCTTGTCGAGGATGTAGTCGGCCAACTGCAGTGTCGAGTCGATGCGCTGCCCGCCCCACTCGCGGCCGAGCAGACCGGTGACGTCGGCGTAAACGTAGAACGCCCCGCCCGGTTCCGGCACGACGAATCCATCTATCTTCCCGAGCTCAGCGACCATGAGGGCGCGGCGCCGTGCGAAGGCGGTCTTCATCTCGGACACGACCGACTGGTCGCCAGATAGCGCGGCGATTGCCGCGCGCTGCGAGATGTTGGACACGTTGCTCGAAAGGTGTGACTGAAGGTTTGCGGCGGCGGCGGTGATGTCGGCGGGGGAAACCATCCAACCGAGACGCCATCCCGTCATCGCATACGTTTTGGCGACACCGTTGACGAGGATCGTCTGGTTCGCGAGCTCGGGAACGGCCTCGAGGATCGACACGGCCTTGGGCTCGTCGTAGGTGAGGTTCTGGTATATCTCGTCGGAAATGACCCACAGCCCGTTGTCGAGCGCCCACTGTCCGATCGCCCGCGTCTGTTCGAGCGAATACACGGCGCCCGTCGGGTTCGACGGTGACACGAACAGAAGCACCTTGGTCTTCGGGGTGCGCGCGGCTTCGAGTTGCTCGACCGTCACGCGATAGCCGGTGTCGGCACCGGCGAACACGTCGACCATGACCCCGCCGGCGAGGGCGATGACCTCGGGATACGTGGTCCAGTAGGGGGCGGGGACGAGAACTTCGTCGCCGTCGTCGAGCAGAGACTGGAACGCCTGATAGACGGCCTGCTTTCCGCCGTTCGTGACGATCACCTGCGACGGTGACACGGCGACGCCCGAATCGCGCTTTGTCTTCTCGGCAATCGCCTCACGCAGTTCGGGGAGTCCGGCCGCGGGCGTGTAACGGTGGTTCTTGGGGTCGATCACGGCGGCTACGGCCGCCTCGACGATGTGCTCGGGAGTAGCGAAGTCGGGTTCGCCGGCACCATACGAGATGATGGGCCGCCCCTCCGCCTTGAGGGCTTTCGCCTTGGCGTCGACCTTGAGGGTCGCGCTCTCTGCAATGGCGCCGATGCGCCGGGACACTCGTCGTGCGGGTTCAGTCACGTTCACCAGAATACCCAGCGCGGGGCATCACTTTGGCGAAAAGGGGTCGCTGGCATACACTTGACTTTTGGTGCCGAACACCAAAATTCGTCGTGCCTAGAGGCAAAACGAGGATCGGCTCCAACACCCAGGGCGGTGGCTCAATTGGTAGAGCAGCGGTCTCCAAAACCGCAGGTTGCAGGTTCGAGTCCTGTCCGCCCTGCGAATGTCGGGTCACCCCGGCAATCACCCCCGTAAACCGAAAGGCAGAACCGTGACGGACGAGATCACTCCCGCCGCCAGCGATGCGTCGCGTGGTGAGCGGAAGAAGGGCTTCTTCGGCCGAATTCCGCAGTTCATCCGTGAGGTCATCATGGAGCTCCGCAAGGTCGTCACCCCGACCCGCAAGGAGCTCATCACCTACACGTCGGTGGTGCTCGGGTTCGTCGTCGTCATGATGGCGATCATCGGCGTTCTCGACATCGCCATCGGTATCCTCACCGGATTCGTGTTCGGAAACGGAACGCTCACGCTTCCGTGGGGCAACTAAGAAATTAAAGGACTGACACCAGTGACCGACAACCACTTTGACGACATCGACCTGTCGACTGCCGCCGAGCAATCGTCCGAAGAGGACGAAGCTCAAGAGGGCAACTCGATCGCCGAGGACGCCGAGGGCGCGACGCCCGCGGAGGAACTCGCGATGCACGAGGTGACCGACGAGCCCGACATGGACGAGGCGCTCGATGCACTCGAGGATGCCACCGACCCCGAAGCCGACGCCATCGTCAACGATGCGCTCGACATCGATTCGGTTGATGAGGTCATCGCCGCGGACGCAGCGACCCACGACGAAGACGAGGTCGCCCACGAACCCTCCGCCTCGGCCGACGCACCCGTCGCCGAAGAGGAGGACCCCTATGCGGCGTATAAGAAGGATCTGCGCCGCAAGCCGGGCAAGTGGTACGTCGTCCACTCCTACGCGGGGTACGAGAAGAAGGTCAAGACCAACATCGAGAACCGCGTCATCTCGATGAACATGCAGGATTCGATCTTTGAGGTCGCCGTCCCGATGGAAGACATCGTCGACATCAAGAACGGGCAGCGCAAGCTCGTCACCCGCGTTCGCGTTCCCTCGTATGTACTCGTTCGGATGGACCTCAACGAGGATTCGTGGTCAACCGTTCGACACACCCCCGGCGTGACGGGCTTCGTCGGGAACGCTCACAACCCGATCCCGCTCTCGTTCGACGAGTCGTTCGAGATGCTCAAGACTGAAGCGCCCGTCGAGGGCGCTCGGGCTGCGGGCGGCCTCAAGAAGTCGTCGACGTCGAACCTCCGGGTCACGACCGACTTCGAAATCAACGAGACCGTCGGTATCAAGGAGGGCGCTTTCGCCGGCCTCCAGGGAACCATCCACGAGATCCACCCCGAGACGGGCAAACTCTCGATTTTCATCAACGTGTTCGGTCGAGACACCGCCGTCGAGTTCACCTTCAACCAGGTGGAGAAGCAGTAACAACAGATGTACCACCGGTCGCACAGGGCGTCTCGGTGGGAGCGCGTGACACCCGTCACGCACGAAAGGTAAGGAAAGCACATGGCAGCAAAGAAGAAGGTCGTCGGCCTTATCAAGCTCCAGATCCAGGCCGGCGCGGCTAACCCCGCACCGCCCATCGGTCCGGCGCTCGGTCAGCACGGCGTCAACATCATGGAGTTCTGCACCGCGTACAACAACGCGACGCAGGACAAGCGTGGAAACGTCATCCCGGTCGAGATCTCGGTTTACGAGGACCGCTCGTTCACGTTCATCCTCAAGACCCCGCCCGCCGCGGAGCTCATCAAGAAGGCCGCCGGCGTCCAGAAGGGTTCGTCGACCCCGCACACCGTCAAGGTGGCGAAGCTCACCAAGGATCAGCTCCGTTCGATTGCCGAGCAGAAGCAGGCCGACCTCAACGCCAACGACGTCGAGGCCGCCGAGAAGATCATCGCCGGTACCGCCCGTTCGATGGGCATCACGGTCGAGTAACGACCACTCCCCACTTTTCACATTGCGGGAGAGTCGTCAGGCTCAATTCACCGCGCTTCTCTGAAGGAGAAACCACAGCATGTCCAAGAAGTCGAAGGCGTACATCGCCGCAGTCGCATTGCTCGAAGAGGGCAAGTTCTATTCCCCCGACGAGGCCGTAGACCTCGCCAAGAAGACGGGGTCGTCGAAGTTCAACTCCACCGTCGAGGTCGCGCTCAAGCTCGCCGTCGACCCGCGTAAGGCGGATCAGATGGTTCGTGGAACCGTCAACCTCCCCCACGGCACGGGTAAGACCGCGCGCGTGATCGTCTTCGCGACGGGCCCCGCGGCCGAGGCGGCACTCGCCGCTGGTGCCGACGAGGTCGGTGGCGTGGAGCTCATCGACAAGGTCGCCGGCGGTTACACGTCGTTCGACGCAGCCGTCGCGACCCCCGAGCTCATGGGTCAGGTCGGTCGTCTCGGTAAGGTCCTCGGTCCCCGTAACCTCATGCCGAACCCGAAGACCGGAACCGTCACCCCCGACCCCGCGAAGGCCGTGACCGAGATCAAGGGCGGAAAGATCGAGTTCCGCGTGGACAAGCACTCCAACGTTCACTTCATCGTCGGCAAGGCGTCGTTCACCGAGCAACAGCTCGGTGACAACTTCCGCGCGGCGATGGACGAAGTTCAGCGTCTCAAGCCGGCGTCGGCCAAGGGCCGCTACATCCAGAAGGCGTCCATCACCACGACGTTCGGACCGGGAATCCCGCTCGACATCAGCGCCCTCTAAGGTTCGTTTCACGAAGCGCCTCGGTCGATTTCGGCCGGGGCGCTTCGTCGTTTCACAGCGCGCGTTCTGGTCGCATTAGGGGAATTCATAGATTCGTCATGAGACTAGAGATTGTGACAACCGAAACAGCAGCCCTCTTTCGCTCGGACGGGAAACCGGTCCGAGCCCTCGTTGTTGACGACGAGCCCGCAATCTCGGAGCTCGTCTCGATGGCACTTCGCTATGAGAAGTTCGACGTCCGCACCGCCTCAACCGGCCGCGCGGCGGTCACCGCCGCCAAGGAATTCGACCCCGACGTCATCGTGCTCGACATCATGCTCCCTGATTTCGACGGGCTCGAGGTCATGCGCAAGATCCGAGAAACCGAAGGGGACGTCCCCGTGTTGTTCCTCACCGCAAAGGATGCCGTCGCCGATCGCGTCGTCGGTCTCACCGCGGGGGGCGACGACTATGTGACGAAGCCCTTCTCGGTGGAAGAACTCGTCGCGCGCGTGCGCGGTCTCGTTCGCCGCACCGCGCAGGCGACCGAATCGTTCGAGGACCCGACGATCACGGTGGGCGACCTCACCCTCAACGAGGAGACGTACGAGGTGTTCCGCGGCGGCCAGCGCGTCGAACTCACTGCGACCGAATTCGAACTTCTTCGCTACCTCATGCGCAACCCCAAGCGCGTGCTGTCGAAGTCGCAGATTCTCGACCGCGTGTGGTCGTACGACTTTGGTGGGCGCTCCTCCATCGTGGAGATCTACATCTCGTACCTGCGCAAGAAGATTGACACGCTCGGCCCCGCGCTCATCCACACCGTTCGTGGTGTCGGCTACGTTCTTCGACCCGCCGAGTAATCCGTGTTCGCCCACTGGCCTCTCCGCAAGCGACTCATTCTGTCGAGTGCCGCACTGACTGCGGCCGCGGGACTCGCGATCGGCGGCGCCTCACTCGTGGGGATTCGCGCCTACCTCGTCGGCCAGCTCGACGAAGAACTCGTTCAGGCGACACATCGCGTGGCGTCACCCGACACTGATCACGACGGCGATGTAGTCGGACAACTTGTCGGGCCGGGAAACAAGGTCGGCACGGTTCTCGCCGCCATCGATGGAACGGGCACAATCTCGGCGGTCTATCTCGACGACAACGCACGGGCCCGCGCCATCACACCGGGCTCGCTCGGTGGAATCCCTTCAGACGGCTGGAGTGGCACGATTCGCACCGTACACATCAGCCGCGACGAGTATCGGATGGCCGTCGTCGGAACGTCGGCCAACGGCACAATTCTCATGGGACTCCCCACCGGAGCAATCGATCGTGTCGTCGGTCGAATCGGCCTTTTCCTCATGGTCCTCATCGCCGCAATCGTCGCCCTCGTCGTTGTGGCGGGGCGTAAGAACGTCGACATGGCTCTGCGCCCGCTCGAGCGAATGCGCGAGACCGCGCAGCGCATCTCGGGTCTCAAACTCTCAGAGGGCAACACACGGCTGACCGAGCGTGTGGACGTCGACCAGCCCGGTTCCGAAGTCGGGCAACTGGGAAGCGCGTTCAATCACATGCTCGACAACGTCGACGAAGCACTGGATGCCCGGCGCGTGAGCGAGACGAAGATGCGCCAGTTCGTCGCCGACGCGAGCCACGAACTGCGCACGCCGCTCACCGCAATTCGCGGTTATTCGGAACTCACCCGTCGCCAGAACATGGAGATGAGCGACGACCTGCGCCACGCGCTCGATCGCATCGAATCGGAATCTGTTCGAATGACCGCTCTCGTTGAGGATCTGCTTCTTCTCGCCCGACTCGACGAGGGGCGCGAACTCGACCTGCGACCTCTTGACCTCGCCAAACTCGTCAAGGATGCAGTGGCCGACGCGACCGTTGCCGGACCCGATCACCGGTGGTCGGTCAAGGGTGCCCGAGGAGCGACCGTTGCGGCCGACCGGGATCGCCTGTACCAAGTGTTTGCCAACCTCCTCGCCAACGCGCGCACCCACACCCCGGCGGGAACGACCGTGGCGGCAACCGTCGCGGTCAACGGAACCGATGCCGTCGTGACCATTGCCGACAACGGCCCTGGAATTCCTGAGGAAATCCGCGATTCGCTCTTTGAACGCTTCGCACGGGCTGATACCTCTCGTGCTCGCACAACGGGGTCAACGGGGCTGGGGCTCGCCATCGCCGAGGGTCTCGTTCGCGCTCACCACGGCTCGATTCGAGTTGACAGCGAACCGGGGAACACGCGCTTCATCGTCACGATTCCCGTTGCGCGCCGGACGTGATTTGCGTGCGGGCGTGCCCTGCGCCTAAACTAAAAGCACCGATGACCGCTGGTTATCACGGAAGCAATTCCGAGATCGAAATCTCACCCCGGTGAGGGCCCGCGCAGGCGAATGAAGTTTCACGGCGAAAGCCGATTTGACTCCGTGCGCATGCGCCGGAGTTTTTTTCGTTCCGAGGGTTATCGGTTCCACATCCAGAAACAAGGAGCACCATGGCGAACAAGGAAGCAACAATCGCCGAGATTTCGGAGGGAATCCGAAACTCGAGCGGTGTACTGCTCACCGAGTACCGCGGACTCACGGTCGCACAGCTCAAAGAGCTGCGCGGGAACATCCGTGCCAACGCGTCGTACGCCGTGGTGAAGAACACGCTGGCCAAGCGTGCGTTCAACGCGGAAGGCATCGGCACGCTCGATGCAGAACTCGTTGGCCCCACCGCTATCGCTTTCGTTCACGGAGACACCGTCACCGTTGCGAAGGCCCTGCGTGACTTTGCCAAGGCAAACACCAACCTCGTCATCAAGGGTGGCTACTTCGATGGAGCAGTCATCACCGCGGACGAGGTCAAGCAGCTCGCCGATCTCGAGACTCGTGAGGTTCTCCTCGCAAAGCTCGCCGGCGCGTTCAAGGCATCGCTTTTCGGAGCTGCCTACATGTTCAACGCACCGCTCGCCCAGGCCGCTCGCGCGGTCGACGCGTTGCGTCAGAAGCAGGAATCCGCGTAACTCGCGCGGGTGACGACAAACCCCAACAATCAAGGAGAAAATCATGGCTAAGCTCAGCGCTGATCAACTCATCGACGCGTTCAAGGAGCTCTCGCTCATTGAGCTCTCGGAGTTCGTCAAGAAGTTTGAAGAGGTCTTCGAAGTAACCG
>JAHEGC010000004.1:0-20237 GCA_024639965.1 Micrococcales bacterium
ACTCGGTTTCGGCGATGGGACACCCCAACATCGTGCGCGTGTACGACGCGGGCGAGGAGTTCATCCCCGCGGCGTCGACCGAAATCCCCATCCCGTACATCGTGATGGAATACATCGACGGTAAAATCCTGCGCAAGTTGATGGACGCGGGTCCGTTCGACCCCAAAGTCGCCGTGCACGTCACCCTGGGGATTCTCGAGGCTCTCGAGGTGTCCCACGGCGCCGGGATCATTCACCGTGACATCAAGCCGGGCAACATCATGATCACCCAGAGCGGGGTCGTGAAGGTCTGCGATTTCGGAATCGCGCAGGCGGTCGAGGATCCGACGAACGACCCGTCAGCCATCGTTGGAACTGCCCAGTACTTCTCGCCCGAGCAGGCGAAGGGCGACGTCATCGATGCGCGCAGCGACCTGTATTCGGTCGCCGTCGTGTTCTTCGAGATGGTGACGGGAACCCCGTTGTTCACGGGCGACACGTCGGTGGCGATCGCGTTCCAACACGTGACCCAGACTGCCCCCCGGGCGCGAAGCCGTCGACCGGAACTCTCGCCCGAACTCGATGTGGTCATCGCGCGCGGACTCGAGAAAGACCGCGAGCGCCGCTTCGGCTCGGCGACAGAATTCGCGGCGGCGATCCGTTCCATACCCGCCCTCACCGGGCCGGGTCGTTCGGATTTGTCGGCAACACCGCCGGTTGCACCGCCCGTTCCCGTCACGCCGCCTCTGCCGGTTGCGGCGCCTCCGGTCGTTCAACCGACTTCCGCGAAACCCGAACCCGCCACCACGAAACGCTTCCGCCCTTTTGGCACCGTAAAATCGACCTCAACGGCTTCACCCGACACCAACGGAACGATCATGGACTTCAAAGACCTTCGACCCATCCTCGAAAGCGACGCTCCCCCCAAGGGCGCGATGGCGCGATGGATCCTCCTCGCCGCGGCCGGCGTTCTCGTCGTGTCGAGTGTGGTGGTGGGCATGATGTTCTGGGTGCTCACCCTCAACACGTCGTCGACCGTTCAGGGTCTCTCCATCACGATGCCCGACGTGAAACTCTCGCAGTTCGATCTCGCCGAAGCGCAACTCAAGAAGCTCGGATTCACCGTCGTCCGTCGCGTCGAAGCGAGCGACACCGTCATCAAGGGCTCGGTCATCTCGACGTCGCCGGAGGCGGGCGTTCGACTCGCGGCGGGTGAGCTCGTGACCGTTATTGAATCCTCCGGGCCACAGCTCTCCGCGGTTCCCTCAATCAACCTCATGGACATCGCGAAGGCCCGCAAGGCGATCGAGGATGCCGGGTTCGTCGTCGGCAAAATCAAAGAGGACTTCTCGGGGTCCGCTGCGGAAGGAGCCGTCATCGGTTCGAACCCCGCCGACGGAGAGCGCGCCGCTGCGGGAACGATCATCGACATCCTCATCTCGAACGGCAAGGTGAAGGTGCCCGACGTGGTCGGCATGACCGTCGGTAAGGCCACCAAACTGCTCCAGAGCTCCGCCATTCAACTCAGCGTCACGGTCACCGCAGACACGTCGTGCGCGGGTCAAACTATCGGTTCGCAGTCGATCTCTCCGGGGCCGGCGCCACAGCACTCGAAGATCACGATCGTCTACTGCGCCGGATAGCTCACGGGCTGACGAGCGGGCTGAGAGTTCGGGCGCGCTGGGCGACACCCGCCATTCCCGTTTCCTCGAGCCAATTTCCAATCATCGCGTAGCCGCCCTCGGTGAGAACCGATTCGGGGTGGAACTGAACGCCCCAGATCGGTGCCGTCGTGTGTTCGACCGCCATGATCACGCCACCCTCGGTTCGCGCGGTGATGCGCAGTTCTTCGGGGGTTGTTCCGTCGACGATCGCGAGTGAGTGATAGCGGGTCGCCCGGAACGGGTTCGCGACTCCCTCGAAGAACGATGACCCCGAGTGCGACACCGCGCTCGTCTTGCCGTGCATCAGTTCTTCGGCGTGAGTGACGATTCCGCCGAGCGCCTCGGCGATCGCTTGGTGCCCGAGGCACACACCGAGCAGTGGGATCGATTTGTCGATTGCGAATCGAATGATGGGGATGGACAGCCCCGCATCGGCCGGTGTCCCTGGTCCCGGGGAGATGATGATTCCGTCGAATCCGTCGAGTCGCTCGGGGATATCGGACTCGGTAAACGCGTCGTTGCGAACGACGTCAACGTCAGCGCCCAGCTGTCGCACGTACCCCGCGAGCGTGTAGACGAAGGAGTCATAGTTGTCGAGTACGAAGATGCGGGTCACTGGCCGACCGTCGATTCCGATTGGATAAAGGTCGCCGCAATCCACGGGAAAACCCATTCGACGCACACACCGAGGACGATGAGGATGAGCGCGGTCGCTTCGAGCACCTTGACCCACCTCGGTCCGGGAAGTACACGCCACAGTGCCGCGTACATTAGTTCCCTCCGTCCGTTCGGGTGAGCGCGCGTCGCGCGACGTCACCGTCCACGCTACCGTTTGCGTGCATCAGTCCGCCCCCACCATCGACGTGATCTCGGACGGGGTTCCCGCCGTGCGCGGCACAAATGACTCGAACAACGAGTACGCGATGATTCGCTCCGCGGCGGAGAGCTTGGGGTGACAACTCGTCATCGTGAGAAGGCGATCCTTCGCCGCGACCAACGTTTGCGGCAGGGGGTTGAGTACGGTCGTCTCATCGGGGTAGACGAATTCGATGTTGCGGAAGCGATACACGTACCAGCCCGCTTTGGTCTCTATGTAGATTCGGTCGCCGACCCGCAAGCGGTCAATATCGCCGAACGGTGCACCGTAGGTGGTTCGGTGGCCCGCCAGTGCGAAGTTCCCGATTTCACCGAGTTGGTTACTCCCCGAGTAATGCCCGACGCCGGAGGCGAGGTTATTGAGCACCTTCTCGACATCAACCGACTCGGCGATGGTTCGAACGTAGTGCGGCCCGAAACGCGGAATGATGATTGTCGCAAACGGATCTGCCGCACGGGGGGATTTGGTGACGGGCGTTTTCGTCTGGTTGTTCGCGCCGTCCGAGGTTCCCGCGGCACGATCAAACTCGAGCGGTGCCGTCGTTGGGGTCTCCCATTCCTGTGCAAGTGAAGCGGATTTGCGATCCTGAATGAGCCCGGCGATGTAGTCGTTGAAACCGACGTGCCAGCCGAGAAACAGGAGTACAAAAACACCCGCCGTGGTGAGCAATTCGCCAGCGATGCCGAGGGAGCGATCGATGAACTCCCGGGTGGTGACGAGAATGCCGATTCCACGCCAGTCGATGTACGACCGACCCTTCGGGGGCGGGGGGACCACCGGTGCAGCATCGCGCGAGGGCGCCTCGCGCAGCGTGTAGGTTCGCCGCTGAGGCTCTCCGACGCCCGGTGGTAGTGAACGGCGCTTTCGGTTCGGCCATTCGATTCGGGGGAGGGAGAACCGCGGTTTGTCGAAACGCGAGCCCACGAAGGCGATTCTACCCGCGCTTCTGTGGTCACTCGATTCTCGGTATGCTGGAATTTATGGCAAAGAAGAACCGCTCGGAGCAGGCCCTCGCCGATGGCTCCCCCCGTTCGTCCCACGATTCCCCGAACCCCGTGTGGTTCAAGCCGATCATGTTCGGTTTCATGCTCGTCGGCCTGGTGTGGATTATCACGTTCTACGTGAGCTCGTCACAGTTCCCCATCGCATCGCTCGGTCCCACCAATCTCGTCGTCGGATTCGGCTTGATGTTCGTCGGGTTCCTCATGACGACGCGCTGGCGCTAAGCAGAATTACACCCGTGTAACTTATCCACGGATGTGGATAGTTCGGGGGAAAACTTTTAGCGCGTGCGCCGAAGAGCGAGGGTAGCGATCGCTCCCCCGACGAGTCCGCCGATGTGCGCTTGCCACGCGATTCCGGGGATGATGAACCCCAACGCGAGGTTGATCCCGATGATGACGAGCAAGGACACGTTGGAGCCGCCGAACCCGCGATTGACGATGAACAGTGCGGCGAACAATCCGAAGATTCCCGCCGATGCACCGACCACGAACGTCGCGGGATCGAGCACCATCACCGCAAAGGCGCCCACGATCGTTGAGGCGGCGAAGACGGCGAGGAACCGCGCGGTTCCGAGTGCGCGTTCGATGATCGTGCCCAACACCCACAACGAATAGCCGTTGAGGATCACGTGGGTGATACCACTGTGGACGAACGCGTAGGTCAGCAAACGCCACGGTTCCACCGCGGTGAGCGGGGGGTAATAGCCCAAGAGGTTCGTGACCGCGTCACTCGTGACAAATTGCAGGACGAACACGATTCCGATCACGATGAGCAACGCGAGCGTTCCCGAGACGCGCCCACGCATGGCACGACGAAGGCGAGGCCCCTGCACGACGCGCGATTGACCTTTCGCTTCCTTGACGCAGTCGGGGCAGTGAAATCCGACCGCGGCGGGGAGTTGGCACTCGCCACAGATGGTTTTCCCACAGCGCTGGCAGAGCACCCAGCTCTCGCGGCGCGGGTGACGGTAACAGGTACTCGCGGGGTCGGTCATTCGACGTCGATGTGCGAGATCACGACGGGCTCGACGGGCTTGTCGTTCGCTCCCGTTGCGACACCCTCGATCGCGAGGACGACCGCGCGCGACTCCTCGTCGGCGACTTCACCGAAGATGGTGTGTCGCGCCTGAAGCCACGGTGTCGGCACGGTCGTAATGAAAAACTGTGAACCGTTCGTGCCCGGTCCCGCGTTCGCCATGGCGAGAAGGAACGGGTTGGCGAACGTGAGTTCGGGGTGGATTTCGTCACCGAACTGGTACCCGGGTCCACCGACACCCATTCCGAGCGGGTCGCCGCCTTGAATCATGAAGTCGCGAATGATGCGGTGAAAGATGACGCCGTCGTACAACGGAGTCGTCATCTTTTCTCCCGACTGGGGATGCGTCCATTCCTTCGAACCGTCAGCGAGCCCGACGAAGTTCGCGACGGTCTGGGGGGCGTGGTTACCAAAAAGGTGCACGCGGATGTCCCCGAGCGACGTGTGGAAAGTGGCAGTGTTCGTGTGAATCGACATGCCTCCATTCTGCCCGACAACGACGAGTTCCTCGTGCGGGTATCGTGGTGGGTAACACCCGAGGAGGCACGATGGCCAGGTCGTATTCGCAGGAACTCTCCGACATTCGTCGTGCCACGGCGAACGCCTACGGTCGCCAACGCGACGTCGTGGGCTCGACCGCTCGAATCCTCGCCGATGTCGCTCGCCTCGCCGATCGTTACGGTCGCAACGAGGTCGCTCCCCGCATTCGTGACGAGTACGACCACCGTGTCGCACCCCTCATCGCCGATGGGCTTCGTGCCGGTCGCCGTGCGTGGGCCAAAACGCCCGTCGCACCCAAGAAGTCGGGTCTCGGCGGTTTCATCGCCGCGGGGTTCGGCGTCGCGCTCATCGCGGGAGCCGCCTACCTCGCGTGGCAGGTGCTCCGTACCGACGATGAGGCGTGGATCGACGACGACTTCGACGTCGACTAAGCGTCGACTGTGATTTCGCTGGTTTCGGCGCGCGAAACGCAGGGGTAGAACACTCCGAGTTGGTTCTTGATGTCGTCGGATGTGACCGAATCGAGGTGGGCGGGAACTCCGTCGACGACACGCAATTCACACGTGCCACATACTCCTCGGCCACACGATTTCTCGACGGGAATTCCCGCAGTGCGAAGCGCATCGGCGATGGACACGTCGGCGGGTACGTCGATGGTGCGACCCGTTGACGCGAGGCGCACGACCACGGGTTTCGGCCCGCCATCCTGGGCGCGCACGACGGGGCTAAACCGCTCGACATGCGCGAGGCCTTTCTCCGTTCGTTCTTCGACCTCGGTCATGAGGGTCTCCGGTCCGCAACAGAACACGTCGGCGTTCGTCGAGTCGAGTAGGGCGGCGAGGTCGAGTCGTCCCGAAACGTCCGATTCGTGCACGGTCACCCGCTTTTCGTGTTTCGCTTCCATCTCATCGGCAAAGGCCATACCCGCACGGTTCTTGCCCAGGTAGAGCAGATGCCAATCCCGCCTCGCGGGAAGTGCCTCGATCATCGCGCGAATCGGGGTGATTCCGATTCCACCCGCGATGAACAGGTATCGCTTCGACGGCACGAGCGGGAAGTTGTTTCTCGGGCCGCTCACCGTGAGAACGGTGCCCGCGGTGACGTTTTCGTGAATCCACGACGAACCGCCACCCTCGCCGTGCGTGTTGAGAACGGCGACGTCGTATCCGGCACGGTCGGTCGGGTCCCCGCAGAGCGAATACTGTCGCTCGAGACCGTTCGGAAGGTGGAGAGTGATGTGCGAACCGGCGTCCCACCAGGCGGTGCGACCGCCTCCCACGGGAATGAGTCGGATTCCGAGGACGTCGTCGGAGAGTCGCGTGACGCCCTGAACAATCATGCGGCGCTTCTCGCGGCTGTCCTCGTCCGGATTGTCGAGAATCCGCGCTTCGCGTTCCGCACGCGCTCGGTCACGAATCGCATCGAGTTCGCGGTCTTTCAACTCGCGCTTGTCGCGGAGCGACACCATGACGAAGCGGATGATGAGCGCAATCATCCCCATCGAGATCGTGAAGATTGACACTGCCGCGTACCACCAGGTTCCGACGTCGGTGCCGGCGAATGCGGCGTGGATGCCGATCGCGAAGAACACGAGGTACGACGAATAGTGGATGCCCTTCCAGAGCCATCGCGGCAGCTTGTCCATCACCAGCGACGTGAAATAAACCACGCTCATGATCCACATCGACACGACACCGATGGCGAGGGCCAGATTGATGGCACCCGTAGCCCCCTCGTACGTCGCTACGCCGGGGATGAACAGGTCGGCGGCGTCGAACTGGACGTAAGGGTCCAAGGTGAGTGCCGTCGTGTGCACGCTCGCAAGCACCACGGTGAGCGTGGAGATGTACTTGTGCAGATCCTTCAGCCACGCGGGATTATCGAGTCCGCGGAACACTCGGCTGGCGAGTAGAACTCCCCACACGACGGAGAACGACATCAGCGCCCACGCACCGAGAGCAGTGACGCGGGAGAGGTACCACCAGAAGTGCGGATCGGTCACGAATAGTCCTGCCAGTTCGACGATTGAGCGGTTGTGCCGTCCTTGTAGGTTACAAGGGCGGCGGCACCCAGCGTCGGAATCCAGCGCAGGAAATCGGAACGGGTGAAGCCGGATTTCGCGAGCACTTCGGCGATCGCGGCGGAGGTCGCAATGACGGACACGGTGACGACGGTCGAATCCATCGACGAGCCCGTGCGAACATCGATGATGTGGTTGGCGGCCCGGCCGTCCTTCTCCCACGTTCGCTTGAGGGTCGATGAGGTCGCCACCGCACCGTCGACGAGATTCACGCGTGCGATGGTGCGACCTTCGACAAAGGGATCTTCGATACCGATTCTCCACTGGTCGCCGTCGGGGGGCGTTCCCGTGATTCGAACATCACCGCCCATTTCGACCAGCACACCAATCGCACCGCGCTCCATGGCGAGGGCGGCGAGCACATCGGCGGCGAGACCTTTGCCAATTCCGCCCGGGTCAAGCGTCATGCCGACGGGCAGCGTGCACACGTTCCCGACGATCGTCGTGGTCGATGTATCGACGGGCCAGCGCGCGCTCGCGGGAAGAGTGGTCACGTTGGTTGGGTTGACCCGTGACGCGGCGTACCCTTCCGCCATGAGCTTGGGCAGAATCGTCGGGTCATAGTCACCGTCGGTCAGCGTCTTCGCGGCGAGCATCTCCGTCACGAGTTTGACCGTTTGTGGATTAACCGGGGTCGGTTCGCCTTCGGCGTTGTTGAGACGAGAAATGTCGCTGTCCTCGATAAATCGGCTCCAGAGGGATTCGAGGAGCCGCGCGGTCCGTTCGAGTTCGGCGGCCATTTCATCTGTTCCCCCAACGACCGAGATATTCGCGACCGTTCCCATCACATCGAACTCGCGACTCACGGTCGGACGTGCTTCGTTCCCGTGAGCAGCACGAATGGCGTCGGCGGCGATCGAATCGTCGCTACTTTGAGCCACCGGATGTCCCATGGGTGGCAGGCTTCGATTGGCTTGCGCTCGCGGCAGCAGCCGCGGCAGCCGTTGCCGCTGCGGCAGCGGCGCGTGCCCGCGCTTTCTTGCGCTTATTTTTCGCTGCTTTCGCCGCGTCGGCGGCTGCTGCGTCCGCCGCTGCCTGCGCTTCCTGAGCCGCGGTTTGCGCCTGGGCTGCGGCATCAGTCGGAGCCGCACCCTGCTGTGTCGTGGCCACAGACTCGGCCTGAGCCTGCGTTTGCAAGCCGACGACACCTGCGACCATCGCCCCAGCTGCCATAATGGTGACCAACGCACGCGCCTTGAGCGCAACGTAGACCGACATTAGTCGTCGTCCTCTTCCTCGTGGTCGTCGTCCTCGTCGTGGCCTTCGTGTTCGTCATCATCGTCATCATGGTGCGAACCAGAACCTCCGCCCGAGGCAGACGAACCACCCGACGAACCGTGGCTACCCGAACCTGAGCCTCCGCCCGACGCGGACGATCCTGATCCTGAACCGGAGCCTCCGCCCGACGCAGACGAACCGCTTCCCGATCCGGAACCGGAGCCCCCGCCCGACGCGGACGACCCGCCCGACGTACCGTGGCTACCCGAACCCGACGACGTGCCACCACCCGCGGAGGAACCACCGGACGACCCCGAACCCGATCCAGAACCCCCACCCGACGCGGACGAACCGCCGGTCGAGCCGCCCGACGTACCGTGGCTACCCGAACCCGACGACGTGCCACCACCCGCGGTGGAGCCACCGGTTGCATTACCCGATCCGGTGCCTCCTCCGCTTCCGTGAGAGGTGATGGAGCCACCCGTCGAGCCGTGGGTTCCCGAAGGAGTCGTGGGGTCGAGAGTCACACCACCGAACGTCGGTGTTCCCGCCCCGGAGCCCCAGCCGGTCGATGCGGTCGCAACCGAACCGTCCGGGTTGGTTACAGTCGGTGAATTGGGAGTGAGTCCAACGGCCTCGCCGGCAGCACCGAGGAGAGCGCCGCCCGAGGTGCTGGTGCCCGCGAGCAAACCGGATACATCGTCGAAGGTGACAGCTCCTGAGTTGACCGCGACGGTTCCGAGCCCGAGGCCCGTCGTAGCTGTGACGCCCAAGAGGAGGAGCGGTCCTTGTATGTTCATGTTTTCATTTTGGTTGGTACGCCATGGTGGAAAAACGGAGTTTGGTAAAGAAACGTCCAAGGATTGCGGAATGCCCTCAATGCACCGAACGAAGCGGAATGTTTCGTGGCACTCTTGACTTATGACCGTTTTGCTCGTTGAGGACGACCGCGCCATCGCGGATGCGATCATCGACGGCCTCGATGACCACGGCATCGCCGTGCGCCACGTGGTTCTCGGAAGCGAGGCAATCGCGAAGGTCAAAGATCCGGAAATCACCATCGTCATTCTCGATTTGGGTTTGCCCGACATGGACGGCACCGATGTTTGTCGAGAGATTCGGCGCTTCTCCGACGTGCCCATCATCGTCGCGAGCGCTCGCGAAACTGAGATGGATCGGGTCGACGTTCTCGAACTCGGTGCCGACGATTATCTCGTCAAGCCATTCGGCATCAAGGAGCTCATCGCACGCATGAATGCCGTGCTGCGAAGGGCCAGCGGTTCACCGGGGACCATCACTCACATCGAGGTCGGGTCACTCGTGATTGACAGTCGCACTCATGAGGTTCGTCTCGGTGCCGAGTCGATACAGTTGACGCCCAAGGAATTCGAGCTTCTCGAATATCTGGCACGCGAACCCGACACCGTCTTTCGGCGCAGCGACATTCTGCGCGACGTGTGGCACACCACCTGGTATGGGACGACCAAAACTCTCGACGCCCACGTCGCCAGCATTCGCAAGAAGCTGGGCGACGCGGGGTGGATCGAATCGGTTCGCGGAGTCGGATTCACGGTGAGGCGCGTTCGATGAGGAAACTCTTCCTCGGATCGATTGTCGGTGTCAGCGCCAGTCTTCTCGTCGCCCAGGGAGTCGCGGTCTACAACTACGTGGCGGGCGCCGAACAGGAACGAGTGATCACCGAGTACGAGCGGGACGCCTTCGTCCTCGGGGGTCGTGTGGCGAAGCACGTCTCGCTGCCGGGTCACGTCGACCCGACTCTCGTCGACCTCGTCACCAAATATGCGAAAGAACAGAACACGCAAGTCATTGTCGTAGACAAGGATGGGCTGGCCGTTCTTTCGAGTGACAACACCGAACTGCCCGTCGGCTCGTCGTTCCTGAACCGGCCGGAAATTGAGAGCGCACTGCTCGGGAACGTCGCTTCGGGGGAGCGGTGGTCGAACACCACCAACTCGGAGTTGGTTTACGTCGCCGTTCCCATCATCAGTGGGTCCACGGTCTACGGTGCGGTCCGGCTCAGCTTTCCGCATGGAGAGATCGACAGCGCCGTCGCATCAAAGACCCAAATTCTCTGGTGGATTGCGGGTGCGTCGCTTGCCCTATCCGCAATTCTTGGATTCCTAGTATCCGGTCTCGCCAGTCGTCCGCTTCGTCGCCTCGAAGCACAAGCGAACGCGTTGGCTCTCGGTGACTTCTCGACCCGCCTTCCCGAAGACGGCGGACCGGGGGAGATTCGTTCACTCACGCACGCCTTCAACTCGATGGCCGACAAACTCGACTCCCTCATTCGTCAGCAACGTGCGTTCGCCTCCGACGCTTCTCACCAGCTGCGCACGCCGCTCACCGCTCTCCTGCTTCGAATTGAGCGCGCTCGGGAAGCGCTACTGACCGACCCCGTTTCGGCAGACGATCGGCTCGGCGATGCCGAAGCCGAGGTCGCGCGCCTCAATTCCGTCGTCGAAGGACTGCTTGCTATCGCACGCTCGGAATCGGGCTCGTCAACGGTCGTCACCCAGGATCTTGCTGCCATTGCCCACGACCGCGTGCAGAACTGGCGTGCACTCGCCGAGGAGCGCAACGTCACCATCGCCTACGACGGTCCTGAATCGGCTCGTTGTGTCGCGATTGACACCGCGCCCGAGCAAATCATCGACAACCTCGTCGACAACGCCATCTCCCACAGTCCCGAGGGCACGTCGGTTCTTGTCGAGGTGTCGGTTTCCGCCGAGGGAACCTCGGTCAGTGTGACCGATTCGGGACCTGGCTTGACGGTGGAACAGTGTGAGCGGGCGTTCGACCGCTTCTGGCGTGCCGACTCGACCACTGAGGGAACCGGCCTCGGTCTCGCGATCGTCAAGCATCTCGCAGAGCTGAGCGGGGGAACCGCCACTCTGCGGCCTCGTGGTGGTTCGACGGGGCTTGTCGGCACCGCAACTTTTCGTTCGCACTAGCGCGGTTCAGCGTAAGGCCCATACAACCGATTTGGCGATTTTCGTCGGTTCGCCCGTAGGTCGCCATCATTTTGTGAGCCGCGCTGCGGGAGCGTGACGCCTGCGTGGTGTTTAACGGAAATGGAGCCCGCCCCGAGGGGACGGACTCCATTCCGTTGGGCTAAATGCTTAGCCGAGAGCCGTAACTACGACCGTACCGTTGCGGTGACCCGCACCAGCGAGGTTGTTGTGAACAACAATCGCGGACTCGACACCAGCGTCGCGGAGGAACTGCTTGACCGCGGCCGTACGGGCGCGAGCAACAGCACTCTTGGTGCGGCGGTTGGTGAAGCCGTCGATCTCAACCTTGGCGTAGTTGCCATCGTTGATTTGTGCAGCAACGAGGGTGAGGTACGCCGCGGCGTTCGACGAGAGCGCCGAGACCTTGCGGTTGGCGAAGTTCACCGGAGCGAACACTACGTCCTCAACTCCAGCGCTAGCGGCCTGGAACTCGTACGCGAGGTACGGGTAGCCGTCGTTGAACTCCGAGTCGACGGCCCAGATGGACTTCGACTCACCGATCGACCAGCCGAGACCAGCGAGAACCGAAGCGTCCTTGACCTCAGGGGTCAGGAGCTGGTTGACGTTGGTGTCAGTTGCGATCGAGTTCTCGGTGTCGAGAACGACGTTGGAGTTACCCGAGTCGGCCCAGTCACCGTTGGCGATACCGTCCTGGTCACCGTCACCCGTACGCGTGGTGACATCACCAGCGTTGTACGAGAACGAGATGTCCGTGTCGTCAACCGAGTATCCGGAGATTCCCGCTGCGTAGTCGTACGCCTCAACGTAACCGAGGTTGTACGAGTCGGTAACCTGCGAACCGTCGTCGATGTAACCGACGACGCCACCGACGTACTGGGAGTAGTCGTCACCAGCGGCAACGACGTCACCCTTGTTGGCCGAGTTGGCGATGATTCCGCCATCCTCCATGTAACCAACGACGCCACCGACGTACTCGAACCAGCCGTCGGTCGTGTTGTCGCCACGAACCGAAACGTCACCCGTGTTGACCGAACCGGTAACTCCCGATCCGTCGTACGCGTAACCGACGATTCCACCGACGTACTCGGCGTCGTTGACGTCGAGGTCGGCCTTGTTAGTCGAGTCGGCGACCAGCGAGTACTCGAGCTCACCGACGATACCGCCGATGTAGTACGAGTTGTCCTCGTTGTCACCCGACACGGTGATTACGGCGTCGCTCGTCACGTGGACGTTCGAGGCGTTTCCTTCGTAAAGGTAACCGGCGATTCCACCGACCTCGCGGGCGTAGGAGCCGACGTTCTGGTCGGCGTCGAGCTCACCCGAGAAGGTCGAGTCGCTGATGCCACCGTAGTAGTGAACACCGGAGATTCCACCAATCTCGTACGAGTCGTTTTCCGACTCGAACTGAACGAGGGCGTCCGAGGTGACGTTGACTCCGTCAATGCTGACGTAGTCGGCGTAACCGATGGCTCCACCGACGTAGTAGTAACCGGTTGCCGAACCCGAGAAGGTCGAGTTGCTGATGGTGCCGTAGTCACCGTATCCGACGAGGCCGCCGACTCCGTCGTTGCCATCGCTTTCGTTGTCGACGTTTCCGACCGCGCTCGACGAGGTCGAGTCGTAGACCGAGAAGTAGTCACCGTAGCCGATGATTCCACCGATGTCAGAGCCGCTGTAGTCGGAGATGTTGCCTTCCGACGACGACTTCGCGACCGAGGTGTTTTCGGCGTAACCGACGATTCCACCGACGTCATCCGAGTCGGATCCGTCGTTGGTGATCGTCACGTCCGTGTGGACGTTCGACACGGTGGTGTAGTCCGAGTACCCGATGAGGCCGCCGACGCTGTCGTAGCCGTTCGAGTTGATGTTTCCCTCAACCGTGAGGTTCTTGATCGTGGCAACATCGGTGTAGCCGAAGAGGCCCTGTTCGTCGCCCCAGGCCCACTGGTCCATGGAGAGACCAGAGATGGTGTGACCATTTCCGTTGACGTAACCGGTGAACTCGTTCCCGCTGTCACCAATCGGGTCCCAACCGTACTCGTCGTCGTTCCAGCTCTTGCTGTCGTCGGAAACGAGGCGGATGTCGGCGGTGAGCTCGTAGTAGTAGTAGGAATCGTCCGTACCACAGTCCTCGAGCTCGGCGAGCTGACGCTCGTTACCGATGAGGAAGGGGTCAGTGTAGGTTCCTACGCCACCCGAGATGTCGAGTTCGCAGCCCGAGGGGAGAGACGAATCCGGCTCTGTGCTCGGGGCGGCGAAAGCGGCGGGAGCAAATGCGGCTCCGGGAACTGCGGCAACGGCCGTGACGGCCAGTGCCTTAAGCAGGTTGTCCCGAAGGCGCGAGGTGCTGATTGCCTTCATGTGTTTGCCTTTCATAAGGGTGCAACTGTCCACACACGGCGAACAGCCACTTTCATAAGGGGGTAGTCAACCGCGGGTGCGGAGGGCTACGTCGAACCTACCATGGTTAAGTCGGTTCAACCCCCTAAGTTACTGTGAAATTCATTTCAGCACAACCCGAGGCGTGATGTTTGCTCAATCGTTACTTTCTGTTGCGGGACACGAATTCGGGGCGATCGCGGCCCGCGAGCAACGATCCGATCACCACGAGTGGAAAACCGACCAGAAATCCGGTCGTCAGAGGCTCATCGAGGAAAACGATGCCTAGGGTGGCCGCCACCAGGAGGTTCACATAAGTAATGAGTGTCGAACGACGCGGCCCCCAACGCTTGATGAGGGCGAAATAGAGCACGAACGCCAGTGCCGAACTCACAACGGCGAGCGTTAGGACGGAAATCATGCCGTCGACGGCCGGACCGGCCGCAAAATCGACGGGGAGAGTGACCGCGGCGAACGGCAGGTAGATGACGGAAACCATCGCGAGCGACACCGCCGAGAGTTCGAGGCCGCCGACATGCGGCATGGTGCGGTTGGCGACAATCGGTGCGACCGCGTAACACACGGCCGAGAACGCGAGCATGAGCACCGGCCCAATCTCGATCGTGCCGCTGACTGCGTCAAAGCCGATGATCGAGAAGACGCCCGCGAACCCGATGATGAGTCCGGCGATGGTGACGGGGTGCTTCGCGGCACGGTCGCCGAGGAAGAACCCCGTGATGAAAGCCGCGATGAAGGGGATGGAGGTCATCATGAGCCCCGCGAGACTGCTCGGTGCCGAACGCTCGGCCTCGGTGATAAGCCACCACGGTCCGACCATCTCTAGCACAGCGAAAAGCAACACACCACGCCAGTTGGCGAGGGTGGCGCGTAAATGACCACGGCGAACCACAATCGGGAGCAAGCACAACGCACCGATCGTCACACGCAACCAGACGATGCTTGCCGTGCTGAACGATTCGGTGGCGATGGCGATGAAGTAATACGGAATACCCCACGCGACGCCGACAGCGAGGAAGAGGGCAATGCCGTTGTTCTTCACGGGGCGTTATCGCTTGGCGGTTCGGGCGGCGATTTCGTGAACCTCGCGCAGGATTTCCTGCGTCTCGCGATGAGCAGCCATCACCGCCGCGTGCGTCTCGCGATCGCGCTTCTCGGTCTTTCGTGACTGCACATCTTGGCCCACCATGATGATGGGCAACAGGACGAGCTGGAGGAACGTCTGGGCGATCCACGCCACAATGATGACCGGGTTACCGCTCGCGATGGCGCCGGGGAGCGAGATCAGCGCGAGCACCGTGAAGATGATGGCCGCCCACATCGTGCCCACCGCGCTCGTGATTCGCTCGCCCCAACGCTCGAGCAGAGGGTCGAGCCGCTTCGTGAGGCGGGGTTTGTCGTTCACGCGAGCAGTCTACTGATGTGCCGGTGCGCGAACGACATGACGGTTGTTGTGGAGGCTAGGAGAATCGAACTCCTGACCTCCTGCTTGCAAAGCAGGCGCTCTACCAATTGAGCTAAGCCCCCAACACGATTCCGAGGAATCGAGTGGGGCTACCAGGACTTGAACCTGGGACCTCTTCGTTATCAGCGAAGCGCTCTAACCGCCTGAGCTATAGCCCCCAAACCTCAACGAGCCTATCGCATGTTGAGGTGCGCTAAAAATCGCCCAACTAGTCGTTCGTGAAAGCGACGCGGATTCCGCCGGTGATGCGGGTGATGAAGTTGAAGGCGAAAGAGCCGAGTGTTCCGAGTGCCGTACCACACACGAGGTTCACGAGGATCTGGAGGAGCGTGAACACGAGAACCGAGGGGAACGACATCAGGTCGGTAAGGCCCATGAAGTCGATACCGACAATCGACGTGACGATTCCGTTCATCGTGTCGACGACACCGAGAACCATCATCACGAGCCACGCGAGGATGTTGAACACCGCGAGAATCACCGACATGGTCAGCGAGACGACGAATGAGTTCTTCGTGGCCGACCAAATGTCGATGTGAACGAGACGCAGCCGAACCTGCTTGCCGGTGTCTTTACTCATTGCCTTCTTCTTCCGTCTCTTCCGTCGCCACGTCGGCCGTCGTATCGGCCGGGTCGACGTTATTTGATTCTAGATTACGTTCGCTGTTGCGCGCGATGGCGAGGATGCGATCACCCTCATCCGGTCGAGCAAATACGACACCCATCGTGTCCCGTCCCTTGGCGGGGACTCCGTCGACGGAGGAGCGAACGACCTTCCCGCTCTCCATGATGACGAGCACTTCGTCCCCCTGGTCGACGATGAGTCCGCCCGTCAACCCACCGCGCTCGTCGGTCAACTTGGCGACCTTGATTCCGAGTCCGCCACGGTTCTGCACGCGGTACTGGCTCACCTCGGTGCGCTTCGCGTATCCGCTCTCCGTGACAACGAACACGTAACCGACGTCGGAGACAACGGCGGCCGAGAGGAGTTCGTCCCCGGCTCGAAGCGCCAGACCCTTGACACCGGCGGTCTTACGCCCCATAGGTCGAAGCGACGTGTCGTTCGCGGTGAATCGCAGGGACATGCCCGCCTTCGACACGAGGAGGATCTCAGAGTCGGCGTTGACGAGCATCGCCGACATCACGGCGTCGAGGTAGGTGGGTTGGCCATCCTCACCGAGAATCGGCTTGCCGTCTTTGCCCTTCTCTACCGCGAGGTCGATGGCGAAAACACCTCCGGTGCGGTTGGTGTCGTAGTCGGTGAGTTTCGTCTTTTTGACGAGACCCCGCTTCGTCGCGAGCACCAGGTAGTCGGCGACGGCGTAATCGCGAACCTCCAGAACCTGGGCGATCGTTTCACCCGGGATGAGGGCGAGCAGGTTGTTGATGTGCTGCCCCTTCGCGTCACGCGCGGCTTCGCCGATCTCGTAGCCCTTGATGCGATAAACGCGACCCTTGTCGGTGAAGAACAGCAACCAGTGGTGGGTCGTCGTCGTGAGGAAGTGTTGCACGACATCGTCGGCCCGGAGCTTGGCGCCCTTGATGCCCTTACCGCCTCGGGCTTGCGAACGATAGTTGTCGATGCGTGTTCGCTTGATGTACCCGTCGCGAGTGACGGTGACAACAATCTCTTCCTCGGGGATGAGGTCCATGTTGGTGAGGTTGCCTTCGCCGGGCACAATCGAGGTGCGTCGGTCGTCGCCAAACTTGTTCACGATTTCGGTGAGTTCGGTGGACACAATTTCACGCTGAATCGACTCGCTCGCGAGGATTGTCTTGTACTCGGCGATTTGTTTCTCGATCTCGGCCGCTTGTTCCTGAATCTTCTGACGCTCGAGTGCGGCGAGGCGTCGAAGTTGCAGGTTGAGGATGGCCATCGCCTGAACGTCGTCGATGGTGAGAAGTTTGATGAGTCCGTCGCGCGCGTCGTCGACCGTGGGCGATTTGCGGATGAGGGCGATGACCTCGTCGAGTGCGTCGAGCGCCTTGAGGTATCCACGGAGGATGTGGGCGTCGGCTTCGGCCTTGGCGAGGCGGTAGGTCGTGCGGCGCACGATGACCTCGATCTGATGGGTCACCCAGTAGGTGATGAACTGGTCGATCGTCAGGGTACGCGGAACGCCGTCGACGATAGCGAGCATGTTCGCGCCGAAGTTGTCCTGTAACTGCGTCTGTCGGTACAGGTTGTTGAGAACGACCTTGGCGACAGCGTCGCGCTTGAGCACGATCACGAGTCGCTGGCCCGTGCGGCCGCTCGACTCATCACGGATGTCGGCGATGCCCTGGAGTTTGTTCTCCTTGACGAGTTCGGCGATTTTCATCGCGAGGTTGTCGGGGTTGACCTGGTACGGCAACGCCGTGACGACGAGGCAGGTGCGACCGTGCAATTCCTCGGTCTCGACAATGGCACGCATCGTGATGGAGCCGTGGCCGGTTCGGTACGTGTCCTCAATTCCCTGCGAACCCATGATGAGCGCGCCCGTCGGGAAGTCGGGGCCTTTGACTCGCTCGAGAATCGCGGCGATGAGTTCGTCGCGCGGAGCGTCCGGGTTGGCAAGGTGCCACAACGCCGCCTCGCTCACCTCCCGAAGGTTGTGGGGCGGAATGTTGGTCGCCATTCCCACCGCGATACCGACCGAACCGTTGACAAGGAGGTTGGGGAATCGCGCGGGGAGAATCGACGGCTCTTGGGTTCGACCGTCGTAGTTGTCCTGGAAGTCGACGGTGTCCTCGTCGATGTCGCGAACCATTTCCATCGCGAGCTGCGCCATGCGCGTCTCGGTGTATCGCGGGGCGGCGGCGCCGTCGTTTCCGGGCGAACCGAAGTTGCCCTGACCCGAGGCGAGCGGGTAGCGAAGGCTCCACGGCTGGACAAGTCGAACGAGTGCGTCGTAAATCGCGGAGTCACCGTGCGGGTGGAACTGGCCCATGACATCGCCGACCACACGCGAGCACTTCGAGAACGCCTTGTCGGGACGGTATCCACCGTCGAACATCGCGTAGATGACGCGCCGGTGAACCGGCTTGAGGCCGTCGCGAACGTCGGGAAGGGCACGGCCGACGATGACGCTCATTGCGTAGTCGAGGTACGACCGCTGCATCTCCATCTGGAGATCGACCTGTTGGATCCGCGGTGCCGTTTCGTCCGTCATCGGTTTCGTTCCTTATATATAGAGTGCGTCCCTTAAATGTCGAGGAAGCGCACGTCCTTCGCGTTTTGTTGGATGAAGGTGCGCCTTGCGGCGACGTCCTCCCCCATGAGTGTCGAGAACACCGAATCGGCGATCGCCGCATCGCTGAGCGTGACCTGCAACAGTGTGCGCGTGTCGGGGTTCATCGTTGTGTCCCATAGTTCTTGGTGGTTCATCTCACCGAGACCCTTGTATCGCTGGATCCCGTTGTCTTTGGGAAGTTTGCGGCCGGCCGCAGTTCCCTCGGCGATGAGCACGTCTCGCTCGCGGTCGGAATACACGTATTCGTGAGCAGAGTTGCTCCACTTGAGTCGGTAGAGCGGGGGCTGGGCGAGGTACACGTACCCGGCTTCAATGAGCGGTCGCATATATCGGAACAAAACCGTGAGAAGAAGGGTGGTGATGTGTTGACCGTCGACATCGGCATCGGCCATGAGCACAATCTTGTGATACCGAACCTTCTCGATGTCGAATTCATCGGCGATGCTCGCGCCGAATGCGGTGATCATCCCCTGAATTTCGGCGTTTCCCAGCGCTCGATCGAGACGTGTCTTTTCGACGTTGAGGATTTTGCCGCGCAACGGCAAAATGGCCTGCGTTTCGGGATTGCGACCCTGAACCGCCGAGCCACCGGCGGAGTCGCCCTCGACAATGAAAATTTCGGAGAGTGACGGATCCTTGGATTGGCAATCCTTGAGCTTCCCGGGCATTCCACCCGATTCGAGCAAGCCCTTTCGGCGGGTTTGTTCACGTGCCTTGCGAGCGGCGATTCGTGCTTGCGATGCCTGAATCGCCTTTCGGATGATCTCTTTCGACTCGGCCGGGTGGCTGTCGAACCACTCGCTGAGTTTTTCGCCGACGACCTTTTGCACGAAGGATTTCGCCTCGGTGTTGCCGAGTTTGGTTTTCGTTTGGCCCTCGAACTGCGGTTCGGCGAGTTTGACGGAGATGACCGCGGTGAGACCCTCGCGAACGTCGTCACCGGAGAGGTTTTCGTCCTTCTCCTTGAGCAAGCTCTTCTCCCGCGCGTACTTGTTGATGAGCGTGGTCAGCGCGGCACGGAAACCCTCTTCGTGGGTTCCTCCCTCGTGCGTATTGATCGTGTTGGCGTAGGTGTGGATGCTCTCCGAATAGGCGTTTGTCCACTGCATCGCTAGCTCGAGCGAGATCGTCTGCTTCGGATCTTCCTTCTCGATCGAGATGATCTCGGGGTGCACGACCTCGATCTTCTTCGCCGAGTTGAGGTATTCGACGTAATCCATGAGTCCGCGCTCATAGAGGAACGTGTCGGCACGACCCTCGGTTCGTTCGTCGGTGAGCGCGATGCGGAGTCCCTTGTTGAGGAACGCCATCTGTTGGAATCGCGTGCGCAATGTTTCATAATCGAAATCGACGGTCTCGAAGATCTCGGCGTTCGGCCAGAAGGTGATTGTTGTGCCCGTCGCATCGGTCGCCTTGCCCTTGGCGAGCGGAGCGTCGGGGACGCCGTCGTGATAGGTCTGCGTGTAGACGTTTCCCTGGCGACTGACCTCGACGGTGAGTTGAGTTGAGAGTGCGTTGACCACGGACGACCCCACGCCGTGGAGTCCGCCCGAGACTGCGTATCCGCCACCGCCGAACTTTCCACCAGCGTGAAGAATTGTGAGGACGACCTCGACGGTGGACTTCTTTTCCGTCGGGTGCTCGTCGACCGGGATTCCACGGCCGTTGTCGATGACCCGAACGCCGCCGTTGTCGAGAATCGTGATGTCGATGGTGGTGCAGTGACCCGCGAGAGCCTCGTCGACGGAGTTGTCGACGATCTCGTAGACGAGGTGGTGCAGACCACGTTC
>JAHEGC010000004.1:20337-22265 GCA_024639965.1 Micrococcales bacterium
CCGAACACGACGACGAGGTGGTCGAAGAATCGTTCGGCCTCAGCGAAAGCGGCGGCGAAGGGGCTAGTCATCGATTCGTCCGTCCGTCACCCTATGAGTTGTGCCATGAAGTGCGGCGGGGATCGTCGATTCGTCGGCCGAGGTGATGATGACGTGGTCGATTCCGCGAAGGTGTTCGCCGAGTCGCTCGCGCCGGTCAGGGTCAAGTTCGGAGAACACGTCATCGAGAATAACGACAGGATCGCCGGCCACCGAGAGTCGGCGAACCACGTCGATCATCGCGAGACGAAGAGCGAGCGCGCACGACCACGCTTCGCCCTGACTTGAATGTGTGCGGGCGGGTAGCCCGTTGAGCACGATGGTGAGATCGTCGCGATGTGGCCCGGCGAGGGTGGTTCCGCGTTCGAGTTCATCCTGACGTTTCCCGTGAAACATTGTGGTCAAGGCGGAGGGGATGTCGGCGTCAGGGACGGTCGAGTCGATGGATTCGGTGAGAGCTAGTCCCATGCGTTCATCACTCGACGCAATAGCGGAATAGTGACGTGTGGCGAGCGGTGCCAGCTCCGCGACCATCGCGCGACGCGCGATCATGATTCGAGCGGCAACCGTAACAAGTGACTCGGTCCAGGTGTCGAGTGTCGCCGTATCTCGAGTTGAACTCCTGATGGTCTTAAGCAGGGAGTTGCGTTGACGCAGGATGCGATCGTATTCGGTGAGATCGGCGACCTGGGTGGCCGAAGTCTCGGTCGCAATGTCGCCGAGAAACGATCGGCGTTTCTCGGGGTCGCCCCGAATGATGTCCATGTCTTCCGGGGCAAAAAGGACCAGCGGGAGGATTCGCGTCACGTCCTTGCGTTTTGTCGGGTTGCCGTTGACTCGCATCGTGTTTCCACCGTTCGCGGTGACGACCGAGTCGACAGCAATGGAACGGCCGGCGTGCTCGACGATGATGCGAACGACCGCGCTGTCGTGGCCCGTTCCGACGACGACCGAATCGAGCGAAGTCCGATGCGATCGGCCGAGAGCGACATAGACAAGCGCTTCGACAAAATTCGTTTTCCCCTGGCCGTTTGCGCCGAGGAACACCGTCGGCGAACCGTCAAACGTGAAGGTTTGCCGGTCGTAATTCCGCCACCCGGTGAGTTCGGCGGAGACGATTCTCATGGGTTAGCGGTTGAGGAGATTCGGCTGCATGAGATAGCGATACGACTGTTCGACCGAGTCTGAATCTTTCGACGAATGTGCGGTGAAGAGAACTGGGCCGGCTTTTCCGGGATCAGACGCAGACGTGAACCCGATTCTCACGAATTCGCTGTGAGCTCCGTGTGCACCGTCGATTACCAAGCGGGGCTTGAGCCAGACGACCTGGTCGCCACCGACGAGGTGCGCGTCGACCAGTTCCGATGCACTAGCCGCTTCTCCGCCACCGGTCTCCAGAAGCAAACCATCTATGGAGAACGAGAACTTAACCGCAGCCTCGCCTTCAACGACGACGTTGACGCGTCGCGTCGCGTCGATGAGGTCGCTCGTGAGCACAACAGCGTAAGAATCCCCCGCACCCTTTTCATCGAGCAAGCCCCGAACCTTAGGGAACGATCCCTTTGCAAGAGAAGACGTGACGATTCGATTACCCGCTGTGAAGGCAACCAATTCTCGGTCTCCCCCCGCGAGCAACGAAAATGTGACCGACTCGGCGGCCGCGAACATTTTTCCCGACTCGATTAGAACACGAGCGGGAATAAGGATTTGCGTTGCTTCGACGGATCCCGCTGGTTTCCACGCAACGTCTCGCGAAGCAATGCGATAGCGGTCCGTTGCAGTGAAGGAAATGGCGGCCTGATCAATCTCGACCGAAATGTTCATCATCGCCGGCTGACCGTCATCTTTGAGAGCGGCGACGCCGACCTGGGCGATCGCCTCAGAGAACG
>JAHEGC010000004.1:22365-79026 GCA_024639965.1 Micrococcales bacterium
CGGTCCGTTGCAGTGAAGGAAATGGCGGCCTGATCAATCTCGACCGAAATGTTCATCATCGCCGGCTGACCGTCATCTTTGAGAGCGGCGACGCCGACCTGGGCGATCGCCTCAGAGAACGATTCTCCGTCGAAGGTGCCAATCGCCGCAGGCACCTCGGGAAGGTTGGGGTACTCGTTGAGTGGCATCACGGAAAGGGAAAATTTTGCGGATCCTGAGGTGACGATCAATTTCGAGTCAACCAGAGCGATCGTGACGGTGTCACCGGGAAGACGGCTCGTGATGTCGGCGAGAATTTTTCCCGAGACGAGGACAGACCCGGTTTCGGAGACATCCCCCTCGATCGTGGTGCGAGTGGAAACATCGTGGTCGAACGACGCGAACGTGATTCCCTTATCGTCGACATCGACTCGAACACCCGCCAGGGTGGGATTCGCACTCTTGGCGGTGAGGAGCTTCGTAACAAAAAGCACGGCTTGTGACAGCACATCTTTGTTGGAAGTGAATTTCACGAGGGACCTCTCAAATCAAGTCGGTTTCTTATTCTGGCACAAAGGGGCGACGAGTCGAAAACTGTTTCGGAGCTACGTGGCCACCCGATCGGTTTACGTTATGGGATAACTCGAGCTCTCTCTTAAGTTAAGTTAATCGTATTAACGTCGGTGGATATGTGGATAACTCCCGGTTCTCCGAGCGTGCTGGCTGAACTACAACGGTGAAAGTTATCAGTAAGTTGTTGGTATCCAAAGAACAACTCTGGGGCGGGAACCGGCCCGACCAACGTTATCCACAGGACTAAACCGAATTTTGTGGAATTGGTTTAGTTTTCCACATCGTTAACCACAGTTTTCGGGGACAACCTCAACGAGACAATTGTTTGATGATGTGCGTGAGATCGGTCACCTGGTTGTAGACCGAGCGACGCTCCTTCATTAACTCCGCGATCTTGTTGTTGGCGTAAATAACGGTTGTGTGGTCACGACCGATGAGCTGCCCGATCTTGGGGAGGGACATGGAGGTCAATTCGCGGCACAAATACATCGCGATCTGACGTGCTTGCGCGATAGCGGCGGCGCGGGAATTCCCATAGAGATCGTCCAGGGATAGTTCGAAGTATTTCGCGACCTGGTCGATGATGTCGGTAGGTGAGACCTCGCCCTCTTCGAGCGTGATCATATCTTTGAGAATCGTCTGCACGAGAGACAGGTCGATCGGAACTCTGTTGAGACTTGCGAACGCGGTGACTCGAATAAGTGTTCCCTCGAGCTCACGAATGTTCGATGCCACCTTGGTGGCGATGTATTCGAGAACATCGTGATTGACACCCAGTTCTTCGGCCGCCGCCTTCTTTCGAAGGATTGCGATTCGGGTTTCCAAGTCAGGAACTTGAATGTCGGTGATGAGACCCCACCCGAAACGGCTGCGCATCCGCTCCTCGAATCCGACCAACTGTTTCGGAGGAACGTCACTCGTGATTACGACCTGCTTGCCGTGTTCGTGCAACGTGTTGAACGTGTGGAAGAACGTGTCCTGCGTTCCGTCCTTCCCGCCGAGGAACTGGATGTCGTCGATAAGAAGGAGATCGACCTCTCGATAACGCTGGTTGAAGGACCCGGCCTCACCCTTGACCATGGCGTTGACGTAATCGTTGGTGAATTCTTCACTCGTAACGTAACGGACCTTGATTCCGGGAAAGACACCCTGGGTGTAGTGACCGATCGCGTGGAGGAGGTGGGTTTTACCCAATCCCGAACCACCGTAGATGAAGAGGGGGTTGTACGCCTTTGCCGGCGATTCCGCAACGGCGAGCGCCGCCGCGTGGGCAAACCGGTTGGACGGGCCGATGACAAATTTGTCGAACGTGTATTTCTGGTTGAGGCGCGCCTCGGTTGAGTTGACACTCGCGCCCAGCGACGGCGGCTCACCCAGCAGCGGCGCGATGAGGGGTGGCGTGATGTTGTCGATGTCGTCGTTTTCGCGAATGGCGGGGTTGACGACGATGGCGAAGTTGGAAATTTCCTCGTCGTCGACTGCGGACAGGGTGCGAATGAGATCGTCCCGAGCGCGGTCGATGAGGTCTCGCGCGAAATCAGATTCCACTTCGATGTACAGCGTTCCCTGCATGATTCCCTGGGGAACGGCGGACTCGAGCACGGCGAGAATTCGAGGCGTGACGTCGACACCGTGAGAGACCTCATTGACGACGTTGCGCCAGAGGCTTTCAAGGGGGCTGAGTTGAGTGGTCATCGCTTTTCTGTGACTGTGGATAAGTCACCATACTAATGAGCATTCGCGGTGCGCAATCCCTGAGCCTCGAACTGTGGACAAGCCGGACATCACGGTTTGACTCGCGACAGGATGTGTCCTATTCTTTTGTGGTTGCGCGTCTTCGCGTCAACCCCGATCGTTCCGGCCCCACGCCGAGGAGAAAATATGTCGAAGCGTACCTTCCAGCCCAACAACCGCCGCCGCGCCAAAGTGCACGGCTTCCGTCTCCGTATGCGTACGCGTGCGGGACGCGCGATCCTTGCCGCTCGTCGTCGCAAGGGACGCACCGAGCTCAGCGTCTAATTTCGCGGTGTTGCCTCGCCAGCAGCGAATCGTGTCGGCGGACGATTTTCGTCACACGATTCGACGCGGTGTTAAGAGCGTGGCCCCTCATGTGGTCGTATACCGACACGGTGCCGGACCGGCGCGTGTCGGTATCGTCATTTCTAAGGCGTGTGGTGGAGCCGTCGTGAGGAACACCCTCCGGCGCCAATCTCGGGCCATCACTCGGAAACTCATCGCCGAAGGTGTGCTGTCGGGTGACGTTGTCGTTCGATTCCGCTGCGACGGTTCAACACCCACCTTTGCGGAGCTCGAGGCGGAGATTTCCGCGGGATTAGGTTGAATCCGTGAATCTTGTGTGGGCTTTCTTTCTTCTCCCCCGAAACATCGCGGTGGTGCTACTCCGTTTCTATCGCGCGGTCATCTCCCCCATCTACGGTGACGTGTGCCGATACCACCCCACGTGCTCCGCATACGGGCTCGGGAGCATCCAACAGTTCGGCATCGTGCATGGTGGAGCATTGACGATCAGCCGAATAATTCGATGTAACCCGTGGTCACGTGGCGGAATCGACGACGTACCTGCCAGAATGGACGGTAACTTCCCCCTGTCGCGTTTCGGGTTCGTCCTTCCGAAACAGAAAGACCAGTAATGCCTGACATTCTCGGAATTATCCTGTGGCCGTTCCGCTGGGCCATCGAAGCTCTTCTCGTCGGATTCCACACCGTGCTCACCAGCATCGGTCTCGACCCGTCCTCGGGATGGACGTGGGCACTGTCGATCTTCGGCCTCGTCGTTGTCGTGCGTGCCGCCCTCATTCCGCTCTTCGTTCGTCAGATCAAGAGCCAACGCAAGATGCTCGAGGTTGCCCCGGAGCTCAAGCGCATTCAAGACAAGTACAAGGGCAAGCGCGACCAGTTCTCGCGTGAAGCGATGACCCGCGAGACGATGGCGCTCTACGGAAAGCACGGAACGTCACCGTTCTCTTCCTGCCTCCCGCTGCTCGTGCAGATGCCGGTCTTCTTCGGTCTCTTCACCACACTGAGCAACGCGGCGCAGGACAAAGCAGGAATCGGCCTCATGGACGCCGCGCTCGCACAGAACTTCGGTCAGGCCGTCATCTTCGGTGACGCACCGCTCCGTCTCGCGATGTCGACCGCGGACGGCAACATGACCGTCATTCTGGTCGCGGGAATCATGGTCGTCGTGATGACGGTGTCGCAGTTCATCACGCAGAAGCAAATCATGTCGAAGAACATCTCGAAGGCGATGAAGGAAAGCCCGACTTACAAGCAGCAGCAGATCTTGCTCTATATCCTCCCTCTCGTATTCCTCTTCTCAGGTTTCGCTTTCCCCCTCGGAGTCACTCTGTACTGGCTCGTGTCGAACTTCTGGACGATGGGACAGCAGTTCGTCGTCATTCGCAACATGCCGACACCGGGTTCGGAGGCGCACGAGAAGTGGCAGGAGCGTCAGCTCAAGAAGGCGGAGCGCAAGGGAACCGCGCCCGCCGTGGAAGCCGCGGAGGACGAAACTCCGAGCACGACCCAGCGTCAGCAGCCTGTTGGAAAGAACCGCGCCAAGCGCGGAAAGGGAAAGAAGTAAATGACTGAATCGCACGACGCTGCGGACATCGCGGCCGACTACATCGAGGGACTCCTCGACATCGCCGATCTCGACGGAGACATCGAGATCACCCAATCGAACGGGCGGGACTACCTCTCCATCGTTGCGACGAATGAGGGCGACCTCGCAACTCTCGCAAAGTCCGACGCGGTATCTGCTCTTCAAGAACTCGCCCGCCTCGCCGTTCACACTAAGACGGGCGACTTCTCTCGACTCATCCTCGACGTCGCGGGCTCTCGCGACGCGCGTTCCAAGGAACTCGAGCGACTCGTCGATAGAGCGGTCGAACGCATCGAGGGCGGCGCTCAGTCAGCCGCACTTCCCCCGATGTCGTCCTACGAGCGCAAGCTCGTGCACGACTTCGTGAGCGAGCGTGGCCTCGCCTCACACTCCGAGGGTGAAGGCGCGGAGCGTCACACCGTCATCAGCAACGCATAGTTTCACGTGAAACATTCGGCGATCGAACCCGAACCGGCCGTCGCGGCGCAACTGTGCGGCGATGCAATTGAGACGGTTCGGCGCTTCGCTCACGAGTTAGGCACGCGAGGCGAAGAACTCGGTCTGATCGGTCCGGATGAAGCGCCGCGGCTGTGGACTCGTCACATCCTCAACTGTGCACTGGTCGCACCCGTGGTTCCGACGGACAGTGTGTCCGGCGGTCGAGTCTCCCTTGCGGATGTGGGGAGCGGCGCGGGGTTGCCCGGTCTTGTGCTCGCGATGATCAGGCCGGACATCGATGTCACGCTCATCGAACCGCTCGAGCGACGAACCAAGTGGCTGACGGAAATGGTCGACTTTCTCCAGCTGACCAACGTCACGGTGTTCACGGGCCGGGCGGAAGACTTCCGCCCCCGCAAATCATTCGACGCGGTTACCGCCCGGGCGGTCAAAGCGCTCAAGGGGCTACTCCCCATCCTCACCCCACTCGTTGTTTCGGGTGGCCACATCGTTCTCCTCAAGGGCCAACGTGTCGATGAGGAGATCTCCGACGCCACCGACATCATCCGGCGCCTCGGTTTGACGGGCGCGGTCAGTTCGGTGCTCGGAGAGGGAATCGTCGACGAACCGACGCGGTTGTTCACCGCTAAGGTGGAATAGCCCTTCGAGGAAGTCGATGTTTCACGTGAAACATGTGAATCGAGTGGTGGCTACGAGGCACAATTTCGTGGCGAGCAGAAAGAGAGGGACGGCGTGACCGATAACGACGCGACTCCGCTCGCCACCGAACTCATGGATCTCACGCGACGCCGCGAAATTCTCCGCGAGGCGACCGCGCCCCTTCCGCCCAGTACTCGAATTGTTGCTCTGTCCAACCAGAAGGGCGGAGTCGGAAAGACGACCACCGCGGTCAACATCGCCGCCGCTCTCGCGAAGCTCGGCGCCCGAGTACTCGTCATCGACCTCGACCCCCAGGGCAACGCGTCGACCGCTCTCGGAGTGGAACACACCGCCAAGGTCCAGGGCGTCTACGAATCCATCATCGGATCCGTTCCCCTCGTCGACGTGGTTCGCCAGAGCCCCAACAACGCCAACCTCACCTGCGTGCCCGCGACCATCAACCTCGCCGGCGCGGAGATTGAACTCGTCAGTGCCCCGGCGCGCGAGACGCGACTCAAGAGCGCGATCGAGGAATACCTCGCCACCGTCGAGGACAAGCCGCACTACATCTTCATCGACTGCCCGCCGTCGCTCGGATTGCTCACCCTCAATGCGCTCACCGCGGCGAACGAGGTTTTCGTTCCGATTCAAGCCGAGTACTACGCGCTCGAAGGCGTCACGATGCTCTGGGACAACATCGCGATGGTTCAGAAGTTCCTCAACCCCCGTGTGTCGATCACGGGCGTGCTGCTCACGATGTACGACCCCCGCACCAACCTTTCGCGCGAAGTCGCCGACGAGGTCAAACGCCATTTCCCCAATCTGGTGTTCCGGTCGGTCATCCCCCGATCCGTTCGAGTGTCGGAAGCTCCGAGCTATCAGCAGACCGTAATTGACTATGACCTGGATTCGGCGGGAGGCATCGCGTATCGCGAAGCCGCCATCGAATTCGCCGAGCGAGGGGTGTACTGACATGGCGGACAAGCGAACCGGACTCGGCCGCGGAATCGGGGCGCTCATCCCCACGTCGGGTGAATCGATTCCCGAACGAGGTATCGACGTCTTCTTCCCCGCCGAGGGAAGCTCGCCCGCCCGCGAGGTCCCGGGTGCGCGCCTGCAACTGATCGACCCCAAACAGATCGTCCCCAACCCCCACCAGCCGCGCACGGAGTTCCGACCTGAAGAACTCGCCGAGCTCGAGCACTCGATTCGTGAGTTCGGTGTACTCCAGCCCATCGTCGTTCGCCCGCTCGCGGGGACCGGCGCGGAGGCGACTTTCGAACTGGTCATGGGAGAGCGACGCCTGCGCGCGTCGAAGGCCGTCGGTCTCAAGGCGGTTCCCGCGGTCGTGCGCGACACCAAGGACGCGGACATGCTTCGCGACGCACTTCTCGAGAACCTGCACCGTGCGAACCTCAACCCGCTCGATGAGGCGTCGGCGTATCAGCAGTTGCTCGAGGACTTCGGAATCACGCAGGAGGAACTCGCCAAGCGAATCGGCCGCTCTCGTCCTCAGGTGACGAACACGTTGCGTCTGCTCAAACTCCCCGTCAAGGTTCAGCAGCGCGTCGCCGCGGGAGTGCTCTCGGCCGGGCACGCTCGCGCGATCCTGTCGGTTCCTGATGAGGCGGGTCAGGAAAAGCTTGCCACCAAGATTGTGGCAGAGGACCTGTCGGTGCGCGCGGCCGAAGAAGCCGCCACCACGCTGGGATCGGGAAAGAACAAGCCGGGCAAGGCGAAGCCGAAGGCGGGAAGCCGACGCGACCACCTTGACGCGATAGCCGCCAAACTCGGCGACCGCCTCGACACCCGCGTCTCGATTGCGATCGGCGCGAAGAAGGGGTCGATCGTGATCGACTTCGCGACGGTGGCCGACTTGAACCGCATCGCCGGCGAACTCGGCGTCTCCGTCAACGACTAAAAAGCCCGATCAGAGACATTTTTTGTGCTCGATTCGAGCTGATGGGTGACGGAATCAGCCCGTTCCACCTCATGGTGGAGCACGCCGGCCAGGCGACGCACACCCTCACGGATCTCCGCAGGATTGGGATAGCAGAAGGCGAGCCGAATCCTGTCGCGTCCGAGTCCGTTCGCGTAGAACGCCGTGCCGGGGGTGTACGCGACGTGTTCCGCCACCGCCCGCGGCAGCATCGCGCGCGAGTCCAGGTTCGATGGGATGGACAGCCACACGTAAAATCCACCGTTCGGTTCGGTTCGTGCGTAACTCGGGAGGAATTCGTCGAGCGCTCCGAGAATCGCGTCCCGGCGCTCACGATAGATGCCGCGGAAGTGATCGATTTGTGACGTCCAGTTCGCATGCGCGAGATAGTCGCTGATGATGTTCTGTGACATCGCACTGGGACAGAGGATCGCGGACTCGGAGGCCAACACCAACTTCTCGCGAATTCCGCGCGGAGCGAGAGCCCAACCCACGCGGAACCCCGGTGCAAACGTCTTCGAGAATGATCCGAGATACACGATCCCGTCCTCATCAATCGATCGAAGAGCGGGGGGAGCGGGGCGGTCGAACCACAGCAACCCGTACGGATTGTCTTCGATGATGAGGATGTGGTGTCGCTTCGCAATCGCCACGAGTTGAGCACGGCGGCCCTCCGCGAGAGTCACACCGCTCGGATTGTTGAAGTTGGGAACCAGATAGAGGAACTTCATCGTTCGACCCGCGGCGATGACGCGTCGAATCGCCTCGTCGAGGGCTTCGGGGATCATGCCGTCGTCGTCGGTCTCGACGTGCTCAATGCCGGCCTGATACGACCGGAAGATCCCGAGAGCTCCGAGATAGGAGGGGCTCTCGACGAAAACCACGTCACCCTCGTCGATGAACAGCTTGGTGAGCAGGTCAAGCGCTTGTTGTGATCCGGTTGTTACGACGACGTTGTCGGCGCTTCCGTTGATTCCTTCGAGTGCGCAAATGTCGATGATACGCTCGCGGATTTCGAGGCTCCCCTGACCCGAACCGTATTGCAGAGATTCGGGACCGCGCTCACGCATTACGCGTTGTAATGTTTCCGCGATGGTGTCGAGGGGCAGAGCCGAGACGGCGGGCATTCCGCCGGCCAACGACACCACTTCGGGACGTGACACCACCGCGAAGAGTGCGCGCACCTCCGACGCACTCAACCCCGAGGTCCGCACGGCGTAGTCGTCACGCCACGGGTCGCGCGGCGGGCTCACTGGGTCCGTCGTCATGCCGTCCCCGTGTTTAGGCGATGAATTCGGCGAGATCCTGCTCGAGAGCGGGGCGCGGCTTCGCGCCAACGACGGTCTTGACGACCTCTCCGCCCTTGAACACCTTCATAGCGGGGATGTTAAGAATGTTGTATTCGACCGCGAGGTCGGGGAAATCGTCGACGTTGAGCTTGACGATGTCGATCTTGTCGGCGTGCGCTTCGGCGATCGCGTCGAGGATCGGCGAAACCGCACGGCACGGACCGCACCACGGCGCCCAGAAATCGACAATGACGGGCTTGTCGTTCTGCAAAACCTCCGCCGCGAAATTCTCCGCGGTCACGTCACGAGCACTCATGTTGTCCCCCTTGTTGGATGGGCTAATTCTATCCGAGGCTAGTGGGCGTCGGATTCGAGAAAATGCTGGGCGTCGAGTGCGGCGACCGCACCGGTGCCCGCCGCGACGATCGCTTGGCGATAGGTTGGGTCGATCAAATCCCCGGCGGCGAAGACGCCCGGTACCGAGGTCAGCGACGAACGCCCTTCCACTCGAACATTGCCCTCAGGGGTGAGCGTGATGACATCCTTGACGAGGTCGGTGCGCGGGTCGGAGCCGATGGCGATGAAGAGACCTTCGACGTCGAGCGTGCGGGTCGATCCGTCGGCCATGTCGAGTGTGATTCCGGAAACCGTGTCAGCGCCCAGAATGCCCGAAACGGCTGCGCCGGTGATGAACTGAATCTTCGGGTCGCTCTTCGCGCGCTGCAACATCGCCGGCGACGCGCGGAACGTGTCCGAACGATGCACGAGGTAAACCGTGTCGGCGAATTTGGTGAGGAACGTCGCTTCCTCCATCGCCGAGTCGCCACCGCCGATGACCGCGACCGCCCTGTTGCGGAAAAACGCACCGTCACACGTCGCGCACCACGAAACACCGAAACCGGAAAGTCGTGCTTCGTCGGGGATACCGAGTTTGCGGTATTCGCTACCCATCGCGAGGATCACGGCGCGGGTTTCGACCACGTCGCCGTTGCCCATAGTGACCTTCTTCACGTCTCCCGTGAGATCGACCTCGGTCACATCGTCGAAGAGCAGTTCGGCACCGAAGCGTTCCGCCTGGGCCTGCATGTTCATCATGAGCTCGGGTCCCATGACGCCCTCGGGGAATCCGGGGAAGTTGTCGACCTCGGTCGTGTTCATGAGATCGCCGCCCATTTTCACGCTCGACGTCACGACGAGCGGTTTGAGCTCCGCGCGCGCCGCGTAGATGGCGGCGGTGTACCCCGCGGGGCCAGAACCGATGATGACAAGATCGCGCACGCGAGAATCCTTTCGACGCAGGTCAGCAACCCCAGCCTACGGTCGGTTATTCCTCCGCGAGCGCAGGGGCGCGAGAAGATCCCGAGCGGTTGGGTCGCGCAACAGTACGAGACCGACGAGGAAGGTGATACCCATGATCGCCGCGATGAATCCGGCCCAGAGAACCGCCCCACCGATCGAATCGGTGGAGGGGAGTGCGTCGCGAACCATGACTCCGACCCCGAGCGAGGGGAGTGCGGCGATGACGAATCGAGCAATCCCGACCGTGAGACGTCGGAAGCCGAGAGTGCCGAGTTGCCGGCGCAACATGACGGCGAGCAACGCCGCTTGAACGAAGGTCGAGAGTGACATCCACAACGCGATCCCGGTGGCGACCGCTGAGACGGGCCCGGCCCCGACGGCGAGAATTCCGATGCCGAACACCGCGGTCTGGGCGAGTTGAACAAGGAACGGTGTGCGCGTGTCTTCGAGGGCGTAAAAAATGCGCTGCAGGATGAAGGCGATTCCGAACGGCACAAGGCCGAGTGCATAGAGCGCGACGACGTCCGCCATGCCCGCCCCGGACTGGTCGGCGAACACGATGGCGACGTACGGCGACGCGAGACAGAGGATTGCACTGGAGATGACCATGAACAGGGAAACGCGAGAAATCGACTCCCGAACGTCCGCCGCGAGCCGATCCCACCGTTTGTCCCGTACATCGGTGGCCATCCGCGTGAAGTAGGCGGTTCCCAACGACACGGTGATGACCGAGTGGGGGAGCATGAAGACGAGCCAGCCAAATCGGAGGACCGCAAGACCCGGTTCGTTGAAGGCGGTTGCGACGGACGCAATGTTGCTCTGCAGGATTCCCGCCAGTTGGGTGACGAGAATCATTCCGAACGTCCACGCCGCGAGTTTCGTTGTGGTGCCCAAGCCCACCCCACGGAATCGGAAATCGGGACGGAAGGAGATTCCCGCTCGTTTGAGGAAGGCGAAGAGTGCGACCGCCTGAACGAGAACGCCGAGCGTGGCGCTTCCCGCCAGGATGGCAATCGAGCTGGGTGACCAGGACGATGAGGACGTCACGTCTCCGGTGAATACCGCTGTGAACCAAATCATTCCCGCGATCGCGACGATGTTGTTGAGTGCCGGAGCCCAGGTGAACGGACCGAACAGCCCACGGGCGTTGAGGACCTCACCGACGAGGGAGTAAACAGCGTAGAAGAAGATTTGCGGCAGACACCACCATGCGAATGCGGTTGCCAGCCCGAGGGCACCGTCGTCGAAACCCTGACGCGCGTAGAGGTTGACGAGAAACGGAGCGAGTCCGGTCGCGAGGATCGTGACCACAAAAACCAGGGACATTCCGAGAGTCAGCAGACGGTTCACGTACGCTTCTCCGCCGTCTTCGTGCAAACCCGCCTTGACGATTTGTGGAACGAGAACGGCGCTGAGCACACCACCCGCAACGATGACATAAACGTTGTTGGGGAGTTGATTGGCCAGGGCGAAGGCGTCGGCGCCGGCACCGACGACACCGACGGTCCGCGCGAGCACCACTGCGCTGATGAATCCGAGAATGCGCGACACGATCGTGCCCGACGCGAGCAGGAGGCTCGAGCGCCCGATCCGATTAGGCACGTCGGCGCCGATCGCGAATCTGGCGGACGATTCCCACGCTGAGGATGATGCTCACAAATCCCACGAAGACGGCGAGTGTCACGCCCTCCCACTGTGCTTGGATTTCCACGGGGAGAACGATCGGGCCGCTGATGTCAAACCCCTCGGCGGTGGTCAGGGTGACGACGAGTGCGGTGTGGCCGTTCGCGACCGTTTCCACGGGGATCGACACCTGTTCGTTCGCCCCCGCCGCAATCGTCACCTCCAGGTCAGGGGAGTCGACGCGCATCGCACCAGTCTGAGATCGCGCCGCGAGCGTGACGGTGATGTCGGTGGTTGACAGGTTGCTGACGGTGACCGGGATGTCCGCCTGGTTAGACAGAATCGTGTACTCGGCACCCTGCTGAACGGCCACAACATCGGAATACGTTCGCGCGTTGCGGAGGTAGTTGCGGACCAGCGCGACGAATTGGTCATCGTCAGCGAGCCCCGCGAGAACGCAAATCCGCTCAAGCCGCGGAAGTGCGATGGCGGCGGGGTTAACACCAATGGCGGAAATTCTCCTGTCGAATCGGTGTTGAGTGAGCAGTGTCGCGACCACATCCGCATGGGGCTTTGAGATGACGGGGTTGCCGAGCGTCTCGGTCGTCGCGGGCTCGTATCGGGTGAGGGAGACACCCCGCGACGCGAGTTCGTCGAGAACGGCCGATGCTCGAGCGGGGTCGATGGCGCCAGGCGAACGCGGAAGAGATACCGCGCGAACGGTCCCGTCGCCAAGAATTCTGCCGACGACGTCGACCGCGCTGAGCGCCGCTCTCGGAGATACTCCGTCTGCGAGGAGCGCGCCTCCCGTCGCCGACAGCGCGTTGCGATTGCCGGGGAACGTGGCATCGTCGACGATGAGGGCAGTGAAGCCGAGCGTGTGAACGCGCGACACCGAGTTGCGATCGCCCACGCGACCCGTCGGCCAGCCCACGATGTCGGAGGCACCGACCCCCGACAATTCGCTCAATTGGATCGCGGAAATTCGATTGTTCGTTGCGGTGGCCGCGAGCGCAAACGGGTCGGCGTTACCCCAGGGCAGGTCGAGGGGATTCGAGCGCTGCACGGCAGCCAGCCACGCCACGGCGCTCGCGGGAGCATCGTCGCCGAGGCGCTCGATGCTCGCGGTGATTCGGGAGTCGAGCGCGATCGTCGCGCCGTGTTCGAGTGCTGCCGCGGAGAGAACCGCCCAACCGCCCCCGGCGGCAGTGTTCGATTCGAGTTCGGCGGCGTCGAGGGAACCCGTTGACGTGGTCGCCGACACGATGGGAACCACCACCGACATCGTGATGCGCGGTGCGGCCGGCGCGGGCGTGGCACTGCCGAAAACGGCGGCGACGAGCGCGAGCAGCCACGCGATTCGATACCGCCCGGCACGAAGCACGAAGGCACCCGACATGACGGTAAGTCTAGACTGACGGGGTATGGAGAACGTGGCGGAGGCGATGGCCAGACTGACGTCGCTCGCGGCGAGCGACGCCGTTTCCGCGCTCTCCGCGGGCTTTGTTTCCGCCGGTTTCGAGCTCGCTCTCGTCGGTGGATCCGTACGAGATGCGTTCCTCGGTCGGAACATCAGCGACCTCGACTTCGCGACGAACGCGACGCCCGACGAGATTCTTCGGGTGGTGGCCCCGCTCGCCACGTCGACCTGGGACATCGGGCGCGACTTCGGCACCATCGGCGCGGTTGTTCACAACCAGACGGTCGAAATCACCACGTATCGCTCGGATATTTACGATCGGGAATCCCGCAAACCCGAGGTGACGTTCGGAACGACCATCGGAGGCGACCTCGTTCGACGAGACTTCGCGGTCAACGCCATGGCGTTCTCACTGCCGGCGAACGTTCTGGTTGATCCGTCGGGCGGCTTCGACGATCTGCTCGCTCGCCGACTGCGCACTCCGGGCACTCCGGAAAAGTCATTCGCCGACGACCCACTTCGCATGATGCGCGCCGCGCGATTCGCCGCCCAACTGGGCTTCGAACCAGCACCCGAGGTCATCGACGCGATGCGCGACCGCGCCGAATCGATTCTCATGATTTCGGCGGAACGCGTGCGAGACGAACTCGTCAAACTTCTCGCCGCGGCCGACCCCGTTCCCGGAATCCGAATTCTGGTGGACTCGGGGATTTGCGATCACGTGTTGCCCGAACTGCCCGCGCTGATTCGCGAGCACGACGAACACGGACGCCACAAGGATGTGTACGAGCATTCCCTCAAGGTGCTCACCCGCTCGATTGCGCTCGAGGGAGAGCGCTTCCCCGATCGCGAGCCCGACACGATCGGCCGCCTCGCCGCGTTGCTGCACGACATTGGCAAGCCCGCAACGAGGTCGTTCGACAATTCCGCCACCGTCACCTTTTACGGTCACGATTCCGTCGGTGCGCGCATGGCGAAGAAGCGACTCGTCGCACTGCGCTTCGACAACGAGACAATCGCGCGGGTGTGTTCGCTCATCCGCCTGCACTTGCGATTCTTCGGCTATTCCGAGGGTGCGTGGACGGATTCAGCGGTTCGCCGTTACGTGCGCGATGCCGGCGAGGATCTCGAACGCCTCCACGTGCTCGTCCGCAGTGATGTGACGACGCGCAACGAGCGCAAGCAGAAGGCGATGGACGCGGCGTACACGGAACTCGAAGCGCGCATTGTCGAAATTCGCGAGCGCGAGGAAATCGACGCCATTCGCCCCGACCTCGACGGCGACCAGATCATGTCCATTCTCGGTTTGCGACCAGGTCGTGGTGTCGGGTTGGCGCGCGACTTCCTGCTCGAACTTCGACTCGACGAGGGGCCGCTCGGCGCCGACGAGGCGGAACGTCGCCTCCGCGCGTGGGCAGCCGACCGCGAATTGTCTTAACCCCCGGCTCTCGGCTATTGTTGGAGGGTTGCCCATCGGGCGACACGCACCAGATGCAATACCCTCCTGCTACAGAAAGTCTGTAGCCGCTGAGTCCAGAGGAGGTGGGTTATTCATGCATCCCTACGAAATGATGGTGATTCTCGACCCCGAGGTCGATGAGCGCACTGTCCAGCCGACGCTCGAGAAGTTCCTCGGCGTCGTCACCACTGATGGTGGCACCGTCGAGAACCTCGACATTTGGGGCCGCCGCCGTCTCGCCTACGAAATCAAGAAGAAGAGTGAAGGCATCTATGCCGTCATCAACTTCACCGCGACCCCCGCGACCACGCAGGAACTTGAGCGCCAGCTTCGCCTCAACGAGTCGGTCATGCGCACCAAGGTTCTCCGTGCCGACGAGGCCGTTGCTCGTATCGCGGCCGTAGCCCTCACCGAGGCGAAGGCCGACGCGGAGTAATCCCCATGGCGAACGACACAATCATCACGGTTGTCGGCAACCTCACCGCCGACCCCGAACTGCGCTACACGCAGAACGGCGTGGCCGTCGCGAACTTCACGATCGCGTCGACCCCTCGCACGTTCGACCGCGCGAGCAACGAGTGGAAGGACGGCGAAGCGCTGTTCCTTCGCGCGAGCGTGTGGCGTGAATTCGCCGAGCACGTCGCCTCCTCGCTCTCGAAGGGTGCTCGCGTCGTTGCGACCGGACGTCTTCGTCAGCGTTCTTTCGAAACGAAGGAAGGCGAGAAGCGCACGTCGATCGAACTCGAGGTTGACGAGATCGGCCCCTCGCTCCGTTACGCGACCGCGGCAATCACTCGCGCGGCGGGTGGAGCGTCCGGCGGTTCCGCGTCGAACGACTGGTCGGCTCCGGCCGGCGGCAACGACTGGGGCAACAGTGCACCTCAGACCGACAGCCCGTGGGGTGGCGGCACGACTGAGCCCCCGTCGGACGACGTCCCCTTCTAACCAACTCTTCACGTAAAGGATTCACATCATGGCAGGTAAGGCAACCGGCGATCGCCGCAAGCCGCGCGCCGGAAAGGGAGCCAAGGCGCTTCCCCCCGCACGCGCAATCAAGATCGACGTCATCGACTACAAGGACGTCGTCACTCTTCGCAAGTTCATCTCGGAGCGCGGCAAGATCCGTTCGCGTCGCATCACGGGTGTTTCGGTTCAGGAGCAGCGCCTCATCGCTCGCGCGGTCAAGAACGCGCGCGAGATGGCTCTTCTTCCCTACGCTGGCGCTGGCCGCTAAGGAGCACGACAATGGCAAAACTCATTCTCACTCATGAGGTGTCGGGCCTCGGTTCGCCCGGCGACGTCGTCGACGTCAAGAACGGCTACGCCCGCAACTATCTCGTCCCCCAGGGTCTCGCAATCGTGTGGACTCGCGGTGGCGAGAAGCAGGTCAGCGACATCAAGAACGCTCGTGCCGCTCGTGCTCTCGCATCCCTCGAGGACGCTCAGGCACTGAAGGCGAAGCTCGAGAGCGCAACCATCACGGTGAAGGCTTCGGCCGGACTCGGCGGTCGCCTCTTCGGTTCGGTGAAGACCGCGGACATCGCCGCGTCGGTCACCGAAGCGGGACTCGGCGACATCGACAAGCGCTCGATCGAAATCGGCACCGCCATCAAGGCGACCGGTTCGTATTCGGCGACGGTCAAGCTCCACGACGGCGTCGTGGCGACCCTCGCCCTCAAGGTCATCGCCCGCAAGTAAGGCCTTCGACCGGGTTTCGAAACGCCCGTGGTGCCCCGCGCACCACGGGCGTTTCCCTGTGAAATGGGGAAACCTTCGTGTGGAAAAGTTAAAGGTTCAACCATAACTCTAAACAACTTTCCCCACAGGCTGCCTATTAGAAAAACATGCGGTCAAACGGCATTTTTGCAACACGCTCGATATTTTTATCCACAGTTTTCCACAATGTCTCCACAGGAGACAACGGCGTGTTTCACAGGCAATCCCCAGAGTTATCCACACCCCCGTTTGCGCCCCGTCGCGTGATTTCGTAGCGTTCACCGAAGGAGTGGCGTGGCGCCCGACGATGTCGGAGCCGACCCGCATACTGAAAGACCCCTCCCCCTCGACAGAGAAAGGCGATCGTGGCAGGACCTCAACTCGAACTGGTGCCCGAAGGTACCGGCGATTCCCGCGTTCCGCCGAACGACGCCGCCGCAGAGCAGAGCACGCTCGGCGGAATGTTGTTGTCGAAGGACGCGGCGGGTGAAGTTGCGCAACTGGTCAAGCCCACCGATTTCTATCTGCCCAAGCACGAAATAATCTTCCGTGCCATCACCGCACTGTTCGCCAAAGGTGAGCCCACCGACGTCATCATGGTGACCGAGCAGCTCAGCCGGGAGGGCAACCTTCAAAAGATCGGTGGCGCCAGCTACCTGCACACGCTCGAGTCGTCGGTCCCGACCGCCGCGAATGCGACCTATTACGCGAGCATCGTCGCGAGCAAGGCGCTCCTGCGCCGGCTCGTCGATGTGGGAACACGCATCACTCAAATGGGCTTCGCCGCTGAGGGAGAGCCGCACGACCTCGTCAATTCGGCGCAGACCGAGGTGTTCAACATCGGTCGTGCCGCCGAGGCGAACGACGCACAGTTCGTGCGTGACACCATCGACGCCACGATCCAGGAACTCGAACTCATTCAGGCCCGCGGTCATCACGAGCCCGAAATCCCCACCGGGTTCCGCGAGGTCGATGACGTCACCAACGGCCTTCACCCGGGTCAGCTCGTGCTCATCGCCGCACGACCCGGTCTCGGTAAGTCGACCCTCGCGCTCGACTTCGCGCGGTCCGCGGCGATCAAGAACAACGTGCCCACCGTGTTCTTCTCGCTCGAAATGAACGCGATGGAAATCTCCCAGCGCCTCATTTCGGCGGAAGCGAACGTGTTTCTCAGCGATATCCGAAAGGCCGACCTCAAAAGCGACCAGTGGCGTCGCATCACCGCGACACAGGGGCGGGTTCTCGACGCCCCATTGCTCATCGACGACAGCCCGAACCTCACGCTCACGGAGATTCGCGCGAAGTGTCGCCGTCTCAAGCAGCAGCACGGCCTCAAGCTCGTCATCATCGACTACCTCCAACTCCTCACGAGTGGCGGCAAGGTGGAAAGCCGCCAGCAGGAAGTGTCGGAGTTCTCACGTTCCCTCAAACTCTTGGCCAAAGAGCTGCACGTTCCCGTCGTGGCGCTTTCCCAGCTCAACCGAAACTCGGAGCAGGGACAAGGCGACAAGCGTCCGCAACTCTCCCAACTTCGTGAGTCGGGATCGCTCGAACAAGACGCCGACATCGTCTTCCTCCTGCACCGTGAGCGGTACCAAGAACAGGGCGAAAATCGCAACGATGCCGAGCTGATCATCGCGAAGCACCGAAACGGTCCGACGAAGGACATCAAGGTGAACTTTGAGGGCCAATTCTCGCGTTTCACCGAGATGGCACAGATCTAGAAATTTGGTCGACCCGCAAGCAATTAGGCTGTGCCTATGCCGTCGTTGAATGAGAACCTCTCGGGACTGAAGCGCGTCATCGATGTCGTTCGACCTTTCGGCCGCGCCGGAGCCGCGTTCCTTGCCGGCCTCGCTATCACGTTCGTGCAAGATCATTCCTACGTGGTCGGTCTCGCGGGCATGCTCTTCGTCGTCGCCGTGTCCCTCCTCGTTCACGACGGCCCGCGCACTTTGTTCAACCGTGCCACCTGGTGGATCGCGCTCGTTGTGTTCCTGTTCGGTGTTCTCGGTCTCGCCCTCGGCAAGATGTCCCCGTCCGCGACGCTCTCGCTCATCATGGCGCTCGCCGCGTTCGAGACGGGTCTCGCGATCGCACGATCGGATCGACTGTGGGCGTGGTCGACGGCCGTCTTCGTCGTCGCACTCTCCGTCGTCTATTTCGCGGCACCCCACGAATCCCCCATTCCGGCAGGGCTCACCGGTGCCTGGGCGATCCTCGCGGGCGTTTTCGAGATCATCGCCGTTTTCGACATGCACGTGAAGTTCGCGAAGTCGAAGGTTGGCGGCGCCGTCACCTCCGCCGCAAAATCCGCCGCGACATCCACGGCGAAGGCGGGTGCGAAGGCCGCCAAGGCGGGCGCCAAAGCGGGAGTAGCGGCCGCTAAGGCGGGAGCGAAAGCCACCGTACGCGGTGCTCAGGCAACAAAACGTGGCGCAACACGCCTCGGAAAGGCGGCTCAGCGTGGCACGAAACGATAAGACGCGACCCATGCAGTTGGTGGGCCTCGCCCTCTTCGCGACGCTCTTCATCGGCGGAATCGTTCTCGCGGTCACCCGCAACGCCGAACTCGCGGCAATCTTCGGCGGTGGCGCATTCGTCATCACCATCGTCACGCTCGCGATGATCGTCCTGACGATGTCGCCCGAACTCCCCGCGAAGCCGACGAACAACCCGCACGACTAGTTAGTCGAGGAAGTCGACCAGCTTCGAGGCGAGCCCGACGTACGTCGCGGGAGTGAGATCGAGAAGTCGCTCCTTGCCCGCCGCGGACATCTCCAGCCCCTCGATAAACGCGCGCACGTCACTTTCGGTGAGCCGCTTGCCACGCGTGAGATCCTTGAGGAGCTCATACGGATTGTCGATTTCGGTCGTTCCCGCGGCGCGTTCGGCGCGCAGAACGGTCTGAATCGCTTCGCCGAGGACCTCGAGGTTGTCGCCGAGATCGGCGAGGAGCGCGTCGCGGTTGATGCCGATTTCTCCGAGACCGCCGCGGATGTTTGCGATTGCCAGGAGTGAGTGTCCCAGAACAACACCGAGATTGCGCTGGGTGGTCGAGTCGGTGAGGTCGCGCTGCATACGCGACGTGACGAGGGTCGAGGCAAGAGCGTCACCGAGCGCCGTTCCGATTTCGAGGTTCGCCTCGGCGTTTTCGAATCGAATCGGATTGACCTTGTGGGGCATGGTGGACGAGCCGGTCGCACCCTTGACCGGTATCTGCGTGATAAAGCCGTTGGAGATGTAGGTCCACACGTCGGTGCAGAGGTTGTGGAGTACGCGATTGACGAGTCCGATGCGCGTGAGCAACGCGGCTTGCGTGTCGTGCGATTCGATCTGGGTCGTGAGCGGGTTCCACTCGAGCCCGAGCGACTCGACGAAGCTGCGCGAGATGCGAATCCAATCGATCTCGGGAGCCGCGACGACGTGGGCCGAGAAGGTTCCCGTGGCACCGGAGAACTTACCCGTGAGGGTGATCGCGTCGACCTCTCGCAGGGTGACCTGGAGACGGTGAACGAACACCGCGATCTCCTTGCCGAACGTTGTCGGGGTTGCGGGTTGTCCGTGAGTGCGAGAGAGCATGGGGGTCTCGCGCTCGGCACGCGCGAGGTCGGTGAGTGCGTCGACGAGCGCCGCCGCGGCGGGGCGCCACACCTCGCGAACCGCGCGACCAAGAGTGATTCCGTAGGAGAGATTGTTGATGTCCTCGCTTGTACATGCGAAGTGCGTCAATTCGGCGAGGCGCGAAAGCCCCAGTCGGTCGAGATGCTCACGGACGAGATATTCCACGGCCTTCACGTCGTGCTTCGTCGTGGCCTCCAACTCGGCGATTCGAGCGACGTCGTCATCTCCGAAATTTGCGGCGACCTCACGAAGCGATGCCGCTTCGGCCGCGGTCAGCGAGGAACCGAACAAGCCCTCGTTCGCCAGCGCGATGAGCCATTCGATTTCGACGTGAACTCGGGCGCGATTGAGCCCCGCTTCGGAGAGAAACTGACCAATCTCGGCGACCGACTGGTGGTAACGACCATCGAGTGGGCTGAGCGGTTGCGGGGAAAGCGCCATGCCTCCATTCTCGCAGTTTTCTCCCCACCGCGTGGGTCGCACGGTCGTTCCCCAATCGTGCCGAATGGCGCGCGGGGAGGTGGCCGTCTACGCCACCGTTGTGGGGTGATCACCGTGATGGGGGGCGACCCTCGAGCCGACATTGACAGCGCACTGAGTGCGCTCTCCGCGAGTGTCGCGCGCGACGGCTGGTTCGGCCCGGCACGCATCGCTTACGACGAGGTGGTCTCCTCTCTTGTTCGCAGACTCGTCGTCGTCGATGTCAGCGCCGGACACGGATGATCCCTCCCGTCTCGGTTGATTCCACCTCGCTCGGTTACACCGCCGACGCGCTTGCCCGCCGGGTCAGCGATCTCGGTGTAGCCGCCGGGCACCTCGCTCGCGCGACCGTCACCGCCTCCATCGACCCGCGCTTCGACGCCGCTCGTGTCGAAATTGATGCCGTCTGGCGTGAGGTCTGTCGACTCCACGACGACCTCACCGCGGTGCTCGTCGCGCTCGTCCCGAGCGAGGCTAGTCGAATCGACTGCACGTCCTCCGTTTTCGGCGCGTTCGGAGGGGTTTTCGGTGCGCTGTCCGTGGTCGCGTCGGCGGTGATCGACGGGCGGGCATGGGCGCCGCTTCGCTCCGTTTCATCGGCGGTCGAGGGTTCGGCGCCGTGGGCAACTGCCAGCGCTGCCGTTGTCGGAGTCGAACGTGTCGGCGAGGCAACCGCGACAACCGCGCCCGACACCATGGCGGCACGGGTGAATCGAATCCCGCGCGGGCCCGATCGAATTCGCGTCGATCGCTTCGCTGGTCCGGACGGTGATCGGTTCGAGGTTTACCTCGGGGGCACCGATTTCACCGCGGCAGCGGAGGATCCGTGGTGGGCGGGCACGAATTTCGACCTGCTTGCATCGGGACGTTCGCGATCGGTGGCGGCAACGGAAGAAGCCCTGCGGCTCGCGGGAGTGACACGGGATACGCCGATCGTGCTCACGGGACACTCGCAGGGTGGAGCGATCGCCCTCGCGCTCGCTCGGTCGGGCCACTTCACCGTCGACGCGGTGTTCACCGTGGGCACACCCGTCGGACTTGTCGGTGACGCACCGAACGTTCCCACGTTTCACGTGGAACACGTCAACGACGTTGTGCCTGCGCTCGGCGGTACGGTCGCCGACACGACGGGGACGACCTGGTTCGCCACGCCGACACACGGCGAGTGGGGAATCGAGGCGCATCTCTGGGAGACCTATCGCGACACCGCCGCCCGTGTCGACGCAACAAACGACCCAACCCTCACCGCCGTCGAACAGCGAATCCGACGCGACGGAGCCGGGGTGGTGTCGACCTTTCGGGTGACTAGTTCCTGGTGACGGGACGCGTGAAAGGCCGCAGCACGACCCCGATGAGCCAGTTGCACAGCGACATCACGAGCGCGCCGAGAACACCCCAACCGAACGACGTGATGACGAGACCGAAGCCGAGATACGGGGTCACACTGGCGACGAGCATGAGCAGCGCGCCGTTGACGACGAGCGCGATGAGTCCCAGAGTCAGCAGATAAATCGGGAACGCGACGATGCGGATGAAGTTTCCGATGACGGCATTGACGATGCCGAAGATCGCGGCGACGGTCGCATAGGACAGCGCGGTGTCCAAGTCGCTCGAACCGAACGGGACGAGCTGGATTCCGTCCACGAGGAGGTCGGAAATCCAGAGCGCCAAGGAGTTGACGATCAAACCGAGAAGCAGTCGAACCATGAGTACAGCCTACGCGCGAGCACATCGTAGGCTGAAATGGTGAGCCTGTTCAGCAGAGAGAGCCGAGTCGTTGTGCGACCGGAAATTCTGAACCTGCCCGCCTACAAGCAGGGTCGACCGGCACCCGCCGACGCGTTCAAGTTGTCGTCTAATGAGAATCCGTTCCCGACCCCCGCGTGGGTCGCGGAGGCGATGGCCGAGGCGCAGGTTTCGCGCTATCCCGAATCGACGTCGCGAACCGTGCGCGAGCGGATTGCCGCCGAGTGGGCGTGCGATGTGGACGAGGTCATCGTCGGTGCGGGATCCGTCTCGATTCTCTACCAACTCATTCAGGCGGTGTCGGGTCCGGGAGACAACATTGTTTTCGCATGGCGGTCTTTCGAGGCGTACCCGTGGATTGCGACGGTGGCGGGTGCCGAGGGAGTGCGCATTCCCAACCTCCCTGACCACCGACACGATCTCGACGCAATGATCGCCGCGGTCAACGATCGCACCCGTGCCGTCCTCCTCTGCACCCCAAACAATCCGACGGGTGCCGCCATCACGACTGACGAATTCCACAACGCGATGGCGCGCATCCCCGACGACGTCCTCGTCATCCTCGATGAGGCGTACGCGGAGTTTTCCCACGAGCCCGACATCGTCTGCGGCAAGAAAATCACGGGTGGCTATTCGAACCTCGTGATGCTGCGAACCTTCTCCAAGGCCTACGGCCTCGCTGGCCTCCGAATCGGATACGGCATCGGGCCCGCGGCGATTCTGCAGGCCGCCAATTCCACGGCGATCCCCATGGTCGTCACCGAACAAGCGCAACGAGCGGCGCTCGCCGTGCTCGATCACAAGGACGATGCCATGGTGCGGGTGATGGAACTTTGTGCGCGACGCGACCGGGTGTGGAGCGACCTCGTCGGCCAGGGGTGGAGCGTTCCGCGCCCGCACGGCAACTTCGTGTGGCTTCCCACGGGAACGGACACCGACAAGGCCGCCGAAATTCTCGAAAACGGCGGAATCATTGCTCGCGTGTTCCCCGGCGACGGAATTCGCGTGACAATCGGCGAGGCCGACTCGGTCGAACCGTTCCTCGCGGCCACGGCACGCATCATCGCGGCCGACCTGCAGCACTAGAGGCGAAACGGCTAGTCTGTTCTTATGCCGTACACCGAGGCGACCCTGCAGCTGCTGTCCATCGATGGCACTCTTGTCGAGAGCGATCGCACCGCGGAATATCGCGCCATCGTCGACAAACTCGGCGACGACCAGCTCCGCGAGTTCTATCGCCACATGGTCACGACCCGCCGATTCGACATCGAATCGGGCAACCTCCAGCGACAGGGGCAACTTGCGCTGTGGATTCCCAGCCTCGGTCAGGAAGCGGCACAGGTTGGCTCGGCCTTCGCGAGCCGCCCGCAAGACATGATCTTCCCGTCGTATCGCGAGCACGCCGTTGCGCGCATCCGCGGAATCGACCCCATCCACATCATCGAACTTCTGCGCGGTGTCACGAACGGCGGCTGGAACCCGAACGACTTCAACGTTCGTCTGTATACGCTCGTTCTCGGATCGCAGACACTGCACGCCGCCGGATATGCGATGGGTATTGGCTTCGACGGCAAGTCCGGAACGGGCAAGGTCGACAAGGACGAAGCGACGATGGTCTACTTCGGCGACGGCGCAACGAGCGAGGGCGACGTCAGCGAAGCACTCGTCTTCGCACAGTCCTACCAAGCGCCGATCGTGTTCTTCCTCCAGAACAACCAGTACGCAATCTCGGTGCCGGTCGTACGCCAGTCGCGCAGCCCGCTCTACAAGCGCGGTGAAGGATTCGGAATCGAGTCGTACCAGATCGACGGAAACGACGTCCTCATCTCCTATGCCGTCACCCGAACCGCGCTCGACGCGGCTCGCGCGGGCGAGGGCCCGCGTTTCATCGAAGCGCAGACCTACCGACTCGGTGCTCACACCACGAGTGATGACCCGACCAAGTACCGCGAACAGTCGGAAGAGGATTATTGGAAGGAGCGCGACCCGATCGCGCGTTTCGAGAAGTTCCTCCGCACCAAGGGCGAGAGCGACACGTTCTTCGCCGAGGTCAAGCAGGAGGGTGAAGATCTTGCCTCCGACATTCGCACGCGAACCCTCACGCTCACCGCCCCGACGATTGACGTGATGTTCGACCACGTGTTCACCGACGATCACCCCGTCACCGCGGCACAGAAGAAGTGGCTCGTCGAGTACGAGAAGTCGTTCGGGGGTGAGCGATGACCGAAAACCTGTCGATGGCGAAGGCCATCAACCTCGGCCTTCAGCGCGCGCTCGCCGACGACCCCAAAGTGTTGCTCATGGGGGAGGACATCGGAACACTCGGCGGCGTCTTCCGCGTGACCGAGGGTCTCAAAAAGGAGTTCGGCGAGAACCGAGTTCTCGACACCCCGCTCGCCGAGTCGGGAATTGTCGGAACAGCAATCGGTCTCGCGATGCGCGGCTACCGTCCCGTCTGTGAAATCCAATTCGAAGGATTCGTGTTCCCCGCTTTCGACCAGATCGTCACCCAGCTGGCGAAACAGACGACGCGTCACCAGGGCACTCAATCCTTCCCCGTCGTGATTCGCATCCCCTACGGCGGGCACATCGGTGCGGTCGAGCACCACCAGGAAAGCCCCGAGGCGTACTTCGCCCACACCGCGGGCCTCCGTGTCATTTCGCCCGCGACGCCCAACGACGGATTCCACATGATCCAGCAGGCGATCACGTCGAACGACCCCGTCATCTTCCTCGAACCGAAGGCACGTTATTGGCCGAAGGGCGATGTGGACATGTCGAACGCGGCCGCGCCGATGCACCAGTCACGCGTTGTGCGAACCGGCACAGACATCACACTCGTTGGACACGGCGCCATGGTCGCCATGATGCTCGATGCCGCCGAAGTGGCCCAGAGCGAGGGAGTTTCCATCGAGGTCGTCGACCTTCGCTCGCTCTCGCCCATCGACTACGACCCGATCATTGCGTCGGTGCAGAAGACCGGCCGACTCGTCGTCTGCCAGGAAGCCCCGGGCAACGCCTCCGTTGGTTCGGAAATCGCCTCGACCGTCGCGGAACACGCGTTCTATTACTTGAACGCACCAGTTCTTCGAGTCAGCGGTTTCGACGTTCCGTTCCCGCCCGCGAACCTTGAGGGTTTGTATCTTCCCGATGTCGACCGAATTCTCGACGCGGTCGATCGAGCGAGAGGGTACTGACGTGGCTGTAGTTGATTTCCCGCTTCCCGACGTCGGTGAGGGTCTCACCGAAGCCGAGATTGTGCAGTGGCGCGTGAAGAAGGGCGACACCGTCGCGATCAACGATGTGCTCGTCGAGATCGAGACCGCCAAATCGCTCGTTGAGTTGCCGAGCCCGTTCGCCGGAACCATTGTCGCGATTCTCGCTGCCGAGGGGGATACGGTCGCCGTCGGCACGCCGATCATTCAGGTCGATTCGGAGGGTGGCGTTCCCGCACCGCTTCACCCCGCCCCCGAGATGAAGCACGACCCCGAAACTCTTCAGGCGAGCAAGCCGCCCGCGAGCAAACCCGCCGCGAAGGCGGAAGCCGAGTCGAAGCCCGAACCGGTTTTGGTCGGATACGGCAGCAGCGGACACGCAACCTCGCGTCGCGGCAAGCGCACGAATAACGCACCGAGCGCTCCCGTTTCGGTGAGCGGCGTCGACGGCGTCACCGAACCCGTGGTCTACCCGCCCGCGGGATCGACTCCCGTGCTCGCCAAGCCACCGGTTCGCAAGCTCGCCAAGGAACTCGGCGTCGACATCACGAAGGTGCCGGCGACTGGAGCGAATGGCGAGGTCACTCGTGACGACGTCGTGCGTCAATCCGAAGTGAAGACGGTCTTCCGCAACGCCGAAACACCCGAGTGGCCGAGCGAACGCGAGGAGCGCATCCCCGTCAAGGGCGTCCGTAAGGCAATCGCCTCGGCGATGGTCAAGTCGAAGTTCGAAGCGCCGCACGTCTCAGTGTTCGTCGACATCGATGCGACCCGAACCATGGACTTCGTCAAGCGACTCAAGGCGTCACCCGACTTCCAGGGGATTCGCGTGTCGCCGCTTCTCATCATGGCGCGTGCCGTGATTTGGGCCGTCCAGCGCAACCCCACCGTCAACTCGTCGTGGACCGACAAGGAGATTGTCGTTCACCACTATGTCAATCTCGGGATCGCCGCCGCGACGCCGCGAGGGCTCATTGTGCCGAACGTCAAGGAAGCGCAGTCGCTCAACATGAAGCAACTCGCGATGGGGCTCGAACAGCTCACCATAACCGCACGGGATGGCAAGACGACCCCCGACGAGATGTCGAACGGAACCATCACCATCACGAACCTCGGTTCGTTCGGAGTGGACACGGGAACACCCATCATTAACCCCGGTGAGGTTTCCATCGTCGCGCTCGGAACCATCAAGCAGAAGCCGTGGGTCGTCGACGGCGAGGTCGTTCCGCGATTCGTCACCACAGTCGGAGCCTCATTCGACCACCGTGTCGTCGACGGTGATGTCGCCAGCCGATTCCTCGCCGACGTCGCGAGCATTATTGAAGAGCCGGCCCTCCTCCTCGACTAGTTTTTGACAATCATTCTCAATAACGATACGGTCGGGGAATGACACTCATCACTTTGGCCGCGGACGCTCACGATGCCGGGCTTTCATTCTGGGACGAATTGTGGGCCATCACGTTCGATCCCGCTCACATCGTGTCGGAACTCATTTGGCAGCTCGTGTTCGACGGTTTGTTCGTCGCCCTGTTATACGGAGTGGTCTTCAAGCGTTGGCTCCTTCCTCGTCTCCGCCGTGAAATCCACAAGGATCTCGATGCGGAGCACGGAATCGAACACCACGACGACCACATCCACATCCGGGGCGTCAACGACCACGACGACTGAGATGACAACCGCTACTCGAACTACCCGGCAACGCACCATGATCGAAGCCGCGCTATCGGGAGTCGCCGAGTTCGTTTCCGCACAACAGCTGCACGCGCTACTGGGTGCCGATGCTCCGTCACTCGCGACGGTTTATCGCACTCTTCAAAGTCTCGAACGAAGCGGACAGATAGACACCGTCAATCGGAACGGAGAAGCGGTCTATCGCGCGTGCGCCCCGACTCATCATCATCACCTCGTCTGCACCGTGTGTTCGACCACGATCGAGGTCGCCGGTGACGAGGTCGAGCGCTGGGCATCTCAAACCGCCACCGAGCACGGTTTCGCGTTGCAAACGCACGTAGCCGACATTTATGGCACGTGTGTCGCGTGTTCGACCTGAGTTTGTGCCAATTCCACATTTCGCGTACCCTTGAGACGTTGCGCGTTAACTCGTGCACGCCGTGGTCGGGTCACCCGATTCGACTGCAGACAAGTGATCTTGGGTGAGGGCTCGTACCTCACGGTAACTACAAGGAGAAAACCATGGCAGCAGTGTGCCAGGTGACCGGAGCCGTTCCTGGTTTCGGACACAGCATTTCGCACTCGCACCGTCGCACCAAGCGTCGGTTCGACCCCAACATCCAGAAGAAGACGTACTACGTGCCGTCGCTCGGCCGTAAGGTAACCCTCACGCTGTCGGCGAAGGGCATCAAGGTCGTCGACGCTCGCGGAATCGACGCCGTCGCCCGCGACCTCATCGCCCGAGGAGTGAAGCTCTAATGGCCAAGAAGTCCCAGGACATCCGTCCGATCATCAAGATGCGTTCGACGGCTGGAACCGGGTACACCTACGTGACCCGCAAGAACCGTCGAAACGACCCCGACCGCCTCGTGCTCAAGAAGTACGACCCGGTTGTCCGTAAGCACGTCGAATTCCGTGAGGAGCGCTAAACCATGGCGAAGAAAAGCAAGATTGCTCGTAACGAGCAGCGCAAGGTAATTGTCGCCCGCTACGCGACGAAGCGTCTCGAGCTCAAGAAGGCGCTCGTCGACCCCAACGGAACCGCGGAGTCGCGCGAGGCAGCACGCCTCGGACTCCAGAAGCTCCCCCGCAACGCGTCCCCTGTTCGTGTTCGCTCGCGCGACGCGATTGACGGCCGCCCCCGCGGTGTCCTCTCGAAATTCGGCATCTCGCGTGTCCGATTCCGCGAAATGGCACACCGGGGCGAATTGCCGGGTGTCAAGAAGTCTTCTTGGTAGTCTGAAAGCGCTCAATCAGTAGGTAACTACTGAGAAGGCACTCCAAACACCAAAGTCTTAGGAGGACTTCGATGAACCGTTCCGAGCTCGTCGCGGCAATCGCCGGACACACCGGACAGAGCCAGGTCGCTGTCAACAGCGTGCTTGACGCCCTCTTCACGACCGTTGCCGGCGAAGTTGCCAAGGGTAACAAGGTCACCATCCCCGGTTGGGTCGCTTTCGACCGCACCAACCGCGCCGCTCGTACGGGACGCAACCCCCAGACCGGCGCTACCATTCAGATCGCGGCCTCGAAGAGCGTCAAGGTCTCGGCTGGTTCGAAGCTCAAGGCTGCTGTCAAGTAGTCATTGGATTTCCCGAAAGGGGGCGGAGGCAACTCCGCCCCCTTTTCTTTTGCCCTCGTGACCGTGGGTAGGCTCAAAGGGTGACCCGAACGCGCGTACTCCTGCTCGTCGCGTTGGTTCTCGCCACATTCTCCGGTGTCGCATTCTCACTGGAACTCGGCGGTGCGGCCCACGCGGCGCAGTTCGACGACCCGGGTGATCTCGTGCGCTGGGGTGGCCCACTCGTCACGTCGCTCGTCTCCCTCGCCGGCGCCCTGACAATTGGCGGCCTTGGCGTGGTTCTCTTCGTTCTCCCGCCCGGCGCGGCGCAGGAGCGCGTCCAAGCCGTCGCGCTCGGTTCGGGAATCGTGTGGACGATCGCCGTGCTCGCGCGGATTCTCTTCACGTATTTCACGGTCGTCGGCACGCCGTTCGCGTTCGACGAGGGGTTCGACGCCGACTTCGGTTTCTTCCTCACGGGCACCGACCTCGGCCGACTGTTGCTCATCATCCTCGGCATGACCGCTCTGACAACCGTGCTCATCGCGTTCGCCCGAACGTTCTTCTGGCAGGCGGTGGCGTTTCTACTTTCCGCCGCCACCGCATGGCCGTTCGCCGAGATGTCTCACTCGGGTTCGACGGCGAACCACGGCATCGCGGTCAACGCGCTGGTGTTGCACATCATCTTCGTCTCGCTCTGGACGGGTGGGCTGGTGGCGGTCCTCGTGGCAATGTTGGCCGGCACCGACCGCCTCAACGCGCTTCGGCGGTACTCGTCGATAGCACTGCTGTCGATTTCGATCGTCGTGGTAACGGGACTCGCGAGCGCGATGATTCGCATCGGCTCGTGGGACAACCTCGTGACCGAGTACGGAATTCTGGTTCTACTCAAGGCGACCGCGACCGTTGTGCTTGCGCTGCTCGGCGTGCGCTGGCGACGACAGATAATCCCCCATCTCGATTCGGTGAAGGGAGTTCTCGGCTTCGCCGCGCTCGAAACCGCGATTCTTGGTTTTGTCGTGGGTCTCGCGACGGGACTCGCTCGAACCGCCCCACCCGTCGAACAGACGGCAACGGGGGCGCTCACCCCCGCCGAAATTCTCACCGGCCGCCCGCTTCCGCCCGCGTGGAGTTGGACCACCGCGGTGACCGAGTGGAATCTCGACCTCATCTGGGGCATCTTCGCGGTGTTCACCACCCTCTGGTACCTCTGGGGGGTGGCACGACTGCGCCGCCGCGGCGACACATGGCCGATACACCGCAGCATCGCCTGGGTGTTCGCGATGGGGGTGCTCGTCTATTCGACGAGCGGCGGCGTGGCGGTCTATGGTGAGTTCCTGTTCAGCGCCCACATGATCGAACACATGTTGCTCACGATGCTCGTGCCGGTCGGTATCGTTCTCGCGGCACCAGTGACCCTCGTTGCGCGAGCCATCGAGGTTCGGCACGACGGTTCCCGTGGAATGCGCGAATGGTTCCTCGGGATCGTCCACTCGAGGTGGATCGGATTCGTCGGACACCCGCTCATCGCCACGGTCGTGTTCGCGCTGTCTCTCATGGTGTTCTATTACTCGCCGCTTCTCTCATGGGCGACGACCACGCACCTCGGCCACGAATGGATGATTCTGCACTTCCTACTCTCCGGTTACCTCTTCATTCAGGCGCTCATCGGGGTCGACCCGTCCCCTCACCGAACGCCCTACCCGATGCGCATGATCCTCCTGATGGCGACGATGGGTTTCCACGCGTTCTTCGGCCTCTCGCTCATGACGGGCGAAGCGTTGCTGTTGCCCGAATGGTTCGGCGCGATGGGGCGCACCTGGGGTGACCCGCCCCTTGTCGACCAACAGACGGGCGGCGGGATCGCTTGGGGGATTGGCGAACTGCCAACCCTCGTGCTCTCGGGGTTGGTGATTCTCTCGTGGATTCGCTCCGACGACCGCGAAGCGAGGCGACTCGACCGACAGGCGGTGCGTAACAACGACGCCGAACTCGACGAATACAACCGCATGCTCGGTCGACTCGACGACCGTTCGAAATAACCGCGACTTTTCCTCCCCATTCGCGCGTGCCGCCACGGGTCGGCGACGGCGCTCGCGGGTACTGTGGAGAGTCCGCCCCTCGACGAAAGGCTCTTCGTGACGATCCATCTCACGCCCGAACAGGCGCGACTCATGGACGTCATCGAGAACACCCGCGAACACGTGTTCGTCACGGGGCGAGCGGGAACGGGCAAGTCGACGTTGTTGCAGGAGTTCGTGCAACAGACGAAGAAGGCGCTCGTTATCGCCGCCCCGACGGGCGTAGCGGCGCTCGCGGTCGGTGGGCAGACCATTCACTCGCTTTTCCGGCTTCCCGTTGGGCTCATCACGAAGGAAACCAAGTTCTATCCCGTCAGCGATGACGCCCGAACACTTCTTCGCCGCATCGACACCGTCGTCATCGACGAGATTTCGATGGTTCGTTGTGACACGCTCGATGGTCTTGATCGCCGGATGCGCTCGGTGCGCGGCCGACGCCACGAACCGTTTGGTGGCGCTCAGGTCGTCATGTTCGGCGACCCGTACCAACTTCCTCCCGTTCTCAAGGACGGTCCCGAAAAGCAGTACCTCATGGATAACTACCGTTCGCCGTGGTTCTTCGACGCGAAGGTGTGGACCGACGTCACACCACGCGTCGTCGAACTCACCGATGTGATGCGACAAGACGAGGGGGAGTTCCGCGACATCCTCGACCGCATGCGCAACGGGGCAATGACCGAAGTCGACGGCAATCGACTCAACGAAATCGGTTCGCGCCGACCGATTCCCGAGGGAACCATCACTCTCTCGGCGACGAACGCGAGTGCCAACGCGATCAATGCGCGCGAGCTCGCGTCACTTCCCGGCGAGGTCAAGCGGGCCACCGCACACATCGACGGTGATTTCGGCGCGCAACACCCCGCCGAGGAAGAGCTCGAACTCAAACCGGGCGCTCGCGTGATGTTCCTTCGCAACGACTCCTTCACCGAAGGCTCACGCTGGGTCAACGGAACGCTCGGTACCGTTGTGAAAATCGACGCCGCCGTGCACGTCGCGCTCGACGACAATCCCCGCGAATCCGTCGAGGTGAAACCGGTGCAGTGGGAGAAGATTCAGTACACCTATGACCCGACCGAAAACAAGGTCGAAGCGGATGTCACTGCCGTGTTCGAACAGTTCCCGTTGCGGCTCGCGTGGGCGGTGACCATCCACAAGTCGCAGGGCCAAACCCTCGATTCGGCGGTGCTCGATTTCGGGCGCGGCGCCTTCGCCGACGGCCAGGCGTACGTCGCGTTCTCCCGAATCCGATCGCTCGAGGGGGTCTTCCTCTCGCGCACGCTCCGCCCCACCGACATTCAAGTGAACGGCCGCGTCGTCGACTTCATGCGCACCGCGAAGGACAACGACTTTCTCGTTGAGTGACTAGAAAGGCGGAGGCTCCGGCTTGCTTCCCCCGATCCACGCGCACAGCTGCTCGTGGGTCACGGAATTCACTCCGGACTGGAGCAAGCCCAATTGCGTGTAATTCGGCAGGCCCTCGTTGTGCATGTTTACGAAACCGTCGGGCGCGCCCGTCAACGCGCCTTCGGCCGTACCCACCACGAGTACCCAGCCCGTTGACATCAACGAGCTTCCGTATTTTCGCTTGATGAATTGTGACACCGCGTCATCCATTGTGATCTCCATGCATCCTCCGTTCACTTCCGTTCTCGGCGGAAGGCTGGTCAGGGTACACTCGACCACCCACGCCAAACAGAACGCAGCGATGCGCACGGTGCAGCGCCAAGAAAACCGCGAAACGATAGGCTCGTTCCATGCTTCTCAGTGACCGCGACATCCGGGCCGAACTCGAGTCGGGGCGGGTTCAGCTCGACCCGCTCGATCTCGGGATGATCCAGCCGTCGAGCATCGACGTACGGCTCGACAAGTACTTCCGGTTGTTCGACAACCACAAGTACCCGTTCATCGATCCGGCCGAAGAGCAGCCCGACCTGACTCGTGCGGTCGAGGTTCACCCCGACGAGCCCTTCATTCTTCACCCCGGCGAGTTCGTGCTCGGAAGCACGTTCGAGCTCGTCACCCTTCCCGATGATGTCGCCGCCCGACTCGAGGGAAAGTCGTCGCTCGGTCGACTCGGTTTGCTCACGCACTCAACCGCAGGCTTTGTCGACCCCGGGTTCTCCGGCCACGTCACGCTCGAACTGAGCAACGTTGCGACGCTGCCGATCAAGCTGTGGCCCGGAATGAAAATCGGTCAGCTCTGTTTCTTCCGCCTCACTTCGCCGAGCGAAAATCCCTACGGCAGCGAGAAATACGGGAGCCGTTACCAGGGTCAGCGCGGGCCTACGGCCTCGCGTTCGTGGAAGAACTTCCACAAGACCGCGCTCTAGTCGAGACGAGATTCGACCAGCTGCTCGTGTTGCCACACGAGCCACGGGCTGAACGCGAACGGTGCGCCTTCGATTGCGGCGCGGAGGTTCTCGGGTTTCACCCAACGCCACTCGCACACCTCGTCAGGCGACGGATCGGGTTCACCGACCGCCGTCGCCGCGAAAACGGGGCAGATCTCGTTTTCCACGATGCCCGAGGCGTCGACCGCACGATAACGGAAGTCGGGGAGTGCGACACGGATGTCGCGGATTTCGAGACCGAGCTCCTGGAGCGCGCGACGACGAATCGCGTCGTCCATCGATTCGTCGGGACCGGGGTGACCGCAAAACGAGTTGGTCCACACCCCGGGCCACGTCTTTTTAGAGAGAGCCCGGCGGGTGATGAGCACTTCGCCGTTCGCGTTAGTCACGTGACACGAAAACGCGAGGTGCAGCGGTGTCTCGGTCGTGTGAACGCTCACCTTCGGGGCGGTCCCCACGGGGTTTCCACCCTCGTCGACGAGGACGACAAGTTCAGCTTCGGTGCTCATATCCCGTTAAGGCTATCCTGAGAACGTATCGCGGTGAAGCACTGGAGGAGGTGTCCGAATGGCCCGCCTCAGCCTCTACTCTCGTGTCGCCGAGCGATCAGCCTCGCTCGTCATTCGGGACTATTCGACCTCGTTCGGTCTCGCAACGCGAATTCTCTCCCCAGGGACCCGCCAGCACATCGACAACGTTTACGCGCTCGTCCGCCTCGCCGACGAGGTCGTTGACGGTGTCGCAACCGAGGCGGGGCTCACCCGTGCGCAGGTTGGCGCGCAACTCGACGCCCTCGAGGCAGACACCTACGCGGCGATGGCGTCGGGGTACTCGACGAACCTCATCGTGCACGCCTTCGCGTTGACCGCGCGGGCCACCGGGATCGACCGTGACGTGGTTGAGCCCTTCTTCCACTCGATGCGCATGGATCTCGCCGATCGCGTCTACACGCCCGAATCATTCGCGACCTACGTGTACGGGTCGGCCGAGGTCGTCGGGCTCATGTGCCTCGCGGTGTTCATTCGCGATGCGAAACCCGCACCCGACGTCGCCCGCACCCTCTACCTCGGCGCCCGCGCGTTGGGGGCGGCCTTTCAGAAGGTCAACTTTCTGCGCGACCTTCGCGCCGACGTCGACGACCTGGGCCGCTCGTACTTCCCCGGCGTCACCGTCGCAACCTTCGCCGACGACGACCGAGACCGCCTCTGTGACGACATCGACAACGACCTTGGCGCGGCCGCTCGCACCATTCCTCTGCTTCCCCGTGATGCCGCTCGAGCCGTTGGCCTTGCCCACGGCCTGTTCGCACGCCTCAACGCGAAGATCCGCCGCACTCCGGCGGCCACCCTCAAGACCACACGCATCCGGGTCAGTGACCCCGAGAAATTCGCGATCGCCGCACGGGTGATTGTCGCGGGAACGAAGGCACCCCAATGACCAGTCAACACGTCGTCATCATCGGAGCGGGAATCGGCGGCCTCGGTGCCGCAGGTCTGCTCGCCAAGGAGGGCTACCGCGTAACGGTGCTCGAGTCACTCCCGACCGTCGGCGGTCGCGCCGGCACGTGGGAGAAGGACGGCTTCCGATTCGACACCGGCCCGTCGTGGTATCTCATGCCCGAGGTGTTCGACCACTATTTCCGGCTCATGGGAACCACCACCGAGGACCAACTCGACCTGAAGTTGCTCGACCCCGGCTATCGCGTGTTCTTCGAGAACGGTGCGGGTGCGGCGGATGTCGTTGACATCGAGGTCGGACGCGACAAGAACCTCGCGGTGTTTGAATCGATCGAACCGGGTTCGCGCGGTTCGATGGAGCGGTACCTCGACTCCGCCACCGAAACTTACGAGATCGCAAAGAAGTATTTCCTCTACTCGTCGTTCCGCAACCTGCTCCCGATCCTCAAGGCGGAGGTCGTTGGCCGACTCGGCACCCTCGTTCGCTTACTCACCGGCAACCTGTGGTCGTTCGCCTCGCGCTACGTGCGTTCCAATCGCGCGCGCCAGATTCTCGGGTACCCCGCGGTGTTCCTGGGCGCAAGCCCGTTTGACGCTCCCGCGATGTTCCACCTGATGAGCCACCTCGACCTCGTCGACGGCGTTCAGTATCCCCAGGGTGGATTCATCAAACTTATTGACGCCATCGCCAACCTCGCGATGAACCACGGCACCGAGATCCGCACGAGCGCTCGCGTCGTCCGGATCGACACCGAGCGTCGGGGCAAGGCGAAGGCCACGGGCGTTACGTACGTTGACGCCGCGGGCACCGAACACACCATTGACGCCGATCTTGTCGTCTCGGCTGCCGATCTGCACCACACCGAAACCACATTCCTACCGCGCGAGCTCCAGAGCCTCCCCGATGAGTGGTGGAAGAACAAGCAGCCGAGCCCGGGGGCGGTGCTGCTCTATCTCGGAGTCAAGGGTGACCTCCCCGAGTTGCTGCATCACAGCCTCTTTTTCACGAACGACTGGCAGGGCAACTTCACGCAAATCTTTGCCGACAAACCGAGCGTTCCCGACCCCGCGTCGTTTTACGTGTGCACCCCGAGCCATTCCGATGCGAGTGTCGCTCCAGCCGGACACTCGAACGTCTTTGTGCTTGTACCGTGCCCCGCCGACGTGTCGCTCGGACGTGGTGGGCTCGACGGCAAGGGTGACGCCTCAATCGAAGAGGTCGCTGATCGAACGATCGATCACCTCGCGCGTTGGGCGGGAATCCCCGACCTCCGTGATCGCATTGTGGTGCGCCGAACCGTGGGCCCGGGCGACTTCCACCACGACCTCGGCGCGTGGCGCGGTAACTCACTCGGGCCGGCGCACACCCTCATGCAGAGCGCGGTGTTCCGTGCGAAGAACCACTCGGCCAAGGTCGACGACCTCTATTACGTGGGCTCGGGAACCATCCCCGGAATCGGACTGCCGATGTGTCTCATTTCCGCCGAGGTTCTCCTCAAGACGCTGCGCGGTGACACCTCCGCCGGCCCGTTGGCCGACGCCGAGCTCTGAACGCTAGCGAAGCGGCTTGATCTTGATGGGCAGAAGCAGCGCGAGCCCGACAGCAAGAACGGTCACGATTCCCAGGATGCCCCAGTAATCGGCCCCGCCAAGGGTGATGAAATAGGCGAACAGCGCCGGCGTGATGAACGAAATCGCGCGACCCGTCGTTGCGTACAGACCGAAGAGCTCGCCCTCCTCGTTGGGGCGGGCAAGGCGGCCGATCAGGGCACGACTCGACGACTGCGCGGGACCGACGAACAGCGTGAGGAGAAGCCCGAACACCCAGAACGTAGCCGGACCACCCTCGTGGTTGATGTAGAGCAGGCCACCGGAGATGACGAGGCCGACGAGCGACCACACGATGACGCTCTTCGAGGAGAAGAGGTCGTCGAGGTAACCTCCGAGGAAGACGCCGAAGCCGGCGACGAGGTTGCCCGCGATAGCGAACAGGATAACTTCGGTGTCGCCGAGCCCGAACACCTTCCCGGCGAGGATTCCGCCGAAGGTGAAGACGCCGACGAGGCCGTCGCGGAACACGGCGCTCGCGAACAGGAAGTAGAAGGTTTCGGGGGTGTCGCGCCACAGTGAGGCAACCTTGCGGAAGACCTTCCCGTACGAGGCGAAAATGCCCTTGCCGCCGTCGGGATCGACGGCAACGTTCTCGGGGATGAGCGTCATCGCCGGGATGGAGAACACGAGCGACCAGACCGCGGCGATGAGCACGATGGCGCGAATGTTCGCGCCGTTGTCATTCGTGACACCGAACCAGTGCACGTCACTGAGGATGAAACCGAACAGGGCGATGACGAGAACGACGATTCCGCCGACGTAGCCCATGCCCCAGCCGAATCCCGAGATGCGGCCCATGTTCTTTGGGTTCGATATCTGAAGGAGCATGGCGTTGTAGTTGACGTTCGCCATTTCATAAAAGATGTTGGCGACAGCGACGAGCACGATTCCGGCCATGAAGAACGCGGGTGACCCCTGGATGAAGAACATCCCGAACGTGGCGGCGACCGTGATGAGCGTGTTGATCGTGAGCCAGCGTCGGCGCCGACCGCCCTGGTCGGTGCGCTGCCCCACGATGGGGGCGAGGATCGCGACGATGACACCGCCGATCGCGAGTGCCCAACCGAGCTGCGCGGTGAGGGCGGCACTCGCGGCGTTGTAGACCCTCTCCTCGAAACCACCGGTGATCGTCACGCCTTCGCGTGGCTTGTACGCGGCGACCACATCGGGGTCGATGAAGTAGTCGGAGACAATGTACCGCGAGAACACGAACGTCGTGATGAGAACCGAGAAGGCGGAGGTCCCCCAATCCCACAGGGCCCACGAGAGGGTATGGGAGAAAGGGGTCTTGGCGGGAACGGCGGCGTTCGTCATGGGTCAACGCTAGCGAAGTTCGGTGAAGAATCGCAGACCTACGACTGATTTTTAGAAACTGAGCCGACTCGGCTCAGATTTCCCCCATGAACTTGACAAAGTTATCCACAGGTGTCAAACTTGACACAACGCGGCTCAAGTTGACAGGTCACACTGGCGACACCGCGAGAACTTCCTCGAAACGAGAAGAAATCGCCGGAGACGGCGAAGAAGGAGAAGAGAACAATGGCACGAGCTGTTGGAATTGACCTCGGAACGACCAACTCGGTTGTCGCCGTGCTCGAGGGTGGCGAACCCACCGTCATCGCGAACGCCGAAGGCTTCCGCACGACCCCGTCGATCGTCGCGTTCACCAAGGACGGCGAGGTGCTCGTCGGTGAAACCGCGAAGCGTCAGGCGGTCACGAACGTCGACCGCACCATCACGTCGGTCAAGCGTCACATGGGAACCACCTGGACGCAGGAGATCGACGACAAGAAGTACACCGCGCAGGAGGTCTCCGCGCGAATCCTCGGCAAGCTCAAGCGCGACGCCGAGACCTACCTCGGCGAGAAGGTGACCGACGCGGTCATCACTGTTCCCGCCTACTTCAACGACGCGGAGCGTCAGGCGACCAAGGAGGCCGGTGAGATCGCGGGCCTCAACGTGCTCCGTATCATCAACGAGCCCACCGCCGCGGCCCTCGCCTACGGGCTCGACAAGGGCAAGGAAGACGAACTGATCCTCGTATTCGACCTCGGTGGTGGAACGTTCGACGTTTCCCTCCTCGAGGTGGGCAAGGACGACGACTTCAGCACCATCCAGGTGCGCGCCACCTCGGGTGACAACCGCCTCGGTGGTGACGACTGGGATGCTCGACTCGTCGATTACCTCGCCAAGCAGTTCAAGGAGACGACGGGAGTCGATGTCTCGACCGACAAGATTGCGAAGCAGCGCCTCAAGGAGGCGGCCGAGCAGGCGAAGAAGGAGCTCTCGTCCTCGATGAGCGCGACCGTTCAACTGCCCTATTTGTCGCTCACCGAGAACGGCCCCGCCAACCTCGACGAGACCATCACCCGCGCGAAGTTCGAAGAACTCACCGCCGACCTGCTCAACCGCACTGCGAAGCCGTTCGAGGACGTCATCAAGGAAGCGAAGATTACCGTCGCTGAAATCGACCACGTCGTTCTCGTCGGTGGATCGACCCGTATGCCCGCGGTCGCCGAGCTCGTCAAGAAGCTCGCCGGCAAAGAGGCCAACAAGGGCGTCAACCCCGATGAGGTCGTCGCGGTCGGAGCGTCGCTCCAAGCCGGTGTGCTCATGGGAGAACGCAAGGACGTTCTCCTCATCGACGTCACCCCGCTGAGCCTCGGAATCGAGACCAAGGGCGGAATCATGACCAAGCTAATTGAGCGCAACACGGCGATTCCGACGAAGCGCAGCGAGACCTTCACCACGGCCGACGACAACCAGCCGTCGGTGTCGATCCAGGTGTTCCAGGGTGAGCGCGATTTCACGCGCGACAACAAATCGCTCGGAAACTTCGAGCTCACCGGCATCGCCCCCGCCCCGCGCGGCGTTCCGCAGATCGAGGTCACGTTCGACATCGACGCCAACGGAATTGTCCACGTTTCGGCGAAGGACAAGGGAACGAACAAGGAGCAGTCGATGACCATCACCGGTGGTTCGTCGCTTTCCAAGGACGACATCGAGCGCATGGTGCGCGAGGCTGAAGAGCACGCTGCCGACGATCACGCTCGCCGCGAGGCCGCCGAGAAGCGCAACATCGCCGAACAGTTGGTCTATTCGGTCGAGAAGATTCTCGACGAGAACAAGGACAAACTGGCCGAAGACGTTGTCTCGGAGGTGCGTTCCGATGTGGACGCCCTCAAGTCGGCGCTCGCCGGAACCGACGACGCTGCGGTGGATTCCGCGGTCGAGCGACTCCAGCAGAGCCAGGGCAAACTCGGCGAAGCGATTTACGCCAACCAGGGCGACGAGGCGGCCGAGGCTCCCGAGTCGACCAAGGACGATGAGGACATCATCGACGCCGAGGTTGTCGACGACGAGGACGACAAGAAGTAGTCATGTCGGACAACAACGAACAACCTAACGATGAGCAGGTTCCCCCCACCGACGACGCCACTGAGGCGCCGGAGGCGGGGGAGCCGACGCTCGCCGAGGAAGCCGCTGAGAGCGACGCCGAGGCGTTGCTGGAGCAGATGCTCGGCGAGGTCGAACGCAACCTCGTGGAGGAATACCGCGATCGCGCCGCCCGCGCCGAAGCCGAACTCGCGAACTTCCGCAATCGTGTCGAGCGCGACCGTGCCGCCAATCGCGACGCGGTCATCGCCGAAGTGATTCGCTCGGTGCTCCCCGCTATGGACGATCTCGCCCGAGCGGAATCGCACGGCGACCTCGCGGGCAGCCCGCTCGAGATTGTCGCACAGAAGATTCGCACCGGCTTCGCACGATTCGGCCTCGAGCCGGTCGGCGCGGTGGGCGAACCGTTCGACCCCAACCGCCATGAGGCGATCGTCAAACTCCCCACCGAGGGCGCGACCGCGGAGACCGTGGCCGACGTCGTCGAGGTGGGGTACACGCTCGGTGAGCGACTGATTCGACCCGCGAAGGTCGCCGTCGCCGCTCCCGCGGAGTAGGTCGAAGGGAGGACGCCGATGGCCAGTCAGGATTGGTTCGAGAAGGACTTTTATGCCGTGCTCGGCGTCACTAAGACCGTCTCCGATGCCGAACTCAAGAAGGTTTACCGCAAGCTCGCTCGAGAGTTTCACCCAGATTCGAATCCCGGTGACGCCAAGGCGGAGGCGCGCTTCAAGGAAATCTCCGAGGCGTACACCGTTCTCTCGGACCCGCAAACCCGCCAGGAATACGACCAAGTTCGGGCGATGGGTGGCGGCGCTCGATTCACGAGCGGAGCACCCGGCGCGGCGGGCGGTTTCGAGGACATGTTCGGCGGAATGTTCGGCGGCGGTGGCGGCAACAGCCGCGTTCGATTCCCGACGGGTGGCGACGACATCTTCGGTGGACTGTTCGGCGGCGGTGGCGGGGGCTTCCCCGGACAGCGACCGAGTCCCAGCAAGGGCGCCGACCTTTCGGCAGCGATCACAATCGATTTCCGCACCGGAATTCAGGGCGGCGAGGTGAGCCTCGATTTGCGCGGCCAGAAGCCGCTGAAAGTGGCAATCCCCGCGGGCGTCAACGACGGCCAGAAAATTCGAGTACGCGGTAAGGGCGAGGCGAGCATGACCGGCGGACCCGTCGGTGACCTCGTACTGACCGTGACGGTTCGCGACCACCCCGTCTTCGACCGCGACGGGGACAACCTTCGCATCGATATCCCCGTGACAATCCCCGAGGCGGTTCTCGGCGCGACGATCGAGGTGCCCACGCTCGACGGCGAACGGGTCAAGGTGAAGGTGCCCGCCAACACCCCGAGCGGTCGCGTTCTGCGTGTGAAGGGTCACGGGGTTTCGGTCAAGGGCAAGAAAGGCGACCTGCTCGCGACCATCCTCATCGTCACCCCCGACTCGCTCTCGGACACCTCGAAGAAGCTCATCCAGGAGTTCGCCGCGGCGAACGACGGCGAAAGCCCCCGTGACACCCTGTACGGGAAGGCTGCCCTCTAGGAGGCGACGTGTTCAGCGAAGACGATCCCATTTTTCCCATCGCCCACGCGGCAGAACTTTCGGGCATGCACCCGCAGACACTGCGCCAATATGATCGGCTCGGTCTCGTCTCGCCCGGCCGCACCGCGGGCAAGACCCGTCGCTATTCGATGCGCGACATCGTGCAACTTCGTGAAGTTCAACGGCTCTCGGCGGAGGGACTCAACCTCGAGGGCATCCGGCGAATCCTCGAACTCGAGAACACCGTGACTGAACTGACCAAGCGGGTTCGGGAACTCGAATCGATGCTCGCGGACGAACTCATCTCGCGTCCCGGAAGCCGCGTGTTCGCGGCGGGAACCGGCGGCGAGGTCGTGCCGCTCCGTGCGGGCACCCGAAGCCAGAAATCCAATCAACTCGTCGTCTGGCGTCAGTTCCCGTGGTGGAACTGACCGAAAGGAGGAACCGATGGCCAACATGCAAGGCGCCCCCTCCTCGCAAGAGGAACAGAAGACCGCTCTCGAACAGTTCGGTGTGAATCTCACGTCGATCGCGCAGTCGGGCAAACTCGACCCCGTCATCGGCCGTGACGCCGAAATTCGACGCATCACCCAGGTTCTCACTCGTCGCACCAAGAACAACCCCGTGCTCATCGGGGAACCGGGTGTGGGAAAGACCGCCGTTGTGGAAGGGCTCGCGCAGCGCATCGTCGCGGGCGATGTGCCCGACAGCCTCAAGGGCAAAGAGATTGTCTCGCTCGACCTCGCTGCGCTCGTCGCCGGCGCCAAATACCGCGGTGAATTCGAGGAGCGTCTCAAGGCGGTGCTCAAGGAAATCGACGAGTCCGACGGCCGCGTCATCACTTTCATCGACGAACTTCACACGCTGATGGGTGCGGGTGGCGGCGAAGGCAGTGTGGCGGCGGCGAACATGCTCAAGCCGATGCTTGCCCGCGGTGAACTGCGCCTCATCGGAGCCACCACGCTCGACGAATATCGCGAATACATCGAGAAGGATGCGGCTCTCGAGCGCCGCTTCCAGCAGGTGTACGTGGGCGAACCGAGCGTCGAGGACACCATCGCCATTCTTCGTGGTCTCAAGGAGCGCTACGAGGCACACCACCGCGTCGTCATTTCCGACGGTGCGCTCATCGCCGCAGCCACTCTCTCCAACCGCTACATTTCGTCACGTCAGCTTCCGGACAAGGCCATTGACCTGATTGACGAGGCCGCGAGCCGACTCAAGATGGAAATCGAATCGTCCCCTGTCGAAATTGACGAACTTCGTCGACTCGTCGATCGCCTCACGATCGAGGAACTCGCGCTCAAGAAGGAAAAGGACGAGGCCTCCAAAGAACGACTGTCCAAGTTGCGAAGTGAACTCGACGACAAGCGCACGACGCTTGCCGAATTACAGAACCGATGGGACGCCGAGAAGGCATCGTTGCAGGGGGTCGGTGACCTCATGACGAAACTCAACGAGGCACGCATCGACCTCGACCTCGCGATGCGCGAGGGGAACTACGAAAAGGCGTCGAAGCTCAACTACGAGGTCATCCCGGGAATCGAAGCGACGATTGCCGCGGCGGAATCGGGCGAGGTCGATGGTGACCGCATGGTCAACGATCGCGTCACCGAAGACGACATCGCCGCGGTGGTCGCGGCCTGGACCGGAATCCCCGTCGACAAATTGACGCAGGGCGAGACCGAAAAGTTGTTGAGCCTCGAGAAGGAACTTGCCAAGCGGCTCGTCGGCCAGGAAGACGCCGTGCGTGCCGTGTCTGATGCGGTGCGCCGCAGCCGCGCGGGCATCTCCGACCCCAACCGACCGACCGGTTCGTTCCTGTTCCTCGGCCCCACGGGCGTGGGCAAGACCGAACTCGCGAAGGCGCTCGCCGACTACCTCTTCGACGACGAAAAGGCGCTCATCCGAATCGACATGAGCGAATACGGGGAGAAATTTTCTGTCTCGCGTCTCATCGGGGCACCCCCCGGCTACGTCGGCTACGAACAGGGCGGTCAACTCACCGAAGCGGTGCGCCGTCGACCGTATTCGGTGGTGCTGCTCGACGAGGTCGAGAAGGCGCACCCCGAGGTGTTCGATCTGCTCCTCCAGGTCTTCGACGACGGCCGCCTCACCGACGGTCAGGGCCGAACGGTCGACTTCCGCAACACGATCTTCATCCTCACGTCGAACCTCGGTTCGGGGTTCCTCGTCGACCCCGACCTCTCGTGGGACGAGAAGAAGCGTGCGGTCAACGACGCCGTGCGTCACGCGTTCAAGCCCGAGTTCGTCAACCGACTCGATGACATCGTCGTGTTCGCACCGCTCACCAGCGACGACCTGCAACGGATCGTCGACATCACGATCGACCGTCTCACCGATCGGCTCCACGAACGTCGACTCGCTCTCGGTGTCACGCCGGGGGCCCGCGTGTGGCTCGCCGAGCGGGGGTACGACCCCGTCTACGGTGCGCGACCGCTACGCAGGCTTATGCAACACGAAATTGACGACCGCCTCGCTCGCGCTCTCATCGCCGGGAACATTTCCGACGGTGACGCGGTTGTGGTGGATGTGGCCGACGACGGTGATTCCCTCACTGTCGGCAAGAATGACTGAACACCCCAACCGAAAGCGACACCATGTCCAAGCGCGCAGTGACCGAATTCCCCATCAACGAAACACTCGCAACGAGGTGGAGTCCCCGGGCGTTCGACCCGAGCGTGATCCTCACCCCCGCCGACCTTTCGTCGGCCTTTGAGGCGGCACGCTGGGCACCCTCGGCCAACAACCTGCAGCCGTGGCAGTTCATCGTCGGGTTCCGCGGTGACGACGTCTTCACTGCGATCGCCAATGACCTCTCCGGCTTCAACCAGTCGTGGGCCCCGGACGCTGGCGCTCTTGTGGTAGCGATCACGAACACCGTCACCGCGTCGGGCCGCGCCAACGCCTATGCACGCTACGACCTCGGTCAAGCCGTCGCGCACTTCACCATTCAGGCGACGAGCGACGGACTCATGACCCACCAGATGGGTGGATTCGACATCGACGCGCTGACCCTCGCGCTCGAGGTGCACGAGCCGTGGGAAATTGTCTCGCTTATCGCCGTCGGTTCGCTCGGAGACCCGCACCGCTTGCCCGAAGATCGTCAAGCATCGGAGACCGGTCCGCGCGAGCGCAAGCCCTTCAATGAGGTCGTCGTTCGCGGGCTCTAGCCCAACATCGCCTTGTCCATCAGCGCGAAGAGTGCGCTCTTCATCTCGCCGCGATTCGTCACGGGGTAGGGCCAGGTGATGGGCACCTCACGGCTGACTCCATCTTTGGTGATCGAGAACAGGCCGTGGGTCTCGGTGATGTCGACGAGCGTCACATCGGATTCGAGCTCGGCGCCGGCGAGGCGTTCGGCGATGAACCGCATGTGGTCGGCCATCGACGGGTCGTTCATGTAGTCGCAGACGCCGGTGACGTCGTTGGGGTCAAGAGGCATGGTTCACGATAACCCGAGACGGGTCATTTCGCGTCGGTGAGGGCGGCGCAGATCGCCTCGGCGAATCGAACGACATCGGCCTCGGTGGTGTCGAAGGCGGTCATCCAGCGAACTTCGTTGATAGATTCGTCCCAGTCGTAGAAGTGGAACGTCTCGCGCAGCCGGTCGATCGCGGGGCGCGGGAGGGTCGCGAACACTGCGTTCGCCTCGGTCTTCTGTGTGAAGGCGAGCTCGGGAGCCTCGCCGCGAACGATTGCGCCCTCGAGGGTGTCGCGCAGTATCGCCGCCATCGCGTTGGCGTGACGGGCGGCCGACATGCCGAGGTCGTTCTCGAGCAGCGTGAGGTACTGCTGCGAGACGAACCGGAGTTTGCTGCCGAGCTGCCCAATCGCCTTGCGCAGGTAGAGCATGCCGGGGGCGGTCTCGGGGTTGAGCACGACCACCGCTTCAGCGCCCATTCCGCCGATTTTGGTGGCGCCGAACGAGAGGATGTCCACGCCCACGTCGGTGGTCATCTCGCGGAAGGTCACACCGAGCGAGGCGGCCGCGTTCCACAGCCGCGCGCCGTCCATGTGCACGGTCATACCCTTGTCGTGGGCGAACCGGGTGAGGGCGCGAATCTCGTCGAGCGAGTACACCGTGCCCAGCTCGGTCGTTTGGGTGATCGAGAGCACGAGCGGTTGCGCGCGGTGCTCGAAACCGAACCCCCACGCCTCGGTGGCGACGAGGTCGGGGGTCAATTTCGCGTCGGGCGTGGGAACGGGGTAGAGCTTGAGGCCCGTGATGCGCTCGGGCGCGCCCCCCTCGTCGGTGTGGATGTGCGCGTGAGTGGAACACACCACCGCACCCCAGCGCGGCATCGATGCGGTGAGGGCGAGCACGTTGGCGCCCGTGCCGTTGAACACGGGAAAGATTTCGGCCTGCTCGCCGAAGGTGTCGCGAATGACGGCGCCGAGTTGGGCGGTGTACGGGTCGTCGCCGTAGGCACTGACGTGCCCACCGTTGGCGATGGCGAGGCCGTCGAGGATTTGCTGGTGAACGCCGGCGTAGTTGTCGCTCGCGAAGGCGATGCGGTGGGGGTCGTGGATCGTCACGGTTCCATTCTGCCGTTCGTCACCAGAACATGGGGCGGTCGTCGTCCTCGTCGCCTCCGCCAAGTTCGACGACGACGGGAACGTGGTCGCTGGGTGAATCGCCCTTGCGCTGGTCGCGGTCGATGAACGCGTCGGTCACGTCGGCGGCGAACCCAGCCGAACCGAGCACGAAGTCGATGCGAAGTCCCTCGTCGCGGGGGAACGCGAGGTTCTTGTAATCCCAGTAAGTGAAGCCCGCGGGTTGCCGCGGGCGAACGACGTCGGTGAGCCCGATTCGCTCGAATTCGGCGAACGACGCGCGTTCGACGGGTGAGATGTGGGTCGAATGGCCCGGGACCATGCGCGGGTCACCGCAATCGCCGTCGAGCGGCGCGATGTTGAAGTCGCCCGAGATTGCGAGTCGGTCGAACCGGTTCATCTCGTCGACCATCGCTGTGCGCAACGCCTCAAGCCATCGGAGTTTGTAGGTGAAGTGCGGGTCGTCGAGCGCCCGGCCGTTGGGCACGTAGAGACTCCAGAAGCGAACGCCGTCGACGGTGGCGCCGAGAGCCCGGGCTTCGAGGGGAGGTTCGCCTTCGCCGTCGTGATCCTTCGCGAAGCCCGGCATTCCCGGGAACCCGACGGTGACATCGGCGAGACCGACGCGGGAGAGTATTGCCACCCCGTTCCATTGGCTGAGCCCGTGGTGGGCTACCTCGTACCCTGCTGCCTCGAACGGCGCGAGAGGGAACTGGTCGTCGCGACATTTCGTCTCTTGAAGCGCGAGCACGTCGATGTCGCTCGACTCGAGCCACGAGACGACCCGCTCGTAGCGGGTCCGAATCGAGTTGATGTTCCACGTCGCGATGCGCACGAGAGCGAGTTTAGGCGTTCGATAAGGTGGAGGAATGACCGACGACCGCGCCCGACTCGCGTCGCTCATCCGCGACAACGCCGTGTTCTTCGGCGATTTCACGTTGACGAGCGGAAAAAAGGCGACGTATTACATCGACCTGCGCAAGGTGAGCCTCGATCACCGCGTAGCGCCCCTCATCGGTGACGTCATGGTCGACCTCATCGACGACATCCCCGACGTGTTCGCCGTCGGCGGGCTCACGATGGGCGCCGACCCGATCGCCTCGGCGGTTCTGCACCGCGGAGTGCTCAAAGGCAGGGATTACGACGCGTTCGTTGTGCGCAAGGAGCCCAAAGATCACGGTCGCGGCAAACAGGTAGAAGGCCCGGACCTCGAGGGCAAGCGCGTCATCGTGCTCGAAGACACCTCCACTACCGGGGGCTCGCCGCTCGCCGCAGCTGCCGCACTCGAGAAGGTCGGCGCGATTGTGGTTGCCGTCGCGGTGGTTGTTGACCGCGATACCGGCGCACGCGAGAAGATCGAGGCCGCGGGGTATCAGTACCGCGCCGCACTCGGGCTCGGCGATTTGGGGCTCGAGCCGTGACCGACGAACCACGCGAGGACAACGCCGACGATGTCGAATGGCTCAAGAACGCCTTCGACCGTGCCAACCAGGGTGACAACGGAACCGTCTCAGAGACACCCCGACCCACACCGACACCTTTTGACGAGTCGGCTCGCCGACACGACCTCGACCTGGATTTCGAGACTGAAAACTTTCAGCCCGTCACCGAATTCAAACCGGTTCAGATTCCCCGGGAAGAGCCCGCCCCACCCGCGGCGGTAGAGCCAAAGACCGAAGCGCTCGATGCGCTCGAAATTCCCGAGACTGCGCAACCGGCTCAACCCGAAGCTCCCACCGCTCCCGTCGTCGCCCAGGAGACGACCGGAATCGACCGTCTCGACGCGATTTTCGCGGGTGCCGCGACACCGTCCGATTCGGAGCCGACTACCGCGATGCCGACGGCGGAGAAGTCCGGCCGCGGATCGCGCAAGCCGAAACGCGACGCGGCGATGACCGCCACCGACCCCGCCGCCTCGGCGAAGTTCCGACAGCAACTCGTCTTGGTGGCTGCGGGAATCGGGATTGTGATTCTTTCGATTGGTGGCTTTCTCGCTGGTCGGGTCATTGGAAAGCCCGCGGTCGCGCCTGTGGCAACACCCACCGCGGAACCCGCGCCCACCGCCGCGCGCGAACCGGGCGACTGGGCGTTCGACAAACTTTTCGGTGGCGAATGCATTTCACCGTTCGGCGGAGCGTGGAGCGAAACATTCACCGTGGTCGATTGCGCCACCGAACATGCCGCACAACTCGTCTACGCGGGTGACCTCGCCACCGACGGGTCGTACCCGTCGTTCCCCGGCGAAACCCACATCGGCAACGCGGCGATGACGCTGTGCCAGCGCGAGGGCGTGCTGAGCCTCTCGGCCGCCAAGAAGTATTCCGACATCCTCGTGTCGAGCGCGTATCCCGTCTCGCAGGAGGCGTGGGATTCGGGTGACACTCGTTATTACTGTTTCGTCAGTCGCGAGGCGGACGCGAGCTTCACGGGCGATCTCGCCGGGTCGTTGCTCAGCGCGCCGAGCGAAGCGACTCCGGCACCGTCGGCGACGCCGTAACGTCAAGTCGCGATTCGATCACGGCGATCGAATCGGGGTTGCGATCGATGAGCACCGTGTTGCGGTCGAGGGCACGGGCGGCAGCACCCGTCGTGCCGCTCCCCGCGAACGGGTCGAGAACCCAATCCCCCGGTCGGCTCGACGCCGCGATGATGCGCCGCAGAATGCCGACCGGTTTCTGGGTGGCATACCCCGTCTTCTCGCTCCCGGTTGGGGAGACGATCGTGTGCCACCACACATCGGTCGGCAGTTTCCCCCGCTCGCGCTTCTCGGGGGTCACCAGACCCGGGGCCATGTAGGGCTCGCGATCGACCGTGTCCGAATCGAAAAAGTACGTCTTCGGGTTTTTCACATAGACGAGAATCGTGTCGTGTTTGGTCGGCCAACGTTTGGTCGACTTCGCCCCATAGTCGTAGGCCCAGATGATCTCGTTGAGGAAGTTCTCGCGCCCGAAGAGCGCGTCGAGGGCCACCTTCGCGTAATGGGCTTCGCGGTAGTCCAGGTGCAGATAAAGCGTGCCCGAGTCGGTGAGCAACCGGTGCGCCTCACGCAAACGGGGCTCGAGGAACTCCCAATAATCCTCGAACGCGTCGTCGTAGCCGTAGAGCACGCCCTTGACGGTGTCGTAGTTCGCGCCGCCGAACCCCACGCGCGTTCCCGTCGAACTCTTCTGCGTCGACATCGTCTGTCGTTCCTGGCGGCGTCCCGTGTTGAACGGCGGGTCGAGGTACACGACCTGGAACGTGCCGTCGGCGAGCGAGCGCATCACGTTGAGGTTGTCCCCCTCGATCAGGTGTGTTGCGTTCATTCCCCTAAATTAACAGAGTGGAACACGACGAGTCGCACGCGCCGAGCGCGGAACTGTCGACTCACGGAGTTGGGCCGTGGCGAGGCGATTGGCCCGACGACCCGCGGTTCGACCCCGACCTGCTGCGCGACGGTGACACCCGCAACGTCATCGACCGCTATCGGTATTGGCGCGTCGACGCGATAGTGACCGATCTCGATGAGCGCCGACACGGATTTCACGTCGCTATCGAGAACTGGCAGCACGACCTCAACATCGGGTCAATCGTGCGCACCGCCAACGCGTTCCTCGCCGACACCGTGCACATCGTCGGGCGGCGGCGTTGGAACAAGCGGGGGGCGATGGTGACCGACCGTTACCAACACGTGATGCACCACCCCACTATCGCCGAGTTTCTCGAATGGACGCGCGCCCACGACCTCCCCGTCATCGGGGTCGACAACGTCGACGGGTCGCGCTCGATCGACGAGACGGCACTTCCCGAACGCTGCGTTCTGTTGTTCGGCCAGGAGGGCCCCGGCCTATCTCCCGAGGCAATCGCCGCGAGCGACGTGGTTGTCGAAATCCCGCAATTTGGATCGACTCGATCGCTCAATGCTTCCGCCGCGGCGGCGATCGTCATGCACTCGTGGGTTCGGGAGCACGTGACCGCCAAACGATAGACTTGTCGGGTTGCCCGAACCGAAGGAATCGTCATGCCCGCCGCCGTCATCGTTGGAGCGCAATGGGGCGACGAGGGCAAGGGCAAAGCCACGGACCTCATCGCCTCGCGCATCGATTACGTCGTGAAATTCAACGGCGGCAACAACGCGGGCCACACGGTCGTCATCGGAAACGAAAAGTACGCGTTGCACTTGCTGCCGTCGGGAATCCTCACCGAGGGTGTCACCCCCGTCATCTCGAACGGTGTCGTCGTCGACCTCGAGGTGCTCTTCGAGGAACTCGACGCGCTCACGACCCGCGGAATCGACGTGTCGCGCCTTCGCATCTCGGCCAACGCCCACGTCATAACCGAATACCACCGCACGCTCGACAAAGTGACCGAACGATTCCTTGGCAAACGCCAGATCGGCACGACGGGCCGCGGAATCGGACCGACCTACGCCGACAAGATCAACCGCGTCGGAATTCGCATCCAGGACATCTTTGACGAGGGAATCCTGCGCCAGAAGGTCGAGGGGGCGCTCGACCTCAAGAACCACCTCCTCGTCAAGATCTACAACCGCCGTGCGATTGTGGTTGACGACATCGTCGCCGAACTGCGCTCGTACGCCGACCGCCTTCGCCCGATGGTGTGTGACACGTCGATGTTGCTGCACCAGGCACTCATTGAGGGCAAGACGGTTCTGTTCGAGGGCGGACAGGCAACGATGCTCGACGTCGACCATGGAACCTACCCGTTCGTCACATCGTCCAACTCCACCGCGGGAGGCGCCTCGACGGGTGCGGGTATCGGCCCCAACCAGTTCACCCGAATCATCGGAATCGTCAAGGCCTACACGACGCGCGTCGGGTCGGGTCCGTTCCCCACGGAGCTCGACGACCAGTTCGGCGAACGCCTTCGATCGGTCGGTGCCGAATTCGGCACGACCACCGGCCGTCCCCGTCGTTGTGGATGGTACGACGCCCCCATCGCGCGTTATTCGGCCCGCATCAACGGAATCACCGACTTTGTGCTCACCAAGCTCGACGTGCTCACGGGTCTCGACGAGATCCCGGTGTGTGTCGCCTACGAGGTCGACGGCGTGCGTTTCGACGAAATGCCCGTCAACCAATCCGACTTCCACCATGCCAAACCGATCTACGAGAACTTCCCCGGCTGGAGGGACGACATTTCGGGCGCTCGCCAATTCTCCGACCTCCCCGCCAACGCTCAGGCTTACGTGCTCGCGGTTGAAAACATGTCGGGCGCTCGAATTTCGGCAATCGGAGTCGGACCCGCTCGTGACGCGATCATCCAGCGTCACGAACTGCTTGACTAAGACTCGTCCAAGGTTTGGTAAAGGCCGCATTGCCCGTGGCGCATCGAAATTAGACTGATGTCATCTCACCAAGGAGAATCCCCGTGACCGTCCGACACGCAGCCATCGCCGCAACTCTGTTGATAGCGACCGTGTCGATCGCCGGTTGTTCCCCGTCGGTGCCGTCGGAGACGATGAGCGTCATCCCCGGAAACGACATCCTCACCGCCGATCTCAGCAACGACGTCACTGCGCGCGGCGTGGTTCTCGCGGCGGTCTTGCTTGTTGCCGGCGACATCGACAAGGCGATGACCAAGGGAACCGTTACTCAGGCGGAGGTCGACGCGGCGCGCGAAGCGATGGCCGACGGAACACTCGACATGTGGCGCCAACGCGCAGATTCAGATCAGGCGGCAAGCAAATGACCACCAAGCGTTTCATGACAATGGCGGCCATCGCCGCGGTGACGGCGGGGGTTTTCGGCACCGGCCAAGCGGCACTCGCGTACACCGATGATGCGGTGAAGCGCGCAATCGTCACCATCGTTCTCAAGAACCTCGGCGTCGAGCCGAGCAGTTCCATCGTCGACGCGATCGTCGCCGACCTTCCCCTCGACGCCCTGTCGACGAACCTCGTCGATGAGGTCGGGGCGGCCCTCGACGCCGGCGACGACCCCACATTGATCGTCGGTCAGACGGTCGATTCCGACGGCGACGGTGTGCCCAACGAAAACGGCGCACTCGATTCCGAAAGTGACGACTTCAGCACGGATGACGATTCGGACAACGACGATGGCTCGGATGACGACAACTCCGGCTCCACCGTCAATGGCGGTGGTGGTGATGACGATTCGGACAACGAAGATGACGATTCGGACGAAAGTGACGAAGGCGATTCGGAACATTCGGAAGATTCCGAAGATCCCGACAACTAACACAGACTCCCCAGGGGTGGGGTGAATACGCGCCCGTTCGCATTTCGATGCGGGCGGGCGCTCTCCTTTTGTAGGCTGAACACTATGGACGAGGAAACCGCCGCGAGACTTCGCGATCTGCGACAGAGCATCGACAACATCGATGCGGCGCTTGTGCACATCCTCGCGGAACGCTTCCGATTCACTCAGCAAGTCGGCGTGCTCAAGGCTCAGGCGGGATTGCCCAGCTCCGACAAGCAGCGCGAGGCGGAGCAAATCGAACGTCTTCGCGGTCTCGCGGCCGACGCGAACCTTGACCCGTCGTTCGCGGAAGAGTTTCTCAATTTCATCGTCGCCGAGGTGATTCGTCACCACGAGAAAATCGCTAACGACAGCGATGCGTAAACGCCCCTACGAGTGAGGGATGTGCGCGTAGAGCTTGTGCGCGGTGGAGATGCAGTCGTCGATCATGCGCGGTTGGCGCTTGACCGTGACGTATTTGGGGCCAACCCACGCTGGCACGAACCCACCGTCGGGAGACTTCCCACGAAGCATCCACGCGAACACGCACTCTTCGGCACCGGTGACGAAGAGTTGCCACTGAACCTGCCGCTTGTAGCTGAGCGGAACGAAATCGTACGAACCCCAGTCGCGGCCCGTCGTTTTGACCTCGACGATGCGACCGTGGTCGGGCGAGAGCCCGTCGGGCGTCGCCATCATCCACTGCTCCTCGGTCGATGCGATGAGCCAGTCGTTACCTTCGATGTCGAATCGTTCCGCGAGGCGGGCGATGATGTTGGGTTCTTGGTCACGACCGAACGCCATGTAAGCGTTGTCGGGAATGGGGGTCGGGTCGGCGATCTGCGCCGAGACCTCGGCGAAACCCTTCTCGTCGTGAGCCTTCCCAACCATCGTCGCGGTCACGCCCGTCGCGCGCACGCGAATCCATTCGTCGTAATCGGCACTCTGCACCAGGAACCGGGATTTCTCGATCAACGCGTCTCTACCTTTCGAACTTCTCCACGCTAACGGTGGTCGACCACGCCAAACGGGTCGACACGAGGGGTGTCAGCCGCCAACGACAGCGCCGAAGTGTGCGGGCAGGGTGCCTCGGTGGGTGCCGCGAAGCGTATCGAGGGGGATGTCGAACAGGCCCTGAACCGAAAGCGCGCGGGATTCGCGGTCGGTGACGCCCACGCGAAGCACGGGTACACCGCGACCGTCACAGAGCCCGCGGAACTTGACGTCGTCCTCGCGGGCGACCGTGACGATGGCGCGGGCCTGCGTCTCGGAGAAGAGTGCCGCGGTCGTGTCGACGCCGTCGCGCGAGACGATCTCGTCGAGCCAGACTCGGGCACCGACACCGAAGCGCAGGACGCCGTCGGCGACCGCGCGGAGGAAACCGCCCGTACCCAGGTCGATGGCGCTCGTCACCATTCCTTCGTGAGCGGCCGCGCCGAGCAGACCGGCGAGCGCCTTTTCGGCACCGAAGTCGACGCGCGGGGGAACGCCACCGAGGTGGTCGTGCACGACGCCCGCCCAGGCCGACCCGCCGAGTTCGTCGGCGGTGACGCCGAGGAGATAGATGTTCTCGCCCTCGTCTTGCCACCCGGAAGGCAGGCGACGCGCGACGTTGTCGATGGACCCCATCACCGCGACGACGGGCGTCGGGTGAATCGGTTGGTCGCCCGTCTGGTTGTAGAACGAGACGTTGCCGCCCGTGACGGGGATCCCGAGTTCGAGGCAACCGTCGGCAAGGCCCTCGACGGCTCGGGCGAACTGCCACATCACCTCGGGATTTTCGGGGCTACCGAAGTTGAGACAGTCGCTCACCGCGAGCGGGGTTGCTCCGCTGGTGGCGACGTTGCGATACGACTCGACGAGAGCTAGTTGCGCACCCACATAAGGGTCGAGCTGGCAGTAGCGCCCGTTGGCGTCCGTCGCGAGGGCGACGCCGAGCCCGCTTTCCTCGTCGATGCGAATCATGCCCGCACCGTCGGGAGTGTGGAGGGCGGTGTTGCCCATCACGTAATAGTCGTACTGGTTGGTGATCCAATCGGTGTCGGCTTCGTTGGGCGACCCGAGGATCGCGAGGAACTGCTTTGTGAGCGCCTCACCCTCGGTTTCACGTGCGAACTTCGACGGCGAATCCGCTTGCAGTGCGTCGAGCCAGGCGGGGTATTCCATCGGGCGCTCGTAGACGGGACCGTCGATGGCGACGGTCGTCGGGTCGACGTCGACGATGGTCTGGCCCTTCCACTCGATGATGAGTCGGCCGGAGTCGGTGACCTCGCCAAGCACGCTGGCTTCGACATCCCACTTGGTCGTCACTGCGAGGAACGCGTCGAGCTTCTCGGGGCGCACAATCGCCATCATGCGCTCCTGGCTCTCCGACATGAGGATCTCTTCGGCGGTCAGCGTGGGGTCGCGCAGAAGCACGTTGTCGAGGGTGATGTGCATGCCGCCGTCACCGTTCGACGCGAGTTCACTTGTTGCACACGAGATTCCCGCCGCACCGAGATCCTGAATGCCCTCGACGCAATCACCCGCGAACAATTCGAGGCAACACTCGATGAGCACCTTCTCGGCGAACGGGTCGCCCACCTGAACGGCCGGCCGTTTGGTCGGGCCGCCCTCGGCGAAGGTGTCCGAGGCGAGGATCGAGGCGCCGCCAATGCCGTCGCCGCCCGTTCGGGCGCCGAACAGCACGACGAGGTTGCCCACGCCTTTGGCGTTCGCGAGGTGAAGGTTTTCGTGGCGCAGCGCGCCGACCGCGAGCGCATTGACTAGCGGATTCGCCTGATACACCGGGTCGAACCACGTCTCGCCCCCGATGTTGGGGAGACCGAGGCAGTTTCCGTAGAACGAGATTCCGCTGACGACTCCGCCCACGACACGGTTCGTGTCGGGGTGGTCGATAGCGCCGAAGCGAAGGGCGTCCATGACGGCGACGGGACGAGCACCCATCGAGATGATGTCGCGCACGATTCCACCGACGCCGGTGGCCGCGCCCTGGAACGGTTCGATGTAGGAGGGGTGGTTGTGGCTTTCAATCTTGAACGTGACCGCCCAGCCCTCGCCGATGTCGACGACGCCGGCGTTCTCTCCCATTCCGACCATGAGGTGTTTCGTCATGTCGGGCGTCACCTTCTTGCCGAACTGACGCAGGTGTACCTTCGACGACTTGTAGGAGCAGTGCTCCGACCACATCACCGAATACATCGCGAGCTCACCGCTCGTCGGGCGACGGCCGAGAATGTCCCGGATGCGCTGGTACTCGTCGGGCTTGAGGCCGAGCAGGTGGAACGGCTGATCCTTCTCCGGCGTCGCGGCGGCGTTCTCGACGGTGTCGGGCACGTGGTCGTGGGTCACGGATTCTCCAGGTCTCAAGAAAGGACGGTGGCGGCGAGTACCGACTGGAACATGGCGAGACCGTCGGTTCCCGATGACATCGCTTCGGGCATGTCGGGGCCGAAGCCCGGTTCGACGGCGTGTTCGGGGTGGGGCATGAGCCCGACGACGTTGCCGCGCGCGTTGCGCAAACCCGCGATGTCCCGCAGCGAGCCGTTCGGGTTGACATCGACATAGCGGAAAGCGACGAGCCCATCGCCCTCGAGACGATCGAGCGTCTCCTCGTCGGCGATGAACCCGCCCTCGCCGTTCTTGAGGGGAATCACGATCTCCTGTCCGACGGAGTATTTGTTGGTCCACGCTGTGTCGACGTTCTCGACCCGAAGCTTCTGGTCGCGGCGAATGAACGTTCCGTGATCGTTGCGGATTAGGCCGCCGGCGAGCAGGTGCGCTTCGACGAGCACCTGAAAACCGTTACAAATTCCGAGAACGGGCATTCCCTTGTTCGCGGCGTCGATGACCTCGCTCATGATGGGCGAATGCGCGGCGATGGCGCCACAGCGCAGGTAATCGCCGTACGAGAACCCGCCGGGCAAAACGATGGCGTCGACACCCTGAAGGTCGTGTTCGCCGTGCCAGAGCGAAACGGCCTCACCTCCCGCGAGCGTGATCGCGCGCAGAGCGTCACGGTCGTCGAGCGAGCCGGGAAACGTGATAACGCCGACGCGCATGTCAGTCGGCCACGCGGATCGAGATGACGTCTTCGATGACGTCGTTGGACAGCACGTCCTTCGCAATTTCACCGATGTGCTCCAGAAGCTTCGGGGTCACCTCGCCGTCGATGGTCAGTTCGAAGCGCTTGCCGATGCGAACATCGGTAATCTCACCGTCGCCGAAGCGCTGCAGTGCCCGAGCGGTCGCCTTTCCGGCCGGATCCAGAAGGACCTCTTTCGGCATGACCTCGACGATGACTGTGGGCACGGGCGCTCCTCGAATTGGCGACGATTTCGCCTCCAGTCTACCGAGCGCGCGCGGCGCTAACCCGCGACGGCGAGTCGAACGGTGTTGCCCCACGGGTCGTCGAGTTCGACCGTCGCACCGTTGTCGCGCAAGTCGTGACCGGCGTGACGAAGTCGCTCGAGGGTGGTGCCGTAATCGTCTGCACTGGGGAGGTCGATTTCGAGAATCCCGAGGCCGAGCGTGGGTTGGCGAACACCCGCACCTTTGCTGCGCCAGATGTTCATCGCCATGTGGTGGTGGTAACCACCGGCCGACACGAAGACGGCGGCATTGTTCCACTCGAAGGTCTGGTCGAACCCAAGATGGTTGACGTAGAACTCCTGAGCGGTCGGAATGTCACCGACGGAGAGGTGCACGTGGCCCACTTCGACGTTGCCGGTGCCGTGCGCGCCGACCGACGTTTCCGTGGCGTACTGCTGAATGAACTGGTTGGGGTCGAGGTAAAGCGTGTCCATCTGGATTTCGCCGTTCTCCACGCGCCACGCGTCGCGCGGTCGATCCCAGTAGAGCTCGACACCGTTGCCTTCCGGGTCGTTGAAGTAGAACGCCTCGGAGACGAGGTGATCGGACGACCCGGTGAAGGAGCCGGGGAACTGCTGTGCAACGGCGAGAACGCTTGACGCGAGAGTCGACTTGTCGTCGAACAGGATTGCGGTGTGGAAAAGGCCGGCATCCGACGGGCCCGCGTGCTTGAGCGCGGGCGAGTGGCGAAGCGTCATGAGGATGCGGTTGCCGCGCCCCAGAGTGCGCACACCGCCGGCGAGGTCGGCGAGAAC
>JAHEGC010000004.1:79126-118364 GCA_024639965.1 Micrococcales bacterium
ATGCCCGGCTCGAGGACGTGGTCAAACGCGGACACTCGATCGCTCGCAACGAGCAGCATTGAGGGCGACTCGTCGAGATTAGATTCCGTTTCGGGAATATAAAGGTCGCGAACCTTTCCCGAATAGACGTGACGCCATCCGGCGAGGGTCATCGTGCGACCCGCAACGCAATGTCGGATCGATAGTGCGCGCCGTCGAGAGAGATGCGGCCGAGCGCCTCGTAGGCACGCTCGCGCGCCTGACCGAAGTCGCCTCCGCGGGCAACAACGGAGAGAACTCGCCCTCCCGTCGAGACGAAGCCGCCGCCGTCGTGAGCGGTAGCTGCGTGGGCGATGCTCACGCCGGGAACCTCGAGCGCGTCGGCGAGACCGAGAATCGGTCGGCCCGTCTCGGGCGACTCGGGGTACCCCTCGCTCGCGAGCACAACCGTCATCGCAACGTCGCTCGAGAACACGGGGTCGGCGGCGGTCGCGAGGCGACCGGTTGCGGTGGCGAGAAGCAGATCGGCGAGCGACGAATCGAGGCGTTCGAGAACCACCTGGGTCTCGGGGTCCCCGAAACGGGCGTTGAACTCGATGACGCGAACGCCGTCCTTCGTGACGATGAGCCCGCAATAGAGAAGACCGACGAACGGAGTACCTCGGCGCGACATCTCACGAATGGTCGGTTGTGCGACGGTTTCAACGATCTCGTCGACGAACCCGTCGGGCAACCACGGGAGGGGGGAATACGCGCCCATTCCGCCGGTGTTCGGCCCTTCGTCGTTGTCGAACACGCGCTTGTAATCCTGAGCCGGTTCCAACGGGACGACCGCGTCACCGTCGGAGAGAATGAAGAGTGAGACTTCGTGGCCGTCGAGGAACTCCTCGATGAGAACCGGACCGTGCTGAATGTAGAACTCGGCGTGATCGTGCGCCGCCTTGCGGTCGCTCGTGACGATGACGCCCTTGCCCGCGGCCAGACCGTCGGCCTTGACCACATAAGGTGCACCGAGGTCGTCGAACGCAGTCTCGACTTCCTTCATCGTGGTCGCCGACACCGCGCGACCCGTTGGGACGCCCGCGGCGGTCATGACGTCCTTCGCAAATTCCTTCGAACCCTCGAGTGCGGCGGCGGCTTTGTCGGGACCGAACACCGGAATCCCCGCGGCGCGAACGGTATCGCCGACGCCCGCCACGAGCGGCGCTTCCGGCCCGATGATGACGAGGTCGATTCCCTGCTCACTCGCATACTCGGCGACGAGCGGCCCATCGGTTGCGTTGAGCCCGACGGTCTCTGCCACTTCCGAAATCCCCGCGTTCCCCGGGGCACAAATGATGGTGTGCCCGGCGGGGTCACGGAGCAACGCATTAACAATGGCGTGCTCGCGAGCGCCCGAGCCGAGAACGAGTATCTTCACGAGAAAACCCTACCCGTGCCGTTGTAGCGTGGAGTCGTGCCCGCTCGACGCATCACCCGTGACGCCGGTCGTTCAGCGATCGCGGCGGCCCGCGCGGGCTCGGTCGAGCGCGAGACCCTCGCGACCGCCGTGCGCTTCGCGCTGCAGGAGATCGCCCTCGGGGCACCCGGCCGTTCGGTGGAAATTCGCATCCCGCCGTTCGGAGCGGTTCAAGCGATCGAGGGACCCGGTCACACCCGCGGCACCCCACCCAACGTCATCGAGACCGACGCCGACACGTTCCTCGCCCTCGTCGTCGGGGCCGAGACGTGGGATGCGGCGGTCGCGCGCGGCGCAATTCGCGCCTCGGGAACTCGCGCCAGCCTTGTCGAACTCGTGCCGCTCGCAACCTTGCGAGAATAGAAGCATGGCCAAACAAAACGTCACCATCCGCCGCGCACCCCGAATGTGGTCGTTCATGATCACCGGTGCCGGCCTCGGAATCGTCGCCGCCCTCATCATCACGAGTTCCAACGCCGTCGACCCCAAGGTCGGGTTTGGCGCGACCTTCGGATTCTTTGCGGTGTTCGCCGTGGCAATCGGAATCGCTCTCGGCGGCATCGTTGGCGTCTACTTCGACCGCACGTCGCGATCCACGGCGGGTGTCGCAGAGGTGACCGAGACAACGCCGCGCACAAAGAAGCCCCGCGCGAAGAAGTAGCCGATTACGACGACTGGTTCTCTTCGACCCAGCGCAGGTATTCGTCGGTGACGGTTCCCGTCACGTAGTCGCCCGTGAAGCAGGACATCTCGAGCGCGGTGATGTCGCTGCCCTCGAGGATGGCCGCTTCCATGTCGGCGACCTCCTGATAAATGAGGTGGTCGGCACCGATCTCGGCGGCGACCTGGGGAATCTTGCGACCGGCGGCGACGAGTTCGGCACGGCTCGGCATATTGATTCCGTAGACGTGGGGGAACCGCACCGGCGGGGCCGCCGAGGTGAAGGTCACCGAGTTGGCACCAGCGGCGCGAGCCATCTCAACAATTTCGCGGGAAGTGGTTCCGCGCACGATCGAGTCGTCGACGATGAGAACGTTCTTGCCCTTGAACTCCGACGGCATCGCATTGAGCTTTTGCTTGACGCCCTTTCGGCGCGCTTCCTGGCCGGGCATGATGAACGTTCGGCCGATGTAACGGTTCTTGTAGTAACCCTCGCGGTATTCGATTCCGAGTTTGCGTGCCACCTGCAGTGCGGCCGGGCGCGACGAATCGGGGATAGGCATGACGACGTCGATGTCGCCGGCGGGAGCCCACTGCGCGATGGTGTCGGCGAGGCGGTCGCCGAGACGTAGCCGCGCCTCGTACACCGAAATGCCGTTCATGATCGAGTCGGGGCGGGCGAGGTACACGTATTCGAACGAACAGGGGATGAGAACGGGATTCTTCGCGCACTGGCGCGACACCATCTCGCCGTCCTGCGCGATGAAGATTGCTTCGCCGGGCGCGACGTCACGCACGAGCTCGTAGCCGCCGGCCTCGAGCACGAGTGATTCACTCGCAACGACCCACTCCGAGCCGATGATGCCCGAGTCGCGACGACCGAGAATGAGCGGGCGGATACCGAACGGGTCACGGAACGCGAGCAGGCCGTGACCGGCGATGAGCGCTATGGCTGCGTAGGAACCCTCGACCCTTTCGTGAAGGCGAGAGACTGCGTCGAACACGTTGTCGTGTGAGAACTTCTCGACGGTCGTCGCGGCTTGAAGTTCGTGGGCGAGGACGTTGACGAGCAACTCGGTGTCCGAGTGAGTATTGAGGTGTCGGCGGTCATCTTCGTGAAGCTGGCGGGTGAGTTCGCGTGTGTTCGTGAGGTTGCCGTTGTGAACGAGGATGATGCCGTAGGGCGAGTTGACGAAGAACGGCTGGGCCTCTTCTTCGCGGCTGGCGTCACCACGGGTGGCGTAACGAACGTGGCCGAGGCCGACGTTGCCGAGCAGACCGCGCATGTCGCGAGTGCGGAACGCCTCGCGAACCTGGCCCTTCGCCTTGGCCATGTGGAGCGTGCGATCCTCACACGTCGCGATTCCCGTCGAATCCTGACCGCGGTGCTGAAGAAGCGCGAGAGCGTCGTACACCTGCTGGTTTACGGGAGTGGAGGAGACAATTCCGACGATGCCGCACATGCCGTGTCGTGCTCCTTGTGACGAAGGAATCGGTGCCGAGCGGCGCCGGCTCCATACTCTCACAATCCGCCCGAGGGCACGTCGGTAGACTGGGGGCGTGAGCGCGACTAACCCCTATTCCGCCGCCGGCGTCGACACCGAGGCGGGCGATCGGGCGGTCGAACTGATGAAGTCGGCCGTGTCCGCGACACACGGGCCCGACATCCTCGGCGGGGTCGGCGGGTTCGCCGGACTCATGGATGTCGCGTTTCTCAAAGAATTCCGTCGCCCCATACTTGCGACCTCGACCGATGGCGTCGGCACCAAGGTCGCCATTGCTCAGGCACTTGATGTGCACGACACGATCGGTCACGACCTCGTCGGCATGGTCGTCGACGACATCGTGGTTGTCGGTGCGAAGCCGCTGTTCATGACCGACTACATCGCGTGCGGCAAGGTGCACCCACAGCGCATCGCCGACATCGTCCGCGGAATCGCCGAGGCGTGTTCACTCACGGGCACAGCACTTGTCGGTGGCGAGACCGCCGAACACCCGGGGCTCCTCGGTGTCGATGACTACGACGTCGCGGGAGCGGCCGTCGGTGCGGTCGAGGCCGACGAGATGCTCGGTGCCGACAAGATTCACTCGGGCGACGTCGTTATCGCGATGGAATCGAGCGGGCTGCACTCCAACGGGTACTCGCTAGTTCGCCACATTCTCGCCCAGAAGAAATTAGCGTTCGATGCGACGGTGCCCGAATTCGATCGCGTGCTCGGCCTGGAGCTGCTCGAACCGACCCGTCTCTACACGAGCCCACTTCTTGACTCGATCGCCGAGCACCCGGGTGCGATTCACGCGCTGAGCCACGTCACGGGCGGCGGCATCGCCGCGAACCTCGCCCGCGTACTGCCCCAGGGCATGTGGGTTGACATCGACCGCTCGACCTGGATGCCCCCCACGGTTTTCCGGGTTCTCGCGGGCTGGGCCGGAGAAACTCTCGAAGCCACTGAGGGCACCTGGAATCTCGGTATCGGAATGCTCGCGGTGGTCTCGCACGAATCGGCGAGCACTCTCACCCGCGAATGGGCTGCCGCCGGAATTGCCTCGTGGGTGGTTGGGCACGTCTCCGACCGCGCAACGGATTTCAGCGACTATGTTCAGGGCGCGAAGGGAGTCGACGGCGGTGCCGTGCGACTCGTGGGCAATTACGCCGACTGAGCCTCGTCTTCGTCGTCGGCGACTGTGTCATCCGAGGCCCGGTTCTCTGCGTCCCCCGAGGTTTCGAACTCGGCGTCCCCCGAGGTTTCGAACTCTGCGTCCCCTGAAGTTTCGAACTCTGCGTCCCCTGGGGTTTCGAACTCGGGCCACTTCTCCAGGTCTTCCGCGAGACGGGGATTCCCACCGAGTTCCTGCTCGAGACGCGAGAGGTCGGTGTCGGGGCTGAAGTACTTCAGCTCGCGCGCAACTTTGGTGTGCTTCGCCTTCTGACGGCCGCGGCCCATAACGGACCCCCTTCACTCACACTGTTCGCCGTTGGGGCCCAATCTGCCCCGGGGCGTTAGAGGGGCAGTCTATCACGCAGCGAACAACGCACTTGCGGAGATATACCCAACCGCCGCGAGCAGAACGCCGACGCCGATGTGCGACGCGATGAGAGCGATCCCTGCCCGGAACTCACGACGCTCGACGTGGTGGGCGGTGTCGACCGCGAGGGTCGAGAACGTCGTGAGCCCCGCACAGAATGCGAGCACGAGTGCGGTGTAGGCCCACGAGATTGCGTGGGTCGAGAAGATTCCGACCGCGATTCCGACGAGCGCGCTGCCGACTGCGTTGACCGTGAACAATCCGCGATTCCACGAACCGGGGGAGACGACCGTCATTACACCGAACCGGGTGACCGCCCCGAGAGCACCGAGCAGAATTTGCAGAGCGATCCAGCCCACGTCCATCACGAATCGCCTCGCAGTCGCGCGCCGAGGCGAAGTCCGACAATCGCGCAAATGACACCGACAATCATTGTGCCGATTGCGTAGGGCGCCATGACGATTGCCTCGACCGCCCCGTGACGCACCATCGGAACCGCGACGTCGAGCGAAATGGCGGAGAGGGTGGTGAAGGCGCCGAGGAAACCGGTTGTCGCGCCCATGCGCGCCCAGACGGGCAGGTGGTGCATTCCGTGACCGACGAGCAGTCCGAGCAAGAACGAACCGACGAGGTTGACGGTGAGGACCGAATACGGCCACCAGGTTCCATCGAATCGAGCGAGCACTAAACCGACACCAATGCGTGCCGTGCTGCCGAGAGCGCCGCCGAGGAAGACGCCGAGAGCGGTCTTGACGGAGGGGCTCATCCCGCCAGCGTACTCGTGCACGAGCAGGCCGAAACCGTGATTAGAGTGGAGACATCAGATAGAGGAGTGTCCGTGCACGCCGTTCCGAATTTCCATCACGACGACCACCGCGACGAGGTGGTTGACCGTTGGGGTGAAGCGGCATGGGCTCGCTCGAACGGCTGGTGGTCGAAGCTTTCCGCCGCCGGTCGCGCGGAATTCCTCGGGGAGGGCGTCGCCCTCAAAAACGAATACCTTGAGGCGAAGGCCGCCGGTCTTCCCGTCACCGATGCCGTGGTTGTTGCGTTGGTCGAACGTCACCGTTCCTGGATCGCTCAAGGCTGGGGTGGAGTCGAACCCACCCACGAGCAGTTCGTCGGACTCGGTGAGATGTACGTCGCCGACGATCGCTTCGCCCGCAATTACGGCGGTGTCGAGGGTGCAACCTTCGTTCGCGACGCCATCGTCGCGTGGGTCGCCGCCCACACCGAATCCCGCTAGCTTCCCCTCCTACCGATAGAGGACCTTCGAATGAACATTTTTGCGACCTTCAGCCTCCGCAACCGAGCGCTCATCGCGCTCGTCACGGTCGTCATCTCGCTCTTCGGCGGAATCGCCATGACCCTGCTCAAGCTCGAGCTCATCCCGTCGGTGACGTTTCCCCAACTCGTCGTCGTGACCTCGTACCCCGGTGCTTCGCCGCTCATCGTCGAGAAGGAAGTGTCGACCCCGATCGAAACCGCGGTTCAGGGCGTGCCCGGACTCGAATCGACCACGGCGACGTCGCAGAACGGTGTGTCGCAGGTGTCGGTGTCGTTCCAGTACGGAACCGTCATCGAAACGGCGGAGCAAAAAGTTCAGATTGCGATTAATAAGATCGCGAGCATCCTGCCCGACGGTGTCGAGCCGCAGGTCATCGCCGGATCGTTCAGCGACATCCCCATCATGCAGCTCGCGGTGACGAGCGACCTCAGCACCGACCAACTCAACCAAGCACTCAAGGACATCGCGGTCAAAGAGTTCACCCGCATCGACGGCGTTCGCGACGCGAGCGTGTTCGGTGCCAACGGCGAACACATCTCGATCGTGCCGCGCGCCAGCGTGATGAACCGCCTCGGGCTGACGAGCACCGACATCCAGACCGCACTGCAGACGGCGGGAATTCGAATCGGTGCGGGCACCGTGACGTCCGACACCGGCGATCTTTCGGTCGTCTCCGGAACGCCTCTTGCGAGCCTCGCCGACATTCGATCGATTCCCGTCGGGTTGCCCGCTTCGGCCGGAGCGAGCGCGGGGGCACCTGTGTCGATTCCGTCGATGCCCACGGTTCCGGTCGCTCCGCGAACCTCGGGAACTTGGTCGTGGGATGCCCTCAACGGGGGCGAGTGCCTCACCGACTATTCCGCCGTCCCCGCCGGTTCGTACACGGTGACCGCCTGTGCGAACGCGCACACTGGACAGCTCGTTCGCATCGGTGATATTCGCACCGACGCGGGCATTCCCGTGTATCCGGGCGACGCCGCCGTCGCGGGCATCGCGATGGCGACATGTAACAAGGCGGGGGTTCTCGCTGCTGGCGCGACCGCCGCTCACCCCGGACTCATGGTGAGCGCTGCGGGTTACCCGCAGAGCCAGGCGCAGTGGAACAAGGGCAACACCTATTACTACTGCTACGCCCACATCGCCGACTACTCGTCATTTACGGGTGATGTCGCGGGCCGCAAACTCAACACCATCTCATCGACCTCCGTGTCGACGGGCTCGTCGGCATCGTCATTCTCGGCGCTCGCCGGAGCGGGTGCGTCGATTCCCACGAGCCGCAACATCGTGGCACTTCGCCAGATCGCGACCGTGTCAATCCAACCCGACACCGTCACCTCGATCTCCCGTGTCAACGGGCAGCCGGCGCTCACCGTCGCCATCACGAAGAAGACCGACTCCAACACCGTCGAGGTGTCGCGGGCGGTTCGCGCCGAGCTCGATCGCATCACCGGCCTCATCGGCAACAACACGAAATTCACGACCGTGTTCGATCAGGCGCCGTTCATCGAGAAGAGCATCGATTCGCTGACGACCGAGGGTCTGCTCGGGCTCGGATTCGCGATCATCATCATCCTCGTATTCCTCATGTCGATTCGTTCGACGCTCATCACCGCGGTGTCGATTCCGACCTCGCTGCTGCTCACCTTCATCGGAATGTGGGCCAGCAACTTCACCCTCAACATCCTCACCATCGGTGCGGTCACCATCTCAATTGGTCGAGTAGTGGACGACTCCATCGTTGTCGTCGAGAACATCAAGCGGCACCTCGCTCTCGGCGAGGAACGCCGCGAGGCGATTCTCACGGCGGTCAAGGAGGTCGCCACCGCGGTCACCGCATCGACCATCACGACCGTTGCGGTCTTCCTGCCGCTTGCCCTCGTGTCGGGTCTCGCGGGTGAACTCTTCAAGCCGTTCGCCGTGACCGTGACGCTCGCGCTGCTCTCGTCGCTCTTCGTTTCACTGACGATCGTGCCGGTGCTCGCCTACTGGTTCCTTCGCACGTCGACCAAGACACCGAAGCGCCCCGTGCGTGAACACGACGCGATTCAGCGCGTGTATCGCCCCATCGTCAAGTGGACGATCCAACGCCCGCTCGCGACCGTGCTCATCGCGGTGTTCGCTCTGGGCGGAACGATGGCTCTCGCCCCGCTCATGAAAACTAACTTCGTTGGCGGAAGCGGTCAGTCGACCATGACGCTGCGACACTCGACGCCCGCCGGTCTCACGCTTGACGAGCGTTCCGCCGTGGCGGCCGACGTGGAAAAGAAGTTGCTCGATGTGCCCGGTGTCACGACTGTGCAAACCTCAATCGGGGGCGGCAACTCGTTCGCCGCGTTCAACGGTTCGGCCGGCGACATCATTTATCAGGTGTCGATCGATGAGGCGGTTCCCGCCGAACCCGTTCGCGCCGAGGTGACCAAGGATCTCGCCACCATCACCGACACCGGAACGATTGTCTCTGCACAGGGCGGAACGTTTGGTTCGCAGGACATTGAAATCACGGTCAAGGCGCCGTCCGAGGACACGCTCAACTCCGTGACCGAAGGTCTCGCCGCCGCGTTCACGTCGGCGAAAATCGCCGACTCGGTGGCGACGTCGCTCGATGACAAGCAGCAGTACCTCGCCGTCCAGATCAAACGGTCGGCCGCCGCACGCAACGGTTTGTCGGAACTCACCATTGGTCGCGCCCTCGCCGGAGCGAACGCCCCGACGGCGACGAGCCAGGTCGTCATCGATGACGTCACCTACTCGGTGCTCATCGAGCCGAAGAACTCCCCCGACACCTTCGCCGGGCTCAAGAAATATCAGATCGCAACGCCCTTTGGCACCGAGGTGAAGCTTTCCCGCGTCGCCACGGTGGTAGTTGCCGAGACCGCCGCATCGCGCACCACCGAGCGCGGTGTGCTCGCCTCGACGATCACGATCACACCGTCGAGTGACAACCTCAGCCAATCGACCGCCGACATCAACGCGGTGCTCGACTCGTACGGGCTTCCCACGGGAACTACCGCCACGGTGGGTGGAGTCGCTCAGGATCAGATTGATTCGTTCCAGCAACTCGGACTCGCACTTCTCGCGGCAATCCTTATCGTGTACGTCGTGATGGTGGCGACCTTCCGTTCGCTCCGCCAACCGCTGTTGTTGCTCGTGTCAATCCCGTTCGCGGCGACCGGTGCGATCGGCCTGCAGGTCATCTCGGGCATCCCGCTCGGGGTCGCATCGCTCATCGGTTTGCTCATGCTCGTCGGAATCGTGGTCACGAACGCGATCGTTCTCATCGACCTCGTCAACCAGTACCGCGACAAGGGCCAAAAGGTCACCGATGCGCTTCTCGACGGAACCTCTCGCCGTGTTCGCCCGGTTCTCATGACGGCGCTGGCGACCATCTTCGCCTTGACCCCGCTCGCCGCCGGTGTGACGGGAACGGGCGGGTTCATCTCGCAGCCCCTCGCCATCGTGGTCATCGGCGGCCTGCTGTCGTCGACCGTGCTCACCCTCGTGGTGCTCCCCGCGCTCTACTCGCTCGTAGAAGGCGCGAAGGAGCGTCGTGCCGAACGTCGCGACTCCGGAACGCGCGCACCCCGTCGCGGGTTGCGCCGAGCGAAGCGCGCTTAGGGGCAGGAGCTCGAACTGCCGGCCTCGACGGCAGGATGACGTCTCTCTACCCCGAAGCTGCCGAAAAACCGCGATCGTTGTGTTACGCCCGTTGTGTAACACAACTTTCCGGAGGCTCGACGCTTCCGTATCGTGATGAGTCGACCCCGTTAACACAGGAGAGAACCCATGGCTCGTATCTATAACGACATCACCGAGACCTTCGGAAACACCCCGCTCGTGCGCCTCAACCGCGTGACCGACGGATCCGAGGCCACCGTTCTCGCCAAGCTCGAGTTCTACAACCCCACGTCGAGCGTCAAGGACCGTCTCGGGGTTGCCATCGTTGACGCCGCCGAGAAGTCGGGTGCACTCAAGCCGGGCGGAACAATTGTGGAGGCGACCAGTGGTAACACGGGTATCGCTCTCGCCTCGGTTGGAGCGGCACGCGGCTACACGGTTGTTCTCACCATGCCCGAATCAATGAGCCTCGAGCGCCGCGCACTCCTCAAGGGCTTCGGGGCAGAACTTGTCCTCACGCCCGCCCCCGAAGGAATGAAGGGCGCCGTCTCGCGCGCTGAAGAGATCGCGGCGGAGCGCCCGGGTGCAGTTCTCGCCCGCCAGTTCGAGAACGAGGCGAATCCCGAAATTCACCGTCGCACCACCGCGCAAGAGATTTGGAAGGACACGGACGGAGCCGTCGACATCTTTGTCGCCGGCGTCGGAACGGGCGGAACCATCACCGGAACCGGCCAGGTGCTCAAGGAGCGCAAGCCGTCGGTTCAGGTCGTCGCGGTTGAGCCCATCGACTCGCCCATCCTCAACGGTGGAGCTCCCGGACCCCACAAGATTCAGGGAATCGGCGCGAACTTCGTTCCCGACGTACTCGACCGCACGGTCTACGACGAGGTCATCGACGTGTCAATCACCGATTCGGTGTCGACCGCTCGTCGTCTCGCCAAGGAGGAGGGAATCCTCGCGGGGATCTCGTCGGGAGCGACTGTCTGGGCCGCCCTGGAACTCGCAAAGCGTCCCGAGAACAAGGGCAAGACGATCGTCGTCATCGTCGCGTCCTACGGGGAGCGGTATCTGTCGACCGTGCTCTTCGAGGGTATCCTCGATTAGGTGACCCCGCTCCGTCGTATTCGCGAGGACCTCGCGATGGCGATGGACCGCGACCCAGCCTCCCGCAACGGAGCAGAAGCCTTCTTCGTGCTCTCCGGACTGCACGCGGTGTGGTGGTATCGCCTCAACCACATGTTCTGGGGTTGGGGTTGGAAATTCGTGGCACGGCTGCTCTCGCAGATCGTGCGCTGGTGGACTCTCATCGAAATCCACCCGGCCGCCCTCATCGGAGACCGCGTGTTTATCGACCACGGTGCCGGCGTTGTCATCGGGGAAACCTCGGTGATCGGCGACGACTGCACGCTGTATCACGGGGTGACACTCGGAGGACAGGGAACCGTGATCGACGGACGCCGCCACCCCACCATCGGTAACGGCGTCGTCGTCGGAGCTGGTGCAATCATCCTCGGACCCGTTACGGTCGGTGATGGTGCGCTCATCGGAGCTGGTGCAGTCGTCATCTCCGACGTACCGGCGGGTCGCACCGCAGTGGGCGTCCCCGCCAGACTGGTGGCACCGAAGAAGGGAGGCCGACGGTGATCAAGTTCATCACGCGCGTGCTGTTCCCGCCGCTCATTCGCATCCTCTTCGCGGCGAAAGTTATTGGTCGCGGAAACATGCCCGCGAAGGGCGGAGTGATCCTCGCGAGCAACCATCTTTCATTCTTCGATTCGGTAATCATCACGCTGCTCTCGCGGCGTCCCGTTTCGTTCCTCGCCAAAGAGGAATACTTCACGGGCACGGGCTTCAAGGGGAAACTCTCCAAGGCGTTCTTCGAGTCAATCGACGCGATTCCGGTCAATCGGCGATCGGCCTCGGCCGCCCAGGACGCGCTCGATGCGGGCCTCGAACGACTCGTGGACGGCGAATCGTTCGCGATGTACCCCGAGGGAACGCGCTCAACCGACGGCCGCCTATATCGCGGCAAGACGGGCGTCGCATGGCTCGCCCTCACCGCGAATGTGCCCGTCGTACCCGTTGCGTTGACCGGCACCGACAAGATTCAGCCCGTCGGGACGAAGGGAATTCGCCTCGCGAAGCTCCGCGTCCAATACGGCGAACCGATGGACCTCAGTGCCTTCGGTGACGCCACGAGTGGCAAGGCCCGACGCGAGGCGACCGACGCCATCATGGAGAAAATTCAGGCGATGTCGGGCCAGGAATTCGCTGGAATTTACAACGAGAAACCCGCGGTGACGGTCAAGGCGAAAGTTCGCCGACTGTTCCGAGGACGAGCACCGCTTACGTAGCGGGTGTCGCCTCGGCGAGTTGCTTGCGTACGTCGTTCATGTCGAGCGCACGTGCCTGCGCGATGAGATCCTCGAGAGCCGCCTCGGGGGCTGCTCCAGGCTGGTTGTAGAGAAGAATTCCGTCACGAAACATCATCAGAGTCGGAATCGATCGAATTCCGGCCGCAGCGGAGAGCTCTTGTTCGGCGTCGGTGTCGACCTTCGCGAAAACGATGTCCGGGTGCTTCTCGCTGACGCGGTCATAGATGGGACCGAACGCTCGGCACGGACCACACCATTCCGCCCAGAAGTCGACGAGCACGAACGCGTCGTCGGTGTTGACGAGTTTCTCGAACTCCGCCTTGTTCACGTTGATGGTTGCCATGGGTTTTCCTTTTCGTTCACACTATCGAAACGCGTCACGCGCCCGCGGTATTCCCGCGCGCGGCGATGACGGCCTCAACGGTGACGTGGTCCGCTCCTCGTACCGACCAGTCCGCGGTGAGTTCGTCATAAATCGCCATGCCGAGCCCCGGGGTGCGCTTCGGGTCAAGCGCCGCACCGTCGTTGAGGGCCGTGATGCGGACGGTTTCGTCGGAATCGCGCGTTATGTCAATGTCAATCGCCGTCGCATTGCCGTGGCGAATCGCATTGGAGACGATTTCGAGCGTGACTATTGACACGGCTTCGGAGGCGTCCGAATCGGCGTCGAGCGCATCCCGAACCCCCTCGCCCGCCTCGAGGGAGATTTCGCACATCCCCGACCAAAATGCGGCGAGGTCTTCGATAGACCGAATCGCATCGACGCGGGCCGGGGGCTCTTCCGTGATGACGCTGAGCACCGATTGGAGAGTTCCCACGGTGTCGGCGCGCTCCCCGTCGGTCAACGCGCCCGTTCCCGACCTCACGAGTCGCGCTTGTGCGTGGATGCGTGACTGCACCGACGAGTGGAGGGTGTGAGCGACGTGGCGCTGCCGTAACCACGCGGTGCGCCGCGCTTCGGATTGCTGCAAGACCATCGTGACGCGGGAGATGTCGAGATGGGCAAGTTGGTTTCTGCTCGAGAAGGAGCCGAGGACGATGAGCTGGTAGACCAACCCGAGAAGCGGCGTAGCGATCAGACCGAGAAGTGAGTAGTCGACGACGACCGAGTCCGGAAAGATGACGACATCATTGATTAACTGTGCCGGAATCCAGACCACTTCGTGGAGCGTCGCGATGATGAGAATGGCGTTGAGCGTTGTGGTTCGCCGGCTTCCTAACAGCGCACGCGCACCGGCGAGGAGGAGGAGAGTGCTCGCACCGGCGATGACGCTCGCCACGATTGCCTGGGACATCGACAGACCATCGAGCATGACGGAAAATCCACCGAGGCTGACGCCGAGCGCAGAGAAATAAGGGTTGACCTGATCGCTGAGGGTGGGTCGACCCGGCCCAAACAGTTGGCGTTCGATCGAGCCGCGTGGTGGGGCCGATTGGGGTTCACTTCGCGCGATGGAATGGCTGAGTGGCCGAACAATGTTTTCAGCGAGGTCGTTGAGCGCATCGAAGAGTCGGCCGCGCTCTGGGTGACCCTCGACCAGGTCGTCGATAATGGATTTGACCGCGGGGCGCAAAGACTTGTCGATGTCACCTATAAAGCGCTCGTTCGCTTCCGACACCTCACCGAGCACGCGGTCTCGCACTGCGGTCGCAGCGGAGATATCGCGGGTGGTCGACCGACGCTGCTGTCTCGATGTGACGACACGGCTGACCACAAGCGCCACGACGGCGAGCAGGATCGGTGAGCTGACCGCGCCTAATCCGACGCGGGTCGTGAGATAGGAATGCGACTCGAGATTCGTCGTAGCCACGACGAGTGAGGTCACGACTCCACGAAAAGCTCCGATGGACACAAGCACACCGAGCACGGCCCAGCCCGCGCCGGCCAGCCGTCGAGTGACCCACCCGCGCACTAGGAAAAGCGCGGAGCCATTCACGGTGATGGAGACGAGACCGATAAGAATCGCGACGAGAAAGTTGGGGTCGTTGAGGCGTCCGTATTCGGTGGCGACGGTCGGCAGCATCGCGGCCGAGCAGTAGATCGCAATCGTCGAGGTGCGAAACGGCCACGGAGAGCGGATCACGTCGACGAAATCTCGCGGGCGAAGTGTTGATTTCCCCAGCGCTTCGTTATCGCCCATTGAGTTGATCCCAGTAGAGCCGAGCGAGTTGCACCCGGGAGCTCGCCCCGGGCTTGATGTTCGCAGCCGACATCATGCGTGCGAGCATGCGCTCGACCGCTCGAACGGTAGATCCACGAGCCTCCGCAATCTCCTCGTTACTCAACCCGTCGGAGATGAGCGTGAGAACCGCGATTTGGCTGTTTGTCAGTTTCTCGGTCGACGGGGCAACAGGCACAGGTCGCGTCGCGATCGAGCGACCGTCAAGAGCTGCGGTGACGGCCTCGCGGAGCGCAGTCGTCGAGTTGATTTCCGTCTTGACAATGTACGACGCGTCAGCGGGGATGGCGTTCCACCCTTTGCCCGTGATTCGAGGATCGGCGAGATTCGTAATGAACACGACTCCGATGTCGGGCTTTTCGGCGCGAGCGCGTTGCACAACGTCAATCCCCGTTGGCCCCATGCCGAGGTCGATGTCGGCGACCACAAGTTCCGCCGCCGTCGACTTGATTGCGGTGATGGCACTCAGTGCGTCTGAGGCTTCGGAGACGTCCCATCCCTCCGAACGAAGGATCTCGGCGACGATGCTGCAGATGAGCGGCTCGTCATCGACGACGACGGCAGAACGTCCCGAGAACGTCACGGGCTAACCCTTGCGCGCGGCGGTGACCGCCGCGGCGATGACCGATTCGGGGCTTGTGTTGGTGGCCTTCGCTTGAGCGGCGACCCACTTGGCATCGGTCGCGCCGAGGGACACGTCGAATCCCTTCGTCGAAACCGGTGCTTGGTGATCGTGCTGCGTCCGCATGATGAGGGTCGTGACGGGGAGCGCGATTGTTCCGAGCGCGTCCAGGATGAGCACGACACCGAAGAAACGCCAGTACGCCTCCTGAAACGATGCGGGCGGGAACGTTCCGTCGGTGATGATGGAGGGAATCACGAGCGCGGGGATGACCGCGATGAGGACGAGGGTGACGAGGAGCGCGGTGCGCACCCAGGCGACGGGTGCGTTGGCGAGCAGCAACATCAAGTTTGAGTGGGCGAACGACACTGCGATGAGCGCCGACACGGCGAAGGTCTTGGTGATCGACATGTAGAGGTCGCTCGGCTGGAACATCATGTCTTGCCAGTTCCACCAGATAAGAACGATCGACGAACCGAGAGCGAGGGCACTGGTACCAATTCCGAGCCATCCGACGACCTTGATGTCCCGCCCGAACGCGGCGAGGTGGCAAAGAGACAGAACCGAGAACGCCGCAATGGCGAGCGTGGTGAGCATGATCTTGCTGCGCGTGTCATCGAGCGAACCCGTGACAAGACTGAAAATTCCGATTCCCGCGGTGATGACGAGCGACACGATGATGGCCCACACCGCGATGCGGCGGGCTCCCTTGATCGTGCGAACCTCCGAGGCGCTCTGATGAATTGTCATGGCTCAACACTAACGCCGGGGCGCCACCCGACAGAGGTTACGAGCGACCCCGTGAGCGACGCTGGCTCGAAAGGTAGAGCATCTCGAGAATTCCGAGAGTGCGAACGAGGAGGAACACGGCGAACCACGCCTTGTGACCGTTGCGCGCCGCCGTCCACAGACCGACGATCTGCCAGGCAATCGACCAGATAGCGAGGACCACGATGAGCGGGAACGCCCACGGGGCGTTCGTCATGAACTGTTGGATATCTGGTGCGGTCATGTGTCCAGCCTATGCACCGATTAGCCCGTAACGATGGCGATACCCGTCACAGTCGACGCTTCCTCTACTCCGCCGATGTTGGTGAGGTCCGTAAAGCCGAGGGATTCCATCGCGGTCTGTGCCTGACCGGCGCGATTGCCCGATCGGCAATAGAGGAGGTAGGTGCCGTTGGGGTCGAGCGCGGCGACCTCGTCGGCGAAGGTGGCCCCCTCCCAGTCGATGTTGATTGCACCCTCGAGGTGACCGGTGGCGAACTCGGCGGGGGTGCGGACGTCGATGACGGCGGTCACGGTGCTCATGTCTATATTCTGCGTGGTCGTGCACGCAGTGAGTGCCGTGGTGACACCCACGAAGCTGGCGAGGAGGGCGATGGCGGCGAAAAATCGTCGCGAAAAGGTGAGAGTACGCATACCCCCTAGGGTATGTTATTCTTGAGGCAATCGCAACCCGAGGAGTGCTCGTGCAAATCGACGCCAGTGAATTGAAGAAAGCCCGTGACCGCCTCGTGCGTGCGCAGGGACAGATCGGCGGAATCGTTCGCATGATCGACGAGGGCCGCGACTGCACCGAAATTCTGCACCAATTGTCGGCAGCCAGCGCGGCGCTGTCGAAGGCCGGTTTTTCCATCATCGCCACCGGAATGGCCAACTGTGCCACCGAACCCGACGACAGTCCGAGTCGTGCCGCACTCGAAAAAGCGTTCCTTTCCCTTGCTTAGGAGTTCATCGTGAAGGTTGTCATCGTAGGGGGAGTCGCGGGCGGAATGTCCGCCGCGACGAGGCTTCGTCGTCTGGACGAATCGGCCGAAATCGTCGTGTTCGAGGCGAGCCCGCACGTGTCGTTCGCGAACTGCGGGTTGCCCTACTTCGTCGGAGGAGTCATCGACGATCGCGAATCGCTTCTGCTTCAAACGCCCGAGAGCCTCCACCGCCGTTTCGCGTTGGACGTACACGTCAATTCCCGTGTTACGGGTATCGATCGTGAATCGAAAACTGTCACGGTCGTCGACACTCAAACGGGCGACGAGAGGACCGAGTCGTACGATGCTCTCGTCCTCGCTCCGGGCGCGGCCCCTCGACGCCTCGAGATCCCAGGATTCGATCGCGCGTTGACGTTACGCAACGTTCCCGACGCGGAACGCATCGCCGAATCGGTTGCGGGAGCCTCGAAGGACGTCGTGATCCTCGGCGCGGGATTCATCGGAATCGAGATGGCGGAAAACCTGATGCACCTCGGTCACCGTGTCACGGTCGTGCAGTCGGGAGCGAGCATTCTCTCGCCCTTCGACGCCGAGATCATCGAACCGTTCCACCGCCACCTTGAATCCCACGGGGTGTCGATTCGAACCCGAGTCCACGCGACCACAATCGGCGCTCGAGACGTCACCCTGTCCGACGGAGCCGTGATTCCGGCGGACGTCGTCGTGTCGTCGGTCGGCGTCACCGCCGACCACTCGCTCGCGGTGGAGGCCGGTCTGAGAATCGGAACCGCTGGGGGCATCTGGGTTGACCACCACCAGCGCACCAGCGATCCCGACATTTACGCCGTTGGTGACGCAGCGGAAAAGGTTTCAGCGTTCACGGGCGATGAGCAAATGGTGTGGCTTGCCAACCTCGCGAATCGTCACGGACGACTCGTTGCCGATGTCATCGCCGGTGAGACAGTGTCGGTACGACCCGCCATCACGACGGGAATTGTCGGTGCATTCGGAATGGCCGCAGCCATCACGGGGCTCAGCGAGAAGTCTGCTCGGCGTGCCGGGCTCGCTCACGAGGTGATCCACCTCCATCCCGGTAGCCACGCGGGGTACTACCCCGGAGCGGAAACACTGTCGCTCAAGGTCGTGTTCGAACCGTCGAGCGGAAAACTCCTCGGTGCGCAGGCGGTCGGTCTCGACGGCGCCGACAAGCGCATCGACGTCATCGCCACGGCGATCTATGCGGGCCTCACCGTCTCCGACCTGATGAACCTCGAACTTGCTTACTCCCCGCAATACGGTTCGGCGAAGGATGCCATCAATCACGCGGGGTACGTTGGCGAGAATTTGCTTTCGGGACGCACTCCCACCGTGCAGTGGCACGAACTCGCGGCGCGGCAGGCGGCCGGCGCCCTCGTCGTCGACGTGCGCTCGCAAACCGAACATGACGTTCGGTCGATTCCCGGCGCGGTGAATATCCCCGTCGACGAACTCCGGGATCGACTCGGAGAAATCAACGCCGACGAGGTCATCGTGCATTGCAAGGTCGGTCAGCGCGGGCACACCGCAACCCAAATACTTCGCTCCCACGGCGTCAACGCATCTAACCTTGACGGTGGATGTCTGACGTGGCGAGCGGGGATGGATTCGCTCGAGAGAACGAACTCCGTTTCGCCATTCACCAACTAACTCAAGGAGAAACCATGTGCCAGAAGGTCACCTGCGGCAGCTGCGGCAAGCCAACGTGGTCGGGTTGCGGCCAGCACGTCGAAGAAGCGCTCGCCGGGGTCAAGCCCGCCGATCGTTGTAGCTGCAACTAGCGACAACACTCACCGAACGGCGGTGAGGGAGGGGCGTCAGGCCTTCTTCCTCGCCGCCGTCCGTGCTTCTGCAGATCGACCGAGCGAGAAGCTCGCGAGCAATGCCACCGCGAGGAATCCCGCGGCGAGGTAGGCGGCACTGGAAGTTCCCGCCGAGAGCGCGTCCTTCGCATCGACGGCGATGTCCGCGGTCTGCGGGTTCGCTTCTAGTCCCGCGATGGCACCGCCGGCCGAGTCGATGACCGCGGCCACGATCGGGGTTGCCATGGCGTCGGGCACGTTGCGATCGGCGAGGGAGGCCTCGAGGCTGAACTGCGCGGTCGAGAACAGCACGGTGCCGATGACGGCGATGCCGAGCGCCGATCCGATCTGGCGGGACGTGCTCGACGTTCCCGAGCCCTGACCGCTCGCCTGAACGGGGACGTCCTTGAGGACGACGCCGGTGAGTTGCGCGGTGGCGAATCCGACTCCCATTCCATAAACGAAAAGGAACGGCACGATCGACCACCCCGTGGCGTCGGGCGAGATCATGAACCCGATTCCCGCGACACCGATCATTTCGAGGATCAACCCGACGCGAATGATCCACGTGGGCTGGAGCCGCGATCCGAGACCGCCCGCGATTCCGCTGGCGACGAACGACCCGACCGCGAGGGCGAGGATGACGAGGCCCGAATCGAATGCGGAATAACCGAGAACGAACTGCAACCAGAGGGGAAGGGCGAGGATGATTCCGAATTCTCCCATGCTCACGATGAGCGCGACGAAGTTTCCGTTGCGGAAGCTCGGAAGAGAGAATAGGCCAAACGCGATGAGCGTCGACTTGCCCGCACGCTGACGTGCGAGCCCGTGCACGATGTACCACGCGACCGCGATCGCGAAGACCGCGAATGCGATGGGAACGACGGAGAGGTCGAACGGCCACTCCCAGTCACCGATGGTGAACGGCTTGTTGACATCCCACCAACCGAAGTTGCGGCCTTCGATGAGGCCGAAGACGAGCGAGCCGCTCGCGAGAACCGAGAGCACCGCACCCCACCAGTCGATGGCGCGCGCGTGTTCGACGTCTCTCGATTCGGTGACAAAGAGGAATACACCGACGGTGATGAGCACGCCCAGCGGGATGTTGATTCCGAATGCCCAATTCCACGAATACGCGGTGGTGAGCCATCCGCCGAGGAGCGGCCCGACGGCGACCATTCCACCGATCGTCGAACCCCAGACGGCAAAAGCGATTCCTCGTTCCTTGCCCTGGAACGTCGCGTTGACGATCGACAGGGTAGTGGGCAGAACCATCGCGCCACCGATTCCCTGGATTACGCGCCAGGCGATGAGCGCGCCGGCGGTGTCGGACATCGCGGCAAAAATCGACGACACAGTGAAGAACGCCAGACCGATCACGAGCATCGCGCGGCGACCCCACTTGTCGGCCAATGCACCGAAGACGAGGAGGAGTGCGGCGAAGACGAGGGTGTACGACTCCTGAATCCACTGAACGTCGCTCGAGGTCGCCTTGAGGTCGTTGACGATTGACGGAATCGCGACGTTGATGATCGTCGAGTCGACGATGACAAGGGAAACGGCGAGGCTGACGAAAAGGAGTGCGAGCCAGCGGTTCTTCGGAGAGGTCATAGCCCCAGCATAGAAGTTAGAGTGGGGTGTGCTCCGACGCCTCGTTGAAATCTCACGCCCGGTTCTCTGGGTCAACACGATTGGAACGACCGTCGTGGGCATGTGGCTCGCCGGATCCCTGTGGGATTGGCGTGTTCTGCCAATCCTCATCTGGGTCACGTTCCCGTTCAATCTGTTGATCTACGGCGTCAACGACATCTTCGATCAAGACACTGACGCCGACAACGATCGCAAGGGCGGTTACGGCGGGGCGAAGATTCAATCGCGTGAGGTGCGCCCCATCGCTTGGGGGGTCGTGCTCCTCAACGTTCCATTCCTCGTCTATTTCGCGTTCACCGTTCCGATCGCATCCCTCCTCTGGATGCTCGCCTACACGTTCTCGTTCTGGCAGTACTCGTCGACACCCCTGCGTTTCAAGGCGCGCCCCATCTGGGATTCGCTCTCCAACACCGACTACGCCTACCCGCTCGCGTTCGTTCCACTCGCACTCGGAGTTGACCCGATGTGGCCTGCGGTCATCGGCCTCATGACGTGGAGCATGGCGAAGCACGTCTATGACGCGATCCAGGACATCGACGAGGATTCGGGCGCCGGCATCGTGACGACCGCGGTCAAATTCGGGGTGCGCGGATCGCTCGTCTGGTGTGGCGTGTGGTGGACGGTTTCGACCGTGTCCTTCGCGCTCGTCAACCCGCCCGTCGCAATCGTGTCCGCCGCAATCGCGGGGTGGCTGGTCGTCGCGTCGTGGCGCAAGCCGACGACGAGCGAAGCGAAACGTCTCTATAAGTTCTCCGTCGCATTCCCCTACGTCGCCGGCGCCGTCGCCGGCGTGCAACTCGTCACGGGCATCACGCTCGGCATGTACCCGTGACCCCTCGCCGAATCGTTGTGCTCGGAGCCGGTCTCGGCGGGCTCGCATCAGCGGCGCTCCTTTCCCGAGCGGGCCACCACGTCACGGTGCTCGACAAGAACGAGTGGATCGGGGGCAAAAGCCGCCGTATCGAGGTCGCGGGGCAACGCATCGATACGGGCCCATCGCTCGTCACCTTCCCCGGCGCGCTCCGCGCGGTGCTCGATCGTTTCGATGAGCTGGGAGCGCACGGTGACCCCTCCGCTGAGGACATCGCACCCCTCCATCTCGAGCGACTCCCCGAGGTGGGGCGTTATTTCTTCCGCGGTGACGCGGCGAATCTCCCTGTCGAGCGGGGGCACTCCTGGCACGACGCGTGGGAACGGTTCGAACGCGAACACGGCGGCCTGGGGCCGGCGATCACCACGCTGCTGACGAGCGACCCGTGGAGCAACCGCATCGCACCCGCCGCGGCTCAACTGTTTCGCCGTTACGGCACGCGACTTGCGACCGACGCGTACCTCGGCGGGCTCGACTGGATGCCCAAGGCCCTTCGCGAAGTTATTTCGATTCACACCCTCAATGCGGGGGTTGCGCCGAGTCGCACCCTCGCACTCTTCGCCACCATGCCCGCGGTGATGTCGACCGACGGCGTGTGGGTCCCTCGTGGCGGAGTCAACGAAATCCCGCAACAGTTCTTCGCGCTCGCGCGCGCATCGGGAGCCGAGGTGCGGCTCGGTGAGGCCGTCACCCGCGTGCGCAAGGGTGTCGTCTCCACGGCGCTCGCGGATTACCCCGCCGACGTCGTCGTCAGCGGACTCGACGCGGGCGTTCTCGAACGCCTCCTCGGCGATCGCGTTCCGACCCCACGCAACCTCTCGTGTTCGGGAATCGCGACGTTCGCGGTGTTCGACGAGGAACTGCCGGCCGACGTCGTCACGCACTCGGTCATCATGCCCGACGACCCCGCCGAACTGTTCGACGCGATCCGCGAGCGCCGCCTTCCCCAACAATCGATGGCGTTCCTCAACTATTACCGAGCGGGGCACATCTACGAGAACTCACGACCGACCGCGGCGATCTTGTTGACGGCACCTCCCGACGGGAAGAGCTACGACATCAATCACCCCTGGGTGCGTGGCGAATTCGACCGAATCACCGAGGTGCTCGGCTTCCCCAAGCCTTTGGGCGATTACATCGCCGACCACACGGTGTTCGACCCCGAATACTTCGCGGGGTTCGGGGCGACTGGCGGCGCCCTCTACGGGGAGGGCCATCCGTGGTGGCAGAGCGGGCCGTTCCACCGACCCGCCTACTCGTCGATGCGCCGCCCGTGGCTGTGGCGGGTCGGTGCGTCGGTGCACCCCGGCGGGGGAATTCCTGCGGTTCTCGGGGGCGCGCTGATCTCGACAAATCGCTTGCTCTCTCGATTGGTTTGATTCCGCGCGCGGAGTAGTGTCGAACGCACGGGACGGCGGTCAGAGTCGATCGCCCGACAGAAAGTGAGACAACGATGTCTAGTACTGATCTCGCGGGCAAGAAGGGGCTCAAGACGGGCGCACTGGGTTTGATGTCCAGCGTCGTCATCGGAATGGCCTCGACCGCCCCCGCCTTCTCCCTCGCCGCCGCGCTCGGCTGGGTCGTCCTTTCGGGCGTCGGTGTCAAAGCGCCGGGAATCATGCTCCTCGCGTTCATTCCGATGTTCTTCATCTCGATCGCCTACAAGGAACTCAATCGCGTCGAGCCCGACTGCGGTACCGTTTTCACCTGGGCTGGTCGCGCTTTCGGCACGCGCACGGGGTGGATGAGTGGCTGGGCCCTCATCATCGCCGACGTTATCTGTATGTCGAGTCTTGCGTCGGTCGCGGGAAGCTACTCGTTCATCTTCGTGGGCGAGGCGTTCAATAACCCCGACATCGCGAGCCTCGGGTCGGACGTGATTTGGTCCACCGTCGCCGGACTCGTGTGGATCATCGTCATGACCTGGATTTGTTGGCGCGGCATTGAGGTGTCGGCTCGCCTACAGTACTGGCTGCTCGGTATCGAGCTCGTCGTGCTCATCGTCTTCGCGGTTGTCGCGCTCTATCGCGTGTTCACGGGCGACGGAGTCGCCGAGTCGCTCACGCCGAGCCTCGACTGGCTCAACCCGTTCGACCTTCCATTCGGTGAAGCAATCGCACCCGCACTCCTCACCGCGCTCTTCCTTTACTGGGGATGGGACACGGCAGTTGCCGTGAACGAGGAGACGAGCAACCCCGAGACAACTCCCGGTCGCGCTGCGGTGATGTCGACCGTCTTGCTCCTGGTCACCTATCTGCTCGTTTCGGTTGCGGCGGTCGCGTTCGCAGGCGTCGGCGACACGGGCATCGGGCTCAACAATCCGGAACACGCGGACGACATCTTCGCGTCGATCGGAGTTCCGCTTTTCGGTGACTCGCCCCTCGGGAAGGTCATGATGATGTTGCTCGCCGCCTCGGTGCTGACCTCCTCGGCCGCGTCGACCCAAACGACCATCCTCCCGACCGCACGCGGTGCGCTTTCGATGGCCGCGTTCAAAGCGATTCCGACGAAGTTCGCCGAGATGCACCCGAAATTCATGACCCCGACCTGGGCGACATGGGGGATGGGCCTCATCTCGGCCGCGTTCTATCTCGTCTTCACGGTGATCAGCCCGAACCTCCTCATGGCACTTGTCGGTTGCCTCGGTTTGCTCATCGCTGTTTATTACGGGATGACCGGGCTCTCGGCCGTCTGGTTCTTCCGTCGCACACTGACGAAGAGCGTGCGCCACTTCTTTGTGCGTGGTGCGATCCCCCTCGCGGGTGCCGCGATGATGGCGATCGTGTTTGTCTACGGGTTGCAGCAGTTCCTCCTGCCCGACTGGCTCACCGACGACGCGGGAAACAACGTCACCATCTTTGGCTTCGGAGCCGTTGGTGTCGTGGGAATTCTGTCGCTCGTGTTCGGAGCACTGTTGATGTTCCTCTACGCCCCGCGTTCGCCCGATTACTTCACGGGGAAGACCCTCGATAAGCGAGTGTGGACGAAGGACTGAACCCCGGAATTCCCGTCACAACGGTCCTCGGTTCGCCGGGGGCCGTTGTGCTGTTACCCTTGATAGTCGGCTCGAATCGGGAACGTGGATGTTCCGAAGGCAACTGTGATGGTTCGAAGTCGGAAGGCGCACGATGCGCCCCTCGAATCAAGGAAGCAGGCAGCCATGCCGAAAGACAATTCCGCGCGCGGAAAAGGCCGTAACTACGACCCCACCGCCGCACCCAAGAAGCGCAGCCGTTTTGGAAAAGAAGCGGCCGGCGCCCCCGCCCGCAAGGGCAAGCCCGCAGCGAAGTTCGACGGCAAGCCCGCCGGATCGCGCGACGGTGCCCGTGCCGAGCGTCCCGCCCGCGCCGAGGGTTACCGTGGCGGTAGCGCTGAGCGTCCCGCTCGAACCGAGGGTTACCGCGGTGGAAGCGCCGAGCGCCCCGCTCGTGACGGCGCCCGTGCGGAGCGCCCGTCACGCAACGAGGGCTACCGCGGCCAACGCGACGACCGCCCCGCTCGCACAGAGCGCGGCGAGCGACCCGAGCGTCGATCCGACCGCCCGTGGGAAGACGGCCGACCCGTTCGCGAACCGCGACGCGCTGGCGGACACCCAGCCCGTAACCAGGGCGCGGTGACGCGCGAGCCCAAGCACAACTCGCGACCGTTCGACAAGCCCGAGAACCCTTACGTTCCCGTCGACGACGTCGTTCTCGAGCGTCTCGAAGCGCAGTCAATTATCGCTGACGACGCCTCGGGTGCTTCGTGGTCCGACATCGGAATTGGCAAGAACATCATCGCCGTTCTCGAAGACCTCGGTGCCACGAACCCTTTCCCCATTCAGGTCGCCACAATCCCCGACGTGCTCGCGGGCCGCGACGTGCTCGGGCGAGGACGCACGGGTTCGGGAAAGACCATCGCATTTGGTGCACCGCTCGTCGAGCGGCTCATGCAAGACGGCGGCGGACGCAAGCGTGCGCAAGGCCGTTCTCCTCGCGCCATCGTGCTCGCGCCGACGCGTGAGCTCGCGATGCAAATCAACCGCACCATCATGCCCATCGCGAAGTCGGTCGGCCTGTTCACGACGACCATCGTCGGTGGAATGCCGCAGGGTCCGCAGGTGATGTCGCTTCGACGCGGCGTCGACATCGTCATCGCGACGCCGGGACGTCTGGAAGACCTCCAGCGTCAGGGCCACCTCGTACTCGACAACATCGACATTGTCGTGCTCGATGAGGCTGACCACATGTGCGATCTCGGATTCCTCGAGCCCGTTCAGCGCGTGCTTCGCTCGCTTCAGGGAGATGTTCAGCACCTCCTCTTCTCGGCGACCCTCGACAAGGGTGTCGCCGCCATCATCGACGAGTTCCTCGAGAACCCGTCGGTGCACGAGGTCGCGGGAGAGGATCAGGCGTCGTCCACGATCGATCACCGCGTGTTCCTCATCGACCACCACGACAAAATCCCGATTCTCACGCACATCCTGCGTGGAGACGTGAAGGCGATCGTGTTCGCTCGAACGCGTGCCTTCACCGATCAACTCGCCGATGAACTCGACGATGCGGGAATTGACGCAATCGCAATTCACGGTGACCTCACGCAGGCGAAACGCGCGCGTGCTCTCGAACGATTCGCGACCGACCGAGTTCGGGTACTCGTCGCCACCGATGTCGCCGCGCGGGGAATCCACGTCGACGACGTGGACATCGTCATTCAGGCAGATGCCCCCGACGAGTACAAGACGTATCTCCACCGCTCCGGTCGCACGGGTCGCGCCGGCCGTTCGGGGACTGTCGTCACGCTCGTTCCGCACCGTCGTGCTCGCCGCATGAAAGAAATGCTGGATCGCGCCGAGATCGAAGCCGTCACGACGTCCGTCAAACAGGGCGATCGTCACCTCGACAATCTCGTCTAAGTAGACGGACGCGAGAGCGGTGTCGGGTTTCCCGACGCCAGCTCTTCGCGGAACGCCGCGAGCAGGTCACGAATCGAGGTTGGCCCGAGATCCAGTACCTGCTTGGTGTGCTCGTTCGCAAGCGACGAATCAAGGGGTACCGGCGCGGGGAAAAGCGATTCGGTTGGCGGTGGCGCCTGATCGAGCAACTCGTGATCGAGCCCAAAGACGTCACACACCAACAACGCCAAATCAAAACGCGATATGGCGTCGTCCCCGACGAGGTGCAGTGTTCCTGTCGCGCGTCGATCGATGACGCGTTCGATCTGCGCTCCGATCTCGGCGGCAAGGGAAGGCGACGTTACTTGATTGACGTCGGGGCCGTTCCAGACGATGAAGCGATCACCTCGCGAGAGTGCGTCGACGAGCGAGTGAACAAAGTACCCGAAACCGACGTCTTGTGAGCGCGGTCCGTCGCCCCCGAGTTGATGCTGACCCATCACTCCGGCGATTCGACACACGGCCCCACCGGCGGGGACAAGGTCGCGAACGACCTGCTCGCCCATCGCCTTGAGAAAGCCGTAATAGTTGACGGGATTGCCCATTTCCGTTTCGGGGACGCGATGCCCCGTGCCGTCCATCACCCAGTCGGTTGAGACGTACACGACGTGCGCTCCCGTGCTTCGCGCCGCCATGGTCACACGCGCGGTCATCCCGACGAATGAGTCATACGCCTCGTCGTGATTGTCGACGAGACGATTGAAGTCGTTCTGAATCGCACAGTGCACGACCGCGTCAGCGCCGGCCAGAGCTTCGGTGAGGGAATCGACGGACTCGAAATCGACTTCGCGAATCATCCACGGGGTTCCCGTGACGGGACGGCGAGCGAGACCGACCACGTTGTGCCCGAACTCCTGGAGCACCCGTGCGATGTTGGACCCCACGAAACCCGTCGAACCCGTGACCGCGATGAGCTGCGGGCGCGCAGACACCGTGCTCACTCGGCCACCGCGACGGGGGTGCGCCCCTCGAGCACGTCGCGAATTCCCACCGCAGCGTCGAGAAAAGTTTGTGCGGCGGCGCGGCGGCTGAGACCCATGACGTGGGGCGTGAGTACGACGCGCGGGTCGTTCATAATCGGGTGGTGTTCGGCCGGTTCGTCGTCGAACACGTCCAGACCGATGCCGCCGAGCTGGCCGGCTTCGAGCGCGTGGTGCGCCGCATCGAGATCCATCAACGGACCGCGACTGCAGTTGATGACAATCGCGCCGGGTTTGATGTGGTCGAGGCTTGCCCGATTGAGGAGGTGGCGAGTCGACTCGAGCAGTGGAGCGTGAAGCGACACGATGTCGCTTCGTTCGAGAAGTTCTTCAAGCGAGTCCACCCGAAATTCAGCGGGGATGTCGGCAACCGGGTCGAACGCGATTACCGTTGCGCCCAGCGCACGCACGAGTTCTCCGAATCGCCGGCCGATTCGACCCCAACCGACAATTCCGACCGTCGACCCGTCGACGTCACCAACGGGGATCGCGTCACGGTCTGCCCAGCGCCCGTCGCGCACGAGATCGGTCAACGGGCCGAGGTTCTTGGTGAGGTGAAGCACCATCGCGAGCGCCCCCTCGGCGACGGCGTTCGTGTTACTCCCGGGCGTGATGACAACGGGGATGCCCCGACGACGGGCCTCGGCGACGTCCACACGTTCGGTACCGACGCCTGTGCGGGCGATGACTCGAAGTTCGGGCATCGAATCGAAAACGGACTTGTCGAACGTCACGTTCGCGCGAACGATCGCCCCGACGGCTCGGGCGAGTTCCGCGGGGCCGGGGTCGACGATCAACTCCGCGGAATCTCCGAGCGCCCCACGGACGATGTCGGAGTCAACGGGCCCGAGAGCGACGACCGTGTTCATTCGTGGCTCAGCGCACGGCCGCGGTGACCCCGGAAACGGGCGGAAGGGAAACCCACGCGCCGCTTTCCGCCGAGCGCTCTGCCGCGTCCACAACCGCGGCAGCTGCGACCGCGTCGTGAATGTTTGAGTTGACGTGCTTTGCGCCGGTGTAGGACTCGAGGAATTTGCGCGCCTCAACCACCTTGAGGTCATCGAATCCCATTCCGGTGCCTGCACCGGGCTGGAAGTGGGCGAAATCACCGAACGACGGGCCGGACATGACGCGGGTGTATCCGATCAGGTCACCCTTGCGACCGATCGCGACATGGAGTTCGTTCATCCGCTCGAAGTCCCACATGAGCGAGCCCTCGGTTCCGTAAATCTCAATGTTGTAGGACGCGCGCGGGCCCACCGCGACGCGGGACGCTTCGAGCGTTCCCACGGCACCGGCGGCGACCGCGTCGCCGCGGAAGCGCACCAGCATGCCGGCGTAGTCCTCGTTTTCGACCGGACCGAGCTCGCCACCCTCGATGACGTCAAAGTGCGTTCCCGTGCCCATCTGCTGAATCGGACGTTCGGTGTGGATGGTCGAGGTCAATGCGGTGACCGCATCGATGGGGCCGGCGATGTAGTGCATGAGGTCCACGAGGTGGCCCATGAGGTCTCCGAGAACACCACTTCCCGCAAGTGCTCGGGTGAAGCGCCACGAGAGTGCGCCGTTGGGTTCGGATGAATAGTCGGCGAAGAACACGCCGCGAATGTTGGTGATGCGACCGAGTGACCCGTCGGCGATGAGCGCCTTCGCCTTCTCGATTGCCGGGGCGTGACGGTAGTTGAACCCGATGGTGGAAACGACTCCGGCCTCATCCGCGGCCGCCTCGACGGAACGCGTCTCGTCGACTCCGCGACCGACCGGCTTTTCAATCCAGAACGCCTTGCCCGCCTTTGCCGCGGCGATACCAATCTCGGCGTGAAGGAAGTTCGGCGCACAGATGCTCACGACATCGACATCGGGGTGGGCGAGAACCTCGTGATAATCGAGGGTGGACTCGGCGAAACCGAGAACGTCTTTGGCGTACTCGGCGCGCGACGGCTCGGTGTCCGCGGCGATGACAAGTCGCGGTGTGATGCCCAACTCGGGATAGACGACGGGGATCGCTTGGTAGGCGCGGCTGTGGACTTTGCCCATCCAGCCAACGCTGATGAGTCCGACGCCGACTTCGGTGGTGTGAGCGGTCATGGTGTTGGGTTCCTTCCGAGTTCAGTGAGGGACGTGTGAATGGCTGTGGACAGCAGAACGGAGTCCGACGACAGGGCGATGAACTCGAAACCGAATTCCCGGTAACGGCGTGCGGCCTCGACGTTCGCGGCGAGGATGCCGGCGGGAATTCCCGAATCCTTCGTTGCCTGCACGACACGTTCGAGAGCATCGATGAAGTCGGGGTGGTCGAATTGCCTCGGCACGCCGAGGGCAAACGAGAGGTCGAGCGGCCCGACGAAGAGCAGATCAACGCCCGGAGTCGTGGCGATCTGCGCCACCTCCGCGAGCGCCCCCGCCGTTTCGATTTGGATGATCGCTGCGGCTGGGCGTTCGCCCTCAAGGGCGTGAGGGTCGAGCCCCCAGCGTGCCGCACGGTTATAGGTGGCGACGCCCCGGTCTCCCGCCGATGGGTAGTCGAAATGACGCACTGCGTCGCGCACTTCGCTGGCACTCGTGACCCGAGGGATCATGACGCCCGCCGCACCGGCATCGAGGGCGCGACCGATGCGAATTCGTTCGGCCGATTCGACGCGAACGAGTGTCGGGACACCGTACGCTCCGGTCGCAACGACGGTCGGATAAACGACATCGTCACCGGCGGCCCCGTGTTCACAGTCGACAAGAACCCAGTCGACTCCCGAGGCGGCCGCCACTTCCGCGGCGAGAGGCGAGCCGAGGCCCGCGAACACACCCACGGTGAACTCGCGGTTCCGCAACCTCGCGCGAAACCGTCCGTTGTCGAGCGGTGAAGTCATGACCTTATCCGTGCCAACGCTGGGACGCGCGACCGGCCGCGTAATCCTCGCGGACCGCGGGCAACCACGGCTCGTCGGAAACCTGCGCGGGTTCAACATCCCACCAGACCTCCGAGGCGGGCAGGTTGGCGTAGGGGATCGTCGCGACCACGATGACGACCGGGCCGGTCGCGTCGCGAGTGTCGTTGAGCGCCGCGCGGAACTCGTCGGCGGTGCGCACACGCTGGGCGTGTGCACCGAGCCCGCGAGCGATGGCGACAAGGTCGACGTCGATGTAGGAACCGTCCAGGCGAGCCGCCGTGGTCGATTTCTGCGACGACTCGACAATGTTCGCCTCGGGGGTGCGGTAGCGGAACTCATTTCCGAAGTTGTGCCCCACGCGCCACATCTGAAGTCGACGAATGACCTGGTATCCGTGGTTCTCCGAGATAACAATCGTCAACGGGAGACCCTCTTGAGCAGCGGTCACGAGCTCGGTCGGTGCCATGAGGAAGGTTCCGTCACCAATGAAGGTCGTCACTCGATGAGCGGGGTTCGGGTCGGCGAATCGAACACCGATCGCTGCGGGAAGTTCATATCCCATGCACGAGAAGCCGAATTCGAGGTGCGCGTGACGACCGTTCGTCGCGTCCCACACCTTCTGAACGTCTCCGGGTGCGCCACCGGCGCCGGCGATGATGGTGTCTCCCGCCTTCGCGTGTTCCTGCATGACTCCGAGGAGTTGGCCCTGGGTGATAATCGCGTCGGTTCCGTCGGGGTCGTGCTCTTCTGTCTTGGCGAACACCACGTCGGGGTCGATGGCAGCGTTACGTGCGGACATCCACACCGCGTGGCGCTCGGCAGCCTTCTCGGTCCACGCGGAGGGAGCACGGTAGCCGACAAGGGCCTCCGTCAATGCGGCGAGCCCGAGTTTCGCGTCGGAAACGATTGTCTCGGCCCCCTGTTTGATTCCGTCAAATTCGCTGACGTTGAGGGACACGAACTTCACATCGGGGTTCTGGAAGATCGACTGCGATGCGGTGGCGAAGTCGGTGAGGCGTGTGCCCACGTGAAGAACCACGTCGGCTTCGTTGACCAGCTTGTTGGTCTCGGGTGAACCTTCGAGCCCGATGCCCATGACGTGCCACGGTCCGGGGTTTTGAACGGCACCCTTCCCACCGAAGGTCTCGGTCACGGGGATTCCGGTGGCGTTGGCGAGAGCCTCAAGCTCCGACTCCGCACCGGAGTAGATCACACCGCCACCGGCGATGATGATGGGCTTTCTCGCAGAACGCAGGACATCAGCGACCGCCGCGATTTCATCGGCAGCGGGCTCGGGGCGACGGATTTTCCAATCCCGTGGCTCGAAGAACTCGACCGGGTAATCGAAGGCGTGCGACTGGATGTCTTGCGGGAGCGCCACGACGACGGCCCCCGTCTCGACGGGGTTGGCGAGCACTCGGAACGCCTGCGGAAGGCTCGTCAGAAGCTGCTCGGGGCGAGTGATCCGGTCGAAGAACCGGGAAACGGGTCGGAAGGCGTCGTTCGCTGAAATGTCGGGAGCAGCTGGGTTCTCCAATTGTTGAAGAACGGGACCTTGACGTCGAGTCGCGTAGATGTCGCCGGGCAGAAGCAGAACGGGGAGTCGATTGACGGTCGCGAGGCCGGCAGCGGTCACCATGTTGAGCGCACCCGGACCGATCGACGCGGTCACGGCGAGCGTCTGGCGGCGACGTCGCGCCTTGGCGAACGCGATCGCCGCGTGAGCGAGCGCTTGCTCGTTGCGTCCCTGAATGAAGGGGAGGTCATCGTTGAACTCGTCGAGCGCTTGACCGAGACCGGCGACGTTGCCGTGTCCGAAAATTCCAAAGGCCGCGGGAACGAAGCGCTCGCGCACGCCGTCGGACACCGAGTACTGATTGGCAATGAACTTGACGACCGCCTGGGCGACGGTGAGTCGAATGGTCTTTCCCGAACTGCTGCTCATGGTTGTTTCCTTCTCTAGGGGGTGGTCCACGGCGTGCCGTGCATGATGACGGTTTTGACTTCGGTCATTTCCTCGATGGCGGAACGCGGCCCTTCCTTGCCGATTCCGCTCGACTTGAAGCCTCCGTAGGGCATCAAATCCGCTCGCCACAATTGGGTCCAGTTGATGTGCACCACTCCTGATTCGATTTCTCGGATCGCGCGAATCGAGTTCGACATGTTGTTGGTGAACACGCCGGCGCCGAGACCGTACGCCGTCGAGTTGGCGAGTTCGATCGCATGAGCGACATCGCGCGCGGTGCTGATGGCGACGGCAGGCCCGAACAGTTCGTCTTGTGCGAAAGGGGAATAGGGGTCGACGTTCGCAACGATGGCGGGCTGAATGACCGTGCCCTCCTGCTCTCCGCCCGTCACGAGTTTCGCGCCCGACTCCACCGCGGCTCGAATCGACGCGGTGACGCGGTCGGCTTCCGCCCGCGAGATGAGCGTTCCCACCTTGGTGTCGTCCGCGAACGGGTCGCCGACTCGAATTGCTTTCACCTTGGGCGTCAGCGCGTCGAGGAAATCCGCCGCAATCTTCTCGTGCACGATGATGCGCTGAGCCGAAATGCACACCTGGCCCGCATTGATATACCCGCCGAGAGCGATGGACGTGGTCGCCGCGTCGATGTCGGCGTCATCAAGAACGATGACGGGACCGGACGCCCCCAGCTCGAGGGACAACTTTTTGATACCCGCGATGCTCGCGATGTGCTCGCCCACTGCGGTAGATCCGGTGAACGACACCTTGCGCACACGACGGTCGCGAACCAGTGTGTCGCCGATCACGCCACCCGGACCCGTGATGACGTTGAGAACGCCGTCGGGTAAACCGGCGTCCTGGAAACATTTCGCGAGGGCGAGGGCGGTGAGCGGTGTCGCCCGTGCCGGCTTGAGAACTACGGCGTTTCCCGCGGCAAGCGCTGGAGCGAGCTTGTGCAGAACTAAGAGCGCTGGATAGTTGAACGGTGAAATGGCAACGACGACGCCCACCGGCTGACGAAGCGTGAAGCCAATCTTGTCGAATCCCGTTCCTCGGTTCGCGTCGAGCGGCAAGCTGTCGCCGTACAGCTGTGACCCTTCGAAAGCGGCCAGGCGAATGATGTCTCCCGATCGCCCCGCTTCCCCTTGCGCTTCGAGGAGAGATTTTCCGTTCTCACTCGCAATGATTCGGGCGATTTCGGGAGCGCGGTCGTCGGCAAGTGCCGCCGCTCGGGTGAGGATGGCGAAACGCTCGTGAGCGGGAGTGCGCTTCCATTTCTCGAAGCCGGCGAGTGCCGCGTCGATCGCGCGGGTCGCGTCATCGACTCCGGCGACCGCGACGGTTCCGACAGTCGAACCATCGAAGGGTGAAGTCACGTTTTCGCGGTTGGCGCCGTGCGCATCGACCCACGCACCGCCAATCAGCAGCGAGCCTGACTCCATCGTCTACCTCCAAAATGGAACGTTCCAGAACGACCTTACTTTATCAGGAATTGACGCGAACGCCAAGGGAATGTTTAGCCTGCTGAGAGCGGCGCTCGCGTCGATGCGCGTATCGCCAATTGCGGCTCGACGAGGATCTCTTTTCCGCTGAATTTGGAGAACATTTTCGGGTCGGTGAGAATCGCGGTTGCTTGCTTGGCAATTTCTGTCACATCCTGGTCAATCGACGTCAACGAGATTCGGTCGAGCTGCGCGATGTACGTGTTGTCGTACCCCGTGATGGCCACCTCGGGCGCGCCGCCGGCTGCCGCTCGTGCCACCGCGCTCTGAGCGCCGAAAGCCATGTTGTCGTTGAAGCACACGATGGCGGTCGGCCGGGGAACAAGCGCCAAGGCCGCCTCGGCCGCTCCGAGCCCCGCGGATTCGTCCACCGCGATTCCCGTAGTGATGCAGGTCGACTTAATCCGCGAGCGCTTCGCCCGCGCGAGAAATGCGCTCTGACGGTCCGCCGCGACCGGCCGCTTCTCTGGACCGATGTAGGCGACGGTCTTGTGACCGAGGTCGCGCAAATGAGAACAAATGAGCGTCATCGCCGCGACCTCGTCCGTACGCACGGCGACCGCGTTGGGCAACTCGGCACTGCTCGACGACGCGACGACGATGGGCATATCTTTGGGAAGGCTGGCGAACGCGCTCAGTTCGGGAAGGCTGCCCACGATGAAGAGGCTCGACGGTTTCAGGTCGAGAAGGTGGGCAATCGGTGCTCGGTCGACAACTTTTCCGTTCGGACCGTCCACGATCGACGCCGTGGCGACGAAACAGAAGATGTCCCTCGCCGCGAGAATCTGTCGGGTCTCTTCGGCGATCGCGGTGAAGAGCGGATTGTGGAAGTCGGCAACGACAATGCCGACGAAGCCACTACTCGGCGAGCGGAGCGCTCGCGCCCATGCGTTCGGCGTATATCCGAGCTCCTCCGCGGCGGCGAGCACCGCTTCACGACGCTTCTCGCTGACTCCCTCGGCGGAACGGAACACGTTCGCCACCAACGACTTCGAGACGCCCGCTTGGCGGGCGACGTCGTGAATCGTGGGGCGTTTGGTCATGCGGTCAAGACTACGCGGAGGCCACTATCCGTGACCGAAACTCGCAACTACCGACGTAAGGATTGGCGCGACAACGAGCGCGGGCAACATGTCGGCGACCGACACCGCTTTGACGCCCATGACGCGAATGCCGACGCCGAGGAGGAGGATTCCGCCGGTCGCCGTGATGGCGGCGATTTGAGCGCCGTCGAGCACCGAGCCGAGCGCGAAGGCGAGTGCCGTGAGGATTCCCTGCCAGATTCCGACGGGGAGTGCCGAAAAGGCGACACCCCAGCCGAGCGCCGTGGCGAAGATGATGGATCCGAACCCGTCGAGGATCGACTTGAGGATCAACTGATCCGCGCCCTGGCCCATTCCGTCGGCGAATGCGCCGAGGATGGCCATCGGCCCGATTGCGAAGATGAGCGACGCATCGACGAACCCCTGAATGAAACGTTCCCGCCCCGCGTTCGCGCCCGTCGAACCACGCGAGACGCGAGCGTGGAGAACGTCGCCGAATTGGGCGAGTCGCGTCTCGATGCCGATGAGGGAACCGATGATCGAACCGATGATGATGGCGCCGACAACGATGAGGAACGTCGCCGCGGGGCCAACGGCAGAAACGTAGGCGGTGTCGGACAGCGCGGCGAGGTTCATGCCGCCCATGACGAGAACGATGAGTGCGAGTCCGTCGGTTACGACGCGGTGCGTGCGTTCGGGCAGCTTGTGCCCAATGGCGACGCCGATCGCCGACCCCGCGACAATCGTGGCGATGTTGACGAGAGTTCCGAGGCCGATCACGGTGTCAATTCTGCCCGAGTTCGTTCCGCGATTCTTTCGAGCAGCCCTCGACAGGCGACGATCGCGGGGTTCGTTGCGCTCGCCCGGCGGGCCGCGGTGAACACCGTGCGAATTGGTTTATCGGGAAGATCGATGAGCGTGACACCCCGCGGCGCACCGACGGTGGAGAGACCGTTGAGCAACGCGACGGCGTTTCCGGAGTCGACGAGGCGGATGTGCGTTTGGATGTCGGCCGTTTCGAATCGCACGTCCGGTTCGAACCCCGCGCGTCGACACGCCTGTTCGGCCCAGTGTCGCGAGGCGGTGCCCTTGGGTTCCATCACCCAGGGCAGGTCGGCGGTATCCGCGAGATCACGAACGCCCGTTTCTCGGACGAGGTCGCGGCCAACACCGAGGCGAATCGGATCGGTGACCAACGCAACGGTGTCGAGTTCCGCATGACGCACGGTCGCGTGCCCGGGATATTCCTCGGCGACGACGAGGTCGTAGTCCCGAGTCCACGTCGCCCGGAGTGCGGTTTCCGGCTCGAGCTGCGTCACCTCGATGCGCAACCCAGTAAGTTCGGTGCGTGCGAGCGTCAGCATTCCCGGGATGAGACTCACCGCCGCGGACTGGAACACCGCGAGTCGAACCAGCCCCGTCGGTTCGGCGAGCGACTGCGACACCTCGGATTCCGCGGCTTCAAGCAAATCGAGCGCGACCGAGGCGTGACGAACCAGGATCTCGGCCTGTTGGGTGAGGGTTACGCGCCGACCGCTCTTGCGAAGCAGGGGAACGCCGACCTCGCGCTCGAGAAGACTGAGCTGTTGGGAGATTGCGGACGAGGAGTAGTTGAGTGCGTCGGCGACCTCGGCGAGCGTGCCGCGCATGGCCACCTCGCGAAGAAGGGCGAGCCGGCGAAGGTCGTACACGGTCGTCCAATCGTTAAGCGTGACTTACTAATACTAGTCAAAAAGCGTTGCTTTATCTTAAGACTTTTTCCCGCGAAAATAGAGCCATGACGCGCGACACCGTAGACCCCGCCCTCACCAAACAGACCATCGCACTTGTCCGAAAGTGGCTGACCGAGGCACAGTCGTACCCCGTTGACGCGAGCGCCGCACAGCTCGCCGGCGTGCTCAAAGACCCCAACGGGCTCGCCTTCACGGTCGGGTTCGTCGACGGCGTCGTTCGCCCCGAGGATCTTCGCGTCGCCGCCCGAACGCTCAACACGCTCGCACCCATCGTGCCGTCGTTCCTTCCATGGTTCATGAAGGCCGCGGTGCGACTCGGCGGATTCGTCGCCCCGATCATGCCGTGGCCCGTTATCCCCATCGCTCGCTGGGTGTTGCGCCAGATGGTCGGCCACCTCATCGTCGATGCGACCGATGCGAAGTTGGGCTCGGCCATCAGCAAACTCCGGAAACCCGGCACCCGCCTCAACGTCAACCTCCTCGGTGAAGCGGTGCTCGGTGAGCACGAGGCCAACCGACGTCTCGACGGAACGCGGGCGCTGCTCGCCCGCGACGACGTCGACTACGTTTCGATCAAGGTGTCGTCGACCGTCGCCCCGCACACCCCGTGGTCGTTCGACCAGAACGTCGCCCACGTGATCGACCGCCTCCTTCCCCTCTTCGAGCTCGCCGCGAACGCGTCCACACCGAAGTTCATCAACCTCGACATGGAGGAATACAAGGATCTCGACATCACCATCGCGGTGTTCACCGAAATCCTCGACCGACCCGAATTCCTCAATCTCGAAGCGGGCATCGTTCTCCAGGCGTACCTCCCCGACGCGGTCTCGGCGATGGCGACCCTGCAGAAGTGGTCGGCAGCCCGTCGCAAGCGCGGCGGAGCGGGAATCAAGGTGCGTGTCGTCAAGGGCGCGAATCTTCCGATGGAACAGGTCGACGCGGCGATTCACGACTGGCCGCTCGCGACGTGGCACACGAAACAGCAGAGCGACACCAACTACAAGCGCGTCATCGACTACGCGCTTCGTCCCGATCGGGTGAAGAACGTTCGAATCGGTGTCGCGGGCCACAACCTCTTCGACATCGCCTACGCGTGGCTTCTCGCCAACAAGCGCGACGTCACCGCGGGAATCGAGTTCGAAATGCTCCTCGGCATGGCGCAAGGCCAAGCCGAGGCGGTCAAGCGTGACGTCGGCGGACTTCTTCTCTACACGCCCGTCGTGCACCCCGCGGAGTTCGACGTCGCCATCGCATATCTCATCCGCCGACTCGAAGAGGGTGCGAGCCAGGAAAACTTCATGTCCGCTGTGTTCGAGCTCGCCGAGAACGAGGCGTTGTTCGATCGAGAGAAGAAGCGCTTCCTCGCTTCCCTCTCCGACCTCGATGAGAAGTTTCCCGCGCCCCACCGCGTCCAGAATCGCCAGAAGAAGCAGGCTCCGATGGCGACGGACGGGTTCCACAACGCCACCGACACTGACACCGCGATTGACGCGAACCGGGAGTGGGCGCGAGGAATCATCGGCCGCATCGAGAAGTCCACTCTGGGCGAAAAGACCATCACCGCGAACACCGTGAAGACCGCGGCCGCGCTGACCCGTGTCATCGGGCGAGCAGCGAAGGAGGGACAGCGCTGGGGCGCGATGTCCGCCGCCAAGCGCGCCGCGATTTTGCACAAGGCGGGCGAGATTCTCGAGGCGCGTCGCGCCGACCTCATGGAGATCATGGCTCACGAAACGGGCAAGACGCTCGATCAATCCGACCCCGAGGTGACGGAAGCGATCGACTTCGCCCACTATTACGCGGAGAGCGCGAAGGCGCTTGAAGCGGTGGAGGGTGCGACGTTCGTGCCCGCGAAGGTCACCGTCGTCACGCCGCCGTGGAACTTCCCCGTCGCAATCCCCGCCGGATCCACTCTCGCGGCGCTCGCCGCGGGCTCGGCCGTCATCATCAAGCCGGCGACGCAGTCGCGCCGAAGTGGCGCCGTCATGGTTGAGGCGCTGTGGGCTGCGGGTGTGCCCAAGGACGCGCTCCAACTCGTCACGTTCTCGGATCGCTCCCTCGGTAACGCACTCGTCTCCGACCCGCGCGTCGACCGCGTCATCCTCACGGGTGGTTACGAGACCGCCCAGAAGTTCCGCGAACTCCGTCACGACCTACCGCTCCTCGCCGAGACGAGTGGCAAGAACGCGATCATCGTCACACCGTCGGCCGACCTCGATCTCGCTGCGAAGGACGTCATCTATTCGGCGTTCGGTCACGCGGGGCAAAAGTGCTCGGCGGCCTCGCTGGTGATTCTCGTCGGAAGCGTCGCAACCTCGCAGCGATTCCGCAATCAACTCGTCGACGGCGTACGGTCGCTCACGGTCGGCTACCCGTCGAACCCGACGACCCAGATGGGGCCGATCGTCGCGAAGGCCGAGGGCAAACTTCTCGGCGCTCTCACTACGCTGCACGATGGGCAAACCTGGCTCGTCGAACCCCGGAAGCTCGACAAGTCGGGCCGCCTGTGGTCGCCCGGAGTTCGTGATGGCGTTGCGCCGGGCAGCGAATTTCACCTCACCGAGTACTTCGGCCCCGTGCTCGGAATCATGACCGCCGCAACGCTCGACGAGGCAATCGATCTCGTCAATGCCATTGATTACGGGCTCACCTCGGGTCTGCACTCGCTCAACGCGAGCGAGATCGAGACGTGGATTGATCGCGTCGAAGCGGGCAACCTCTACGTCAACCGTGGAACGACGGGTGCGATTGTGCAACGTCAGCCGTTCGGCGGCTGGAAGAAATCCGCGGTCGGTGCCGGCACGAAGGCGGGTGGACCCAACTACCTCTTCGGGCTCGGAACGTGGTTCGCGAAACCGACCACCGCGAAGGGGCTTCCTCCGGTCGACTCGGCCGTGCTGGCGATTCTTGACCGTGCACC
>JAHEGC010000004.1:118464-124976 GCA_024639965.1 Micrococcales bacterium
CACCGCTTCGGAACGCTCAACCACCTCACCGACGCGTTCCTCGGCTGACGGCCGCTCGGGTGCACCTACCCGCGAGCGCGAGTGTCGCGGCGATAGAATCGGCGAAATGACGTCTTCAGCCGCAGGCGATGCTCCCCTCCGCGATGCGGCGGGGGCATTCTCCATTGCGTATGACCTGGACGGTACAACGGTTTTCGGTCACTACTCGACCGACGAACATCGTTTCACCGAAACGTTCGACTTCGGCGGTATCGACTCCGTGCGACCGCTCGATGTTCGACTGGTGCGCATGCTCGTTCTTGTCGCGTCCCTCTCCTATTACAAGGCGGTTCCAACCACTGAGATCGTGGTTGAATTCCCCATCACTCTCGCCGAGAGGGACTTCCTCGCGAAGGTGATTCGATTCGGTCTCGCCGAGTTCGCGTACACGAACGACCTGCCCGGCAAATTGCGTCCGGCCATCTCGTGCGCCCCGCTCGAATCGAAAGGCGACGGCGACGCGTGGGATCCCGCCGCACCGCCGCTTGTGCCGGTCGGCGGCGGCAAGGATTCGGTGGTCACGATCGAACTGCTCAAGGCGACCGGCTGGACTCCCGTGCTCTTCTCGGTGAATCGTCACGAATCCATCGACCGGTGCGTCGAGACGAGCGGTCTCGAATACGTCTCGGTCGCCCGGAGCCTCGACCGCCGACTGCTCGACCTTAACGCGGCGGGAGCGCCGAACGGCCATGTCCCCGTCACCGCGATCAACAGTCTTGTTGCGCTTCTGGTCGCCGATGCGCGCTCTCTCGGATCGGTCGTGCTGTCGAATGAGCGCTCGGCGAACTCGGGCAACGTCGAGTGGGACGGCATCGAGGTCAATCACCAGTGGTCGAAGGGCCTCGAGTTCGAGAACCTCCTTCGCCGCACCCTCGCCCTCGTCGGGTTCAACCCCGACCGCTATTTCTCGCTGCTGCGCCCCGCTCGCGAACTCGACATCGCCGCCAAGTTCACGGAATTCCCGCAGTACTTCTCGCGATTCACCAGCTGCAATCGAGCCTTTCGGATGGACGCCAGCCGCCGAACCGAGTCCTGGTGTGGGGAATGCCCGAAGTGCCTCTTCGTGTTCCTCATTCTCGCGCCGTCGCTTTCCAAAGACACGTTGGTGTCGATCTTCGGGTCCGACCTGCTCGACGACCCGCGGCACATCCCGCTCTACGAAGAAATCCTCGGAGTTCGCGGGTTCAAACCCTTCGAGTGCGTCGGTGAAATCGATGAGGCGGTCGAAGCGCTTCTCGCGACGGCGCGACTTTCCGAGTGGGGCGACGACGCCGTGCTGCGCGATCTCGTTCCGCGCGTCCGAGTTCCTGTTCCAGACACCACCACATCCCCCGACAACATCCCCGACACCTACACGACGGCGAAGCATGAGTTATTTAGGCATTAGCGCGGAGCGCGTCGGCGTCTGGGGATCGGGCCGCGAAGGCGTGGCCGTCGCGACGGCACTCGCCGAGTCCGGACACGCGGTCGTCGTCGCGGATGAGGCGGCCATCGATCGACCCGGCGCACTTCCCGAATCCGTCGAATTCCACGCGGGGCCCGGCGCGCTCGACGCCCTCGCGGGCGTCGACCTCGTTCTCGCCAGCCCCGGTGTTCCCCGGGTTCACCCGTTCCGCGCCGAACTCGACGCTCACGGCGTCGCCGTGTCGACCCCCACTGCGGTGTGGATGGAGTCGCACGCGCGGGACGTGATCGGCGTGACGGGGACGAAGGGTAAGAGCACCACGTCGACTCTCATCCACCTGCTGCTTCGATCGGCGGGGCGCGACGCGGAACTCGCGGGCAATATCGGACGCCCGCTCGTTGACGTCACCGAGCCGGACGCACTCGTCGTCGCTGAGCTCTCCAGTTACCAGTGCGCGTATCTCACCCGTTCCCCCGCGATTGCCGTCGTCACGAGCCTGTACGAGGACCACCTCACGTGGCACGGTTCGCGCGACGCTTATCGACGCGACAAGGCACGCGTGTTCACCGAGGGAGCCGAAGTTCTCGTGTGTGATCGGCGGACGCTCGCCGAGATTCGAACCCTCGGTGTGGACCTCCCCGACACCGTCGTCACCACCGACGACGACACCGCGTCGCTCGACGGAGTCTCACTTTCGCCGGCGCTCGCACTGCCGCACAACCGCGACAACCTGCGCCTCGCCATCGCGACCGTGCGCCACGTGGTCGGTGCCGCACTCACCATCGACGCGATCAACGACGTCACCGCGACCTTCGGGGGGCTGCGCTATCGACTCGACGTCGTCAGTGGAGCCCGCGGGCGCGTGTGGATCTCCGACTGTTTGTCGACGACGACGGAGAGCACGGTCGCCGCACTTCGCGCTTACGCCGATCGCGATCTCGTGCTCATTGTCGGAGGTCTCGAACGTGGTGTCGACTACTCGCTCCTCAACGATGAACTTCTCGCCGCGGGTCACGTGCGTGTGATTTGCCTTCCCGACAACGGCGGGTCGATGATCGCGCCGTTCCGCGCCGTCCATCCCGATCGCGTTCGCGAGGTGGACACGATGGAGGAGGCGGTCGCCGCTGCACTCGAACTCAGCGACGTGGGAACCCACGTGCTGCTCTCGCCCGCTGCTCCGAGCCACAACCGCTACCGTGACTTCGCCGAGAAATCAGAGCACTTCGAAGAGATCCTTCGCGGGCTCGGCTAGACGAAACCCTTCCGCCACGGACTACCCTGAAACCATGGCAGTTCCCGGTGCGCGTGCACGACTTCTCGTTCTCGTCGGAGTTCTCGCGGTCGGGCTGTCGGGACTCATCGCTGTTCGCATCTGGTTCCCCAAGGCCTTCGCGATCGCCCTCGCGATCGGCGCGCTCATCGGTGCCGTCATCGTCATCTACGAGGTTCGCCTCACCAAGCGAATCGCCCAAGCGGAGTTTATTCGCAGCCTGAACAGCAGCTTCACGGGTGACCCCAACATCGACGCACTTTGGCGCAAGTTGCTTCTCGACGAGACGATCACGCCGAAGGATCGCCACCTCATGAGTGCGTACCTCACGTTCTTCGAAACGCTGTACATGCTCATCGGCCGCGATGTGCTGGAGTTCGCGCTCATTGACAACCTTTTTCGCAACCGGTTCTTCAGGGCAATCGGTCATCCCGTCATCCTCTCCGCGGCGCTCATCGCGAACGGGAGTTCGTTCATCAACATTCACGACCTCATCGCGGAATGGCACGCCTACCTTCGCAAGACCGGCCAGCCCATCCCCGACGGGTATTTCGATTACAAGCGCGCGGTGCTCGAGCGACAGGGTCTGGAAATCGCCGACCTCACTCGCAAGGACGCTGACGCACTAGTCGCACTGAGCGACGACATCATCGCCCGACTCGACAACCCCGATGTGCTGCGTAACAACTCCCGTGAGATGTTCGCCGAGTGTCTCGCCTCGGGAACGGTGTTGGGGATTCGACACGAATCACGCCTCGTCGCCGTCGGAATTCTTGTCGACCCGGGTGACGGACCGGAGAGCATCCAGCGATACCTGACCGAGGACGCGGAGACAATCGCCGCGTCGGCCAACCTCAAACTCATCATGGTCGATCCCGATTGGCGCCATCACGGCCTCGGAACGTATCTCGCCGAGTTGCTCGAAAAGCGGGCCGAGCTCCTCGGGCGGCGACACCTTCTCTGCACGATTCACCCCGCGAACGATGCGAGCAAGGCGGTCTTCGTCGCACTCGGTTACCGCATGCGTAAGCGAGTTTCGACGCCGTACGGCCGTCGCTTGGTGTTTTCTCGCGACGTTCCCACGCTTCGCCACTGGTGAATGAGAAAGACCCCCACGAAATACGCGGGGGCCTTGACCGTGGCTCCGACCGGCATCGATCCGGTGACCTTTCGATTTTCAGTCGAACGCTCTACCAACTGAGCTACAGAGCCGAAGGAGTTTGTCGCTCCTAGACAAAAGAGCCTCTCACATGAAGAGACTCTGACGTCCGCGACCCTGACGGGACTTGAACCCGCGACCTCCGCCGTGACAGGGCGGCACGCTAACCAACTGCGCTACAGGGCCTTACTTGTAATTATTCAATTGTAGACCTATCGGTGACCCCAACGGGATTCGAACCCGTGCTACCGCCGTGAAAGGGCGGCGTCCTAGGCCACTAAACGATGGGGCCGTGTTGCAATCCGAGAATCGCAACCCGACCAACATTACGTGGATTTCGCACCGTACGCAAACCGCCCGACCCCCGTCAATGTCGTAGAACGGCGCATTCGCGGTTAGCCTGAAACGACCATCGATTTTCGGGGGAGATTTTCTGTTGCACAAAAAATGGGTCGGTTTCGGCGCTCTCGCCGCGAGCCTGGCGTTGATCGTCAGTCCGCTCGTAGTACCCGCTGCCTTCGCGACGAATTACCCCTCCTGGCAGGACGTACTCAATTCCCGCAACAATGTCGCGGAAAAAGAGAAGCAAATCAACATCCTCAAGCAACTGCTTCACGACTTGCAATCGAAGTTGGAGAAGGCGGTCGCCGAGGCGCAACGACTCGGCACGATTTATCAAGAGGCACAACAGGCGTTCGATGAGGCTGCCTACAAGGCCGATCAACTTCAAGCACAGGCGGATGAGGCGAAAGCCGCAGCCGATGCATCGCGCATTCGCGCCGGCCAGTTCATCTCGGAACTCGCCCGCGTCGGAAACGTGAACGTCTCGACGAGCCTCCTCTCCGATTCATCCGGCGCCGATGATCTTCTTTCTCGTCTCGGTTTCGCGAGCATCATCGCCTCACAGGCAGACGGAATTTATCAAGCCGCGATTCGCGACCAGAATTCGGCGCAGTCTCTGACCGACCAGGCGAAGGTTGCCGCCGATCTTCGCGACAAGCTTCGCGACGAAGCGGAAGCCGCCTTCGCCCAAGCGCAGGATGCGGCGAACAAGGCTCAGGCGATTGTCGACGAGCAGATGGCGCACCAGGCGACGCTCGAAGCTCAGCTCGCGACGCTCATCGAAAACAAGAAACACACCGAGGCGGAATACCAGAAGGGTCTCGAAGAAAGCGGTTCGCACGGAAGCGATCTTCCCCCCGGCGCAATCTCGGCCAAGGGATGGGCGCGTCCCTCTGCCGGCTATATCTCGAGCGGTTTCGGAAACCGCGTTCACCCGATTTATCACATCGTCATGTTCCACGCGGGAACCGACCTCGCCGGTGGATGCGGAACATCCATCTATTCCGCACGCGGCGGACGGGTGATCTACGCGGGCTGGAACGGCGGCTACGGAAACTTCATCCTCATCGACCACGGTGACGGAGTTGCCACCGCCTACGGTCACATCATGGATCGTCACACCTTCGTCAAATACGGCGACCAGGTGGCGACCGGAACCCACATCGCCGACATTGGTTCGACCGGTGGTTCGACCGGGTGTCACCTCCACTTCGAGGTTCGACTCAACGGGCGAGCGAGCGACCCCGTCCCATTCATGCGGGACAAGGGCATCAAACTCGGCTAGTTAGTGGCCCGCCTGGAAACGGGCGATGCCGTCGAGGATGACCTTCTCTGCGTCGGCCTGCCCCTGCCAGCCCTCGGTCTTGACCCACTTGCCCGGTTCGAGGTCTTTGTAGTGCTCGAAGAAGTGTTCAATTTCCTTCTTCGTGTACTCGGGGATGTCGTCGATGTCCTGGATGTGGGCCCACCGCGGGTCCTTTTCGGGGACCGCGATGACCTTGGCGTCACTGCCGCCGTCGTCGGTCATGTTGAACACTGCGACGGGGCGAACGGAGACGCCAACGCCCGGGAAGAGCGGGTAATCGAGCAGAACGAGCACGTCGACCGGGTCGCCGTCGAGCCCGAGAGTGTTCTCGAAGAATCCGTAATCAGTCGGGTACACGAAGGTGGTGAACAGCACGCGGTCGAGGTACACGCGACCCGTCTCGTGGTCGACTTCGTACTTGTTGCGGCTCCCCTTGGGGATTTCGATGACGGCGGGGTATCCGGCCATGGTGACTCCTCGTGTCCAAACGGTTCTCGGATAACCTTACCGAGTGAGCGGCACGCGAGGAGAGCGCCGGGGTCGGCTCGACCCCGCCGTCGCCGAGGTGCGCACCGCAGTGTCGGCTTTTCTCGATCGCCAGAATCTCGCAGCTGACGACATCGTGCTGGTCGCTCTCAGTGGCGGTGCTGATTCACTCGCGCTGGCCGCGGCAAGCGCATTTGTGGCCACCGCGCGGGGACTCCGCATTGTCACGGTGACGATCGATCATCAACTTCAGGCAGGGAGCGCCGAGGTCGCGGCCGGTGCCGCGGCGGTTGGCCCGGCGCTCGGGCTCGAGCCCGGACGTGTCGAGCGCGTCACGGTGGGCAAGTCGGGAGGTCCCGAGTCCGCCGCGCGCGATGCGCGCTACACCGCACTCGATCGCGTCGCCACCGAAATCGGTGCCGCGCTTGTTCTTCTCGGACACACGCGCGACGACCAAGCGGAGACTGTGTTGCTGGGCCTTGCACGGGGGAGCGGCCCGGGGAGT
>JAHEGC010000027.1 GCA_024639965.1 Micrococcales bacterium
GATCGCGGCGCGCGAGGCGGGAATGGAAGTTCTCGGGCTCTCCCTCATCACCAACCTCGCTGCCGGACTCGGCGACCCCCTCAGCCATGCCGAGGTCATCGCTGCGGGAAAGGACGCCGAACCAGTAATCTCGGCGCTCCTTGCCGAGGTCGTTGCCCAATTGGTAGAGGAGTAGATCATGAGCGCAGAGCTTCTCGACCGCGCACGCGCGTGGCTGGCACAAGACCCCGACCCCGAAACCGTCTCGGAGCTCACGGCCATCGTTGACGCTGCCGCGGGCGGAGACGCCGCCGCCATTGCCGACCTCACCGACCGGTTCGACGCGCGCCTCACGTTCGGCACGGCCGGCCTCCGCGGTGAACTTGGTGCCGGCCCTAATCGCATGAATCGCCTGCTCGTGCAACAGGCGGCCTACGGTTTCGCTCAATTCCTCCTCGGACGGGAGGAAAAGCCGTCGGTCGTCATCGGCTACGACGGACGCGTCAATTCCGACGTGTTCGCCAAAGATTCGGCGGAAATTTTTGCCGGTCTCGGCATGACCGTCATGCTTTTCCCCCACGTTGTTCCCACGCCCGTCACCGCGACCGCCCTTCGGTCGCTCGGATACAGCGCAGCGGTCATGGTCACCGCGAGCCACAACCCACCGCGCGACAACGGATACAAGGTGTACCTCGGTGGCGCCGACGAGGGGTCACAGATCATTTCCCCCGCCGACCACCAGATCGAGGCGCTCATCCTCGAGGCAGCAAGTATGAACCGCGCCGACTTCCCGCACTCCACGGAGTATCAGCTCGCACCAGAATCGCTCATCGACGAGTTCGTCGCCGAGACCGCGAAGGTCTCCACACGACCCGCCAACCCCATCCCGTTCGTGTACACCGCGCTGCACGGTGTCGGATGGGATGTGTCCAACCGCTGTTATCTCGCCGCCGGACTCGGGGATGCGATCGTCGTCGCCGAACAGATCGAGCCCGACGGCGCGTTCCCGACCGTCGCGTTCCCCAATCCCGAAGAACCGGGCGCTCTCGACCTCGCCTACGCGACCGCCGATCGTGCGGGAGTCGACATCATCATCGCCAATGACCCCGACGCCGACCGCCTTGCCGTCGCGATTCGCGACAAGGGTGCGTGGCGCCGACTCACCGGAAACGAGGTGGGAAGTCTTCTTGGCTGGCGAGCGGCCGAGCGCAACAAGGGGACGGGGAAGAAAGCGGCGCTCGCCGCATCGATCGTCTCGTCTCCCGCGCTCCGTGCCGTTGCCGAGGATTACGGCATTCCCTACACCGACACCCTGACAGGCTTCAAGTTCGTCAATCGCGTTCCCCACCTCATTTTCGGATTCGAGGAGGCGCTGGGGTACCTCGTCGACCCCGACAAGGTGCGCGACAAGGACGGCATCTCCGCCGCGGTCGACTTCCTCGCGATGGCGGGGGAACTCCGCGAGCGCGGTTCCACCGTCTCCGACCACCTCGAGGAATTCGCGGCGCAGTTCGGCGCGTTCGCGTCGACTCAGATTTCGATTCGCGTCAACAACCTCTCGGAGATTCCGGCGATCACGAATCGATTCCGCGCGACCCCGCCGACGACCCTCGGTGGCCGAGCGGTCACCGCGGTCGACGACTTCGGCAATGGGTTCGAGAACTTCCCGCCCACCGACCTGGTACGTCTGACGATCGAAGGTGGATCCCGCGTCATCGTTCGACCGAGCGGTACTGAACCGAAGCTCAAGATCTACATCGACGCCGCCGTCACCGACGGCGACAACCGCAGTGCTCGTGTTGCCGAGGTTGTTGCCGCGCTCGAGGCCGACCTCAAAGCGTTCATCGCGTGACCGACAAAACCATCGAAACGCGCTGGGCCGCCGTCCACGGCGTCGCCATCGCACGCGCACTCTCCTCGTTCGGCACCGTCGTCATCATCTGGGCACTCATCTTCCGCGAACGTTCCGAGGGACCCGTCGCCATCTCCGCGATGTTCATCGCCGCCGGTTTGCCCTACATCCTGTTCGGACCGTGGGTCGGCTGGTTGGCCGACCGGTTCTCCACTCGCCTTCTCATCCCCACGGTGGCAATCGCGCAGGGCGCTCTCACCCTTGTTTTCATCATCGACGTTCCCTTTTGGGCCGTCCTTGCACTGATCTTCGTCTACAACGTCGTCGCCGCGATCGAAAGCCCCGCCTGGCAGGCGCTCATCCCCGGGCTCGCACAGCAGAGCGACCTCAGCCGGGTATACGGTCTGTCCCAGGGTTACACCTCCGCCGCCCCGGTGGCCGCGCCGGTCGCCGCGGGAATCTTGGTGGGCACGACCGGATACACGTGGCCGTTCGTCATCGACGCGGTCACTTTCGCTCTTCTCGCCGCTGCACCGTTCCTGTTGCGCGTGAATCGACCAGGCCACATCGCTCACCTCGAGCACCGAGAGTCCACTCTCGTGGGCTATCGCTTCATATGGGGTAACCCGCTCCTCCGGTCAGTAACTATTTTGCTCGGTGCGTTCGTGCTGACCCTCGGCGCGGTCAACACGGGTGAGGTGTTCCTCGTCATGAACATCCTCGGTGCAGACGAAACGACCTACGGAATCATCGCCGCGCTCTGGGCTCTCGGCAACCTCGTCGGTTCCGTGCTGCTCGGGGTGCGCGCGATTGCGATTCCCGACCAGCCACGATGGCTCGTGTTGTCACTCTGGTCGATTGGCACCGGCGTGCTAGCGATCTCGTTGTCCCCCGCGCTGTGGTTTGTGGCTGTCGCGAACGGGTTGACGGGAGTCGGGAGCGCCTACCTCCACGCCACGGCCACCTCGATTCTCATGGTGCGCACCCCGGAGAAGATTCGCGGGCGCGTCAACGCGGCGTTTGCCGGCTTCATGAGTTTCGGCAACATTTTCGCCACGGCACTGGCTGGAATCGTCATCGCCGCCGCAGGGGTGCGAGAGGTCATGGTGGCGTGCGGGATCCTCGCGCTCGTCACGCTCGTCATCTGGGGTGGACAGGTCTACCGCGCTCGAATGGACGAAGCAGAGCACGCCGATGCTTGACTTTGGTGCGCCTGATTTCATCGAGAACCCCTATCCCGCACTCGCCGAAGCGCGGGGCGTCGGAAAGCCCTTCTGGCACGAACCGACGGGGATGTACCTCGCTCCTCGCCACACCGACGCGAACGCGGTGTTGCGCTCCAAAACGCTGGGGCGCATCTTCTCGCCACGCACCCCCGAATCCGAGTGGCACGAATTCAATTACTTGCACGTCGATTCGATTCTCGATTCCGAGCCGCCCAAGCACACCCGACTCAAGGGTTTGGTTTCGAAGGCATTCAATCCCGCGACGATTCGCGCGCTCCGACCCGAGATCGAGCGAATCGCGGGTGCACTGCTGGACGACTGTCAGCGCCGTCTCGACAACGACGGCACCTTCGACGCCATCGGAGACTTCGCCGAGCCCCTCCCCGTTCGCGTGATCGCACACCTGCTCGGCTTCCCCGCACGCGACGAACACCTTCTTCGGCCGTGGTCGCAGTCGATTGTGAAGATGTACGAGGTCAATCCGACGGAGGAGCACAAGGTGGAGGCACAGGTCGCCTCCCGCGAGTTCTCGGATTACGTGCGGGGACTAATGGAGGAACGCAAGGTCACGCCCGGCTCCGACCTCATCAGCGCCCTCGCGGCCACCGAGAGCGACGGCGAGCGCCTGTCGACCACGGAACTCATCGCGACGTGTGTTCTCCTCCTCAACGCGGGGCACGAGGCGAGCGTCAACGGTTTCGGCAACGGACTCGTCGCTGCACTCCTCCGCCCGGACACCATCGCTCCGCTCCGCGCGAACCCCCGCGACCTTTCCGCCACCGCCGTCGAGGAATTTCTGCGTTTCGACTCACCACTTCATCTGTTCGAACGCACCGCAACGTCGGACACCGAGATCAACGGCGTCACGATTCGCGAAGGCGAGAAAATCGCGGCGCTCCTCGGTTCGGCGAACCGCGACGAATCGGTATTTTCTGACCCCGACGCGATGAATCTGGCACGAAACCCCAACCCCCACATCGCCTTCGGTGCTGGAATTCACTTCTGCATCGGCGCACCCCTCGCCCGACTCGAGCTCAACGCGGCGCTCCCGATGCTCTTCGAACGTTTCCCCACGCTCGAGCTCGCGAGCACGCCGGTGCGACGGCCGACGTTCGTTTTGCGTGGCTACGAAACGGTTCCCGTTTCGGCGTAATTTCGCGACGCCAACTCACGATTTCGATAAACCCGCGCTCATGGTTTACATCGAATTCTCGGGGCACTAGCCTAGAAACTCCCCCTTATGAACCGGAAGGCTTCCCATGCATTCTCGTCTTCGTCGCGTTGCATCCATCGTTGCAACCGTCGCCCTCACCCTCGTCGGAATTACGGTCACGTCCGCACCGGCTCAAGCCGTGGGAATCGGAAGCGTCACGCCCGAACAGTTTAGTTTTGATCGCGCCTCGACCGACGGTTCGAACGTGGTCGTCAACGACGGCGAAATCGTTGACATTTATAGTGCGGTCGAGATTTCACCGGAATGGGCAGGATGGCCACTCAAGAAGGGCGTGAAGCTTTCCCGGACCGCGTTTACACCGGTGCTCCCCGCAGCGCTTCAGGGAGATTCGTTTACGTGGCGTGAGTGGTCCGGTCAAGCAAGTAACGACCCTGAATACACCTGCGCTGGGATCTGGTCAGATGCGGCAGGTTATACGTTCACTGCGGCAGACGCGTGTGTTGATGACTTGCGCATCACCGATGGCACGTGGGCGAGGAACTTTTCAGGCACTAGCCAGACCATTACGACCAACGCGGGCGCTCAAATCCTCAAAAACGGCAAGAAGGACATCACCACACAGCCGGGCGTTGACTCGACTTTGACGGGACACATCACGAAACGCGACCTGGACAGTCTCACCATCGCGTCGGGCGAGTCAAACCTCACCATGACGATGCACGCCTGCGTGGATGAGAGTCTGCTCAGTGACACAAGCGAGGACCTGTCCATTTCCATGGTGGTACAGCGCGGTGGTTCGCCGCTGATCAAGGGAACCGGCTACGACCTGTGGGATAACTCGAACGATGAGAACGTCGACCTCGAGGCGATGACCTTCACAACACCGTCGGCAGCCGACTACCTCGAAGGTTACGGGACGGCACGTGAGAACATCGAGGTTAATCTCGACGTCACCTTCTCCAGCACGTCGGCCGCCGCTTACACGGCGACAATCGACCTCAAGAATGGTTCGAACCAGTCCGTGCTCGAAGAATGTCCTGCGGATGGTGTGGCCTCCTGGGGATCGGTGTCGAATATCGACAACGGCGACCCCAACATCACCCAGAACTCCAGGTCACTCCCGACGAACGTGCTCCAGACCAAGAGTAACTTCGACCTCTACGGTGAGAACCCTGACGGGTTCGGTGGACAGTTCTACTGGACCTACGACCAGGCAACACAAGTTGATGTCGACCCTGCACCGATGAAAATCGTCCACCTCGGTCCGACCGGCGCCACCAACGACTTCAACGGCTCGGGTTACTTCACAACGACGTCAGGACCCTATGGCCAGCTTGATATGGGGCGTTACGACGTCAACGGCTCGAAGTGGTACGCCATCAACTCGTCCGCGGGCAACTGGTCCGTGACCACGGGCTCGATGTCGGCTGGATCCCCGACTACGTCGACCGTGACGACCAAAACACTGTCCAAGCTCTGCCCGACGAATTTCTCGGCGAACTGGCTAATCGGCACTCCGGCGCCGACCGCCAACCCGCTCGCCTTCCTCTTCTGTGGCTACAAGTCGTTCTCGGCGGTTCAGATGGTGTCACTCAAGTCGACCGGGCCCACGCTCGTGACGTCTCTCGGAGCCACCACAGCGAAGAAGCCCTGCCTCGTACCCGCTGAGGCGACCAACCCGAATGCAAGCGCGGGAACTGACGTTGCTTTCCTCGTATACACGCGAGTGGGCGGAAAAGACGAAAACGGATATTGTTCCGCAATCGGCGCGACCGTCTCGGGACGCGGGCTCACCAAAATCACGCAGGCTGGTGTCGTGACGAAATCCACCATCGCGACCAATCCGTGGGTTGACGGTGTGGAGCCGGCATCGGTGAGTATGGCGCCGTCCAATAACCAGGGCTCCGAATGGATCGGCCTGACGTACACCGCGGAGGGAATATATGACCCGAGCTACGCAGACCACACCTTCACGACCGACACGGCGGCGATTTCGTCCGGTAGCTCGACGATCGCCCTGGACGCGGGCGATGATTTCGGGCAGTGGGCGTACCTCCTGCCCGTCAAGAAGGTCGGCGCAACGAGCTGGCTCGTCGCACTGAGCGGAGATTCGGTATTCGACGGTGAGACGACCGCGAAGTACACCGTCGGCGTTCTCAACACGACGACGGGCCAGGTCGCCAACGGTGACGTCGGAACGATGTCGGGCTTCGGCTATTATTCGGGCCGCATCGCGTCGCGTATCTCGATAAAGTCGGGAACGGCCGCCTACTGGTACACGACCACGAGCGCGAGCAATTACTCCGTGTCGAGTTGGGCTTACACCCCTTAATTCACGGTCTCCAGGGGGTGTCGGGGCTCACGCCTCGGCACCCCTTTCGCTTTGCCAATAAACTCAAGCGCGTGACGCTCAACAAAATCATCCTCTACTACGCGTTCGCGCCGGTGGCCGACCCTCACGCGGTCGTGCTCTGGCAGCGCGCGTTGTGCGAGCAACACGGACTGACGGGCCGGATCATCGTCTCGACGCACGGTATCAACGGCACCGTGGGCGGGGAGATGGACAACGTCAAGAAGTATGTGCGCGCAACCAAGCAGTACCCCGGGTTCGGAAAGATGGATGTGAAGTGGTCGGAGGGAACCGGCGAGGAGTTCCCTCGACTGAGTGTCAAGGCACGCCCCGAACTTGTCGCGTTCACCTCGCCCGATGAGATTGTCGTCGGTGCCGAGGGTGTTCTCAATGGCGGGGTCCACCTTTCCCCCCGCCAGGTCAATGAGCTCGTCGACGAGCGGGGTGACGACGTCGTCTTCTTCGACGGCCGCAATTCCTTCGAGACGCGGCTCGGCCGATTTAAGAACGCCATCGTTCCCGACGTGCGCACGAGCCACGATTTCATCGGTGAACTCGAGAGCGGCAAGTACGACCACCTCAAGGACAAACCGATCGTCACATACTGCACGGGTGGTGTGCGGTGCGAGATCCTCAGCGCCGCGATGCTCAATCGCGGGTTCCAGGAGGTCTATCAAATCGAAGGAGGCATCGTCCGATACGGCGAGGCATATCGTGACTCAGGGCTGTGGGAGGGTTCACTCTATGTCTTCGATGGTCGTCTCACGACCGACTTTTCCACCGACGCCGCCGTCATCGGTGAGTGCGACTCGTGTGGCGCTTCGACCAACCTCGTGACCAACTGCTCCAATAGCGATTGCCGGCACCGCGCGATTCTCTGCGAGCGCTGCATCGCCGACCCCACGAAGCTCGAGTGCGTAGGAATCCAGGTCCGAGCGCACACCCCCGACGAAGTGGGTTAATACTCTGTAAACAACGTTTTTATCGTGGCCCGTTCGTCCTAGTCTGTTTCGAACAGAGACAAAGGACCCTTCCGCCATGACCACTCGCCGCTTCGTTACGATTCTTTCCGCCCTCGCACTCGTCGCGACGAACGTGGTGGCGGGAGCCGCCTCGCCCGCACTCGCCGCTCCCCAAACCGCGACCACCTGGTCGCTCACTGCGCGCACGACGAATAGCGGTCAAAGCGCGACACTTCCGGCCGGCGCCACGGGGGTCAATGAACTCCGCATCACCGTCCAGGCCGAACCGGGACGCACGATTTGGGGCGCGATGAAGAAGGGGAAGTGGACGTTCACCGCGTCGACCGACTTGACCATCGACGCGGGTGACTTTTACGATTTTGGCTACTCCGCCGCACTCCTCGGAACGAGCTCGACCGATCCCGACTGCTTTGCCATGAACTGGTTGAACCCGAGCGTGCTCAGCGTGCCCAAGAAGTCGTGTGTTGACACCATCTCTATCGAGACCGTTGCCGATTTTTGGGATGCAGTGCCCGAAACGTCGACCACGTTCGCCACCAACCTCAACTCCGTCGGCATCAAAGTGAACGGGCGGCTGATCGACTCCGCCGCCATCGCCGAGCGAAACCTCGTGCTCTCTTACAGCGTTGCCGATGCCGACCACGTCACCGTCAACGGCAGCGCAGTCGAAGGGGTCGGAATCACCGCGCCGGTGTGTGTCGATGAGAATCTCGTTGCGGCCGGTGACAGCGTTCGGGTAGCACTGGCGGCAACCGCCAACGCCGCCACGGTCTCCGAAACCCAATCCGACAGTTCGCCGTGGCTGGAGTGGACGGGCTCGATGTATTCGGGTGGGTCCAACAGCGAAGACATCGATATCCACTCGCTATCGTGGTGGGAGGAAGGGGTCGAATCCTCTCCTCTGGAGAAGGTCATCGACGGTTTCTACGGAACGGTCCATCTACCCAACGCCGGTGAATTTACAATCGCGGCGAGCGCTGACCTTCTCGACGGAGGCGACTCGGTACTCGAATCGTGCCCGACGACCGGAGACGTGTGGCCGAGCGCGCTCGACACCTCCGCGTCGAACGGAACGATGAACGCGACGAGCACGACAACGTCGCTCCCCGACAACATGGTGTGGCAACCGGGCTCCACCGCGTCACAGATATTCGTCGCGGACGGGTTCGGCGGCTTTTTCACCGCCGCGAACCCCAACCCGCAGGACGACACCGAAATGCCGAGGCTCGCTGTCGCGCATTTCGATGCGGATGGGCCGAGCAACGGTTTCGGCACTACCGGTTCCGTGAGCGTTCCCGCGAATGACGCTTACGACACCGTGCTGTCACGCTATGGGACTGGTGGAACGAAGTGGGCGTCGTATGACGGTGTCGATTGGGAATCCATGGAAAACACCTTCACCGTCGGCGACTTCGCCGGCGCGGCCCCACTCACGGTGGGCATTCCCATCAACGACGTCAACGCCGCGTGTAACCCGGCAAAAAAGACCGGTGACACTCTGATTGACACACTGTCCACTCCCACGGCGATGCCGTTGAGCCTGCTCTATTGCGGATACAAACTGGGCAAGAAGGGCTGGACTAATTTCCCTGCGCTAGCGGCCATCACAACCTCGGGCGGTGGATCGATTGCGCAGGTCACCGGGCTCATGCCTAATCCCACTAAGCCGACGGCAATCACCGCTCATTTCGTCGCAACTGACCCGACCGCGACCGGAAGCGATTTCGCGGTGTGGTCGTACGTCGAGGCGTTCTCGGGAACTGGCAAGTCGAAGAAGACGAGTCGAACCGTGACGACCGTGACGGCGGACGGAACGGTCGAACAGACTCTCCTCACGACGAACCCATTCCCCGGCGGCACGCCCGATAGCCTCAACCTCATTCCCGGCCCGAACAACGGCGACTGGCACGGTGTCACGAGCAAATACGTCGACGGAGCGCCGGTCGCGCAACTCGTGACTGTGAACGCGTCAACCACCATCGCGGTGAAATCCGCTCCCAGTGGATTGGCGAGCTACGGTGCTGAAGTCACTCCCGTGGGCACTTCAAGCGACGGCCGCCTCACCGTCGGCGTGTGGGAATGGTCGGAATTCGACAACGTCACCACATTCACGCGAAAGACCGGCGTGCTCAACGCCGCGATGACGACGATCGACTGGGGTGAGTCCGTCTCCACGGATACTTATTGCGACTACTTGTTCAATTGGCTATACCGGCCGATGTGGGGTGCCGACGGTTCGGGAAACGTCACCTCATATTGGGTCACGTCACCGACCGAATACCAGGTAGTCACCTGGGATCTTCCGTAGCCACCCGTTAGAGGTCGTAGGCCCGTTCAAGGAACGCGGCGAGTTCCGCACGATCCTCGGCGGGGAGAAACGATGCGTCCGCGGCGTTGAGTTGCCACGCGAGCACGTCGTCGAGGTCATACCGAAACGTGTCGGCAAGGTTCGCGATTTCTCGCGAGAGCGACGTTCCGCTCATGAGCCGGTTGTCGGTGTTGACGGTGACCGCGAAACCGAGTTGGTAGAGAATCTCGAACGGGTGTTCGGCGATCGTCGAGCCGAAACGGGCGAACGCGTTGGTGTGCACGTTGGAGGTGGGACAAATTTCCAACGCGATGCCCCTGTTTCGCACCCAGTCGGCGAGCGCACCGGTGGTCACGCGGCGCATCGCGCCGTCCGATTCCTCAATCGTGATGTCGTCGGTGATACGCACGCCGTGGCCGAGGCGCAGGGCCCTTCCATCGAGCAACGCACTTTCAATACTCGCGAGTCCATCGGCCTCCCCCGCATGAACCGTGCGCGGCATCCAGGCGGCGTCGAGTTTCGTGAACGCGCTCGCTAGCCGGGATGCGGGAAATCCTGCCTCGGGACCTGCGATATCGAACCCCACGACACCCACGTTTCGGCGAGCGATGGCCAATTCGGCGACTCGGTCGAAGTTGTCGTTCTGTCGCATCGCACACAGAAGTTGTCCGATGCGAATCGGAGTTCCCGCGGAACGAGCGTTCTGCACGGCCGCGTCGATGCCCGCGGTGACCGCGTCGACCGCCGCATCGAGCGAGAGGCCCGATTCGGTGTGCAGTTCCGGAGCCCAGCGCACCTCACCGTAGACGACTCCGTCGGCGACGAGATCGTCGACGAACTCGCGGGCGATGCGTTCCAGGTTGGCGGCCGACTGCATCACCGAGAGCGTGACCGCGAACGTCGCGAGGTAATCGGGCAGCGAGCCCGAGTCGGCGTTGGCGCGTACCCAGACGTTGAGCGACTCGGCACTATCAGCGGGAATCGTCACGCCAGATTCGCCGGCGAGTTCAACGATGGTCGAAGGGCGAACCCCGCCGTCGAGATGATCGTGCAACGAGATCTTGGGCAGAGTCTCGACGACAATGTCGGTGCCCGCAAGAACGTGCTCGGTGCGCTCACCGGGGGTGACCTGCGGGAGCCCAATCCGGCTCACGGGCGGATGACCTCGGCGATAAGCGGTCCGCGATCGACGACGTTGTCGCCGATCTCCCAACCGCCGTCGAGTGCCTCGAGAGCGCGTTCGAACCGCGCCGACTCGTTCGCGTGCAGAGTAAAGAGAATGTCACCGCGCTTTACTGTGGCTCCCGGCTTGACGGCCAGGTCGATGCCCGCCGCGTGAATCACGGGGTCTTCCTTGCGCGCGCGACCTGCACCGAGACGCCAGGCGGCGATGCCGAACGGGAGGGCGTCCATGCGCGCGACAACACCGTCGCGGTCAGCGGTCACGACGTGGTGCTCGGATGCGACGGGCAGAGCGCCGTCGGGGTCGCCGCCCTGAGCCGAGACCATCGCACGCCAGGAATCCATCGCTTTGCCGTTCCGCAGGTTCTCGCGCACGTCAACACCCGACATTCCAGCGAGGTCGAGCATGTGCTCGGCGAGCGTCACCGTCACCTCGATCACGTCGTCAGGTCCACCGCCGGCAAGCACGTCGACCGATTCCCGCACCTCGTTTGCGTTGCCGATGGCCAGCCCGAGCGGTATGTTCATGTTGGTCAGCACAGCTCGCGTCGCAACCCCTGCGTCGTTTCCGATGCGCACCAGAACTCCCGCCAGTTCCTTCGCGCGCTCGAATTCGCTCATGAAGGCACCATTCCCGAACTTCACGTCGAGAACCAGCGATGATGTCCCCTCGGCGAGCTTCTTGCTCATGATGCTCGATGCGATGAGCGGAATGCATTCCACAGTGCCGGTGATGTCGCGAAGCGCATACAACTTGCGATCGGCGGGTGCGAGGCCCGTTCCCGCCGCGCACACCACGGCACCGACGGTTTCCAGCTGTGCCATCATCTCGGCGTTGGTGAGGTTCGCGCGCCAGCCGGGGATGCTCTCGAACTTGTCGAGTGTTCCACCCGTGTGACCGAGTCCGCGACCCGACAGCTGTGGAACGGCGAGACCGAAACTCGCAACGAGCGGTGCGAGCGGAAGGGTGATCTTGTCACCCACACCACCGGTCGAATGCTTGTCGGTCGTTTTCTTGGACAGCCCGGAAAAATCGAGGCGTTCGCCGGAGGCGACCATGGCGGCGGTGAGGTCATTGATTTCGCGCGAAACCATCCCCCGAATGAAAATGGCCATGGTCATCGACGACATCTGTTCGTCGGCAACATACCCGCGGGTGTACGCATCCACGAGCCAGCCGATTTGGTCCGAACTCAGTTCGCCACCGTCACGTTTGGTTCGGATGAGGTCGACAGCGTCGAACGGCTCGACGGCGCTCATTCGCAACCCTCGCAGATCGTGCCACTCGCGGGGTCAGTGAGCGCGTACTCCTCGAGCTGGCGCGGACCGAACGCGTCCGGAAGAACCTGGTCGATCGTCTTGATTCCTGACACCGTGTCGAGCACCATTCCCGGTGCCGAGTGTTCGTAAAGCAGCTGCCGACAACGCCCGCAGGGCATGAGCACGTTGTTGTGTCCGTCGACACACGCGAAGGCGACAAGTTTGCCGCCGCCCGTCATTGCGAGATTTCCGACCAGCGCGCACTCGGCGCACAGGCCGACGCCGTAGGAGGCGTTTTCGACGTTGCACCCGCTGACGATTCGGCCGTCATCGACGAGTGCTGCGGCTCCAACGGGGAAGTGGGAGTAAGGTGCGTATGCCTTCTCCATCGCTTCGGTCGCTCGAGTACGGAGCAATTCCCAATCGATTTCGGACATGGTTTACCCCTTGATGTATGGCTGGCCGTCGGCCGCGGGAGCCCGCACCCGCCCGACGAATCCGATGACCGCGATGAGCGTCACGACGTACGGGACGATGGTGATGAAGTCGGTGGGGAAGTCGGGGCTGACCTGGTTCGCCCAAATACGAAGCACGATGGAGAAACCGAACAGCAGCGCCGCCGCCGCCGCGGAGAACGGGTGCCAACGACCGAGGATGACGACGGCGAGCGCGATGAAGCCCTGGCCGCCCGACATATTACGGCCGAACGCACCGACTGCACCGATGGTCAACGCCGCTCCGCCAAGCCCGGCGACGAGCCCACCGATGGTGACCCACCAGAACCGCGTGCGCCCCACGTTGATTCCCACGGTGTCGGCGGCGAGTGGGTGCTCCCCGACGGATCGTGCTCGAAGCCCGAGGCGGGTCTTGAACAAGACGAACCACAGTGCGGGAATGATGAGGTACGCGAGATAGGTCGTGATGCGCGACTCGAACAACGCGTGGCCGAGAATCGGAATCGACGACAGGCCCGGAATCGGCATAATGTCGAACGTGCCGGGGAAGTTGGTGTGCATTCCGTCGTTGCTCAGTACCTGCGAGTAGAAGAAGTTGGTAATTCCCAGCACGAGCACGTTGAGAACAACGCCGACGATGATCTGGTCGACGAGGTAGACGATCGCGAACGCCGCGAGCACCATGGAGAGCAACGCCGCACCGACCATGGCGGCGGCGAGACCGACGTAGAGGTTACCCGAGAGCGTTCCCACGACCGCGGCGAGGAACGCGCCCGTCAAGAGCTGCCCCTCGATTGCGATGTTGACGACACCAACGCGCTCGGACATGATGCCGCCCATCGCACCCAGCGCGAGGGGCACGGCGAGCACTACGGCGTTGCCGAGGATAAACGCGAAGGGGATGGTGTCCCCCGCGGCGATCCAGGCGAGCAAAGCGACGACTGCGGTGAGGCCGGTGCCGACCGTGATCCACATCGGTGTTGCTCGGCGACGACGGGCTAGGAGGAACGACACCACCGAGGCGGCAGCGAGCAGGGAACCAACGACGATGCCGACGACGTTCGATCCGACGATGAAATCGGGAAGGTGAATTGCATCGCCCTCCTTCGACCATTGGAAAGCGACCGGTTCGGCCTTTCCGAAGATCCCGAACGCGAAAAACACGAGCAACGCGAAGAATCCGAGCAAATAAGACGTGCGTTTCGACACGGTCACGTCGGCCTGCGAGAAGAGGCCGGGAGTTACGACGGTGCTCACTTCGCACCCCCTCTCGAGAAGATCCCTCTCCACCAGTCCGCAACGACGGTCGTCTTTTGCGGAGCGGGGAGGCGGAAGATGGCGCGCACGAGGGGCGGTGCGGCGATGAACAAGACGATGAACCCCTGAACGACTCCGGTAATCTCGGGCGAAAGCCCGATCGCCTGCATAGCGGGGGCGCCCGCCTTGAACGCGCCGAACAGAAGACCAGCGAGAAGAACGCCCGGTGCGGTCGAGGAGCCGAGAAGTGCGACGGTGATCGCGTCAAAGCCGATCGTGCCGTCGATGTCGGGTGTCATTCCCGCGCGGGCGCCGAGCGCCTGGTTCGCCGCGGCGAGACCGACGAACGCACCGGAAACCGCCATCGCGAGGACGAAGGTGCGCTCGACGTTGATGCCCGCGGTGCGCGCTGCGTCGGGGTTGTGTCCGACCATGCGGAATCGGTACCCCATCGTCGATCGCTCCATGATCCACCAGTAGGTGACGACACCGACAATGGCGAGCACGAATCCCCAGTGAAGCGTGTATTCGGGTCCGAGCAACACGGGCAGCTGAGCCGTCACCGCGGGAGCGTCGGACTTCGGCGTACCGCCGCCGTCGGCCTCGCGCAGCAATTCGGGAGTGCGGAAGAAGAACGTGAGAATTCCGGCGGCGATGTAGTTCATCATGATCGTGACGATGACCTCGTGGGCGCCCGTCCGCGCCTTGAGGAAGCCGACGATGGCACCGTACGCGGCTGCCCCCAGGATGGCAACGAGCAGCGCGACGATGAGGTGGATTCCCCAGGGAAGCGTCACGCGAGTGCTGATCCAGGTCGCCCAGAGTGCTCCGAAGAGAATCTGGCCGCTTGCACCGATGTTGAAGAGGCCAACGCGGAACGCGAGCGCGACTCCCAGCGCGGCGGCGATGAGCGGACCGGCGAAGCGAAGTGTTTCCGTGATGGGTCGGAATGCCGCAACGGGGTTAGCCGCCTGATAGTTGTAAATCGATCCTCGGAACAACGCCGCGTATCCGTCGGCGATTGCAGTCCAGGCCGATCCGAGCGCGTCGCCCGGTTTGGCAGCGAAGTACTGAATGGACTGTAAGAACGCGTCGTTCGAAAAAACCATGAAGAGAGCTCCGACGACGAACCCGAGGAACACGGACAAGACGGCACGCGACGCACCACTGGCAAGGATTTCCTTCATTGCGGAGTTGACCCGCGAGGTCGTCGCCTGTTCGGTTGTGGTGCTCATGCCGTCGCTCCCGCCATCATTCGGCCCAGTGTCTCGCGCGACGCGGTCGCGTCGACAATTCCGACGATGCGACCTCGGAACATCACCGCGATTCGGTCGGCAAGCGCCGTCACCTCGTCCAGCTCGGTCGAAATGATGACGACGGGCTTGCCCGCGTCCCGCGTCGCAACTATTCGTTCGTGAATGAACTCGATGGACCCGACATCGACTCCGCGCGTCGGTTGCGAGGCGATGAGGAGGTTGAGGTCCCGGCTCAATTCGCGCGCGACGACGACCTTCTGCTGGTTTCCGCCGCTGAGTTTCTTCGCGAGCGTCTCGCGTGACGGCGTGCGTACGTCGTAATCCTTGATGAGTTGATCGGTGATTCGGTCACGGCTCGCGAAATCGACCTGGAGACCGTTCGCGAATGGCGGGCCGTAGGAGCGATTGATCATGACGTTCTCGGCGATTGTGAAGTCACCGACCAGTCCGTCCTTACTGCGATCCTCGGGAATGTAGCCCACTCCCGCGTCGATGACCTCGCGCACGCTCGAATGGGTGATGTCGAGTTCGCCGAGGTGAATCGTTCCCGAGGAAGGAATTCGAAGCCCGACGAGCGCCTCGGCGAGTTCGGTCTGGCCATTGCCCTGGACACCCGCGATGGCGAGCACCTCACCGGCGTGTACCTCGAACGACACGTCATCGACGACCTTGTTGTGGCGATCGCCGACGACAGTGAGGTTGGTGACGGAAAGGCCGATGTTGCCCTTTTTGGGCTTGTGCTTCGTCACCGCGAGATCGACCGCGCGGCCGACCATCATCGAGGCGAGGGTCTCGGCCGACTCACTCGGCTTCGCTTCGCCGACGACCGCACCGAGCCGAATGACGGTGATGCGGTCGGCGACGGCCTGGACTTCGCGCAGTTTGTGGGTGATAAACACGATCGACGTGCCCGACTTCGCGAGCCCGCGCATGATCGACATCAGTTCGTCCGTTTCTTGGGGCGTCAGCACTGCGGTCGGCTCGTCAAGTACGAGAACCTTCGCGTCCCGTGCGAGCGCCTTGATGATCTCGACGCGTTGTTGTGCACCGACGGGCAAATCTTCGACGAGTGCGTCGGGGTCGATGTCAAAGCCGAAACGATCCGAGATTTCACGTACGCGTTTGCGCGCCTCATCAAGGTTGAGTGTGCCCAGAGGGCCGGTGGGTTCGTTGCCGAGCACCACGTTTTCGGCCACCGTGAAAACCGGGATGAGCATGAAATGCTGATGCACCATTCCGATTCCCGCCGCCATCGCGTCGCCGGGACCCTTGAAATGTTGGACCGTGCCGTCCAAAAGGATTTCGCCCTCGTCCGCCTGATACAGGCCGTAGAGCACATTCATGAGGGTGGACTTGCCCGCACCGTTCTCCCCGAGGAGGGAGTGAATCTCGCCGGAGTTCACCACGAGGTCGATGTGATCGTTTGCGACCAGCGAACCGAATCGTTTGGTGATGCCGCGAAGCTCGAGTTTCATCTATTTCGTCCTTGAAAAGAATGTGGTGCGGGGGCCGCCGGGACGATGCCCGACGACCCCCGCCCGTATTGCGTTTTAGCCTACTACTGCGACGGGGTCAATCGACCCGTCAACGATGCCGGCCTGAAGCTCAGCGAGCTTCGCCTCGACATCGGCCTGCGCCGCGGCGCCGGTGTAGTTGGTGATCGGCGACAGGGCGGTTCCGCCGTTGTCGAGGGTGCCGAGGTAGACGTCGCCGCTGAACGCGGTGCCGTCGATCGCGATGCCCTTGATGATGTCGAACACGGCGTTCGTCATGCGCTTCTCAGCCGAGGTGAGGATCCACTGCGCGTACTCGGGCGAGGCGGCAGCGATGTCCTTGTCGACACCGATCATGCGTCCGTCAATGCCGGACTCGGTGATCGCTTCGGAGACGGCACCGAACTGGTCGCCACCGACGGGGAAGATGACGTCAGCGCCCTTCTCGATCTGTCCAGCCGCGATGGTCTTCGACGTTCCCGAGTTGGGGGTGAAGTCACCAATGAAGTCACCCTTTTCGCTCGAGGGGTCCCAGCCGACGACGGTGACGTCGGTCGCGTTGTCCGTGCCCCACGCCTTGGCGCCGTTGTAGAAACCGGTCATGAAGTCGGTGACCGCGGGAATCTGCATTCCACCGTAGGTGCCGACGACCTTGGTCGTCGACTGAGCGGCGGCGAGGTATCCGGCGAGGTACGACGACTGGTTCATCGCGTAGTTGATCGGCTTGAGGTTGGTGACACCTTCATTTGCCCAACCATCAACAGTGACGAAGTTCATGGTGGGGTTGGCCGATGCCGCGGTGTTGACCGCGTCAACGAGGTTGAAACCAACCGCGATGATGATGTCACAGCTCTGGTCAATCATCGACTGGAGGTTGGGGGCGAAGTCGTCCGGGGTGGCCGACTCGGCCGCGGCGATCGAGACACCGAGCTCCGACTCCGACTTAGTGAGACCTTCGTAGACCGACTGGTTGAACGACTTGTCCTGCCACGATCCCTCATCCGAGACACCACAGGCGAGGTAGTCAACCTTGGGGACGTCCGTTGCATTGTCCGTGGGTGCTGCGGCGCAGCCCGCAAGAACAACCGTTGCAGCGCTGGCAAGGGCGATGCCCGACCAGATGCGCGACGTGATTTTCTTCACTGGGAATTTCCTCTCAATATGTGTGTGGTGCCGTGAGGACGGCGGTTTCCGCCCATGACTCCACCTTTGGGTTCATCCTATTGATTGGAAGGATGCGGCGAAACGTTTCCACGCGTGAGTTCACCGATTCGCGCCCGAATCGTTACATTTCGGCATTTCGACAACGAATTTCGAAGAGAACGACTACAAAACGTCGCCGTCGCCCGATTCCCGGATCGCTTCGACGATGTTCTTGACCCGTTGGGCGTGGGCCGCCGTCGTGACGAGGAGCGCATCCGGGGTGTCAACAACAACGATGTCCTTGACGCCGATCAGGGAGATGAGTCGTTTGGTCTGTGAGACAACCACGCCGCTCGACCCTTGATTGAGCACGCGCGTGTTGTCTCCAAGAGTAGCGAGGAGGTTCGGCCGACCCTTGGTGTGAAGTCGTGCGAGTGAGGCAAAATCCCCTACATCGTCCCAGTGAAAGTCGCCTGAGATGACTGCGAGGCGATTGTGCTCGGCGGCCGGTTCGGCGATCGAATAGTCGATAGCAACCTTGGGGATGGTCGGCCACACACGCGCGAGAACGGAGTCACGTTCGGGGGAATCCCACGCGTCGGCGATTTCGTCGATGGGGTCGGCGACATCCGGCCGGTTCGCCCGGAGTTCGTCGAGCAGGACGCTCGCCTTCGCGATGAACATCCCGGCATTCCAGAGGTGTGTGTCCCCCTCCACATACTCGGTCGCAGTAGCGAGGTCGGGCTTCTCGACGAAACGCACAACGCGGTGAGCGTGCGGCGCGTGGGCGACTTCGAGCTCCTCGCCCGATTCGATATACCCAAACGCGGTGGAGGGTTCGGTGGGCCGAATACCAATCGTGACGATGTACCCGGAAGCTGCGGTCGCAATCGCCTCACGAACGGCCGCGACGAAACGGCGCTGATCTTCGATGACATGATCGGCGGCGAACGATCCGATGATTGCTTCCGGGTTGCGACGGAACAAAACGGCCGCAGCCAGGGCAACGGCCGCAGTCGATTCCTTGGGGCTCGGCTCGAGGATCGCATTCGACGCATCAAGATCGGGGAGTTCGCGACGGACCGCGGCGGCGTGTGACGTGCCGCACACGACGACGATGTTCTCGCCGGCAAGTGGTTGCAAGCGATGCCACGTCTCGGCGAGGAGGCTATGCCCGCTCCCCGTCAGATCGTGAAGGAATTTCGGAGACTCGGCACGCGACAACGGCCAGAGGCGCGAACCGACCCCGCCCGCCGGAATGACCGCGTAGAAGTTCGGATCGCGGTGTGCACTCGTCATGTCAGACAGCCTACGCGAGCGTATTAGACTCAATCCGAAAGCGCTCATTCGGAGGAGGCACAGAGTGGTTGACACCGCCGCCCGTGAAACACGAACGGTGATTCGCGGCACCTTGTATCGCGGTCACGAGGGGATGTGGTCGTGGGTTCTCCACCGCATAACGGGCATCGCGATTTACTTCTTCCTTCTCGTCCACGTGCTCGACACCGCCACGGTGCGGCTCGACCCCGAGATCTACAACACCGTGATGGGCGCGTACAAGACGCCCCTCATGGGTCTCGGTGAAGCGGGACTTGTCGCCGCGATTATCTTCCACGCCCTTAACGGTTTGCGCATCATCCTCGTCGACTACACGAAGTGGGGGACGCGGTACCAGAAGGTCATGTTCTACGTCGTGCTCGCACTGTGGGTCGTGCTCATGGCCGGATTCCTCCCCCGTCACCTCGCCCACGTGTTCGCAGGATAGCGCGCCATGAAAACTCTTCGACTCGAACGCCTCGGCTGGATCTTCATGCGCCTCTCCGGCGTCGTGCTCATCGCCCTCATCTTCACCCACCTCACGGTCAACCTCATGCAAGACGGCGGGGTCAAGGCAATCGACTTCGCGTTCGTCGCGGGCAAACTCGCCAATCCGTTCTGGCAGTGGTTCGATACCGCACTGCTCTGGCTCGCGCTCATCCACGGCACGAACGGCATGCGCGTCGTCATCCAGGATTACGTGCTTCGCCCCCGACTGCGCAAGGTCCTTCTCACGCTTCTCGCCGTTTCGACGGTGACGCTGATTGTCCTCGGAACCCTCGTTATCTTTACGCTCGACCCCTGCCCCGCGGGAACCCCGGCCGACTTGTTGCCGTCGTTCTGCCCGGCCGTCTAACACATATATAAGGAGTACACCGTGCCCACGGTTCACCATCACGAGTACGACGTTGTCATTGTTGGTGCCGGAGGCGCCGGTATGCGCGCCGCCATCGAGTCGGCGCCCAAGGCGAAGACCGCCGTCATCACCAAGCTCTACCCGACGCGATCGCACACGGGTGCGGCGCAGGGTGGAATGGCCGCGGCTCTCGCCAACGTCGAAGAGGATTCGTGGGAATGGCACACGTTCGACACCGTCAAGGGCGGTGACTACCTCGTCGACCAGGACGCGGCCGAGATTCTCGCGAAAGAGGCAATCGACGCGGTTCTCGACCTCGAGAACATGGGCTTGCCCTTCAACCGCACCCCCGAGGGAACAATCGACCAGCGTCGATTCGGCGGTCACACCCGCGATCACGGTAAGGCACCGGTTCGCCGCGCGTGTTACGCCGCCGACCGCACCGGCCACATGATTCTGCAGACGCTCTTCCAGAACTGCGTCAAGCTCGGCGTCGAGTTCCACAACGAGTTCTACGTGCTCGATCTTGTCCTCAGCGAGGACAAGGGCACCAAGCGCGCCACCGGCGTCGTCGCCTACGAACTGGCGACGGGCGACATCCACGTCTTCAACGCAACCTCGGTCGTGTTCGCCACGGGCGGCTTCGGCAAGATGTTCAAGACCACGTCGAACGCCCACACGCTCACCGGAGACGGAGTCGGAATCATCTGGCGCAAGGGAATCCCTCTCGAGGACATGGAGTTCTTCCAGTTCCACCCGACCGGACTCGCCGGTCTCGGCATCCTCCTCACCGAGGGCGCGCGAGGCGAAGGAGCGATCCTTCGCAACGCGAGTGGCGAACGATTCATGGAGCGCTACGCCCCGACCATCAAAGACCTCGCTCCGCGCGACATCGTCTCGCGCTGCATGGTCCAGGAAGTCGCCGAAGGCCGTGGCGCTGGGCCGCACAAGGATTACGTGCTTCTTGACTGCACGCACCTCGGCGCCGAGGTACTCGAGACCAAACTGCCCGACATTACCGAGTTCGCCCGCACCTACCTCGGTGTCGATCCGGTCGTCGAGCCCGTCCCCGTGATGCCGACAGCGCATTACGCGATGGGCGGTATCCCCACCAACACCGACGCTCAGGTTCTCGCCGACAACACGACCGTCATTCCCGGCTTGTATGCCGCCGGCGAGTGCGCGTGCGTTTCGGTTCACGGTTCGAACCGCCTCGGCACCAACTCGCTCCTCGACATCAACGTTTTCGGAAAGCGCGCCGGCCGCAACGCGGCGGAGTACGCGAAGAAGAACAAGCGTCCCGCACTCGCGAAGAACGCGGAATCCTTCGTGCTCGACCTCGTCGAGACGATGCGCACGGCGGACGGAACCGAATCGGTCGCCGCGATCCGCAAGGAACTCCAGGCCGAGATGGACCGCAACGCGCAGGTCTTCCGTACCGAAGAGTCGCTCAAGCACGCGGAAGATGTCATCATCAACCTTCGCAAGCGCTACGCGAAGATCGGCATCCACGACCGCGGTCAGCGCTTCAACACCGACCTTCTCGAAGCGATCGAGCTGGGGTTCCTCCTCGATCTCGCCCAGGTCGTTGTCGTGTCCGCGCGAAACCGCAAGGAGAGCCGCGGTGGTCACATGCGCGACGACTTCCCCGATCGCAATGACAAGAAATACATGCAGCACACGATGGCGTACAAGAAGGGCGAGAAAATCGACCTCGGTTGGAAGCCCGTCGTCATCACCAACTATCAGCCGATGGAGAGGAAGTACTGATGAGCGAATTGGGAGTCGTACAGTCGTTCACGGTCACGTTCATCGTGCGCCGCTTCAACCCGGAGACCGACACGGAGCCGTATTGGCAGGATTTCGACGTCGAGATGTTCTCCACCGACCGCGTGCTCGACGGATTGCACAAGATCAAGTGGGATCAAGACGGTTCGCTGTCGTTCCGACGTTCGTGCGCCCACGGAATTTGTGGTTCCGACGCGATGCGCATCAACGGCCGTAACCGACTCGCGTGCAAAACCCTCATCAAGGACCTCGACATCTCGAAGCCCGTCTACGTCGAAGCGATCAAGGGTCTGCCCCTTGAGAAGGATCTGATCGTCGATATGGAGCCGTTCTTCGCCGCGTATCGCGAGGTACAGCCGTTCCTCCAGTCGACCTCGAAGCCGAAGAAGGAGCACCACCAGACGATCGAGCAGCGCGAGCGTTTCGATGACACCACCAAGTGCATCCTCTGCGCCGCGTGCACCACGTCGTGCCCCGTCTTCTGGACCGACGGCCAGTACTTCGGGCCGGCTGCGATTGTGAGTGCCCACCGCTTCATCTTCGATTCGCGCGATGAAGCCTCTCAGGTTCGACTCGACATCCTCAACTCGAAGGAGGGCGTCTGGCGCTGCCGCACGACCTTCAACTGCACCGAGGCGTGCCCTCGTGGCATCGAGGTGACCAAGGCAATCGCCGAAGTCAAGCAGGCCGCGATCTCCGGCGTCCGCCGCTAACACTCCTGATTCTGCAGACATCCGGCGTTTTTCTCGCCGAATCTGCGGCAAATCACACAGTTGTCTGCGACAACGTGGTTGAGCGAGTGAAAAGTCTGCAGAAACAGGTGTGTGGGGGGGCGGGGAGGCTGACACGCGCGGATAAATCTTCTCTTGCAATCCAACAGAAATGGGAGTAAACAAAGAGAAACAAACATTCGTCCAAGGATGGTCAATGTACGCACCGGAGCGTCACCGCGCGATTCTCGACACTGCTCGAGTCGCCGGACGGGTTGAGGTCAAGTCCCTCGCTCGTCAGCTCGACGTGACTCCCGAGACCATCCGTCGCGATCTCACCGCCCTCGAACGCCGTGGACTTTTGCTTCGCGCACACGGTGGCGCGATCCCCGTCGAACGTTCCACCCTCGAGGCTACGGTCGAGCAGCGCGAGAGCGAACACATCGACGAGAAGGATCGCATCGCGGCCCTTGCGGTGCAGGAGATCACCGAGAACATGTCGGTCATCCTCGATTCGGGTACCACCACGATCCGACTCGCTCAGTTGATTCCGACGAACCTCAACCTCACGGTCGTGACGAACTCGATCCAGGCGGCCGCGGTTCTCGCAGGCAAGCCGGGCATCACCCTGCACGTCCTCGGTGGTCATGTTCGCGAGAACACCCTCGCCTCGGTCGGTCCGTGGGCGTGGGATGCGCTCCACGGGATCTCGGCGGACATCGCGTTCATCGGCGCGAACGGCATCACCGCCGACCGTGGACTGACCACTCCCGACGTTGACGAGGCACGCGTCAAGAGCGCGTTCGTTGAGAAGGGTCGCCGCGTCGTCGCGCTGGCCGACCACTCGAAGTTCGGTCGTGAGGATTTTGCCGTCATTTGCCCCATTTACGACGTCGATGCCATCGTCACCGACTCGAGCGTCGACGACCAGACCGTTGCGGAGCTGACGGAACTCGGCATCGAGGTGATGACCGCGTGATTGTCACCGTCACCCCCAACCCCGCGATCGACGTCACCCTTACGGTCGACACTCTCGAAATCGGCGAGGTCAATCGCACGAAAGACAAGCATCGCGACCCGGCGGGCAAGGGAATCAACGTGGCGCGGGCGCTCTCCAAGAACGGTCACGAGACCATCGCCGTGTTCCCCGCCGATCCCGTCACCGGTTCGTGGATTATTCGGGCGCTCGCCGAAGCGGGAGTCGATTCGTCGACGACGCCGATCATCGGCGAGGTCCGCAACAACATCACCATCGTGGACGCCGCCGGACGCACAACGAAGATCAACGAGCCCGGACCCGTCATTACCCCCGCCGAGATATCGGCGTTGACCGAGAAACTGGAATGGCGCCTCGATGAGCACCCGACCTGGCTCGTCGCTGCGGGCAGCCTACCCGTCGGCCTCGATGCGGACTTCCTCGTTGACCTCGGCACCCGTGCCGCCGCCAAAGGCGTGCGATACGCCGTTGACACCTCGGGATCGACCCTCGCGCGCGTCACCGCGTCGGGTGTGCCGAACCTCATCAAGCCCAACCTCGAGGAACTTGAAGAACTCGCGGGCACCGCTCTCGCGACCGTTGGCGACGTCATCGACGCAGCGCGACGAGTGCTCCCCGCCGGTGAGGTTGTCGTGAGCCTCGGCGAACACGGCGCGATTCTCGTCACGGCCGATCTCGTGCTGTGGGCGGGGCACCCCCCCGTTGTGGCCGATTCCACCGTTGGCGCGGGCGACTCCGCGTTAGCTGGGTATCTGTCGGTGACGGACAAGGGCGCTTTCCCGTCGATTCACCACGCCCAGCTCGCCACCGCGGTCGCGTGGGGCTCGGCGGCGGTTACCTTGCCCGCGACCACAGTCCCCGGACCTCACGACATTCACGTCGACCGCGTCGCCGTGATCGACAACCCCGATCGAACCACCCGGATAAAGGAGCTCAGCGTATGACCGTCCCCGTCACGACAGCCAACCTCGTCGTCATCAACTCGGCCTCCACCACCAAAGACGAGGTCATTCGTGAACTCGCCGAACTTCTCGTGGCCGAAGGCCGCGTCACCGACATCGATTCCTACCTCGTCGACGTTGCTAAGCGCGAAGAGGTGATGGCCACCGGCATCCAGGGTGGCATCGGCATCCCCCACGCGCGAAGCGCGTCGGTCACCGCTCCCTCCGTCGCCGTTGCGACGAGCGAGAAGGGTGTTCCTTTCGGTGCTCCCGATGGCCCCGCCCACCTCATCTTCCTCATCGCCGCGCCCGTCGGTGCCGATGACAGCCACCTCCAGATTCTCGCCGCGATCGCTCGCCGAGTGATGCGCGATGAGTTCCGCGATGCACTTCGCACCGCCACCGACCCGGCGTTCATCGCCGACACCATGACGAAAGAGGTCCAGCAATGAAAATCGTTTGCGTCACGTCCTGCATCACAGGCATCGCCCACACCTACATGGCCGCCGAGGCACTCGAGCAGGCCGGTAAGAAGCTCGGTCACGAAGTTCTCGTCGAAACTCAGGGCTCGGCTGGCTCGAACCCGTTCAAGCAAGACGTCATCGACTCAGCCGACGGTGTGATCTTTGCCGTTGACCTCGAGGTCAACGGACGCGACCGCTTCAACGGCAAACCCTACGTTCAGGTGGGCGTTGCCAAGGCGATCAACGGGTCGGTCGACCTCATCGAAGGCCTCATCGCACAAATCAACGACGGCTCGGCCGCAAAGGTTGGCGAGGCAGCACCGGCAAAGGCCGAGACTGTCAAGTCCGACGGTGAACCCAAGAAGAAAGGCTTCTTCGGAGGCCTTTTCGGCGGGGGTCACTAGTTTCACAAAGCTTGTTCCGCACCTGCGGTTCAAGGTCTAACAACTAGCAATGGAGCTATAAGGAGGCCCTAATTGACTAGCACGTCAACGGGAACCCGCGTCCGCCAGTGGCTGATGACCGGTGTTTCCTACATGATTCCCTTCGTCGCGGCGGGTGGAATTCTCATCGCCCTCGGATTCTTGCTCGGCGCAGCCGGGTTCGGAACCGATGGTATTCACGCATACGACGCTGAGAAGATGGGTGTTGCAACGGATGCCAACGGCAGCCTGGTCATCAACCCGCTCAGCATCGGCAACTGGGCGTTCCTGATCTTCTGGTTGGGTAAGGCTGCGTTTGCGTTCTTTGTTCCGGTCCTCGCCGGATACATCGCCTACGCGATCGCCGACCGTCCGGGTATTGCTCCCGGATTCGTTGCCGGTGCGCTCGCTACGGGCATCGACGGAAACCCCCTCGGAACGGGCACCGGATTCCTCGGCGCCATCCTCGGTGGTTTCGTCGCTGGTCTCGTGGCGCTCTGGATCAGCCGTTGGCCGGTCCCGAACTGGATCAAGCCCCTCATGCCCGTCGTCGTCATCCCGCTTCTCGCGTCGATTGTCGCCGGTCTTGCGATGGTCTTCGTCTTCAAGGGCCCCATCGGCGCCTTGATGACCGGCCTCACCGACTGGCTCAACGGCATCGGAACCGGAACGATGGTTGTTCTGGGTATCGTCATCGGCCTCATGATGGCGTTCGACATGGGTGGACCCGTCAACAAGGTTGCGTACACCTTCGGTGTTACCGGTCTTGCTGCCGCGGGCGCCGCGACCTCGGCTCCTCAGTTCCAGGTTATGGCAATCGTCATGGCTGCCGGAATGACCCCGCCCCTCGGTCTCGCCCTCGCGACCGTTCTTCGCAAGTCGCTGTTCACCGACAGCGAGCGCGAAAACGGTAAGGCGGCATGGCTGCTCGGTGCGTCGTTCATCTCGGAGGGTGCGATTCCGTTCGCTGCCGCTGACCCGATCCGCGTCATCCCCTCGATCATGGCTGGTTCGGCCGTGACCGGTGCCCTCGTCGCCCTCTTCGGCAACGAGCTCCGCGCTCCTCACGGTGGAATCTTCGTGTTCCCGCTCGTGTCGAACGTGTTCACGTACATCCTCGCGATTCTCGTGGGTACTGCTGTGACCGCTGCTCTCGTCGTCGTCCTCAAGGGACTCGGCGCGAAGAAGTAGCCACCAACCTGCGATGGCTCGCACGTTGTCATCGCGGGGAAGGGCCCGGGGAAACCCGGGCCCTTTCTTCTTGCCCTCGCGCGGAAAGTAGAATTGCTTCATGTCAACCCGCATCGTCTCGGTCAACGTCAACGGCGTTCGGGCCGCATTCCGCAACGGGATGGACTCGTGGCTCGACGTTCGCGATGTCGACATCCTGGCGCTGCAGGAGGTTCGCGCCGAAACGAGCGACCTCACCGGACTGCTTGGGGACTCGTGGCACGTTGTTCACGATGCGGCCACTGCGAAGGGACGCGCCGGCGTTGCAATCGCATCACGCGAAGCGCCGAAGGACATGCGCATCGAGTTTGGTGCGACCGACTTCGATTCGGCGGGCCGCTGGATCGAAGCCGACTTCGAAATCAGCGGGAAAATCGTGACGGTCGTGTCGTGTTACGTGCACTCGGGCGAGGTCGACACTCCGAAGCAGGTCGAAAAATACAAATTCCTCGATGCGATGGAGGTTCGTCTCGCCGAACTCGCGCGCGACGGCGCGCGTGCTCTCGTCGTCGGCGACCTCAATGTGGGCCACCGCACGCTCGACATCAAGAACTGGAAGGGCAACCTCAAGAAGGCCGGTTTCTTGCCAGCGGAGAGGGCGTACTTCGATCGTTTCGTTGGTGCCGAAGATGACCCCGCCTATAACGCCGGCGCGGGGCTCGGCTGGATCGACCTCGGTCGACGTTTCGCGGGCGAGGTACCCGGGCCGTACACGTGGTGGAGCCAGCGAGGCCAAGCCTTTGACACCGACACGGGCTGGAGAATCGACTACCACCTCGCGACTCCCGCACTCGCCGCGACCGCCCTCACCTACGCCATCGACAAGGCGCCCTCGTGGGACACTCGGTGGAGTGACCACGCGCCCGTTGTCATCGATTACGACATCTAGACATCTGAAGGACTCGACATGACCGGACCCCGCCTCTTCTCGGGTATGCAGCCGAGCGCTGACTCGCTGCACCTCGGAAATTACGCGGGCGCACTGTTGCAGTGGAGGGCGATGCAGTCCGATCACGACGCGGTCTTTTGCGTCGTCGACCTCCACGCGATCACGGTTCCACAGGATCCCGCGAAGCTCCGAGAGAATACGCGTCGCACCGCCGCGCAGTACATCGCCGCGGGCATCGACCCGGAGCACTCGACTCTGTTCGTGCAGTCGCACGTCCCCGCCCACGCGCAACTCGCATGGGTGTTCAACACGATCACCGGGTTCGGCGAGGCGTCGCGCATGACACAGTTCAAGGACAAGTCGGCGAAGCAGGGGGCGGATTCCGCGAGCGTCGGCTTGTTCACCTACCCCATCCTTCAGGCGGCCGACATCCTCCTGTACGACGCGGTCACCGTTCCCGTCGGCGAAGACCAGCGCCAGCACGTGGAACTCACCCGAGACATCGCAAATCGTTTCAATTCGCGTTTTGGCGACACTCTCACGGTTCCGGAGGTTCGCATCCTCAAAGAGTCGGCGAAGGTCTACGACCTGCAGAACCCGGGATCCAAGATGTCGAAGTCGGGCGAATCGCCCCAGGGCATCATCTGGCTTCTCGACGAGCCCGCGGTGACCGCGAAGAAGATCAAGTCGGCCGTCACCGACACCGAGCGCGACATTCGCTTCGACCCCGAGAACAAGGCGGGAGTGTCAAACCTGTTGGGGATACTCTCCCTCCTCGGCGGATCCTCCATCGCCGCGCTCGAATCCGAATTCGCCGGAAAAGGGTACGGCGACCTCAAGGGTGCGGTGGCCGATGTCGTGGTCGCCGAGTTCGAACCGATTCGCGCCCGAGCCATGGAACTTCTCGCCGACACCGCCGAGCTCGACCGACTGCTCGCGGTGAATGCGGAACGCGCCTCCGAAATCGCCGAGGCGACTCTGGCGCGCGTCTACGACGCCGTCGGCTTCCTCCCCCGCGGCTGACGCATCGGCATTCTCACAGACGATTCACAGCATCCCGGGGTGGAGTATCGACCATCGCGGGGTTACCATGGAAACGAGCACGTGCTCCGGGGTCAGTGAAAATCTGAGCCGGCGGTGAAAGTCCGCGACCCGAGTGATTTCGGTCATTCGGTTGATTCGGTGAAATTCCGAAACCGACGGTTA
>JAHEGC010000013.1:0-16541 GCA_024639965.1 Micrococcales bacterium
CCGGCGCGATCCTCTGGGGCGTTGGGCTCACTCTCGCCGGTTGGGGCGCCTACTTCATTCCCGGAGTCAAATCCGCCGCCTACGTCATCGCCGCAGTGGTGTTCGGGCTCTCGGTCATCGCAGGTTTTCGAACATGGCGAGCGAATCGACGGGATCAGGGCAAATAGCCATGGCATGGCGCGGTCCGCTCGACGGAATCCTGGTGGTCGACCTGTCGCGTGCCGTCGCCGGACCGCAGGCGTCGCAGATGCTCGGTGACCTCGGTGCTCGCATCATCAAGATCGAATCCCCCGACGGCGACGATTCGCGCCGCTGGGGACCGCCCTTCCTCGAGGGGGAGTCGACTTACTTCCTCTCGGTCAATCGCAACAAGGAGTCGGTCGTCATCGACCTCAAGAGTGACGAGGGGCGTGAGGTTCTCGCCGCGCTGCTCGAGCGCGCCGATGTTGTCATCGAGAACTTCCGCACCGGAACGCTCGCGCGCCTCGGGTTTCCGGACGACCGAATCCGTGAGATCAACCCGCGCGCGGTTGTGCTCTCCGTCACGGGGTTCGGTCACGACGGCCCCGAGGCGGGGCGCCCCGGCTACGACCAGATTGCCCAAGGCGAGGCTGGGTTGATGTCGGTGACGGGGTCCGGGCCGGACGACCCGCAGCGCGTCGGCGTTCCGATCGCCGACGTCCTCGCCGGAATGAATGGCGCGTTCGGAATTGTCGCCGCTCTTTTCGACCGAGAGAAGACAGGCGTCGGGCGCATCATCCGCACATCACTGCTGGCCTCCGTCGTTGGCGCACACGTGTTCCAAGGAACCGCACAGACGGTCGCGGGGGTCACAGGCACCGCTCGCGGCAACCACCACCCCTCGCTCGCCCCCTACGGGCTTTTTCACTGCAAGGACACGCACATGCAGATCGCGGTCGGTACTGAGGGACACTGGCGCGCGTTGTGCCGTGTGCTCGACCTCGCCCACGACGAGCGTTTCGACACGAACCGAGGTCGGGTTGAGAATCGCGACGCCCTCATCCCCGTTATCGAGGCGGCACTCGCCGACTGGGTCATCGACGATGTGCTCGTCGCCCTCACCGAGGCCGGGGTGCCAGCCGGCCGCGTGCGTTCCATCGACGAGGTGTACGCCTGGGATCAGACCCGCTCGCAGGGTCTCGTTGTTCCGGTTGAGCACTCGACGCTCGGGTCGATCGAAATCCCGGGCCCCCCGTTGCGGTGGTTCGAGGGCACCGTCGAGGTCACACCGACAGCACACACGGCGCCACCCACGCTCGGCGAACATACGGAGCGTGTGCTCCGGTGGGTCGCCGAGGGGTGACCTAGCGCTTCGCGGTAGTGCGCTTGGCCGCGGGTTTCGCCTGTGACGCCGCATTCTTGGCGTTGCCACGGCGGATGAGCCACCAGGTTCCGCCGGCGACCAGTGCCACGACCGGAAGCCATGGAACGAGAACGCCGAGGAGTATCACGATTCCGCCGAAGAAGGCGATCACGCCGTTCCAGCCGGCCACGATACCGCTCCAGAAGTCGTCGGGTGCGGGGTCGGTGGCGCTGGCGGGGAGGCCGATGTCGATCTGGACGGTCGACATGTCGATCTGGTCGGAGTAGTAGCGCATCTCGGCCTGGAGTGATTCGAGCTGGCCTTGGCGGTCAGAGAGCGCTGTTTCGATTTCGATTAAGTCGCTTGTCTTGTTCGCGCCGCCGAGCAGTTGCTCGAGACGAGCGATGGATGCCTGGAGTGACCCGATTCGTGCCTCATAATCCGTCACAATCAACGTGACGTCCTGCGAATATTCGTTGAGGTTCTCGACCGTACCGACCTCGTCGAGTGTGGAGAGGAATCCGTCGAGCTTTTCGGCGGGTACGCGAACGGTGAGCGACACCCAGGTGGTGGTGCCCTCTTCATCACTCGTGACGCTTCGCCCGTCGATGCGGCCGCCGGCCGTGGTGACCCGCGTTTCGACTTCGTGGCTGAGGGCGACGGGGTCGTCCCCCGTTAGGAACGCCGATGCTGTCGTGATGACGGACTGGTCGTAGGCCGCCTTACCCCCGGTCGACTCAACGGGAGCGCCCGTGTCCGGGGCGACGACACCCGTTCCGCCAGCGACATCTGACGTGACGATGGACTCTTCCGCCGCCGAACAGCCGGTGAGGGCAATCGCGGAAAGGGCTAGGACGGAGACGATCGAAGGGATTCTCATGTCCCTAACGCTACGCCCCAGTCGCACGGCACCGAAATCCGCGTTGTCGAAGATTCATCCAAGAAGCGAGCGCACTCCGCGAGGTCGGAATAATGGGGACGTGCCCCTCTTCGCCGCGACCGTGCCCCCGTTGGAAGTCGCATTCGACGAGGGGAAGGGCCCCGTTGTAGTGCTGGTGCACGGCATCGCCTCGACGGCGGTGACGTTCGACAAGCTCGCTCCGCTCCTCACCCCACACTTTCGGGTGATCGCCATCAACCTTCTCGGCTGTGGCAACTCGCCCGCCCCCGACATCGACTACACCGTCGACCAACACGTGGAATCGCTTCGCAAAACACTGTTGCGTCGGGGTGTGCTTCGCCCGTTCACCCTCATCGGGCATTCCATGGGTGGGCTCATCTCGGCGCGTTTCTCGGCGACCTACGGGTGGTGGGTGCGCCGCCTGGTACTCGTCGGCACGCCGATTTATCCGCCGCGAGAAACGGTCGTCAACCCCATCGAACGAGCCCAACTCGGGTTCTACAACGACTTCTACAACTACCTGAAAGCGAACCCCGTCTTCACATCGATGACGGCGGGGGCACTCAACGCACTCTCGCCCATCCCCAACATCATCTCCGTCTCCGAACGCGGCTGGGAAGCGACGAAGCGATCGATGACGAATGTGATCCAAGGGCAGAGCACGCTCTCCGATCTGGCACTCGTGCGTGCTCCCGTCGACCTCGTCTACGGAACGCTCGACCCGTTCCTCTCCAAAGTCGGAACCAACGCTGCCGCCAGGCTGCCGGGCGTGACCGCTAGGCCCGTCGATCTGGTCGACCACGTCATTCGCGAGTCGATGGCGAAACGCATCGCCGAGTTCTTGACGGAAAGCTAGGCGTTCAACCACGCCGAAAGGCGCGCACAGAGTTCGTCGGGAGCATCGCGGTGAACGTTGTGACCAGTTCCCGAGATGGTCGAATGGGTCACAAGCGAGTTCGCCGATTCGATGCGTGCGGCGTGTTCGTCGGTGTACCGCGCGACGACGGCGGGATCGCCCTGCAGCACGAACGTGGGAACGGTGAGTGCCTCCGCCTCGGCGAGCACATCCCAGTCGGGGTTGTCATCGACCGAGTGCACCAGTGCGAACTCGGACGCGGCGCGAACCGCGTCGACGCTCAATTCGATGTCCTGGTCGTGCCAGTGGGGGAACGACTCGCGTTGCGCGGCGTAAGTGAGCCCGCGGTGATTGCGAATCTGGTTCGCCCGAATCTCCTCGCGGTTCGCCGGATTCGTCGCGAGAGCGGGGTCGATGAGCACGAGTCGTTCGGCGAATCCCGGTTCCATCGCCGACGCGGCCACGAGGTTCGCCCCCGCAATCGAATGTCCGACAGCGACGCCCCACGGATCGTCGTGGGGGACGGCGAGGAGGTCGCGCGCGTAGTCGTCGATGCGATAACTCGACGTGCGCGGTGCTCGGCCGTGACCGCGCTGGTCGACGGCAATCGCGCACCAGCCCTCGGTGGCGAGGTGCTCGCCGATGCGCCACATCGTGCGGGCGTCGGAGCCAAGCCCGTGGACGAGGAGCGCAAACCGGCCGGCGCTCGGTGCGCCCCAAACGACGGTCGGCAGGTCAACGACGGGCATCCCCCCACCCTAATCGTCGCGCGATTAGTGGGAGAGGTGGCGCAGGTCCGGCAGTTTCTTCACCCAGATCGCAGGAACGAGTGCGGCGAGCACCGCGAACACTGTGCCGGCGGCGAAACCGCCGGTGGTGCCCCAGATGTCGATGGCGACACCGGCCACGGCGCTCGCGAGTGCGGCACCCATGACCCAACCGGTTGCGAGCCAGCCGAGACTTTCCGGAACATCACCCTTGTCGACGCTTTCGGTCGCGATGGCGTATTGAACGGTCATCGCCGGGGCGACGCCGAACCCGCTGAGGAGTAGGGCGAACGTGAGAAGGATCGGGTCCAGCGTGAACATCGCGAGTGCGGTTCCGAGCGCGACCACCCCGAGTCGGCGCGACAGCGACCACGGGCCCATCGGGGTGTGGCCCATCGCGAGTCCGCCGATGAGTGAGGTCGCCGCCCACAGTGCGAGCACGAGCCCGGCCGCGGAATCCTTTCCGCTACCGAAAGCCGACACGGTTGCCGCTTCGATGGCACCGAACGAACCCACGACGAGCAACCCCGTGACGACTCCGATGATGACGGGCGGACGTTTGAGCACCGCACCCATGCGGCCCGTCGACGGTTCGAGTTGCGCGCGCGACACTTGGGGCCGGCTGAGGAACCAGATTCCGCCGACGAGCCCGATCAACGCCGACGCGAGCACTCCCGCCGCCGAACTGACCTGGGTGGCGAGCGAGACGACGATGACGGGTCCGCCGATCCAGATGAGTTCCTGGATGCTCGCGTCGAGCGACTGCAACGACTGCAACTGCTTTTTCGGAACGAGCGTCGGGTACACCGCGCGGGCGGCCGGTTGAATCGGCGCGAGGGTCAAGCCGACGACGAACCCCATTATGACGGCGTCGAGGTGGTTGAGTGGCACGAGGGCGATGACCGTGGTGGCGATCGTGCAGAGGGTGAGCACCGTGCCGATGACGCGGCGGATTCCGAATTTGCTCATCAATCGCGACGACAACGGGCTCGCAATCGCTTGGCCAATCGACATCGCCGCGAGGGTGAGCCCGGGAATCGTGAAGTTCCCCGTCTGTCGTTGAAGGTGGATGAGGATGCCGAGGCTCAACATTCCGCCGGGGAATCGGGCGATCAACTGAGAGAGAACCACGGCGACGAGGCCGGGAATGCGGAGCAACTCGCCGTAACGCTTCATCCCCCCAGCCTAGGGTCGGGAGAGCGTTTACCAACAGGGATGTGGATGGTTTACGTGAAATCGGCGTGAAATCGGCGATATTTTCTGTGGAGAACCGACTCAAGTTATCCACAGGTGTGGACGACACGCCACAATATATGGGGTTGTTGCGTGTTCTGAATTCCTAGATGTAGTGTTTTCAAGCCAGACACGACGGGCGTCACCACGCACCCAATCTGGCCGCAATTCGACGCTCCCGAAGCGACGTGACAGAACGGAAGAACGATGAACATAACGGTCGTCAAACGAGACGGAACCCGCGAGCCCTACGACGCGAACAAAATCAACCTCGCGATCGAAGAGGCCGCCGAGGGGTTCGCGGACAAGCTTGCCTGGGTCACCCAGATCGGCACCGAGCTCGAACTGACGCTGTTCGATGGCATCACCTCGCAGCAGCTCGACGAGGCCGTTATCCAGGTCGCACTCCAGAACGTCAAAGACGACCCTGGCTTCGACCAGATCGCCGCGCGTCTCCTGCTCAAGACCATCTACAAGAGTGTTCTCGGTGACTACTCCTCGCTCGACGAGCTCACCGCCCTGCACCGCCAGCACTTCGAGGCCAACGTTCGCCGTGGAGTCGACGAGGGATTGCTCGACTCGCGTCTCACCGAGATGTTCGACTTTGACAAGCTCGCCGCCGAGCTCGACCCCTCGCACGACGAACTTCTCAAGTACATCGGCGTCGTCACGCTCAACAACCGCTACGGCATCAAGAGCCGCACCGGCGATCCCCTCGAGGTGCCACAGTTCTTCTGGATGCGCATCGCCATGGGCCTCTCGCTCAACGAGAAGAACCCCACCGAGGTTGCCATTCGTTTCTATCGCAAGATGTCGACGCTCGAGTACCTCGCCGCCGGCTCGACGCTCGTCAACGCGGGAACGTCCTACCCGCAGCTCGCGAACTGTTTCGTCCTCGAGATGCAGGACGACATCGAGCACATCGCGAAGACCACGCGCGATGTCATGTGGCTCACCAAGGGAACCGGAGGCATCGGCCTCTCGGTCACCAAACTCCGCGCACAGGGTTCGCCCATCCGCTCGAACAACACCGTGTCGACCGGACCGATTCCGTTCATGCACACCATCGACTCTGTGCTTCGCGCCATCTCGCGCGGTGGCAAGAAGTTCGGCGCGCTCTGCTTCTACATGGAGAACTGGCACCTCGACTTCCCCGAGTTCCTCGACCTCCGTCAAAACTCCGGTGACCCGTACCGCCGCACCCGCACCGCGAACACCGCGGTGTGGATCTCGGACGAGTTCATGAAGCGCGTTCAGAACGACGACGACTGGTACCTCTTCGACCCGCTCGAGGTCGCCGACCTCAACGAGCTCTACGGCGCCGAGTTCTCGAAGCGTTACGCCGAATACGTCGCGAAGGCGGAGAAGGGTGAGCTCAACCTCTTCAAAAAGATCGCGGCTCGCGAACAGTTCAAGCAGATCCTCATCTCGCTGCAGTCGACGTCGCACCCGTGGCTCACGTGGAAGGACACCATCAACCTCCGCGCGCTCAACAACAACACGGGAACCATCCACTCGTCGAACCTCTGCACCGAGATCTGCCTCCCGCAAGACGCCGAGAACGTGTCGGTGTGTAACCTCGCGTCCATCAACCTTTCGACCCACCTCGTGGACGGAAAGTTCGACTGGAAGAAGATGGAGGAGAGCGCGCGCGTCGCCGTTCGCCAGCTCGACAACCTCATCGACATCACGCGTTCGTCGGTCCCCGAAGCGGACAAGGCGAACAGCGAGAACCGCGCCGTAGGGCTCGGAATCATGGGCTTCACCGACGTGTGTGAGCGTCTCGGCTTCTCGTATGAGAGCGAAGAGGCCTACGACCTCATCGACGAAATCACCGAGCACATCTCCTATGCGGCAATCGACGAATCGGCCGAGCTCGCCAAGGAGCGCGGTGCCTACGATCACTTCGCCGGCTCGCGCTGGTCGCAGGGACTCGTTCCGTTCGACTCGATCGACCTCGCCGAAAAGGACCGTGGCGTTTCGATCGACATCTCGCGCAAGACTCGTCTCGACTGGGACGCCCTGCGCGCGAAGGTCAAGGGCGGAATCCGCAACGCGACCCTCATGGCAATCGCCCCGACGGCGTCGATCGGCCTCGTCGCCGGCACGACTCCCGGCCTCGACCCGCAGTTCTCGCAGATCTTCTCGCGTTCGACGTCGAGTGGAAAGTTCCTCGAGGTCAACCGCAACCTCGTCGACGTTCTCAAGGAACGCGGCCTCTGGGAGAGCACGCGCGAAGACATCCTCCGTTCGCAGGGTGACATTCAGAGCCTCCCCACCATCCCGGATGACATCAAGGCCACCTTCAAGACGTCGTTCCAGCTCAACCCCAACTCGTTCCTCGAGGTCGCGGGTCGTGCACAGAAGTGGATCGACCAGGCCATCAGCCGCAACATGTACCTCGAGACGCGCGACATCGACGAGATGGTCGACATCTACTCGAGCGCGTGGAAGCGCGGCGTCAAGACCACGTACTACCTGCACATGAAACCCCGCCACACCGCGGAGCAGTCGACCGTCAAGGTCAACAAGGCAGAGTCGCTCGTGGAAGGAAACAAGAAGGGCTTCGGCGCTGCGGCCAGCGACGCCGAGCCCGTTGTCGCCGGAGCTCCGCGTCGCGGATTCGGTTTCGGTGGCTCCGGTACGACGACGGGCGGTGAATGATGAACCCGACCAACGAGTCGTTCGGCGAGTATTCGGTGCCGGTGGATCCGATGGATCTGCTGCAGTGCGAGTCCTGCCAGTAACCAAATGTTGTGGCGTCGCTGACGCCGTGTTTAATAATCTGTAGAAGGAGAGACACCATGGGAATTCTCGGAACCGGAATCCAAGAGGGACTGCTGCTCAAGCCCGTGCGTTACCGCTGGGCGATGGACCTTTACGACCAGGCTGTTGCGAACACGTGGTTTCCCAACGAGATCCAGCTCGGTGAGGACATCGCCGACTTCAAGAAGATGACCGACGAAGAACGCCACGCAATCACGTTCCTCATGTCGTACTTCAACCCGAGCGAGTTGCTCGTCAACAAGGCGCTCGCGTTCGGTGTTTACCCGTACATCAACGCACCGGAGGCGCACCTTTACCTCGCGAAGCAGATGTGGGAGGAAGCGAACCACTGCATGTCGTTCGAGTACGTCCTCGAGACGTTCCCGATTGACCGCGACGAGGCGTACAACTCGCACGTCGAGGTGCCGTCGATGGCACGCAAGGAAGAGTTCGAGGTCAACTTCATTCGTCGCATGACGGAGGAGACCCTGGACATCACGACGATTCAGGGCAAGCAGGACTTCGTTCGCAACCTCGTCGCCTACAACGTGATCCTCGAGGGAATCTGGTTCTACTCGGGATTCATGGTCGCCCTGTCGTTCCGCCAGCGCAACCTGCTCCGCAACTTCGGGTCGCTCGTCGACTGGATCGTGCGCGACGAGTCGCTGCACCTCAAGTTCGGTATCAACCTCATCCTCACGGTGCTCGAGGAGAACCCCGAAATCGTCACCGACGAGTTCGTCGCCGAGGTCAAGCAGATGATCCTCGACGCCGTTGAGATGGAGGAGCAGTACAACCGCGACCTGCTCCCCGGCGGAATCCTCGGCCTCAACGCTGACTACATCAACCAGTACGTGAAGTACCTCGCCGACCGCCGGCTCGAGGAGCTCGGTTTCGGTGCTCACTACAACGTGTCGAACCCGGCGAAGTGGATGGCCACGGCCAACGACACGCTTCAGCTGGTCAACTTCTTCGAGTCGACGAACACGTCGTACGAGGTCAACTCGGGTACGTCGTCGAAGTCATAAGGGGAAACGGGAAGCCATGCTCTCGGTAGGCTGAGAGCATGGCTTTTCCTATTGAATTCATCACCCTCAACGACGGCACGCGCATCCCTCAGCTCGGTGTGGGCACCTACCGACTCGACGACAACGCCGCCTACGAAATCGTCACCGACGCGCTCGAAATCGGTTACCGCCACATCGACACCGCGGCGCTCTACCACAACGAGGAGGGCGTCGGCCGGGCGATCCGCGAGAGCGGTGTTCCACGCGATGAGATCTTCGTCACGACCAAACTTTGGAACGGCGACCAGCCGCACGCCCGCGAGGCACTCGGAAAGTCACTCGACAAACTCGGGCTCGATCACGTCGATTTGTACCTGATCCACTGGCCGGCTCCCGCACGCGGCACCTACGTTGACGCCTGGCAGCAACTCGAAGCTCTTCGCGCCGACGGTCTCACCACCTCTATTGGCGTGAGCAACTTCCTCGAGGAACACCTCGACGCACTCGCGGCCGTGAGCGACACGGTCCCCGTGCTCAACCAGGTCGAACTTCACCCGCTTCTACAGCAGACGGAACTCCGCGAGGTCCACGCGGCCCGCGGCATCGCGACCGAATCGTGGGGTCCGCTCGGGCACGGCTCGGTCGACATGGGCACCGAGATTCCCGCACTCACCAACCTCGCCGAGAAGTACGGCAAATCGATCGTTCAGGTCATCCTGCGCTGGCACCTTCAGGAGGGGCTCATCGTCTTCCCCAAGACGTCGAGCAAGGAGCGTCTCGTCGAAAACGTCGCACTCTTCGACTTCGAGATCGATAATGCCGACATGGACGAGATCCGCGGCTTCGACCGAGGAACGCGCGTCGGCGCGCACCCCCTCGAGGGCAACTGGGACTAACCCTTAGCCGGCCAGCGGGAAGATCGCGCTGATTCCGACGAAGAGCAGAACGCACGCGAGTGCGATCTGGATTCCGCGGGGTTTGACCTTGCGGGCGAGGAACGAACCGAGAATGATCATCGGGATTGAGCCGAGAAGCATGCTCGCAAGCATCCATGGGTCGACGACGATTCCGACGCCCGTGGCAAGACCCGTGACGATGTAACCGGTACCCGCGACGACGGCGAGCGGGATTGCGTGGGCGATGTCAGTCGCGACGAGGCGGTGGGGGGTCATTCGGAACGGGTAGATCGCGGTCATCGCCACCGAGCCGAGTGCGCCGGCGCCGACCGAGGTGAGTGCGACGAGGCCGCCGACCACACCACCCGAGACGACGGTGGCGGGGGTCTGGAACTTGTGGAATCGCGATGGGTCGTCGACGCGGTTCGCACGGGCACCCTTGATGAGAATTGGGGCGAGGAACATTCCGAGCGCCGTCACGAGAACGACAACGCCAATCGCCGACGTGAGCCACGACACCTTTTCGGGCTTCGCGTTGATGGCGACGAGGATCGCGGTGATGATGGCAACGGGAATCGACCCGGACCAGAGGCGACGAACCACCTGCCAGTCGATGTTGCCGCCGACGCCGTGAATTGTGGCACCGAAGAGTTTGGTGGTGGCGGCGAACCACAGGTCGGTGGCGACCGCGGTCGCGGGGGCGACGCCCATGAGGAGGATGAGGATCGGCGTCATGACGGCACCACCACCCACTCCCGTGATTCCGACGACGAGACCGGTGACAAGACCTGCCAGCGAGTAGCTGAGGTCGATTCCGGTGAGGGGAGCGACCGGGTCGGACGCGAGGATGAGGTCAATCACGAGTGGGTTCCTCTCGGGTGGGGAAGGGGGTCATGAAGGTGTATCTCAACTAAAACACCCAAACCACTAGACAATATCATTTGAACGAGGTGCACACAACGAAGACTCTCCACCGGCGAGAACCGAAAACCGGTGAAAATCCTTAGATCCAGTTGGGGAACCAGTAATGCGCCATGGCGAACCAATCGGGAATCGGCCATCCCATCCAGACGGGGAGGAAGAACCCGGAGATTGCGACGACAACAACAAGGAACGTGACGACGATGAATCTCAGATGCTTGCGCCACATCCACACCAGAACCCAGACGAGGCCGAGAACGAGGAACGGTTCCATCGTCACCGTGTAGAACTGGAACATCGTTCGATTGGAGAACAGCATCCACGGCAGGTAGGTCGCGGTGATTCCCACCAGAATCGCGCCCACCTCCCAGGACGGGCGTCGGATCATCACGACGATGAGCGCGATGAGAGCCAGCCCTCCGGCCCACCACAGGATCGGGTTGGCGATGCTAGTGATGTACTGCACCGTTCCGTCGCCGATCGCCTCGTAATAGAACGCGGTCGGTCGATAAAGCGCGAGCCAGCTGAATGGATTCGCCGAATAGTTGTGCGCCGCGGTGAGGTCGATGTTGTAGTCGTAGATGTCGCGGTGGTACTTCCAGATGGAGCGGAACGCACCCCACGCACCCGACCCGACGCCCGTATCCTCCGCCCAGGTGCGGCCCCAACCGCCGCGCGTGACCAGCCATCCCGTCCACGACGCCGCATACGTGACGAACGCGGTGGGGAGCACGAAGGCGAGATTCTTGAGAACGCTGCCCGTCGACCCCCAAAGCCAGTCGAAGCCCTTGTTCGCCTTGTAATGACGAACCGTCTCGACGACGGTGACCCAGATGCCGAACGCGGCGAGCGCGTACAAGCCACTCCACTTGACGGCGGTCGCGGCGCCGAGAAGGGCGCCGGCGACGAGGAGCCACCCACCCCACTTCGGGGTATCGAGGTGTTTGAGCACCGCGAGGAACGCGGCGAGGACGAAGAACGCGAGGATGCCATCGAGGAGTGCGGTGCGGCTCATCGTGATGGCGATGCCGTCGATGGCGACCAACGTGCCGGCGAGTGCGGCAACTCCGAGCGAGCTGAAGAAGCGACGGGCGATCAGCATGACGAGGAAGACGACGCCGATGCCCGCAAGAGCGGTGGCGATGCGCCACCCGAACGGGTTGGCCGGCCCGAACAGTGCCATGCCGAGCGCGATTATCCACTTGCCGAGCGGAGGGTGAGCGATAAACGCACCTTGCGTCAGAAACGCGTTGACGTCACCGTGGGCGAAGTCCGCCGCGCCAACCCACTGGGCCTCGTATCCAAGGTTCCACAGCGTCCACGCGTCACGAACGTAGTAGACCTCGTCGAACACGAGTGCCTGCGGGCTGCCGAGATTGATGAGCCGGATGAGTGACGCGAGCACGAGCACCGGCACATAGACGGATGCCGCGTGAAATCGGGGCGGAATCCGATCGACGAGTCGGCTCAGGGTGCTCATGCCTACTACGGTACGCGAGAATGGTGCGGTGCTCATCCTCGCGGCGACTCCCATCGGCAATCTCGGTGACGCCTCACCGCGCCTTCGGGAGGCGCTCGCCAACGCGAGTGTGATTGTCGCCGAAGACACCCGCTCGACGAAACATTTGCTGCAGGCGTTGGGGCTCACTACCGACGCACAATTCGTTGCGCTCCACGACCACAACGAGGTCGCGAAGGCCGCGAACATCGTCGCGCGTGCCACCGATTCCGACGTCGTGCTGGTCAGCGACGCGGGAATGCCCGCCATCTCCGACCCTGGTTATGTTGTTGTCCGCGCCGCGCACGAAGCGGGAGTGACCGTTTCGGCGATTCCCGGCCCGTCGGCGGTCATCACGGCGCTCGCCGTTGCCGGTCTGCCAACCGACCGGTTCGCGTTCGAGGGTTTCGTGCCGCGCAAGGGTCAGCGCGCCTACTTCGACGGACTGGCACGCGAACCGCGCACGCTCGTGTTTTATGAATCGCCCCACCGCCTCGCCGAAACGCTCGTCGCCGCGCGAGAGGCATTCGGCGCCGATCGACTCGCCTGCGTCATCCGTGAACTCACCAAACTCCACGAGGAGGTCGCGCGGGCACCGCTTGCCGAACTCGCTGACCGCTTCGCGGGGGAGAACCGTGGCGAGATCGTCCTCGTCGTTGCGGGGGCCGAGGTCGTTGCCGTGCCACTTGAGGTCGCCGTGGGTGACGTTCTCGCCCGCGTCGAATCGGGTGAGCGGCTCAAGGAAGCGAGTCGCGCGGTCGCCGATGCGACGGGCATCCCCGCCCGCGACCTCTACAACGCCGCGCTCGGGCGCTCGGCGGGCGCGTAAACTGGAGCGAATATGTCGAGCGCCGAGAACTATTTCATCACCACCCCGATTTTCTACGTCAACGATGTGCCGCACATCGGTCACGGATACACGGAGGTGGCGACCGACGTTCTCGCGCGGTGGAACCGTCAGAACGGCAAGAACACCTGGCTCCTCACCGGAACCGACGAACACGGGCAGAAGATCCTGCGCACGTCGATTGCGAACTCGGTATCACCCAAAGAATGGGCCGACAAGCTCGTCGCCGAGGCGTGGAAGCCGTTGCTCGAGACCATCACGATTCAGAACGACGATTTCATCCGCACCACCGACGAGCGCCACGAAACCGCGGTGCAGAAGTTCCTCCAGAAGCTCAAAGACGACGGCTTCATCTATTCGGGGGAATACGAGGGCTATTACTGCGTCGGGTGTGAGGAATACAAGCAGCCGGGCGACCTGCTCGAGGGCGGCGAGGATTTCCCCGGCGACAAGGTCTGCGCGATTCACACGCGACCCGTCGAGATTCTCAAGGAATCGAACTACTTCTTCCGCATGAGCGACTTCCAGCAGAAACTCCTCGACCTTTACGAATCGCGCCCCGAGTTCATTCAGCCGGAGAGCGTGCGCAACGAAATCATCTCGTTCGTCAAGCGCGGCCTCGACGACCTCTCGATTTCCCGCGCGTCGTTCGACTGGGGAGTCAAGATCCCGTGGGACGACAGCCACGTCGTCTACGTGTGGTTCGACGCACTCCTCAACTACATCACCGCGACGGGCTGGGGCTCGAACGAGGCGGAGTTCGCGCAGCGTTGGCCCGCGATTCACATCGTCGGAAAAGACATCGCCCGATTCCACGCGGTCATTTGGCCCGCGATGCTCATGGCCGCCGGGCTCGAGCCGCCCAAGCGCGTGTTTGGCCACGGTTGGTTGCTCGTCGGGGGCGAGAAGATGTCGAAGTCGAAACTGACCGGCATCGCCCCCCACGAAATCACCGACGTGTTCGGCTCGGACGCCTTCCGCTACTACTTCATGAGCGCCATCAACTTCGGTCAGGACGGCTCGTTCTCGTGGGAGGACTTGGCCGCCCGCTACCAGGCGGAACTCGCCAACGGATTCGGAAACCTCGCCAGCCGCGTCATCGCGATGGTGTCGCGATACTGCAACGACGTCGTACCCGCCGCGACCGAGATGAACGACGCCGACGCGGTCATCGTCGACACCGTGACGAATGCGTTCGGGAACGCGAACGCGGCGATCGACCGACTCGCAATTCACGACGCCATCTCCGCGGTATGGACAATCGTCGACGCGCTCAACCTCTACATCACCGAGCAAGAGCCGTGGGTTCTCGCGAAGGATGAGGCGAACCGCGACCGACTCAACACCGTGCTCTACACCGCCGTTGAAGGTCTGCGTGCAATCGCGGTGGGGCTCTCGCCCGTCATGCCCCTCGCCACCGCCAAACTCTGGGATGCACTCGGGCTCGCCGAAGCGCTCGGCGGCATCGCCGATCAGCACCTGTCGCGCGCCGGCCAGTGGGGCATCACGCCCGATGGCCTCCGCGTCTCCGCGCTCGACGCGCTCTTCCCCCGCATCGAGGAGTAGCCGATGTCGGAACCGTTGCGCGCGCGCAAGGCGACCGAAGGTGACCTTACGCGCGACCTGTCGTTCCCGCCGCTGCCCGAGCCGCTCACGGTGCCCGTGTACGACAATCACACGCACCTCGAGATCGCCGACGGCGAGAATCCGCTTCCGCCCGAAGAGAATTTGCGCCGCGCGGTGGCGGTGGGCATCAAAGGTGTCGTGCAGGTGGGCACCGATCTCGAGACCTCCAGGTGGGGAGCCGACCTCGCCGATCGTGACCCGCGCGTGCTCGCCGCCGTCGCCATCCACCCCAACGAAGCTCCGGTTCTCGCGGCGCGGGGAGTTCTCGACGAGCACATCGCGGGCATCGCCGAACTTGCGACGCGCGATCGCGTTCGCGCCGTGGGCGAGACCGGGCTCGACTTCTTTCGCACCGACGAGGACGGCCGCGCGCCGCAACTGCACTCGTTCGAGGCACACATCGACATTGCAAAAGCGAACGGGCTCGCCCTGCAGATTCACGACCGTGACGCACACGGCGATGTCGTTTCGACGCTCCTGCGGGTCGGCGCACCCGAGAAGACGGTGTTCCACTGTTTCTCCGGTGACGACGAGCTCGCCCGGATCTGCGCCGATCACGGTTGGTACCTCTCGTTCTCGGGCACGGTGACGTTCGGCAACGCGAAGGGGATTCGCGCCGGGCTCGAAGTCGCCCCGCGCGAACTCATCCTCGTCGAGACGGACGCGCCGTTCCTCACCCCCACGCCGTTCCGTGGTCGACCCAACGGCCCCTACCTCGTTCCCCTCACCCTGCGATTCATGGCCGAGCACCTCGCAGTCGACGTCGACGAACTCGCCACCGACGTCGCGCGCAACACCGAACGGGTGTACGGCGAGTGGTGACCCTTCTCGGTGCGAGTGAGATTCGCGCCCTCGCCGAGTCGCTCGGGGTGTCGCCCACCAAAAAGTGGGGACAGAACTTCGTGCACGACGCGAACACGGTGCGCAAGATCGTGACGACCGCCGCGCTGACTCCCGGCGAAGCCGTCGTCGAGGTCGGGCCGGGGCTCGGCTCGTTGACCCTCGGTTTGCTTGAGGCGGGGCACCCCGTCACGGCAATCGAGATCGACCCGCGTCTCGCCGAACGCCTTCCCGCCACCATCGCCGAACACGGGGTGCCCGCGGGAATGCTCACCGTCGTGCAGTCGGACGCCCTTGCGGTGACCGCCCTGCCGAGCGCACCCACCGCACTCGTCGCCAACCTTCCCTACAACGTGTCGGTGCCCGTGCTCATCCATCTGCTCGAGACGTTCCCCACGATCCGCCGGGTGCTCGTCATGGTGCAAGCCGAGGTGGGGCATCGGCTCGCCGCTGTGCCCGGTTCGAAGGTCTACGGCGTGCCGAGCGTCAAGGCCGCGTGGTGGGGCAACTGGGCCGTCGAGGGCACCGTTTCGCGCCGCGTCTTCTGGCCCGAGCCCAACGTCGACTCCGTGCTCGTGGGCATGACCGCGCACGACGCGATCGCCGCTGCCGCTACTGCCGCGATGGTGACGGGATCCGAGACCGAGACCGCCGCGCCGGCGACGGCGACCGAGGCCGAGACCGTCGCTGCCACGACGGCGACTGAGACCGCCGCGCCGGACACGGCCCCCGAGACAGCCACGCTGGAAACCGCCCAAGCCGAGATCCACGACGACGTGCTTCGCCGCCGAGTGTTCGCACTCGCCGACGCCGCCTTCGGTCAACGCCGCAAGACCCTGCGCCAGGCACTCAGCGCGCTGGCCGGTTCGACGGATTCCGCGGCTTCGCTCTGCGAACGGGCGGGCATCGATCCCGGCGCTCGCGGCGAGCAACTCACGCTCGCCGACTACATCCGTCTCGCTTCGGTTCAGTCCACCTAATCCGTTTCGCCTCCGCCTGACCCCCGCGCCACACCTGTTTCTGCAGACATTTCGCACATTCCGGCTGGAATTTGAGGGA
>JAHEGC010000013.1:16641-28584 GCA_024639965.1 Micrococcales bacterium
CTCGCCGACTACATCCGTCTCGCTTCGGTTCAGTCCACCTAATCCGTTTCGCCTCCGCCTGACCCCCGCGCCACACCTGTTTCTGCAGACATTTCGCACATTCCGGCTGGAATTTGAGGGAACTGCGTTGTTTGTCTGCAGAAACAGGTGGGGGAAGGGCAAATGTCTGCAGAAACAGGTGGAGTGGGCGGATGTGGGAGGGGCGAGGGTGCACCCAGGATTAGGCTCGACAGCATGAGCACGCGATCGGTCACGGCAACGGCGCCGGGCAAGATCAACGTGTGCCTGCGCGTCGGCCCGCTTCGCCCCGACGGCTACCACGATCTCGCCACGGTGTTCCAGGCGGTCTCGCTCGTCGAGGAAGTCACGGCCACGGAATCCGACGGCTTCTCGGTCGAATTCTCGGGACCGATCGACACCGCGCAACTTGCGACGGATGACTCGAACCTCGCGATCCGCGCGGCCCGAGCGGTCGCCGCGGCGGCGGGAATCGACCGAGGTGCGGCCCTGCACATCGTCAAGAACGTGCCCATCGCGGGCGGTATGGGCGGGGGAAGTGCGGATGCGGCGGCCACACTCGTCGCCGTCGACGCGCTGTGGGAAACCAACCTCGGAATCGCGAAACTGACCGAGATTGCCGCGTCCCTCGGTGCCGACGTGCCGTTCGCTCTCCATGGGGGAACCGCAATCGGAGTCGACCGCGGCGATGAACTCACCGCCGTTCCCGATAGCGCCGAATTCCATTGGGTGCTCGTGTTCGCCGGCGAAGGATTGTCGACCCCCGACGTGTTCCGCGAACTCGATCGTCAGCGAACGGCGGCCGGCCTTGCCCCCGAATCCGCGCCCCGACCCACCGTCGACCCCGTCTTGATCGACGCACTCCAGCGTGGCAACCCGTTCGATGTCGCACGCTACCTTGGCAACGATCTCCAGCCCGCGGCCGTGGCGTTGCGCCCCGAACTTCTCGACGTGCTCGAGCACGGAATCGCGATTGGTGCCGTGGCGGGGGTCGTCTCGGGGAGCGGCCCGACGATCGCACTTCTTGCCGGTTCGAAAAACGACGCCGAACAATTCGCGAGCGATTTCACCGATCTGGGTGACACCGCTCTCGCCGTGGTTAGTGCCGCTCCCGGCGCGGGGATTCGCTGAAGCTCACGCCGAAAAGGCTGAGGAGAACGGCCCCGATAGCTGCACCGACGAGCGCGATGTCGGCGACGTTGCCGACGAAGAACCCGCCGTAGTCGATGAAGTCGACGATGCGACCGTTGGCGAGAGTCTCGCCGCGCAATAGCCGATCGAGAAAGTGTGAGACGGCGCCGCCCAGCATCGAACCGACGGCCAGCGCCCACCACGTGTTGCGAACGCGCAGGGCGACCACGACGAGCGCGATTGCGGCGACACCCGCGATGACGGTGAGCACCCAGATGAATCCCGTGCCAAGACCGAATGCGGCTCCCGGGTTGTAGACGAGAACCAGCCCGAACCATCCGCCGAGAATGGGGATGCGCGGCTGGTTGAGGAGCGTCGTTTCGGCCCACATCTTCGACAACTGATCGAGCGCCAACCACGCCACGGCAAGGGCGAAGGTCAGGGTAACGAGGGTGCGGCGGGTCACCCGTCCATTCTCGCTTACCTTCCCCTCCTAAACTGACGAGATGAACCTGGTCGGCTTGGAGGGCATCTCCCACGAGTATCCGAACCGGGTCATCCTCGACAACCTCACGATCGGAATTCACGCGGGCGACCGAATCGGTGTGGTCGGGCGCAACGGTGACGGCAAGTCGACTCTGCTGTCGATTATCGGCGGCATCCTCGAGCCCGACTCGGGACGGGTGACCCGTCGCGGAGGAATCACGTCCGGGTTCCTCACGCAAGACGACGAGTTCCACGCCGACGACACGGTCGCCCGAATCGTGGTCGGGGACGGGCCGGAACATGAGTGGGCGTCGTCGCCCGTGATTCGCGACGTGTTGGCCGGACTTCTCGGTGACGTCGATGTCGAATCGCGCATCGGCGACCTTTCCGGTGGTCAGCGTCGGCGAACCGCGCTCGCCAAACTGCTCGTCGGTGACTGGGATGTGCTGCTCCTCGACGAACCGACCAACCACCTCGATGTCGCCGGCGTCAATTGGCTCGCCGAACACCTCCGCCGTCGCTGGCCCACCGGGCAGGGTGCGATGGTGGTTGTCACCCACGACCGGTGGTTCCTCGATGCGGTCTCGACCGACACGTGGGAGGTGCACGACGGCGTTGTCGACAAGTTCGAGGGCGGTTACGCGGCGTATGTGTTGCAGCGCGTCGAGCGTCAGCGGCAAGCCGCGTCGAGCGAAGAACGTCGACAGAATCTGCTCCGCAAGGAACTCGCGTGGCTGCGCCGCGGAGCGCCCGCGCGCACCTCCAAACCGAAGTTCCGCATCGACGCGGCGACCGCGCTCATCGCCGACGTTCCGCCACCGCGCGACCGCGTCGAACTCGCCAAGATGGCGACGCAGCGACTGGGCAAGGACGTCGTCGACCTCATCGATGCGGGGTACTCGATCGACGGCACCGAAATTCTCAAGGACATCGAATGGCGCATCGCGCCGGGCGAGCGAACGGGAATTCTCGGCCGAAACGGTGCGGGAAAATCGACGCTCTTGGGGCTCATCGACGGCTCACTCGACGCAACGACCGGTCGAGTGAAGACGGGAAAGACGGTCAAGCTCCGTCGACTCGACCAGCGCCTCGAGGGTCTCGACGAGTTCATGAACGACCGCGTCACCGACGTCATCGCCCAGTTCAAGACGACCTACAACGCGGGTGGGATCGAACTCACGCCGGGGCAACTGCTAGAACGCCTCGGGTTCTCGAGCGCGCACCTCACCACCCCCGTCAAAGACCTGTCGGGTGGACAAAAACGCCGCCTGCAGATTCTGCTCATCCTGCTCGACGAACCGAACGTGTTGCTTCTCGACGAACCCACCAACGATCTCGACACCGACATGCTCGCCGCGCTCGAGGACGTGCTCGATTCGTGGCCGGGAACGCTCATCGTCGTTTCGCACGACCGATACCTGCTCGAACGCGTGACCGACCAGCAGTACGCGGTGATCGGGCACAAGCTTCGTCATCTGCCTGGCGGTGTCGACGAATACCTGCGACTGGACGTGCGTAATCCACCGCCTGCCCCCGCGCCGGCCAAGTCTGCGCCCGTTGCGGCGGGCCTGAGTGGGTCCGAGCGTCATGCTCTCGACAAGGAGTCGAAGTCGCTCGATCGCCAAATTGTGAACCAGCGCGCGACGGTCGAGGCTATTCACGCGCGTTTCGCTACGCACGATCAGAGCGACTACCAGGGCCTCGCTGCGCTGACCACGGAACTCGCCACGGCGACGGATTCACTCGAATCACTGGAATCGCGATGGCTTGAGGTGGCCGAGAAACTGGGGGAGTAACGCTGCCCCTCCTGGATTCGAACCAAGACCGAACATCTCCAAAGGATGCCGTGCTGCCATTACACTAAGGGGCATTTTCGCCCCGAGGGGCTCCCCCTATTCTGCCCGATTCTCGGCGCCATCCCTCGCGCCGCATCCGTGCTCGGGTGGCGAAGTGCCAGAATGGTCACATGACCGATGCTCCTCTTGCCGTGGTGATTCTCGCCGCCGGCGAGGGAACGCGCATGAAGTCGTCGACCGCCAAGGTTTTGCACCCCATCGCGGGCGTTCCCATGATCGGCCACGTTCTTTCCACGGCGGCGGCCCTGCGCCCCACGCGCACGCTCGCGGTCGTTCGGCACCAGCGTGATGCGGTCGCCGACGCGATCGCCGAACTCTCCGATGGTGTCGACATCGTCGACCAGGACGACGTTCCCGGAACGGGCCGCGCGGTCGAACTGGCGCTCGCCGCACTCGACGGATTCGACGGCGACGTGGTTGTCATCAGCGGTGACGTTCCACTTCTCGACGTCGAGACGTTGTTCGGCCTCCTCTCGGAACACCGCGAGGGCGGACACTCGGCCTCGGTGCTCAGCGCACTCGTCGACGACGCCACCGGGTATGGGCGAATCGTTCGTGACCACGACGGCTCGTTCCTCAAAATCGTCGAACACAAAGACGCAGCCGCCCACGAACTCGACATCGCCGAGATCAACTCGGGCACCTACGTGTTCCGCGCCGGCGCTCTTCGCGACGCGCTCGCCAAGGTCGGCACGGCGAACGCTCAGGGCGAAAAGTATCTCACCGACGTCATCGAACTCCTCGCGGGCGACGGCCACGCAGTCGGCGCGACCGTCCTCGTCGAATCGTGGATTGTCGCCGGCGTCAACGACCGCGTGCAACTCGCCGAGGTGTCGGCGCGACTCAACGCGATGATTGTGCGCGGACACCAGCTCGCGGGCGTCACCATCGACGACCCGGCGACGACGTGGATCGACCGTGCCGTATCCATCGAGCCCGACGCCCGCATCCTTCCCGGAACGTTCCTCCATGGCGCGACGAGCATCGCGTGCTGCGCAACGGTCGGACCCGAAACCACGTTGCGCGATTGCGAGGTGGGGCAGAACGCCACCGTCACCCGCACTGACGCGACGCTCGCAGTGATCGAGGCGAACGCGACCGTCGGACCGTTCTCGTATCTGCGCCCCGGCACGGTTCTCGCCGAGGGCGGCAAGATTGGCACGTTCGTGGAGACCAAGAACTCGCACATCGGACGCGGAAGCAAAGTGCCGCACCTTTCGTATATCGGTGACACCACCGTCGGCGAGGAGTCGAACATTGGTGCGGGCACCATCACCGCGAACTACGACGGTGTCGCCAAGCACCCCACGTCCGTCGGATCGCACGTGCGCACCGGTTCGCACAACGTCTTTGTCGCTCCCGTCACCATCGCCGACGGCGCCTACACCGCAGCGGGAACCGTAGTTCGCCGCAACGTGCCCGCAGGGTCGCTCGCGATGACGGTCGGGCAACAGAAGAACATCGAGGGTTGGGTCGCCAACAATCGAGCGGGGTCGGCTGCCGCCGAGGCCGCGGAGAACACCAAGGAAAGCGAGTAGTCCGATGGACACCATGGAGTTGGCGGGCAAAAAAAAGCTCATCCTCATTTCGGGCCGAGCACACCCTCAACTCGCGGAAGATGTCGCTCGCGAACTCGGCATCGCTTTACTCCCCACCGACGCCCGCACCTTCGCCAATGGCGAGATCTACGCGCGATTCGACGAAAGTGTTCGTGGAACTGACGCCTTCGTGATTCAGTCGCACTGTGCGCCCATCAACGAGTGGCTCATGGAGCAACTCATCATGGTCGACGCACTCAAGCGCGCGAGCGCGAAGCGCATCACCGTCGTTGCACCGTATTACCCCTACGCGCGCCAAGACAAGAAGGGGCGCGGACGCGAACCGATTTCGGCGAGACTCATCGCCGATCTGTTCGCCGCAGCGGGCGCCGACCGCATCATGTCGGTCGACATTCACGCCGCCCAGATTCAGGGATTCTTCGACGGTCCGTTCGACCACCTCTTCGCGATGCCGATTTTGCTCGAGCACTTCCGCGCCCAACTCGACCCCTCCACGCTGACCGTCGTGAGCCCCGACATGGGCCGCGTGCGCGTCGCCGACATCTGGAGCGACAAGCTGGGTGCGCCACTCGCCATCATCCACAAGCGCCGTGACCCGCTCGTTCCGAACCAGGTTTCGGTGCACGAGATCGTCGGCGACGTTGAGGGCCGCGTGTGCCTCATCGTCGACGACCTCATCGACACCGGCCGAACCATCGTCAAAGCCGCCGAGGCGTTGAAGAACGCTGGCGCGAAGGGTGTCGTGGTCGCAGCCACCCACGCCGTGTTCTCCGACCCCGCCACCGAGATTCTTCAGTCGGAGTTCATCGACAAGGTCGTCGTCACCGACACCCTTCCGATTCCTGCTGAGAAGCACTGGGATCGACTCGAAATTCTCTCCATCGCTCCGACCATCGCCACCGCCATCCGTGAGGTGTTCGGTGAGGGCTCGGTCACCGGAATGTTCGACGGCGCCGCCTAGCTCGTGACCTCTTCCCGCTCGGGGCTCTGGTGGGGGTTCTTCGGTGTCGCTCTGTTCGCGTTGAGCGTTCCGTTGACCCGCTCGGCGGTCGACCACATGAGCCCGGCGTTCATCACCGCCGGCCGTGCTGTCGTCGCGGCGGTGCTCGCCATTGCGTTCCTTTATTTCCGTAAACAGCCGATTCCGACTCGTCGCCAATTTCTGAGACTGCTGGCCATCGGCGGTGGCGTGGTCGTCGGTTTTCCCCTCTTCACGGGCCTAGCCCTGCAAACCGTGCCCGCGTCCCACGCTGCCGTCGTGGTGGGGCTTTTGCCCGCCGCCACTGCGGTGATCAGCGTGCTCCTCACCGGGGAGCGCCCACCGGTGCGGTTCTGGGCCTTCGCCGCCGCCGGTGCCACCGCCGTTGTCGTGTTCACCGCAACGTCACACGGCGGGTTCGAACCCCTCCAACTCGAAGACCTCTATTTGCTGGCGGCCGTGGTCGTCACGGCCTACGGATACGCCGAGGGCGCGATCATCGCGCGGGAAATCGGCTCGTGGCAGACCATCGCCTGGGCACTCGTCGTGTGGAGCCCCATCCTGCTTGGCGTGACGATCTGGTCGCTCTCGAACGAACCCTTCACCCCCGACGTCACTGACTGGCTGGCCTTCGCCTACCTCGCGGCAGTCTCGATGTTCTTCGGGTTCTTCGCCTGGTATCGCGGGCTCGCAATCGGCCCCGTTCCCACGGTCAGCCAGGTGCAGTTGACGCAGCCGGTGATGAGCATCATGTGGTCGGCAATCATCCTGGGCGAGGCGATCACGCCCGAGATTCTCCTCGGTGGATTGGTCGTCGTCGCGATGTCGTTGCTCGCCGTGCGAACCCGGCTCGCGCGCTGAAGAGAATTCTCGTCGACTATGTGAATTGCTCACATTGGGCGTAAACTGAAATAGTCTCGCAAGTGAGGGGCAATATGGTTCAGTGGCGAATGCCTGTGAAGATTGCATCGGCAATCTCGGTTTTCGCCGTACTTGCTTCGCTGTTCACGCCGCCTGCTGCTAGTGCGATTGTGACTGCTGCAATTCCCGTGACCACTGTTGCGCCCGTGATTTCAGGAACCGCGCGGGTTCCCAACACTCTCACCGTTTCGAATGGAACATGGAGTGGCGTTCCAACCGGCTACGCCTATCAGTGGCTTCGGTGCACGGCGGCGATCACGAAGGTCGCGACAGCCGTTCCCAAGACATGTGCGGCGATCTCTACTGCCACCACATCGAGCTACGCCCTGACGGACGTCGACGCGGGGAAATTCATCGCCGTCAAGGTCACCGCGTCGAACGCAAGCGGATCGGCGAACCAGGTGACTAAGACGACCGCGGCGATCGTTGCTCGCGTCATCAAACCCGTTGTCACCACCGACCCATTCGTTACCGGTACGGCTCGGGTGGCGAACATCCTCGAGGCGAGCGACGGGGTCTGGGCGGAGAGCCCCGCATCATTCACCTACCAATGGTTGTTGTGCACTGCGAAGGTGGCCGCTAGCACGGCGAAAGCTAAAACGTGCAAGGCGATCACTGGTGCGACCGACTCGACGTATCAGGTGAAGTCAACCGACGCGAAAGGATTCCTCCAGGTCGCGGTGACGGCGACGAACTCTGCCGGGGCTACGACGAGGTACTCAGCCGCCACGCTCGCCGTGGCCAACGCCATCGCGGTGGCGCCCGCACTGTATGCCTCACCCGAAATGAGCTATTCGGGCGACGCCGCCACGAGTGCGTTCTCAGGCACCGCGATTCTCGGGAGTGTGCTCGTCGCGAGCAAAGGGCGGTGGCTCGGTTTCCCGCTGCCAGAAGTCAGCTACTCGTACTGGTATCGATGTGACCTGCCGCACACCGAGGCCCCGACTACTCGCCCGGCGGACTGCTACGCGATTTCTGGGTCCAACGGCATAAACGGTGAAACATATCTCGTGACGGCGGACGACGTTGGAAAGTATCTCGCCTTCGAAGTGATTGCGACGAACGCATCGGGCACGGCACGTGCTTTCACGGCCACGACCGATGCAGTGACCGCATTGCCCGTTCTGCTCACCACTCCCGTCTTGAGTGGGACGCCTCGCTTCGCGCAAACCCTCTCCGTCAGTCGTGGAACGTGGTCTTCGGCCCCGGGTGTCACGTTGACCTATTCTTACGACTGGTTCCGTTGCTCGTCGAGCACTCCCGAAGTGATCGGTTCAACTCCTGTGGGGTGTGAAACGGTGTCCTCGGAATCGAGTGCTACATATGAACTCTCCACGAACGACCCCGGCTCATATCTCGTTTCCAGAGTTACGGTCACAAACTCGTACGGTGAATCTGGAACGGCAATTTCAAATGCCATAGGGCCGATACGCTCGTCTCCAGTTGTCGTGGCACCTCCCACAATCTCAGGCGCTCGTCAGACAGGTATTGATTTGTCGGTATCGGAGGGATCCTGGGCGATTTATCCGGCGGCCGATTCGTCGTATCAGTGGTATCGGTGTACGACTGCGGTTGTGTCGTCGGTGACGTCACTGCCGTCTCAGTGCTCGGTGATCGATGGGTCGACAAAGGCAACACATTCGCAAGGTGCGGATGATTTGGGAAAGTACGTGACAGTCGCGACGACGAAGTCGAACGAGTTGGGTACGACTACCGTTTGGTCGACTTCAGTTGTGACTACACAATTGCCAATTATCAACGTCGTTCCTCCGGCGTTGACGGGTGAAGCATCGGCAGGCTCAGTGTTGACGGCAAATCCCGGAGATTGGCAAGGAGAACCGTCGTTTTCCTATTCGTGGTATCGCTGTTTGTCACAGCCCAGTTCGATGGCAATCGTTGACCTCCCTGCGGATTGTGTTCCGTTGGCAGGAAACGTCCAATCGGTTTCAGCGGGTGATTCGCATTCGTGTGAAGTGTTGTCTGATGGCACGGTGAAGTGTTGGGGTAGGAACGACTCCGGTCAGTTAGGTGATGGTTCGACTGTTGCGCGCGTGACTCCGGTTTCGGTTTCAGGTATTTCGTCGGCGGTGTCGGTTTCTGCGGGTTCTTCGCATTCGTGTGCGGTGTTGTCTGATGGCACGGTGAAATGTTGGGGATTTAACCTACTCGGCTATCTCGGTGATGGTTCGACTGTTGCGCGCGTGACTCCGGTTTCGGTTTCAGGTATTTCGTCGGCGGTGTCGGTTTCTGCGGGAAGATCGCATTCGTGTGCGCTGCTCGCAGATGGAAAAGTCAATTGTTGGGGTAATAACGACAAGGGCAACCTAGGCAATTTCGCCTCTTCACCGAAAAACGCCCCAGTAGAGGCGTTGGGAATTTCGTCGGCGGTGTCGGTTTCTGCGGGGGGCTCGCATTCGTGTGCGGTGTTGTCTGATGGCGCAGTGAAGTGCTGGGGGTCGAATGACTATGGCCAGTCCGGCCTTGAGTTCAAATTGGAGAGCTCCACGCCAATTTCGGTGCCGGAACTGCCATCCCTTTCAGCCATATCAGCCGGAGCGAGTCATTCGTGCGCTACTCTAACGAACGGCTCGGTGAAGTGTTGGGGTAAGAATTTTTACGGCCAATTGGGTGATGGAACAAATACCGATCGAGCCGCACCAACCCACGTTGCAGATATTTCGTCGGCGGTGTCGGTTTCTGCGGGAACTTCTCATTCGTGTGCCGTGTTGTCTGACGGCACGGTGAAGTGTTGGGGGAGAAACGATTCCGGCCAGTTGGGTAATGGTTCGACAATTTCGCGACTAACTCCGACATTGGTTTCGGGTGTTTCGTCGGCGGTGTCGGTTTCTGCGGGTGGGTCACATTCGTGTGCGGTGTTGTCTGACGGCACCGTGAAATGCTGGGGAAACAACAATTACGGTCAGCTCGGCTCCGGTTCTTCGATTAGTCAGTCTTCAGTCCCGTCTTGGGTAACGGGTATTTCGTCGGCGGTGTCGGTTTCTGCGGGTGGGTCACATTCGTGTGCGGTGTTGACTGACGCTACCGTGAAATGCTGGGGCGATAACAGATTGGGTCAATTGGGCGATGGCTCACTTTCTGTTAGCAAGAGGACTACCCCCTACCCCGTCAAAGACCTGTCGTCGGCGGTGTCGGTTTCTGCGGGTGGCTCGCATACATGCGCGATGTTGTCTGACCGCACCGTAGGTTGCTGGGGAGCTGGAGCGTCGGGCCAGCTTGGCAACGGGTCATGGGAATACAGAGCTCTCAGAACAGCAGTAAATGGGGTCTCATCGGCTGTGTCGGTTTCTGCGGGTGGTTCGCATTCATGTGCGGTGTTGTCTGACGGTTCGGTTAAGTGTTGGGGAAGCGACATTTATGGTCAGTTGGGCGAGAATTCCATAGGAAACAGTGCCACCCCAGTGACAGTGGCTGGAGTGTCGTCGGCTGTGTCGGCTTTTGCGGGTGGTTCGCATTCGTGCGTGGTCTTGAACGACGATTCGCTGCGATGTTTGGGCAACAACCGATCAGGCGAGCTGGGGAATGACACTGCGCCATTTCATTTTTCCCCTGTAACGGTTCGCCACAATTCAAACCAAGATCAAACAGTTCATTTAGCGCAGAACACAGTCGGGACTTTCTTGCTCGTGTCAATCACTGCAAATAAATCGGGCCGGAGCGAGAAGATGTGGATCGTTTCAGATCGCGCCGTTGATCCGAGGCAGGGTTAGGTAGAAATTTCAGACGGTGTTCCGCGTCGACATCGCGCTGGTTTTATCAACTTCATTGGTCACGGTTTCCAGTGATTTCGGCCGAAGAGAGCCATAAAGAAGGCAATGGGCAAACTTAATGCGAGTGTCCGTATGAGTCAGCGAAAGATTTTTCCAGCGCACTAAGGGTCGCCGTGGAAACCTCGTTCAAAAGTTGAAATGCTGATTCGGAGCTCAACTTGGCCGCTGTTGGTGTTAAAACACCGTGAAATGTCAGATGGCGAATTGCGATTACGAACGGAAAAATGTTGGCATCATGTTTACTCGCGAGAAATTTTCCGATTCCGACGGCACTGCCCGTTCGATGGCTGAGGAACGTCCCTAGGTCCCCCCAATTCGCTCGAATTGAATTTGCGAGTTCAAGGTCTTTCACCACGAAATTTCGAACGCCATTTTTGCCCAAAAGTTGTTCGGCAGCGGAATGCAGAAGGCTAATTCGAAAAAGTTCGGTATAAATGTCACAATTTAGGTCTGACATGTCGTCGAATATGATGCGCCTCAATTTGCGTGCATGACGAAAACGTGCTGCAAACTTTCCGATATTGCCAATCTTTCGTCCCTCACTTCGAGCTCGATTCGCAAAATCAGCAAACCCACGTGGATATCCACACTGTTCGTCGGGAGAGCCGTCCACTAGTGCGTATCCTCCGCCGCAATCTCCGTGCGATCGCCCGACCACTGGGTGTGGAACGTGCCGGGCTTGTCGATGCGCTTGTAGGTGTGGGCTCCGAAAAAGTCGCGCTGGCCTTGCACGACGGCGGCGGGCAGGCGGTCGGCACGAAGGCCGTCGTAGTACGACAGTGACGAGCCGAATGCGGGGGCGGGGATTCCGGCCTCGGTCGCGGCGATGACGACCCGGCGCCACGCGGCCTGTGCGCCAGACACAGCATTCGCGAAGTACGGTGCGGCCATCAAGAGCGCGAGGTTCTCGTCGGTGCGATACGCCTCGGTGATGCGGTTGAGGAACTGGGCGCGAATGATGCAGCCGCCGCGCCAGATGCGTGCGACCTCGCCGAGGTTGATGTGCCAGTTGTATTCGGCGGCGCCGGCCCGAATCGCGTCAAATCCCTGCGAGTAGGCGACAATCTTGGAGGCGTAGAGCGCTTGACGCACGTCTTCGATGAACGCGTCGACATCCTTCACGGCGAACGAGTCGGGGCCGGGGAAGGCGCTGGCGAGCGCGCGCTGTTCCGGGTGCGAGGAGAGCCCGCGGGCGAAGACGGCCT
>JAHEGC010000017.1:0-9758 GCA_024639965.1 Micrococcales bacterium
GCAACGGTGTGTGGGTTGCCACAGGCAATCTCGCCATTCGCCACCTCGGTATTCCCACCGTGACCGTGACGATGGGCACCGCCGACGACATCGGCATGCCGTTCGGTTTCACCTTCGCGGGGGAGGCCTACTCCGACACCCGTCTTCTGACGTTGGCGACGGCGTTCGAGGGGCTGCGGCATCGGCGCACGTCGCCAAGGCGCACGCCCGAGCTCGGCTAGTAAGAGTAGGGAGTGGGCTGCTTCTGGCAGTTCTCGGTTTGACCGAACCCGTAGAAGCCTGACCCGGAATCTGCCCAACTGAACAGACGCTTTCCGACGTCGCGAACAGCGCGTTCGACATCGCTGGGTTTGCCCGCAGCGACCATCGCACGGGCGGAGTCGATGATGTCGGAATCAGGCGCCGCGCCCAGAATCTTGTTGAACTCGGCGTAGGAATTTGGCGCGATCAGGTCGACGCTCTCCAACTCGGCGTCGTCGGCGTGTACCTTCACGCCCTCGCCGGTTCGGGTCATCTTCACGCTACGCGCGATAACTCCGTAGACCTGAACGTGAATGTTGTATTCAAACTCGAACGAATTCATTCGTTCCCTCTTTTCTCTCTCGTTCCCTCTTCTTCTCCCACGTTATGGCGAACCGTCCACGCGTTTGGTAGCACAATTGAAGGGTGAACGACCCCCGCCACGTGCTCGTCTTCGACGGCGACTGCGGCTTCTGCACCTCCACCGCCAACTTCATCGTTCGCAAGTCGACTGTGCCGATCGAGGCCGTAGCGTGGCAACTCACTGATGTCACGCAATTCGGGTTGACCGAGATTCAAACCGCCAAGCGTGTCTGGTTCGTCACCGGGGGAGAGGCATTCGGTGGGCACCTCGCCATCGCTCAAATCCTCTGGCTTCAACGCGGGTGGGGGTGGAGGGCGCTCGGCTGGCTCATGACAGTGCCCCCGTTCTGCTGGGTCGCGTCACTCGGCTACGCGCTCGTATCGCGGTTTCGGCATCGTCTGCCGGGTGGAACGCCGGCGTGTGCCATGACAGGCAAAAGCCCATAAATCTCGCCTCTCCTGTTGGCGAAAAGTGCACGGTCAAATTCACGAACATGGGACACTGAAGTCACATGACTAATGATGAATCTGATTTCACCGACCCCACTGTCGGCGAACTCGACCTCGCCGACCGCATAACTCTTCGTCGCGTTGACGGCCTCCGCACCGAACTCGAAGATGTCACCGAGGTCGAATACCGACAACTTCGACTCGAGAAGGTGGTTCTCGTCGGTGTCTATTCGCAGGGAAACCAGGAAGATGCCGAGATCTCGATGAAGGAGCTCGCTGCGTTATGTGAGACTGCGGGCGCGGAGGTGCTTGACGGAGTTTTGCAGCGCAAGCCACACCCCGACCCGGCAACCTACCTTGGCAGGGGCAAGACCCAAGAACTCGCCGAGATTGTTCAGGCGGTTGGGGCCGATACGGTTGTCGCCGACACAGAGCTCGCCCCCAGCCAGCGCCGTGCGCTTGAAGATGCGGTCAAGGTGAAGGTCATCGACCGCACCGCCGTGATTCTCGACATCTTTGCCCAGCATGCGAAGTCTCGCGAGGGCAAGGCGCAGGTCGAACTCGCTCAACTCGAATATCTTCTTCCGCGACTGCGCGGTTGGGGTGAGTCGATGTCCCGTCAAGCCGGTGGACAGGTCGGTGGGCAAGGGGCGGGTATGGGTTCGCGCGGTCCTGGTGAAACGAAGATTGAAATCGATCGCCGACGAATTCGCACGCAGATGTCGAAGCTGCGCAATCAAATCAAAGGGTTTGTTCCGGCCCGCGAAGCGAAGCGCGCCAACCGGCTTCGAAACGCCGTGCCTTCTGTCGCCATCGTTGGCTACACGAACGCCGGCAAGTCGTCGCTGCTAAACCGCATCACTAAAGCCGGTGTTCTCGTCGAGAACGCGTTGTTCGCCACCCTCGATCCCACGGTGCGTAAGACAACGACGCCCGACGGTCGACCTTACACACTCGCCGACACCGTCGGGTTTGTTCGCCAGTTGCCACACCAACTCGTTGAGGCGTTCCGCTCGACGTTCGAGGAAGTCACCATGAGTGACGTCATCGTGCACGTCGTTGACGCGGCACACCCCGACCCGGCGAAGCAAATCCAGACTGTTAGAGACGTGATGGGCGAGGTCGACGCACGAAACATCCCCGAGATCATCGTCTTCAACAAATGCGATCTCGTCGAGGCCGACCAGCGACTCGTGTTGAGCGGGTTGGAACGAAACGCGCTGTTCGCATCAGCGTTCACGGGGGAAGGTGTTGACGAACTTCGCGAACTGATTGCCGAGATGATTCCTGTGCCCGACGTCGAGATTGTCGCGGTGATTCCTTACGACCACGGCGAACTCGTCAATCAGATTCATCAACACGGTCAGGTCATCGACACCGATTACGTCGAGTCGGGAACCAGGGTTCACGCTCGGGTTTCGCTTGAAATGGCCGCGAAGCTAGAGATTTATGTTGAACACTAACTACGGATCAGACGGTTGGCGGCTCGAATGCCGCTTTTCGCCGATTGAATAGTTAGTCAACACTCCGAATTACGGCAACGACCTTGCCCACCACCTCGGCGTGGTCGCCGTCGATCGGCTCGTAGGCGCTGTTGCGGGGGAGCAGCCAGGTCTTGCCGTCGCGCTGCTTGAAGACCTTGACGGTGGCCTCGTGGTCGAGCATCGCCGCGACGATGTCGCCGTTTTCGGCGGTCTTCTGCTGGCGCACGACCACGTAGTCGCCGTCGCAGATGGCGGCGTCGATCATGGAATCGCCCTGCACTTTGAGCATGAAGACGTCGCCGCGCCCCACCACCTGACGGGGGAGGGCGAACACGTCGTCGACGTTCTGGTCGGCGGTGATGGGTACGCCGGCGGCGATACGGCCGACGAGAGCAACGTTGACAATGTCGTCGTCGCTCACGCGCACCGCGTCGGGGTTGCCGTCGCCGAGTTCGACGAGAATCTCGATGGCGCGGTTGAGGTTGGGGTCGCGGCGAATGAAACCGCGCAGCTCGAGTTGGGTGAGCTGGTGGGAGACGGACGACACCGAGGTGAGGCCGACGGCGTCGCAGATCTCGCGCAAGCTCGGCGGGTAGCCGACGCGCGTGATGGTCTCGTGGAGGAACGCCAAGATCTGGCGCTGCTTGTCGCTGAGGGCGGCGAGGTCGGGGGTCATGGTCTCCCTTTCGTGTCGTTTGGTGTCGGAGGTGCCCGTTAGACATTTCGTATGGATGTTCGAAAGGTTACCAGCCGAAACGGCATTCTTGAAACATTTGTTCGAAGTTTCGTGGTGAATCAGGCCGGAAATTCACCTCGCGACACACTTGACACGGAGGTTGTTCGAATGTATGTTCGAAACATAGGTACAGACCCGGCCCTCCCGGCCGAGGGCCGGGGAAGTATCTCCCCACAATCAGGAGGCACCATGAGCACCATCTCGATGAACCGCCCGACGGTCTATTCGATGCCAGTTCGACAGTCGCCCGCGCACCCGGTTCGCCCGGAGCAGCTTCGACTCACTCGCCGTGGGCGCATCGCGCTCGGCACGCTCATCGCACTCCCGCTTCTCGCGATCGCCTACTTCCTCGGTTTTGGCGCGTCGCAGGCTGGTGCCGATTCGACCCCGTCGAACGCGACCTTCGAGACCGTCACGGTCATGCCGGGTGACTCGCTATGGACCATTGCTACCGAGGTTGCCCCCGGCGCGGACCCCCAGGCGGTCGTCACCTCGATTGTGGATCTCAACCAGCTCGAGTCGGCAACGGTTCAGCCCGGGCAGCAGCTCGCGATTCCCGCGGAGTACTCGCACTAGGCCGCGCACCCGCTCACCTACGATTGAAGGGTGAGCCTCGACGACCTTCCCGTTCGCGACGACCTGCGTGGCAAGAAGCCGTACGGCGCACCCCAGGTTCACGTGCCGATTCAGCTCAACGTCAACGAGAACACGCACCCGGTTCCCGCCGCGGTTGCTGACGACATCTCCGCCGCCATTCGCGGCGCGCTGGACGGCATCAACCGTTACCCCGACCGGGAATTCACCGAACTGCGTGAAGCACTCGCCGGCTATGTCGGCGGGGGAGTCACGGCCGAGAATATTTGGGCGGCAAACGGGTCGAACGAGGTTCTTCAGCAGATCCTTCAGGCGTTCGGCGGGCCCGGCCGCACTCTGCTCGCGTTCCCACCCACCTATTCGATGTATCCGCTACTCGCCGAGGGCACCGGAACGGGGTACGTCACCGCAGAGCGCGGCCCCGAGTTCGCCGTCACCGCCGAGATCGCGGTCGCCGCAATTCGCGAGCACCGGCCCGACATCGTCGTGTTCTGTGCGCCGAACAACCCGACCGGCACGGCCCTCCCGCTCGAAGCAATCACCGCGACCTACGACGCGTTCGACGGCATCGTCATTGTCGACGAGGCGTATCACGAGTTCATGCCGGATTCCGAGTCGCGCGCGACCACCCTGCTCGACGGCCGCCCGCGCCTGCTCATCTCGCGCACCATGTCGAAGGCGTTCGCCTTCGCCGGTGCCCGCGTCGGATACCTCGTCGCCCACCCCGATGCAATTGACGCGCTGCGACTCGTGCGCCTGCCGTATCACCTCAGCGCGCTCACCCAAGTTGCGGCGACCACCGCGCTCAAACACGCACCGACGATGCTCGCCATGGTCGATGACATTCGCCAGCAGCGCGACCGGCTCGTCGTTGAACTCGCGAACCTCGGTTTCACCCCGCACGCGTCGCAAACCAACTTCGTGCTCTTCGGCGGCGTCGACGACCCACACACGCTGTTCGAGGCGCTTCTCGCCGAGGGCATCATCATTCGCGACGTTGGAATCCCGCACCACCTCCGCGTCACGGCGGGCACCGAGACGGAGACGACCGCGTTCCTCGACGCGCTCGGGCGTATCGTCGCGCGCTAACGTGGAATCATGTTCTCGCTGATTCGCCGAAACGTGAACCTCGACGATGAGGCGCAAATTTCGTCGATCAACTGGATACGTGTACTTCACCGTGACGACCACGGCCCGCTGGTCATCGCAATCGACGACGCCACCGTGTTCGGTGATGGCGGGGTGGAGTCGAACGGCAAGACGCTCGAAAGTGTCCGTTTCGGTGTGCCGGGAGGGAAACACGTCGCCACCACGAACGTCACTGTTTCGGGTTCGATTGCGTTGGTCACCACCGAAACGGCACTTCGATCGGAAGCGCTCGATTCACTCGGCCCGAGGCTCGCCACGATTGGCCGACTCCTCCCGGAAACCCCCGTTCTTGCCTCGCCCAGCCGAATCAAGCTCGCCGATTTCGCGAGGCGGCTGAACTTCTCGGTCGCCGGCACCATCATTCCGAAAGGTCGATCGTGGTCGGCCGATTCCGTTCTTCTCGTTCGGTTGCCGAAATCGGGCTCGGGTTCGACGTCGTTCGATGACACCGCACAGCGACGCGCGTTCGTCGACGCAATGACGGGCACAGTGGCTCTCGGCGCTCCAGTCTTCCTCGAACACACCGATCCGGGTTGGGGGGAGTCCCGCGCCGCCGACTCATCCACTCGATTCCGATTGCCCGCACTTCGAGGAGGATTTTCCGCACTCTCGGTTGGGCGCCGTTCGCTCGCCGAAGTTGTCGAGGCGGTCGCTGGGGCGCCGAGCGTCATACTCGAATCGCCCATCCTCGCCTCGTACGCACAATTCGCACGACCCGATGCCACTGTGGCCGTGATCGACTCCCACACAACGCCGTCGGGTCTCGAACCTCTGCTCGCGTCCGCGAGGCGCCCTCCGAACAAGCCGGCAGTGGCCGTCGAGTTCACCGTCGACCGCGAGGTCGACATGGACGCGCTCATTCGCACCGGGGGGCCGTTCCCCGACGGCGTTGAAGTTGTGGAATCGCCGGTCGAGCCCGTCGCCACCACCTCCCTCCACCTCAACCGATCGTTTCGTAACGGGCGCTGGCACGGCGTCGACGACACCGCCCTCGGTGCGACGAGCGTGGGGCGTTGGGTGTTTCGCATCACCGAGCCACGCGTCAACGCCGCGGGTGACATCGTCCTGCGCGACGGCACGAGGCTGACGGGGTTGTACTTCGGTGCGCCAGTGACCGCCCACGCCGACGGCGGAATCGTCACCAGCTCGTTTGACCGGCCCGTCGGCTTGTCGCTGAGTATGCCGAACGCGTTCGGGCACAGCTTGCTCCAAGTAATGCCTCGGCTTGAATCGGTCCACCGTGCGCGCGCTGACATTGACGTACTCATCGGAAAAAGGTTGTGGGATGACGCTCCGCTCGTCGAACGGCTCGGTGTCCCGGCGAAACGAGTCACCCGCATCCCGCAGTTCGAGATCGACGAATATTTCGAGGTCCCCGAGGTGTATGTGTCGACCCACTTGCAACCGCACCACCGAACCGCGCGAGTGGATCCCGCGTGGCTTGCCGAGTTTGTCGGTCGCCTCACTGGAAGCGACGTTCCCGAACCGACGCGGAAGATTTACTTCGCCCGCGCCGCCGATTCGGGTGCCCGCGGCGGATGCGTCAATCGCGATGAGCTCGATCGCATCGCCGACGAGTTCGGATACGAGCGGGTTTATCCCGAGCGCCATTCTGTAACCGAACAGATCCGCATCCTCTCCGAGTGCTCGGAAATGCTCGGTGAACAGGGGAGTGCCCTGAACTGGACGTTCGTCATGCAACCCGGAACGCGCGTCACAACAGTGCGCAATTATCCGTTGTCGCGCGGCAACGCTTTCGAGACTTTCCACAACCCGATGCTCGCGGCGCGCGGGGTCGCCTATCGCGACATCGCGGGTTTCGCCGTCGGCAATTCGACGCAATACGAGATCGACCCTGCGGTGGTTCGCGCCGCCATCGGCTCGTTACCGTGATTCGTGCACTCGTCCGGCGCGGCGACGGCCGTCGATAGAATTGTCGTGTGAGCGCACCTAACCGCACCGCGTCGATTTCCCGCACGACGAGCGAATCGTCCATAGAGTTGACGCTCGATCTCGACGGCACCGGCCAGTCAACAATCGACACGGGTGTGCCGTTCTACGACCACATGCTCACCGCGTTCGCCCGCCACTCGCTCTGCGATCTCACCATCACAGCGACCGGCGACCTTCACATCGACATCCACCACACCGTCGAGGACACCGCGATCTCGCTAGGACAGGCGATCAAGCAGGCTCTCGGGAACAAGGCCGGAATCACCCGCTACGGCGACGCCCACGTTCCGCTCGACGACGCCCTCGCCCGCGCGGTCATCGACATCTCTGGTCGTCCCTACCTCGTGCACACGGGTGAGCCCGACGGGTTCGCCCTTCACAAGATTGGTGGGCACTTCACGGGGTCGCTGGTGCGCCACGTCTTCGAGGCCATCGCCCTCAACGCCGACCTCACCGTGCACGTCACCGTTCTCGACGGCCGCGACCCGCACCACATCGCTGAAGCGGAGTTCAAGGCGTTCGCCCGCGCCTTCGGCAAGGCGATCTCGTTCGACCCCCGTGTGACGGGCATTCCGTCGACCAAGGGCGCTCTCTAACGTGGCGGCCGAACGGCCGACGGTCGCGGTGCTCGACTACGGGTCGGGCAACGTGCACTCGGCGGTCAAGGCGCTCGTCGCGGCGGGAGCCGATGTCACTCTCACGCGCGACCGCGACCTCGTCGCGAATTCCGACGGCTTGCTTGTTCCCGGAGTCGGCGCGTTCGCCGCGGTCATGACCGCACTGCGCGAGGTGCACGGAGACGAACTCATCGAACGCCGCCTCGCCGGCGGTCGACCCGTCCTCGGAATCTGCGTGGGAATGCAGGTCATGTTCGAACGCGGTGTGGAACACGGGCTCGACACGGAGGGTCTCGGCGAATGGCCTGGAGTTGTCGATCAACTCGACGCACCGATTCTTCCGCACATGGGGTGGAACACGGTCGAGGCGGCCGAGGGGTCGACGTTGTTTGCCGGCGTCGAAGACGAACGTTTCTACTTCGTGCACTCCTACGCCGCTACCGAATGGACACTCGAGGCATATGGCGCGTTCACGAAGCCTCGAGTCACCCACGCAACACACGGAGAGCGGTTCATCGCCGCCGTTGAGAACGGCCCACTCTGCGCCACCCAATTCCACCCCGAGAAATCCGGTGAGGCGGGGCTCACGTTGCTCCGCAACTGGATCTCGTCGTTTTGATCACGAAAGTCGCCATGTCGAAACTCATCCTCCTCCCCGCAGTTGACGTCGCCGATGGACAGGCCGTTCGCCTCACCCAGGGTGCTGCCGGCACCGAAACTGCCTACGGCGACCCACTCGAGGCCGCACTTAACTTTCTCGAACAAGGTGCCGAGTGGTTGCACCTCGTCGACCTCGACGCCGCATTCGGCCGTGGAGAGAACACCGCGGTGATTCGCCGAGTCGTCGATGAGCTCGCCGATGCGATCCACATCGAACTGTCCGGCGGAATCCGCGATGACGAGTCGCTCCATCGCGCACTCGAGGCGGGCGCTCGCCGGGTAAATCTCGGCACTGCTGCCCTCGAAAATCCCGACTGGACGGCCAAGGTGATTGCCGAACACGGCGACCGTGTCGCCGTCGGCCTCGACGTGCGCGGAACCACGCTCGCGGCGCGCGGGTGGACCGAAGAGGGTGGCGACCTATACGAGGTGCTCGCCCGACTCGATGCGGACGGTTGCTCGCGGTACGTCGTCACCGACGTCACCAAGGACGGCATGATGAAGGGCCCGAACCTCGAACTGCTTCGCGACGTCGCCTCCCGCACCGAGAAGCCCGTCATCGCCTCGGGAGGCATTTCCACCCTCGACGACATTGCCGCGATCCGCGCGCTCGTTCCCCTCGGTGTCGAAGGCGCGATCCTCGGCAAGGCGCTCTACGCGGGCGCGTTCACCCTGCGCGAAGCCCTCGCGGTGGCGAACGGATAGCCGCAGTGGTCTCTGCCGACTCCGCTGGCATCCCGTGGGAGGGCCGGTCGTTCCACGACAACCCTCACGCCGCTGATTCGGGGGAGACGCCGGCCGAGGTCGCGCAGCGTCTGGCCGCGTGGCGCGGCGGTACGGGTGCATTCACCGACCTCGTCGCGGCGATTGCTACGTCGCGGTTGCTCATCCCGCTGGTCGCTCACGCGGGCGACGATTTTGACGCCGACCACCCCGTCATGGAAGACAAGATTCAAGAGCTATCCGTTGTCACCGTGTCCGGGCCGAGCGGAGAAAAGGTGATTCCCGCGTTCACGTCGGTCGCGGCGATGACCGCGTGGAACGCCGACGCCCGCCCGATCCCCATCGAGGCTCAGCGGGTGGCCCTCGCCGCCGCGAGCGAACAGACCGACCGAATCGTGCTCAATCCCGGAACCGATTCGATCGTGATTCGTCGCCCCGCTGTGTGGGCAATTGCGAAGGGCGAAACATACATCGCCTGCTGGGAATCGGTCGAGTTCGTCGACGCCGCGCGCGACCTCCTCGACGGCATCCCCGACCTCGCCAGTGTGCGCGTCGCTCCCGCCGACCCGACCGCAACGGGAACGGGCCCCGATGTGGCACTTGTGCTGGAATTACCGGCCGGGCTCACCGACGACGACGTGCGCGCTACGGTGGGTGCGGTTCACGCTCGAGTGTCGGCGAGTGAGGCGTTCCGCGACGCGATCGACGCGTTGACTATCACGCTGGTTGCGACGCCGGCGCGCTGAGTTACGCGCCGAACTTTCGAGCGAGGAGGTGTCGCACCGGCTT
>JAHEGC010000017.1:9858-28289 GCA_024639965.1 Micrococcales bacterium
CGAGTGTCGGCGAGTGAGGCGTTCCGCGACGCGATCGACGCGTTGACTATCACGCTGGTTGCGACGCCGGCGCGCTGAGTTACGCGCCGAACTTTCGAGCGAGGAGGTGTCGCACCGGCTTCGCCATGTCGGTGCGCGGAATTTCCGGCACGCGATGGAAGTGTTGCGGGTTCACCTGCCGCAATTCCTCGGCAAGCACCGTCGCGAGCGCTGACTCGTCGACCGGCTCATCCGACACGTACGCGAGATGCACTTCGTCGAGGTCGCCCGATTTGGAAACCGCGAAAACGGCGCACTCGGCCACGAGACCAGTGGCGAGGAACTTCGCGTCGATCTTGGCGGGGTCGATTTTGACGCCACCGACGTTGATGCGCTCCGAGGCGCGCCCCTCGAGGTAGAGCTCGTTTCCCTCACGACGCGCGAAGTCACCGGGATAGAACCAGCCGTCGCGGAACGCGATCGCGGTCGCCTCGGGGTCGTTGTAGTACTCGTGACACATGATCGCGCGACGCACGCGAAGCAACCCGATGGAACCGTCGGGGAGCGGCGCGTGGGTTTCGGAATCGACGATTTGAAGATCGGTTCCCGCGTCGATTTCACCGACATACCCGACCTCGTTGCGCTCGCCGGTGGTTCGCGCGATGAGGCCGACCTCCGTGGCCCCGAGGCCGTTCGTCACGACCGCGTTAGTGAGCGTGCGGAGGTCGTTGTAGATGTTGTCGGGCAAGCCGCTTCCAGCGCTGTTGATGACGCGCAGGTCGGGGAGTTTGCGGCCAGAACGCTTGAGCTCGTCCACGAGAAGGCGGTATTGGGCGGGCGAACCCTGGACTCCGTGAATTTTGAATCGCACGAGCATCTCGACGACTTCGCGGGGGTTGCTGATGATGGGGTAGGTGGTTTGGTTGACGAAGCTGGCATACCACCAGTTCCAACCGACGCCACGCCTCGGCGTCATGAGGGAAATCGCCTTTCCGCGCCCGACCTTGTCAATCAGGTCGTTATGCGTCGCCCTGTACTCGGTGTGCTCGATCGTGTACGGCATCCCCTTCGGGGTTCCCGTGGTGCCGCTCGAGAACGCGATTCGAATCACCGAATCTTTCGACTCATAGGGGATGGGCTCCGACGTCACCGATTCGCGGGACATCAAACGAATCCAGTCGTCTGAGAGAACGATTTGCTTCTCGACGGGGAAGCCCTCGACCACCTTCGTCGTCACGACCCACGCGACGTCGAAATTAGGGGCGTTGACCGCCGCGGGGATGTACGGCAGGTAAACCGCCGCCTCGTGGAAAATAGCGAACGTCGCCACGGTTTGGGTGAGCACGGGCAAGTCGAGCGCGACGAGGTCGCCGGGGCGCACCCCGCGGTGGCGGAACATCGCGGCCATCTGCTTGGCATACACGCGAAGAGCCTCGTACGAGACGGTCCGCTGGAGGTCGGCGATACCCGCTCGATTGGGGTAGAGCTTGGCGGCGCGATCGAGGTAGTGCCACGGTTGTACGAATTCGCTCACGAGACGGGTCCCGTCCATTTCTCCCCGGGGCCCGCTCCGTGCTCGTCGGGAATCGCAGACGCCTCACGGAACGCGAGCTGCAACGAGCGGAGACCGTCGCGGAGGGGTCGGGCGTGGTGATCGCCGAGCTCGGGTGCCGCGGCGGTGATGAACCCCGCCAGGGCGTTGATGAGCATCCGCGCTTCGGCGAGGTCGGGCTCGACGTCCTCAGCCAGCCCCACCTTCACCGCGGAGGCGCTCATGAGGTGTACGGCCACCTCCTGGAGCACTTCGACCGCGGGGATTTCGGCGATGTCGCGAGCGGAGTCGCGCGCCTCGTTCTCAAAGTTCATGATGACACCATTTTCACAGGTTTCGGAGCGCACGCGCGCCACGGTGCGTGAGGAGCGGCTACGAGAATCGCTCGGTCAGTTCCCGGCGAAGCGGCTTGCCATTCGAGTTGTGCGGGATCGAGTCGACACGGAACCAGCGGCGAGGGGTTGCGTACGAAAGCTTGCCCTTGACCAACTCGGTCAATTCCTCGTCGGTCTTCTCCTCCTTGAGAACAACCGCCGCGGCGACGACCTCGATACCGTTGGCATTGCGCAGCGCGAACGCCGCGCACTTGTCCACGCAGTCGAGCGACAACACGACGTCGTCGACGAGGTTCGGGTCGACCTTCACCCCGCCCGCGTTGATGCGTTCCGCCAGTCGCCCGTCGAGGAACACCTTGTTTCCCTCAAGGTGGGCGAGGTCGCCCGAATAGAACCACCCGTCGATGAAGTGTTCCGCGGTCGCCTCCGGGTCGCGGTAGTAGCCGTCGATGACGTGTTCTCCGCGGGAGCCGATCAGCCCCACTTCGCCCGCCGGCAACGGTTCGTAGGTGTCGGGGTCGACGATCTGAATGTCGGCCTCGGGCAACAACTCGCCCATGTAGTTCGGTGTCGTGTCCCCGTCGAGTCGTCGAGCGATTCCACCCCCTTCGGTCGAACCGTAGGCGTTGGTGATCGGTGTTCCGCCCGTCAGCCGCATCAGGGCGTCGGCCACGGAGGACGGCAACTGAGCGCCAACCGAACTGAGGTAGTTCACGTGGGCGATGTCCGCGTTCGTCCGTTCAAGTTCGTCCACCAGCACAGCGAGCTGCCCGGCCGCACCGACGAGGTTGCGACACTTCGACCGTCTCAGCAGCGCCGCATTTTCGGCAGGCCCGCCCGGGTTCAGGTACGGACGTCCGACCGCGATGGCGAAGTAGCGAAACACCCAGCCCCCACCGTCGATCGGGGGCATGAGGCAGAAGAATCCACCCTCCGTCGGATGGAAATGTCCGTAATACTCGGAATACGATTCGAGCAGGGGAATGTCGATCGCGATCGCCTTCGGTCGACCGGTGGTGCCGCTCGTGAACGCGATGCGAACCAACGACTCCGCTGACGGATACTCTCGGGCCTCCACCGGGGCCACGGTGTCTAGGCTCGCCAACGTCTCCGTCGTCACGAGCATCGTGCGTTCCGGCGCAAGACCGGGAATCGGCTCGGCGGTGACGACGAGTTTCACATCAACGAAGTCGTCGTCGATCATGAACGGCAGGAACACGCACGTCACCGCGGCCTCGTGCAACGTCGCCCAGGTGAACAGTGCATTGATGTCGCTCGGCAGGTTGAGCGCAACCACATCTCCCGGACCGATTCCGCGATCGCGCAGCAACGATGCGAGACGCGCCGACGCGTCGGCGAGAAGCCCGAAGGAATATGTCTTCGTCGCGGTCACGATGGCCGGCGCATTCGGAGTCTGCTGCGCCCAAGCGGCGAGGAGCGAGTAAGGCTGAACGAAGTGTGTCACGAGGGTTCCATTCGTCGAAGGGGGCGGTTGGGCGGTAATGCCGTTCAATGCTATCCTTGTGAAGGTTTCGGGGTAACCCGAACGAGGAAGTGGAGAAATCCCACCTGGCGATCGTAAGAAGGTCTCCGGGTCGTTGTGCCCCACCGGTCCGCCGGTAGCCGCAAGGGTGCGAACCCCCGAAACGGGGTTGTGGTTTTCTATGTTTCCTTGGGGCGATGTCCGCCGCTGCCGGTTCGCCGGTCGCACGCAAGACAACAAGGAGACACAACATCACAGATCCGCGTATCAATGAGCGCATCCGCGTTCCCGAGGTCCGACTCATCGGACCGGCCGGCGAACAGGTTGGCGTCGTCAAGCTCGAGGTTGCTCAGCGCATTGCGCGCGATGCCGACCTCGATCTGGTCGAGGTAGCTCCGGAGGCGAAACCTCCCGTGGTCAAGGTTATGGACTTCGGGAAGTTCAAGTACGAAGCCGCTCAGAAGGCGAAAGAAGCGCGTCGAAACCAGGCTCACACGGTCCTCAAAGAGGTCCGTTTCCGCCTCAAGATCGACAAGCACGACTATGAAACGAAACTCAAGCACGCCGTCACCTTCCTCAAGGGAGGCGACAAGGTCAAAGCGATGATCCAGTTCCGTGGTCGCGAGCAGTCCCGCCCCGAAGCGGGAGTTCGACTCCTTCACAAGTTCGCGGAAGAAGTTGCCGAGTTCGGAACGGTGGAGCACGCTCCCACCGTGGACGGACGCAACATGACGATGATCATCGCCCCGATGAAGAACAAGTCCGACGCGAAGGCGGAGGCGGCCAAGGTCAAGACCGAGGCACCGGAAACGGCAACCGCCGCGACCGAAGCCCCCGCTGAAGCGGAATAACGAGAGAAGAGAGAGATATGCCGAAGCAGAAGACCCACTCGGGTACCAAGAAGCGCTTCAAGGTCACCGGAACCGGAAAGATCAAGAAGCAGGGTGCTGGAATGCGCCACAACCTCGAGGTCAAGGGCAGCAACGTCAAGCGCAGCCTCAACAAGGACCGCGTCCTCGCCCCCGCAGACCAGAAGGTCATCAAGAAGCTTCTCGGCCTCTAAGCCGAGCCCGAATCGATTAAGGAACTGACATGGCACGTGTAAAAAACGCAGTCAACGCGGCGAAGAAGCGCCGCACCACGCTCGAGCGCGCCGAGGGTTACCGCGGCCAGCGTTCGCGCCTCTACCGCAAGGCGAAGGAACAGGTCGTTCACTCGCTCGGGTACGCCTACCGCGACCGTCGTGCGAAGAAGGGTGAATTCCGTCGCCTCTGGATCCAGCGCATCAATGCCGCTGCACGCCTGAACGGCATCACCTACAACCGCCTCATCCAGGGACTCGCTCTCGCGGGCATCGAGGTCGACCGCCGCATGCTCGCTGAGCTCGCGGTGAACGACGCCGCGACGTTCACCACCCTTGCGAAGACCGCCAAGGCGGCCCTCCCCAAGGACACCTCGGCCGCGAAGTAACTTTTCGACCGTTTCGTTCCGGAACCCTCGCCCTCGGGCGGGGGTTCCGACGTTTCGGGGTGACAATGGGGGGAGGAGGTGTCGTCATGACCGAACAACAGAAGTTCACCGTGCTCGATCGAATCGGTGCGGTCGAGGTTCGCCGATACGACGCGTGTGTGTTCGCCGACGTCGAGGTGCGTGCCGATTTCACTCGCGCGGGGAACATCGGATTCGGACCGCTCGTGTCCTACATCTCACAATCGAACATCGCGATGACCGCCCCCGTCGTGCTCGAACCGACGGCCGACGAATCGTGGATCGTGTCGTTCGTCATGCCCGCCGGTGCGACACTCGAACGACTGCCCGTGCCAGCGGGAAGTCGCGTCACGCTCCGAGACGAGCCCGCTCACGTCGCTGCGGCCCTGAGATTCGCGGGATTCACGAGCGAAGCGCGGGTCACGACGAAGGAAGCGGAGCTCCGGTCGGCACTGGCCGAAGCCGGGATTGCGGTCACGGGCGCGCTGCGCATCGCGCGATTCGATCCGCCGTGGAAGCCCGGATTTCTGCGCCACAACGAGGTCGTTCTCCCCATCGCGTGGCACTAGCGACGATTTTGTCCAACAAACGTCCAACGCTTATCAAATAAACGTCCAAGACGCCTCGGTGAGCATCGTCACGGACGTACCGTCGAAGTGCGCCCAACCACAGGGCAACGCGAAGGGACACAACCATGAACAACCTCAAGAAGGTGGCGGCAGTTGCCGGCATCACTGCGGTCGTCGGATTCGGCGGAATTGCCGCGTTCGCGTCCGTCAACGACCTGACCCCGTCGGCACCGGTTTCGATCGAGCCCGTGACGACCGACCCCAGCGGGTCGACCACCACCGATCCGTCGGCATCGGACCCCACTCTCGGAACCGTCGACGTGACGACCGACGAGGCCGGTGACACCACCGAACTCGACGACGCGACTGAGGTCGATGACGACGCCTACGAGATGGACGACGAGAGCGATGACGTTGACGACGATTCGGATGACGATTCGGATGACGACTCGGACGACGACTCGGATGACGATTCGGATGACGACTCGGACGACGACTCCGAAGACGGCGACGAGGACTAACCTCCACTCGTCGGGCGGGGCCTCAGGAAACCGGGGCCCCGTTTTCGCGCTCCGATAGCATCGGTAGCGTGATCACGAACGTCAATGACCCACAGGTGAAATCCGTCGCCAAACTCGCGCAACGCGCCCGCCGTGAGGACGCCCGCCTGTTCCTTGTCGAAGGGCCCCAGGCGGTTCGCGAATTGCTCGTTCACGCGCCGAACTCGGCCGTCGACGTGTTCTTCACGGCCGAGTTCGCCGCGAAGCACCCCGATGTCATGGCGCTTGCGGAGAAATCGCCGGCGGTGTGCGACGAGGTGTCCGAGAAAGTTCTCGAGACGATGGCCGACACCATTTCGCCCCAGGGAGTGGTCGCGACAGCCGCGCTTCTCGACCATGCACTCGCACGAATCGGGTCGCCGAAGCTCGTCGCGATCTGCCACGAAGTGCGTGACCCCGGAAATGCGGGCACCGTTATCCGGGCCGCCGATGCCGCTGGAGCCGACGCGGTCATTCTCACGGGGGATTCGGTTGACCTCCACAACCCCAAGCTCGTTCGTTCGACGACTGGCTCGATTTTCCACCTCCCCGTCATCGAACACGCGGACCTCGCCGAGGTCGTCGAATTGCTCCACGATCGCGGCGTAACCGTGTTCGCCGCCTCGGCCGATGGCGACGGAATCACCGAGATTGTCGCGAACCTCATCGAGCCAAATGCGTGGTTGTTCGGCAACGAGGCTCGAGGTTTGGACGACGCGGCACGAGCGCTCGCCGACCGAGTGGTTTCCGTTCCCATCTTCGGTAAGGCGGAGTCGCTGAACCTCGCTACCGCCGCGAGCGTTTGCCTTTATTCCAGCGCGTTCGCTCACGCCGCCGACTGACCCGCCTCGTCTAGGATTGGGGAGTGTCGTCCATTTCTCCCCAGCACGTAGCCGAAGTCGTTTCCGAGGCAATTGCCGCAATTGTGGGCGCCTCCACCGGGGACGAACTCAAGGCCGTTCGCACCGCGTTCGTGGGGGAGGCATCACCCATCGCCGCGATCAATGCGACCCTTCGTGATGTTCCCGCCGACGAGAAGGCGGAGGCCGGCAAGATTGTCGGTGCAGCTCGTGGAGAAATCAACCAAGCTTTTGCCGCCCGCGAGAAGGCGATTCTTGACGCCGAAGAGCGCGAGCGTCTGCTCGCCGAGTCGGTTGACGTCACTGCGGTCGCCAGCCGCCGCCGTGTTGGTGCACGCCACCCACTCAATTTGCTCATGGAGGAGATGTCGAACATCTTCGTTGGCATGGGGTGGGAAGTTGCCGAAGGGCCGGAGCTCGAAAACGAGTGGTTCAACTTCGACGCCCTCAACTTCGACGAGGATCACCCCGCTCGGGCCATGCAGGACACGTTCTTCGTCGACCCGGTCGAGCGACACCTCGTCATGCGAACCCACACGTCGCCCGTACAGATTCGCTCGTTGTTGTCGCGTGAACTTCCCGTCTACGTCGTCGCGCCCGGTCGTGTTTACCGCACCGACGAACTCGACGCGACCCACACGCCCGTCTTCCACCAGATGGAGGGCATCGCCATCGACAAGGGGCTCACCATGGCCCACCTCAAGGGCACGCTCGAGCACCTCGCGCGCGCGATGTTCGGCGACGGCGCGAAGATTCGCTTGCGCCCCAACTACTTCCCCTTCACCGAACCGTCCGCCGAACTCGACATCTGGCACCCCACTTTCCGCGGCGGTGCGCGCTGGATCGAGTGGGGCGGGTGTGGGATGGTCAACCCCAACGTGTTGCGGGCCGCCGGAATCGATCCCACCGAATACCAAGGTTTTGCCTTCGGAATGGGCATCGAGCGAACGCTGATGTTCCGCAACGACGTCGCCGACATGCACGACATGGTCGAGGGCGATGTGCGATTCTCCCAGCAGTTCGGCATGGTGATTTAGATGCGCATCCCCGCCAGCCAGTTACGCGAATGGGTCGCACTGCCCGGCGACGCCACCCCCGAACACATCCACGATGCGCTCGTTTCCGTTGGCTTCGAAGAGGAGGCGATTCACGCGGGTGAAATCGTCGGTCCCATCGTCGTCGGAGAAGTTCTCGAGTTCACCCCCGAACCTCAGGACAACGGCAAGACGATTCGCTGGTGCCAGGTTCGTGTCGCCGCGGGCGATGCCGAAGGCGCCGTTCGCGGCATCGTCTGTGGCGCATCCAACTTCGAGGTCGGCGACAAGGTCGTGGTTACGCTTCCCGGCGCGGTTCTGCCCGGCCCCTTCCCGATCGCTGCGCGCAAGACGTACGGTCACGTCTCCGATGGCATGATGGCGTCGGCGAAAGAGCTCGGCCTCGGCGACGAGCACTCGGGCATCATCCGCCTTCACGAGTGGGGCCTCAACCCGGCAATCGGTGACGACGCGATTGCGCTCCTCGGCCTCGACGATTTCGCCGTGGAGATCAACGTCACTCCCGATCGCGGTTACGCCATGTCAATTCGCGGTGTCGCCCGCGAGTACGCGCACGCCACGGGCACCGCATTCACCGACCCCGCCGGTTCACTCACGATTGCGGCGGGCTCGGGCTTTCCCGTCGCCATCAAGGACGATGCACCGATTCGTGGGGTCGTCGGATGCACCGGTTTCGTCACCCGCGTCGTTCGAGGCGTCGATCGCACCCGCACCACTCCCGCATGGATGGTCAAGCGACTCGCGCTCATGGGAATTCGCTCCATCTCACTCCCGGTCGACATCTCAAATTACGTGATGATGGAGCTCGGCCAGCCGACGCACTGTTACGACCTCGATACTCTCACTGGCGGTATCACGGTCCGTCGCGCGACGGCGGGGGAGAAGGCCACCACGCTCGACGGTCAGGAGCGCGCGTTGTCGCCCGAAGACCTCCTCATCACAGACGATAAGCAGATTCTGGGAATTGCCGGCGTCATGGGTGGCGCCTCAACCGAGGTGAGCGACTCAACGAAGGACATCCTCGTCGAAGCGGCGACATTCGACCCCGTCACGATCGCCCGTTCGGCGCGCCGTCACAAACTCCCGTCGGAGGCCTCCAAGCGTTTCGCTCGAGGCGTCGACCCGCTCGTCTCGCGCGCGGCCGCGCAGCGTGTGGTCGACCTTCTCGTCGAACTCGGTGGCGCAACCGCCGACGGACTTGGTTCGGACATCGTTGACTTCACGCCGGCACCCGCCATCGTTCTGCCCCAGAACTTTGTCGCCCAACTCATCGGCGTCGACTATTCCGATGTCGAAATCGAGACCGTTCTCGTCGACATCGGCGCCGAGGTCATGAAATCGTCCGACGGCTGGATCGTCACCCCGCCGTCGTGGCGGCCCGATCTCATCGACGCTCCCGGACTTGCCGAAGAAGTCGCGCGAATTCACGGATACGACCGCATCCCCTCGGCTCTTCCCGTCGCACCACCGGGACGCGGCCTCACCCGCGGGCAATCCGCTCGCCGTCGTGTGGCGCAAGTTCTTGCGGGCGCCGGGCTGACCGAAACGCTCGCATATCCGTTCGTCACCGAGGCGGACAACGCTCAGTTCGGTTCGATCGACGGTTCGCCTGTCCACTCCATGGTGCTCGCCAACGCGCTCGATCCGAACGTCGCGTTGCTTCGCCGCTCGGTTCTCCCCGGTTTGCTCGACACCGCCAAGCGCAATCTCGACCGCGGGCTCACCTCACTCGCACTGTTCGAAGTGGGCTCGGTGTTCACACCTTCCGGTCCGAACGGTTCGGAGTCGATTCCGGCGGGAACGTCGAAGCCCGACGCGAAAGTTTTAGACGGGCTCTACGCGAGTGTCCCCGCCCAGCCGTGGCACGTCGCAGCGGTCTTCGTCGGTCCGGTCACCGTGAAACAAGCGGGTCAACCCGCCATCGCCTCGGGTCTTACCGAGGCGCTCGATGCGGCACGAACCGTTGCTGCCGCCGTCGGTGTCGAGATTGACGTCCGCCAGGGCTCCCATCACGCGTTCCACCCCGGTCGTTGCGCCGAGGTTCTTGTCGACGGCCGTACGGTCGGTTTCGCCGGCGAGATTCTGCCCGGCGTCGCGGTAGCCCGCGACCTTCCGCGTGTTGTCTCAGCGATCGAGCTCGATCTCGATGCGCTCATCGCGGCAGCACCCGACCACGTCGAAGCGACCGCGGTGCACGTCTACCCGGCAGCAACCCAAGACGTCTCTCTCGTCGTTTCCGAGGACGTCGTTGCCGAGGACGTGCGCCGGGCGCTCATCTCCGGAGCTGGTGACCTTCTTGAGCACGCCTATCTCGTCGATGACTACCGTGGCACGGGCCTTCCCGACGGTCACAAGTCGCTCACCTTCGCACTTCGATTCCGTTCGGCGGAAAAGACTCTCACTCAACAGGAAGCGACCGACGCGAAGAACGCGGGAGTTGCCCTCGCTGCGAATTCCTTCGGCGCAACGATCAGGGAGTAACGGATGTCACGTCGGGTTGCCATCGCCGGTGCCAGCGGATACGCGGGCGGAGAACTCGCGCGACTTGTCACGGAACATCCCGAACTCGACCTCGTCACGGTCACCGCGAACTCGAACGCCGGCAAGCCACTCGGCGAGGTTCACCCCCACCTCGCCGCGCTCGGTCTCACCCTGCGCGAAACGACACCGGCGGTCCTCAACGGTCACGACGTGGTGTTCCTTGCGCTTCCACACGGAACATCAGGTGAGCTGGGTGACGCGCTCGACGCGCAACTCGTCGTCGATTGCGGTGCCGATCACCGCCTCACGGACGAATCCGACTGGGCCGATTTTTACGGGGGCGTGTTCTCGCAACCGTGGGTTTACGGAATGCCGGAACTCCCCGAGGCGACCGCAACGCTGAGCGACGCGACGCGCATCGCGGTGCCGGGGTGCAACGCCACCGCCGTCACCCTCGGTTTCGCTCCGCTCGTATTTCGCGGACTTGTCGACACGACCGACCTCGTGTCCGTCCTCGCGGTCGGGGTTTCGGGTGCCGGCAAGAGTCTGCGCGAGGACCTGCTCGCCAGTGAGGTGCTCGGCAGCGCATCCGCCTACGCGGTGGGCGGCTCGCATCGCCACAACCCCGAAATCCGTCAGAATCTCCAGCGACTCGGCGCCGACGAGGTGACGCTGTCCTTCACCCCGATTCTCGTTCCGATGGCGCGCGGGATTCTCGCGACCAACACCGCGACGTTGCGCGGGGGAGTGACGGCCACCGAAGTGCGCTCGGCGATCGACGTGTTCTACGCCGAGAACCCTTTCATCACACTTCTTCCCGAGGGGCGCCAACCGCGAACCGCCGACGTTCTCGGCTCGAACGCGACGCACCTGCAGGTCGTTGTCGACGAGCGCGCCAATCGGGTGGTGGTGACTGCCGCGATTGACAATCTCGGAAAAGGAACGGCGGGCGCCGCAATTCAGTCGACCAACCTCGCACTCGGTTTCCCGGAATCGCTGGGGCTCAGCGTCATCGGAGTCGCTCCGTGAGTGTGACGCATTCCGACGGCTTCGTCGCCGCGGGTATCGCCGCGGGAATCAAGACGAGCGGCAACAAAGATCTTGCCCTGGTCCACAATCTCGGCCCCCTGAATGTCGCCGCTGCCGTTTTCACGAGCAATCGTGCGCAGGCGAACCCGATCATCTGGTCGCGCGAGGTCATCAAAGACGGCCGGGTCAGCGCAATCGTGCTCAACTCGGGCGGTGCGAACTGTTTCACCGGAGCCGAGGGCTTCCAGGCCACGCACTCGACCGCGGAGGCAGTCGCGACGGCCCTCGAGGTGTCGAGCGGAGATGTGCTCGTGTGCTCCACCGGGCTGATCGGCGACCAACTTCCCCTCCACAAAATTCTCGACGGTGTCCAGTCGCTCGCGACCGAACTGAACCCCGACGGCGGCGCGGACGCGGCCGAGGCGATCATGACGACGGACTCGGTTGCAAAGACCGTCACGCGCGACGGAGCCGGCTACCGCATCGGCGGAATGGCCAAAGGTGCGGGAATGCTCGCACCGGGACTCGCCACGATGTTGGTCGTGCTCACGACCGACGCGGTCATCAGCGCGGCACACCTCGACCAAGCTCTTCGCGCCGCGACGCGCGTCTCGTTCGACCGTCTTGACTCTGACGGGTGCATGTCGACTAACGATCAGGTGACGCTCATGGCGTCCGGAGCGAGTGAGATCGAACCCGACCTCGACGATTTCACGGCACTGCTCGCCGATGCGTGCGTCGACCTGGCCCGCCAGTTGCAACGCGATGCCGAGGGGGCGTCACACGACATCACCATCACCGTGTCGGGAGCCGCAAACGACGACGATGCGGTCGAGGTCGGCCGTGCGGTCGCGCGCAACAATCTGTTCAAAGCCGCGGTGTTCGGCAATGACCCCAACTGGGGTCGCGTGCTCGCCGCCATCGGCACCACTTCGGCCAACTTCGACCCGTACAACGTCGACGTGTCGATGAACGGCGTGCGGGTGTGCACTGCGGGTGGACCCGATCGACCGCGCGACGAGGTCGACATCACGCCGCGCGCGCTCCAACTCGACATCGACCTCAAGGTCGGCGATGCGGTCGCGTCGGTGTACACGAACGACCTCACCCACGACTACGTTCACGAGAACAGCGCCTACTCCTCGTAATGTCGACGAACCGTCCCATCACCAACGCCGCCGACAAGGCGCGCGTGCTCATCGAGAGCTTGCCTTGGTTGCAAACCTTCGCGGGGAAAACCGTCGTCATCAAGTTCGGCGGCAACGCGATGGTCTCCGATGAACTCAAGGAATTGTTCGCCCAGGACATGGTTTATCTGTCGACCGTTGGCGTCCGACCCGTCATCGTTCACGGAGGTGGGCCGCAGATCACCGCGATGCTCGAGAAGCTCGGAATCGCGTCGGAGTTCCGTGCGGGGTATCGCTACACGAGCCCCGAAGCGATGTCGGTGGTTCGCGAAGTTCTCACCGAGCACATCTCTGGCGAACTCGTCACTCTCATCACCGACCACGGCGTCGTCGCCGAGGGCATCCCCGGCGATCACGGATTGTTCACGGGTCGCCGCCTCACCTCGGTCAACGGCGAGGACGTCGACCTCGGGCTGGTCGGTGAGGTCATCGCGGTCAACCCGATGCAAATCGTCGCCGCACTCGACGCGGGACGCATTCCGGTCATTTCCACCATCGCCCCCGACGTTGACCACCCGGGACAGAGCCTCAACGTCAACGCCGATTCGGCCGCTGCGGCGGTCGCGGTAGCACTTCACGCTGAAAAGTTGATGGTGCTCACGGACGTCCCCGGGCTCTACGCGAATTGGCCCGACACGTCGACACTCGTGTCGAGCATCACCGCCAGCGAACTTCGCCAGATGCTGCCCAGCCTGTCGAGCGGCATGATCCCCAAGGCCACCGCGTGCGTCGAGGCGGTCGAGGGCGGTGTCCCCAAGGCGGCAATGATCGACGGTCGCGAACCGCACGGCATCCTGCTCGAGGTGTTCACGCCTGAAGGTGTCGGCACCGAGGTCGTCGCCGATGGGGGAGAATAGCCCCCATGGTCAGGCACTTCCTCCGCGACGACGACATTACGCCCGCTGAGCAACAACGGATTCTCGATCTCGCCATCGCCATGAAGGCCGACCCCTACGGTCTCAAGCCACTCGCGGGCCCGCAGTCGGTTGCCCTCATCTTCGACAAGACGTCGACCCGCACGCGCGTCTCGTTCTCGGTTGGCGTCGCCGATCTCGGCGGAAACCCGCTCATCATCCAGTCGGGGGAGTCGCAGCTCGGCGCGAAGGAATCCATCGCCGACACCGCCCGCGTGCTCGACCGGATGGTCTCGGCCATCGTGTGGCGAACTTTTGCCCAATCCAACGTCGAGGAAATGGCGGAACATTCGCGTGTCCCCGTCATCAACTCCCTCACCGACGATTTCCACCCCTGTCAGTTGCTCGCCGACCTCCTCACCGTTCACGAGCGACTTGGCCGGCTTGCTGGGCTCACCGTGGCGTTCGTTGGTGACGGTTCGTCGAACATGGCGAACTCGTACCTCGTCGCGTGCGCGATGGCGGGAATGAACGTTCGACTCGCGACGCCGACGAAGTACCAGCCGCTCAGTTCGGCGCTGTCGTCGGCGCGCGAGTTCGCCACCAAGTCGCAGAGCGAGGTGATGGTCACCGAGAACGTGCGCGACGCGATGACGGGTGCCGATGTCGTCGTCACCGACACCTGGATTTCGATGGGCCAGGAATCGGAAAAGGAGGCGCGCGTCGCCGACTTCAGCGGGTACACCGTGACCAGCGATCTGATGGAGCTCGCCGATCCCGCCGCAATCTTCCTCCACTGCCTTCCCGCGTATCGGGGTTACGAAGTCGACGCCGACGTGATCGACGGTCCGCACTCGGCAGTCTGGGACGAAGCGGAGAATCGTCTTCACGCGCAGAAGGCGTTGATGCACTTCCTCCTCACGTCCGCATAAACAGCGCTCGTCTAGACTTGACGAATGGCGACGAACGACGGTGCACTGTGGGGTGGGCGCTTCTCCAGCGGCCCTTCTCCCGAACTCGCACGACTGTCGAAGTCGACGCACTTCGACTGGCGACTCGCTCGGTATGACATCGCCGGCTCACGCGCTCACGCTCGTGCCCTCAACGTGGCCGGGTTCCTCTCCACCGACGATCTCACCGCGATGCTCGCCGGTTTCGACCGGGTTGAATCGGCGATCGAATCGGGCGACCTCGTTGCCACGGACACCGATGAAGACGTGCATGGCGCTCTCGAAAATGCCCTGATTCGCGAGGTGGGTGCCGATGTCGGCGGTCGCCTTCGTGCAGGGCGCAGTCGCAACGACCAAATTGCGACCCTGACCCGCTTGTATCTCCGCGATTCTGCGCGGGCCATCGCGGTCGACCTCACACGCCTCATCGACGCGCTCGTTGCGCAGGCGGAAGCGCACCCCGCGGCGATCATGCCTGGTCGCACGCACCTCCAACACGCACAACCCGTGCTTCTTTCCCACACCCTTCTCGCCCACGCCTGGCCGCTCGTGCGCGACATCGAACGCTTCCGCGATTGGTTCGCGCGTTCGGCGGTGTCGCCCTACGGAGGGGGAGCCCTCGCCGGCAACACCCTCGGACTCGATGCCGACGCCATCGCGGTCGAACTCGGCCTCGCACACGCCGCCGACAATTCGATCGACGGGACCAGCTCGCGTGACGTCGTCGCGGAGTTCGCCTACATCGGCGCTCAGATCGGCGTCGACGTGTCGCGTCTCGCCGAGGACCTCATCCTGTGGGCGACCCGCGAGTTCGGGTTCATCCGCCTTCACGATGCGTATTCGACCGGTTCGAGCATCATGCCCCAGAAGAAGAATCCGGACATCGCGGAGCTCGCGCGCGGTAAGGCGGGTCGAGTGATCGGCAATCTGACTGGCTTGCTCGCGACGCTCAAGGGCCTGCCGCTCGCTTACAACCGCGACCTCCAAGAGGACAAGGAGGGCGTGTTCGACACCGTGGACACCCTCGAGGTTCTGCTACCGGCGCTCGCGGGGATGGTGGAGACGCTCGTGTTCGACACCGACCGCATGGCCGAACTCGCGCCGCAGGGATTCTCGCTCGCGACGGACGTTGCCGAATGGCTCGTGCGCGAGAACGTTCCGTTCCGCGAGGCACACGAAATCGCCGGTGCGCTCGTCCAGTTCTGCGAGTCAAAGGGCATCGACCTTGACGAGCCGAGTGACGACGAGTACGCGGCGATCTCGGCACACCTCACACCCGCCGTTCGCTCCGTTCTCACGATCGAGGGTTCCGTCGCCTCACGCACGGGTCGCGGGGGAACCGCGCCCGTTCGCGTCGCCGATCAACTTCGCGCGTTGACCTCGGCGGTCGCCGCCGCACGAAAGGGGTGGTGACCGTGTCCGGTGCGCTCGCTCGCCAATTGAATGACCCGTCATTCGCCACACTGTGGGACGAACTCCAGTGGCGTGGGCTCGTCCACGTGTCGACCGACGCGAAGGAGCTCAGCGAACTCCTCGAGGGTGCACCCATCACCTATTACTGTGGATTCGATCCGACCGCCCCCAGCCTTCACCTGGGAAACCTCGTGCAACTCCTCCTGCTTCGCCGTCTTCAACTCAAAGGCCACAATCCGCTCGGCCTCGTCGGCGGGTCGACCGGACTCGTCGGAGACCCCAAGCCGACGGCCGAGCGAACCCTCAATGACCGCGAAACGGTCGCCGAGTGGGTCGGGTATCTCGGTGCGCAAATCTCCAAGTTCCTCGATTTCGGCGGATCCAACCCCGCCCGTCTCGTCAACAACCTCGACTGGACCGCGCCGATGTCCGCCATCGACTTCCTTCGAGAGATCGGCAAGCACTTCCGCGTCGGAACCATGCTCAAGAAGGACGCGGTCAGTGCGCGCCTTAACTCGGAGGCGGGCATCTCGTACACCGAGTTCTCCTACCAGGTCCTTCAGGCGCTCGACTTCCTTGAGCTCCACCGTCAATACGGATGTGTGCTGCAGACGGGCGGGTCCGACCAGTGGGGCAACCTCACGAGCGGCACCGACCTCATTCACAAGGTCGAGGGGGTCTCGGCGCATGCGATCGGCACGCCACTCATCACCAACTCCGACGGAACCAAGTTCGGCAAGAGCGAGGGCAACGCGATTTGGCTCGACCCGAACCTCACCTCGCCCTACGCGATGTACCAGTTCTGGCTCAACACTCTCGATGCCGACGTCGTCGACCGCCTCAAGGTGTTCACGTTCCTGACCCGCACCGAAATCGACGGCTACGTTGCCAAGGTGGAGGCCGAACCGTTCAAACGCGAAGCCCAGCGCCGCCTTGCGTGGGAGGTCACCGCGCTCGTTCACGGTGATGCCGCCGCAGACGCTGTCGTCGAGGCCAGCGCCGCGCTTTTCGGCAACGGCGACCTGTTTGCACTCGATGCCGATACCGTGCGAGGGGCCACCACAGAGCTTCCCCAGGCCACCGTGTCCGCCGGCACCCTCGTCGCGACGGCTCTCGTCGATTCCGGACTCTGCGATTCCGTCTCTGATGCTCGGCGCGCGATCAAGCAGGGTGGCGTCGCCATCAACAACGTGACCATCGATGACGAGGCGGCGACCGTCGGGGGCGCGACCCTCGCGGGAGGCGTTTCCATCCTCCGTCGCGGCAAGAAGACCCTCGCCGCCCTAGTGATCGGATAACCGTGTCTAAAGCGCTCCTCGTTGTCGATGTTCAGAACTGGGGATTCACTGGTGACTGGCCCGTGCCCGATCACGCCGAACTGCTCGCGGGCATTCAACGTCGCATCAACGAGGCGCGTGCACACGGCGAGCTCGTGGTGTGGGTGCAGAACGATGGCCCCGACGACGAACTCGACGCTCCCGGCCTTCCGTTCTGGGAGTTGACGCTGACGCCTGACGAGGGCGAAACCGTGTGGCGCAAGACGACCCAGGACGTGTTCGAGTCGAACCCAAACCTTGCGCCGTTCCTCGTGGAAAACGAGGTCACCGAGATCGACATCATCGGGTTGCAATCGGAGATGTGCGTTCGATCGTCGACTTTGGGTGCTCGCGCCGCGGGTTTCACCGCCCGACCGGTCCAGGGCCTTCACGGCACGTACCCCGAGGGCTTCTTCGAACAATCCGGCCCCAACGGCAAGTCGGCGGCACAAATTTCGGCTGACGTCGACACCGAGCTCGCCCAGTAATTACGCGGTTTTCGCCGTTACTAAAACGCGACACGCCCGAGATGCGGCGTTGTTTGCGTAACCGAATCGTTACTTGTAAATTCGTTCAAGTCACCCCAAACGGTGGAAGGTCGGTTCACGACAAACACCTCAAGCGGGACACCAGGTCGAAGACCAGCTCTTGTGAGCAGCGGTTCGACGGCCTAAAATCAACATCTCACCGGTGAGATCGGCAAGTCCTCTGGATTTGCATGATGTTCACCTCGGTGCTATGTTAGACAAGTTGCCCTCATGGCGGCGTGCGAAAGCAGGCGCATGGGGAGCGTACGGTCCTTGAGAACTCAACAGTGTGCACTAAGTCAATGCCAAATAACCTCGTCAACCGAGCAATCGGTTGAGAGATTCCTTTGGACAAAATGACAGTCAGTAGACTGTCCTCTATGTCAGAACAAACTCTGGTCTTCGGACCAACAATGATTGCCGACTTCGGTCGCGCAGACATACCTTTATGGAGAGTTTGATCCTGGCTCAGGACGAACGCTGGCGGCGTGCTTAACACATGCAAGTCGAACGATGAAAGTGGGAGCTTGCTCCTGCTGGATTAGTGGCGAACGGGTGAGTAACACGTGAGCAATCTGCCCTTGACTCTGGGATAACTCCGAGAAATCGGTGCTAATACCGGATATGACGCCTGGCGGCATCGCTGGGCGTGGAAAGTTTTTCGGTCAAGGATGAGCTCGCGGCCTATCAGCTTGTTGGTGAGGTAATGGCTCACCAAGGCGACGACGGGTAGCCGGCCTGAGAGGGTGACCGGCCACACTGGGACTGAGACACGGCCCAGACTCCTACGGGAGGCAGCAGTGGGGAATATTGC
>JAHEGC010000019.1:0-22166 GCA_024639965.1 Micrococcales bacterium
TCACCGAAGAGCCGGCGCCCGCGGAACGTTGCCCCGAAATCGAGCGGGCGATTGAGCGATTCGAGCCACCGCAACTTCATGCTCGCAATGAGTACGATTCCTGATGTCGCAATCGGCAGCAGCATGGTGAGCGATTGCACGACAACGCGCACGATGTCCTCAGCCTGATTCATCGCCCGATGCGGTAATCGGAAAATTCAGTCTGTCGCGCCCAATGAATGCGAACTACTTCTTCAAGTTTGCGAAAAAACTTTCGGGCTTCGATGCGTTATCGACGATTGCCCAAATCCAGAATCCAACGCCCACAACCCATCCAAATACAGTTGTCGCTCCCAGCGCCGCAGACGAGGACGAGGCAAACGTCGCCATTTGAATAATGAAGAGTCCGAAACCAACCCCGAGCGCTACCCAAAATTTGGTTTTGTTGACGGAATAGGTATAAAGCCAGGTCCAATAGCTGAGGAAGACCGCGAGCACGACCGCAGTGGTTTTTGACTTCACCGAAGCGGCACCGGGAAGTGAGTGGCCCTGAACAGGGGTGCCACACTTCGGACAAATTGCGGCGGATTCAATTAATCCGTTGCCGCATGCTTGGCAATACTTCGAAACGGGGATGGTGCTCATTGATGATCCTTTGCTCTTGGCCATAAATGACGATTCCGCATCTACGTAAACCCACAATACAACGGTGAACGGGCCGAGCGAACGATTATTCCGTCTCTGCTTGCAATGATCTCAGCAGAACCGCTTCGCCGTCACTGCTGCCACCTCTGTTGCGACCGGGTGCCCTCGGCAGGAATCGAACCTGCGGCCAAGAGATTAGAAGGCTCCTGCTCTATCCGCTGAGCTACGAGGGCAATACAACGACTTCTTATTTTACTGGCGGAGAATATAAGGCAACCACGGCTTTTCGACCTATGTGTGTTGGTGTTGCATTATGCAGTTGAGTTCGATATGCCCGTTTCTCTTTTCGCGCGCGGACAGCGCGGACCCCGTGCGTCCAAAAGAAAGCGATTACCCTCTAGACCGAGCGGCTTCTCCGCCGCGCAAGCGCCGTCGAGGCGGATATGGCAGCAACGCCCAAGCCTAGACTTCCCATCGCGGCGAGAAGGCCCAGAGAATAATCAACACCCGTCGCTGCTAGCTGCGTCGAGTCGGGATCTTCCGAGGAACCGCCGCCTCCAGAACTCGATTCCAGTTCCCATTGGGCGTAAAGGGTCAGGTCAGTAGCAAAGTCGAAGTTTGCGCCCTCACCGTATGGGGTCCCCGTTCCGTCCTCGGCAGTGTTCCAACCAGTGAACACGTATCCAGAGCGCTGGTACCTGTTTGCGCTGAGATTGGCGGCCGTGGTGGAGGCCTGCGCAACCATAGATCCGGTCGCGTCAGCCGCGCCCGGCAGGAACTGGACGGTCTTTCCGATGAGTCCCTTCACAAAAACCAGGGACGTGGCGGGTGTTTGCTCGAGTGTTGACGTCGTCAGGTTGTCGAATTCAAACCCGTTCCCGCTAAACGTCACGGAGGTCGCAGTCTGATCGCCGGTGAGGAAGAGGTTTATATATGCATATAAGACACCTCGGTGCTCGGTGTAGGGGCCATCTCCCCCCTGTGTCAATCCCACCGACTGTGACAGTGGCGGATATTCTGTGTACCCGCGTGGATTACCGAAGTAGTGCCCTTTCGGATAGTCGGTTCCCCCCATCGAGGTCAATGATCCATTGCCCGAAGGCCACGAGCTTGGTGGCGCATTGCCCAATATTTCTTCCAGGGCGAGAGTGTCTAGGCTCGCGATTTCGGTCGCGCCGTCGTAAAAGGTCACAACGTTTCCCCTGTTACCACCCGACCACCAGAATCCGACATACTTCACGCCACCAGCGGGAAAGGTAAAGGTGAGCGCCGCGTCGCTCGAGCTGTACGTACCGAAATAGTTGGATCCGTCGCCCCCAAAAAACGGACTGGAATTGGTGGCGCCGGCGCCGCCGTAAATCCCTGGAAGCCGATATTTGCAGGCGCTCGTCGACGGCGCAATGCTAAGCGTGCCAACAGCAAGGGAGGTCGGGCAATCTGAACCACCCGAGGTCGGACTGCCGCCCAAGCCATTGAAGTTCTCGGTCAACGTCCCTTCAGAGTCAATTTCTGCCCCCTGAACAAGAGGGCCCGAAAGGTAGAGAGCAATTCCTCCACTCGTAGTCGCGTAGGCCGGCGTTGACGCCAGGGGAACGAAGACAAGTGAGGCCGTGGTGGCAAGAGCGGCCAAGACGAAGGGGCGAAAATTCATATATTAACTCTAGACCACGAGGCAAAAAGCAAAGGAAACGCACCGCACCCTAAGAGACTCTTAGCCGCGATAAACCCGCCCAGCGATTAGTTCGCCTTCTTGACCACCGAGGATTTAAGGAACACCTGGCCAAAGCCGTCGACCTTGGCATCGATGTCGTGGCCGTCTGGCCCATCAACAAGTCGAATGTTGCGAACCTTCGTGCCGACCTTGATCGCGGTTTGGCTGCCTTTGACCTTGAGATCTTTGACGACCGTTACCGAGTCACCGTCGGAAAGCACGTTGCCGGCGGAATCCTTTATTACCGTCGTGGCGTCCTCCGAAGACTCTTCGGGATTCCACTCGTGCGCGCACTCGGGGCAGGTCAATAAGGCACCCGATTCGTAGGTGTATTCGCTGGAACAGATTGGGCAGGGTGGCAAGGCGTCAGTCACTCTTTCAGTCTAAACTGGAGGACATGACTAGCCCCCTTCGAACGGCGCGAATTCTCACTGCACTCGCAGTTTCAGCGACCGTTCTTCTCTCCGCGGCCCCCGCATCGGCGGGCACCAACGGAATCCGTTTGTTCTTCTCGGCGCCGTTTGTTCAGGGCTCGGGCTACAGCGGTGCGGACGTATTGGTGGAAGACTTCAACGGATTCTCCACGGGCACCGGAGCCTGCCTCGGCGCGTCTGCGGTCGGAAACATTACGTCGACGTGTTCGGTGAATTCGGGAGACAGCTCGGGTGGCGCCTCGACAACCACCGACGCCCCGGCCTTCGGCGGGTCGGCGTCGAACTACGCGTTCACCCCGTGGCCATCTGGCGGCGCCGAGATTGAGATTACGTTCCCCGAGCCGGTGCAGTACATCGGTTTCTGGTGGTCAGCGGGAAACGTTGAAGACGACCCAGCGAACACCAACTTCATCGAGTTCTACCACGGTGATCAATTGCTCACCACGATGACCGCGAATCGGGTCATGGAAGTTCTCGGCGGATCGGTCCCCAACCCTTACCCCGGCACGGGAACTCTCACGACAGAGGGTGGTGGCTCGGCGAACATTGGCTACTACTACGGACATCCCGCATCGCACTCGTCGATCACTCCGACGTCGAAGTCGGGCCAGACCCCTGATAACCCGTTCGTTTACCTCAACTTGTTCACGAAGGGTGACACGCGAGTCGACCGGGTCGTGCTGGGCGGATATGGTTTTGAGTTCGACAACTTCACCACCGCGTCACTCGAGAAGACGCCAACCAACGACATGGTGTTCGTCAACGAATACTCCGATGACGTCACCGCTGACTCCGGCGGCGGCTCTAGCGGTGGGTCGAGTAGCGAATCAGCACTCGCTGCCACAGGATTCGACGGCACCGCGCCTCTCACGATTGCACTCGCAATTTCGATCACCGGAATGGCGCTCGTCGCGATTCGACGCCGTCGCCGCACCAACCGCTAGAGCCCCAACGAAACGACGTGTGGCACCCGGCGAACCGAGTGCCACACGAACGAAGGGGGAATTACGCCTTGCGAATCGCTGCCGTTACTGGGGTCGGGTTGGAGATGATGTCGAGCACCGGGCAGTGCGCGTCGACCGCCTGCTGGAGCTCCTGGTAGCGCTCGTCCGACTCGGGGCCAGTAACCGTGACATCGAAGTGGATATCCTGGAATCCGGCGCGAACGTTCTCGTCGAAGCCGAATAACTTGCGGGCGTCGAGACGGGCGTTGGCTTCGATCGTGATGTCGTCGACCTGAATTCCCAGCGCGAAGGCGTAAAGGCGGTAAACGACGACCTGGCACGAGATGAGTGCGCCGAGCACGTACTCGACCGGGCTGGCGGCGATGTCGTCACCGGCGAGACCGGCGGGCTCGTCCACGAGGAACGTGTGCTTTCCGGTCACGATTTCGGTTGCAACCGATCCGATGCCGGTTCCGGTCGCCTTGTAGGTGAGGAGTGCGGACGAAGGAGCAGCGTCTACGCGCTCCTTCCACGTGGTGGCCGCGTCGAGGAGTCGAGCGGCACGGTCGATTTCGGACTGAGTGTGGTCAAAGGTGGTAGTCATGCGTTCAGATTAGAAACCACCACCCTCTTCGTCCAATTTCGCGCGTCACGCATCGAAACAGAGCGAAACGGAACGTAACAATCGTTTCCTGTATCGCATTCCCTGAACCCGGAATAGCACTTATCCGCATCCGCGATTAGGCTCGGTTTTGTTGGGGTTTAGTACGTCGCGATGTGTCGCACACAGGAGAAAAATGTCAATCGCTCAGTCACTGCGTTCGCGCACCATCGCTGTGGTGCTCGCGATCGCGGTGGCGTTGACCGGCGCGGCTCAGGCCCCTCCGGCATGGGCGGTGGCGGTGACGACGGGCTCCCCGACAATTTCGGGAAACGCAGGCGTGGGATCGACCCTGACCGTCTCCGAAGGAACCTGGGATCCGGCCGAAACGACGTTCACTTATCAGTGGACGCGCGATGATGTCGCCATCACCGACGCCACCGCTTCGACTTACACGACCGTCCTCGCCGACGTCGGAACGACCATCAAGGCGATCGTCACGGGAACAGCGGACGGGTTCGACCCGGATTCGGCGACGAGCACAAACTCGATTACGCCAGTACTCAACACGTTCGTCACAGCAACGGACCCAACCATCACCGGCACGAAAAAGGTTGGCTCCACCCTCACCGCCAACATCAGCGGCTGGGACCCCTCCGCCGGCGTCACCTACACCTACCAGTGGTCGCGCACCGTCGACTCCGTCGCGAGCGACATCACCGACGCAACCAACTCCACATACGTGCTCACCGCCGACGACCTCGGCGCCACCATCACCGTCACTATCGTCGGATCGAAGTCGGGATACGACCCCGTCACCACCACCAGCGCCGAAACCAGCACCGTCGTCGCCAACACGTTCGCCACCACAGGAACAGCGACGATCGACTACACGACCACGGACATCGGCGACCTTCTCACCGCCAACGAGGGAACGTGGTCTCCGAGCGCTGACGTGACGTACACGTATCAGTGGCGACGCAAGGTTGGCCTCACAACCAGCGACATCGCCGATGCGACCGATGCGACCTACGCACTGACTCTCGCCGACATGGGTAATTCCATCCGCGTCGTCGTCACCGCGCATCTCGCGGGATACGCGGACACCTCCGCGACCTCAGCGCTCACATCGATTCCGCTGTTGTCGTTCGCAACGGACGGCCTCCCCCTCGTCACCGGAGACACCGTGCCGGGCGGCGAACTCACCGTCGACCCCACCGGGGTGTTCACCCCGAGCGCGGACACCACATACACCTACCGCTGGTTCAAGGGTGGAGTTGTCATCGCTGGCGAAACCGCCGACACCTACACCGTTCGCTCGGGCGATATCGGTGCGTCGATTACCGCGGAAGTCACCGCGCACACGACGGGCTACGACAACGAGCTTCTCATCTCGGACGGCATCACCGTGACTGCCGCTGACCTGTTTACGTTGTTCCCGAAGCCCGTCATATCGGGCCTGGCGCAGGTCGGCCGAACGTTGACGGCGACCGCGGGAACGTGGGCTCCCGAACCAGATTTCTTGAGTTTTCAGTGGCGTCGAAATGGCGTTGATATTGAAGGCGCAACGGACACTACCTACGAACTCAGCGGTGACGACGCCTCCGCAGTGATCTCGGTCGCCGTGACGGCGCGGAAGGCGGGATTTGAGGTTAAAACCCGGATGAGCGCCGCGACGAGCGCCGTTCTGACGGGCGTGTTCACCGCAAAGCCTGTTCCCACCATCTCGGGAACTGCCCGCGTCGGTCAAACGTTGACGGCGAACGCCGACGGTTGGTCACCCACTCCGGACGGGTTCACCTATGCGTGGCTTCGAGATGGCGTCGCGATTCCGGGCGCGACGACCGCGACTTACGCGCTCGCCTCTGCAGACCGTGGTTCATTCATCTCTGTGCGCGTGACCCCCGTCAAGACGGGATACACACTTCCCAACCGGACGTCAGCGACGACCGCCGCTGTCGTGACCGGAACTCTGACGTCCGTGGCGCCCGTGATCGATGACGAGACGCCCCACGTCGGTGACACCCTGCACGTCGCCACATCGGGTTGGACTTCGGGCGTCTCCTTCACCTATCAGTGGATGCGCGACGGCACCGCCATTTCGGGCGCAACCGCTGCCAGCTATGTCGTGACCGGCGACGATGCAGGGACGAAAATTTCCGTTACCGCGTCGGGCACAAAGACCGGCTTTTCCGCGGCGTCGGCAACGAGTCTCGAGACCGCGCTCGTTCCGGCGAGTTCGTTCACCGGTGGCGCAACGCCGACGATTTCGGGCGACCCGTCGGTGGGTTCGACACTGTCCGTCGACTTCGGAACCCTCTCGCCGACACCGACATCCGTGACCTACGAGTGGACGAGCGACGGCACGGTCGTCGGCACCGGTTCGACGTACACTGCGACCGCGTCGGATCTCGACGCCTCGATTGTTGTCACCATCATTGCCACGAAGGTCGGCTACACGACGTGGGAATCGGATCCGTCCAACTCGGTCGTCGTTGATTTCGGGACCATCGAGCTTCTCACCGCACCGACGATTCTCGGAACGGCGCGACTCGGCCGCACCCTCACTGGCACGGTCGGAACCTGGCGCCACACTCCCGATTCATTCGATTACCAGTGGTACGCCGACGGTGAGCCGATCGATGGCGCAACGACCACACAGTTCCAACCCACCGAGGCCGAGGTAGGTACCACCCTCGCATTCGAAATCACCGCCCACAAGTCGGGCTTTAACGATGAAGTCGCTCTGTCGGCGGCGACGGCCGAGGTGCGTTTCGCGGCATTCAATCTTCAACCTGTTCCCACGATTTCGGGAACCGTCAAGGTCAACAGCACGCTCACCGCTGTGCCCGGCTCGTGGTCGCCGACGGCCGAGTCCTACGTTTACCAGTGGACACGTGGTGGCGTACCAATTCCCGGCGCGAGCTCGGAAACCTATCTGCTGGTTCCTGACGATGCGGGAGAGTTGATTCGCGTCATCGTCACTGGCGAACACGTCGGGTACGAAGGAGATCCTAAAACGAGCCTCCCGACTGTAGCCGTCGCCGTAGGCACTTTCACCGCGAAGCCCGCACCCACGATCAACGACACGACCCCCATCGTCGGTCAGACTCTCACGGCGACCACTCCGGCGTGGACGCCCACAACGGATTCCTTCGCGTACCAGTGGAATCGGACCCTCTCGGGGGTCACCACGGCAATCTCTGGAGCGACCAGTGCCACATACGAGGTTGTGGCTGGCGATCTGGGTGCAACCTTGACGGTCACCTCGACCGGCGTGCTTGGCGGTTACGCCTCGACATCGATGACCTCAGCCGCCACCAGCTCCGTTGCGTCGGGGGTCTTCAGCGCGAGCCCGGTGCCGACGATTTCGGGCACCGCCGCCGTGGGAGAGACGTTGACCGCGATCACAGGCACGTGGACTCCGACAGCGACACTCGGTTACCAGTGGAAGCGCGACGGCCAGAACATCTCCGGTGCGACAACGTCGACTTACGCACTCCAACACGCCGACGCAGATAAGTTCATCACCGTCGCCGTGACCGGAACCCGTTCCTCCTATTCGTCCATCACGCGAACCAGCGCGGCGACGGTAGCGGTCGAACCGCTCACTTTCGAGGACGTCGTCACTCCCACAATCGATGGCGATGAGGTTGTCGGAAATACGCTTCGCGCCTCCACCGGAACGTGGTCGCCCGTACAGGACCGATTTGAATATCAATGGTTCTGCGGCGAGGATGAGCTCCCGCACGCAACGGGTGCGACCTACACGCTTGTTGGAGCTGATGCAGAATGTGTGATCACGGTCGAGGTTACGGCCGTAAAGCTCGGCTATCGTTCCGTCACCCTCGTCAGCAGCGAAACGAGCGCGATTGGCACCGGCACGTTCGAAACGACGCCGACGCCGGTCATTACCGGTGCGCTCAAGGTTGGCAAACTTCTCACCGCAGACCCTGGCACTTGGTCGCCCAGTGCCGATCTCGCCTATCAATGGACGCGCGACGGTGTGGACATCGACGATGCGACCGACTCCACCTATCGCCTCACCGCAGACGACCTCGACGCGGCAATCGGCGTATATGTCGTCGGCTCGGCAATTGGCTATTACGACTCCAATGCGATCGCCAGCGAAGAAACCGCGACAATCGCACTCGGCGTGATCGCGCCGGCTCCCGTTCCCACCGTCACGGGAATCGCGAAAGTCGGCCAAACCCTCGAACTTTCCGCCGGAACATGGGGTGGTGTCGCTGACGACGTCACGCTCGATTACCAATGGAACCGCACCATTGCCGGTGACACCACCGAGATTGACGGAGCAACCGACGACACCTATGAATTGGTCGCCGACGACCTCGGTGCAACGATCACCGTCACCGTTACTGGTTCGATGGTTGCGTACACCGACCAGGTCAAAACGAGTGTTGCAACGGGCATCGTAACCAAGGGCACATTCGCGTCACCGCACGCGCCCACTATCACCGGCACTGTTGCCGTCGGCAAAACGCTCACCGCGTCGATGGGCGACTGGAGCCCGAACGATCCGACATTCGCGTACCAGTGGTTCCGCGGGAAGTTGCCGATTGCTGGCGCCACGAATGCGACCTATGTTCCGCTCGCGACCGACCTGGGAACAAAAATTTCGGTGACCGTCATTGCCACCGAGCCCGGGTTTGTGACTGTTTCTGGAACGACGACCAAGTCGCTCGTCGCACTCGGAACGTTCGATTCGTCCCCCACCCCGACAATTACGAGTTCGGGCACCTTCGCCGTCGGAGCAACTCTCACCGCAAACGCCGGTGTGTGGTCACCCAGTGCCCCCGGAACTACTCTGACTTATCAGTGGTTCCGCGCCGGCGTGGCGATCACCGGTCAGACATCGGCTACCTACCTGCTCCAGGGCGGAGATGCGGGAAACGTTGTGACGGTCGCCGTCACAGCAACGCGTCTGGGATTCGTCACGGTCACGCGAACGAGTGCAGCGACCGCTACTATCGCAAACGCCACTTTCACCGCCGCACCGACACCAGTCATCATCTATCCCAATGGAGACCCTCCGAAAGTTGGAGAGACGCTTCGGATCAACCCGGGCGAATGGGCACCACTCACGTTCCCCTCGTGGACGCCCACCGCGGGACGCATCTCCTACTCCTATCAGTGGAAGCGCGGTGGAGTCGCGATTGACGGAGCGACGGGGTCCTCGTACCAGCTCCTCGCGGCAGACCTAGGCACGACCATCACCGTCGATGTGACCGGTGCACTGCTCGGATACACCAGCGTGACCAAGACAAGTGCGGCCAGCACCGCGGTCGACATCGGAGCGTTCAACCCGTCCCCCGACCCCACCGTCATTGGGGTTCGCGCGGTCGGCTCGACTCTCACCGCGAGCACCGGCACCTGGGGACCGGTGACACCGAGTTTCACCTATCGTTGGAAGCGCGATGGAACACCTATCGGCAGTGCGGATCAATCCACGTATACCCTGACCCCGGACGATCTCGGGGCGAGCATCTCCGTGACCGTTCGAGCAACCGCGACCGCCTTCGCCACGTCGAACCGAACCAGTTCCGCAACGTCGGCGATTGTAAACGGAACGTTCGTGGCCGGGACTCCGGCCATCTCGGGAACGATGGGTGTCGGCGCCACTCTCACCGCGAACACAGGCACCTGGTCGCCGAACCCCGAACTCGCCACATTCGCATACCAATGGCTCAAGAACGGTGCGAACATTTCCGGAGCTACGAGTGCTACGTACACACCGCCCGCCAGCGATGTCGGCGCGGTCTATTCGGTGCGGGTCACGGCGACCCGCGACGGATTCACCACGATGTCGGCGTTGTCGGCAACCCGCACGGTAGTCAAGGGAACGTTCGCCAACACCGTGAAGCCCGCGATCTCGGGTCTGGCGGCGGTTGGGCAGACTCTCACGGCTACATCGGGAACGTGGACGCCCGTCGTCGTGGGATCGACGTTCGCCTACCAATGGATTCGGGGCACCACCGCTATTTCCGGCGCGACTGCGTCAACGTACGTGCTCACGAGCATGGATTCGGGCAAGAAGATCTCGGTCCGAGTCACCGTTTCCGCAGTCGGCTACACAAACGGCGTCATCAAGTCTGTGGCCACGACAATTCCCTAACCCGCGCAGAGTTTAGGCTGGACGGTATGACAAAGGTTCTCGCATCCCTTCCCGTCGGTGAGAAAGTCGGCATCGCCTTCTCCGGCGGACTCGACACGTCTGTTGCCGTCGCGTGGATGCGCGAAAAGGGTGCCGTGCCTTATGCGTACACCGCAAACCTCGGCCAATACGACGAAGACGACATCGACTCCATCCCCGACCGAGCTCTCATCTACGGAGCCGAGGCGGGCCGTCTTGTCGACTGCCGTCAATCGCTCGCCGAGGAGGGCCTCGCCGCAATCGCTTGTGGCGCGTTCCACATCCGCACCGGCGGAAAGGTCTACTTCAACACGACACCGCTGGGTCGAGTAGTCACGGGAACCTTGCTCGTTCGCGCGATGCACACCGACGGCGTCGAGATCTGGGGTGACGGGTCGACCTACAAGGGCAACGACATCGAGCGCTTCTATCGCTACGGGCTCCTTGCCAACCCGAACCTTCGTATCTACAAGCCGTGGCTCGACGCCGACTTCGTGAGCGAACTAGGTGGGCGCCATGAAATGTCGGAATGGCTCACTGCACGCGAGCTCCCGTATCGGGCGTCGCAGGAGAAGGCGTACTCGACGGACGCGAACATGCTCGGGGCGACTCACGAGGCCAAGAGCCTGGAACACCTCGACACGTCATTCGAGATCGTCGAGCCCATCATGGGAGTGAAGTTCTGGGACGATTCGGTGAGCATCCCTTCTGAGGAGGTCACCGTCACGTTCCGCCAGGGCCGTCCCGTCGCCATCAACGGCAAGGATTTCAGCACCGACGCCGTCGCTCTCATCATGGAGGCCAACGCGATTGGTGGGCGCCACGGTCTTGGAATGAGCGACCAGATCGAAAACCGCATCATTGAGGCGAAGAGCCGCGGAATTTACGAAGCCCCGGGAATGGCTCTCCTCCACATCACGTACGAACGCCTTCTCAGTGCGATTCACAACGAGGACACGATGGCCGCGTACGCCGCGGAGGGTCGCCGGATGGGGCGCTTGCTCTACGAAGGGCGTTGGCTCGACCCGCAGACCCTCATGTTGCGCGAGTCGCTCACCAAGTGGGTCGCGTCGGCCGTCAACGGTTCGGTCACTCTGCGTCTTCGCCGGGGCGACGACTACACAATCGTCGACACCCGCGGCGAGGGGTTTAGCTACCACCCCGAGAAACTGTCGATGGAACGAACTGAGGACGCGGCGTTCGGTCCGGCCGACCGAATCGGTCAGCTCACGATGCGCAACCTCGACATTCAGGACACGCGAACCAAGCTCGACCTCTACCGCACGCAGGGACAAATCGAGGGCGGTCAGTTCGAACTGACCTAGACCGGCATTGCGGCCTGTTTCTTGTGCAGACCGAAAGCCCACAGTGCGATCACCGCGGCGGAAAGCCACGAAACGATCGGAATCCAGTACGAGACTCCGACGCCGCTTGCTTGTGCGACGTTACCCATCGCAAATTTCATCACGATGATGATTCCCATCTCGAGGATGCTGATGCGGGCCATCGCCTGCGCCGTTGACATTCCCGAGACGAGAGTGGCCGATGCGAGGAACGACGGGGTGACAGGGGCTGCGCCAAGCCCCGCGAGAGCCCACAGCGCCGAAATGGCCACGAGCCCGGCGAACGACCCGTCCGCGGTGAGGGAAGGGCCGAGCAGGGTCGATGCGGTCAGTGCGATGGCGCCGACCGTTGCACCGACGGCCGCCTGAAGATAAAGGGGAACGCGTTTCCCCACCGTGTCGATCGTGAGGCGCCCCACAATCATGCTCAGTGCGAAGACCGAATACGGGATGCTCGCAAGCGCGACGTTGTACCCGAGATAGTCGCGGCCGTAGACGTTGCTCCAATCCCACATCGCGGCTTCGGGGAACACCCCGACCGCGAGACCGAGACCCAAGAGGTAGACGCGCTTGGGCATGAATCGCCACGAGCCCGGCTTCTCGCTCGAGGCGCCGTCGGCGGTGAACCCCTCCTCGCGGTCGAGGAGTCGCGTACCGAGGAACAGCCACACCACTCCCCCCACAATCGCGAAGGAGGAGAGATGGAACCACAGGGGCAGAATCGGCGCGAGGAATCCAGAGATGGCGGCGGAAGACGCCGACCCGATTGACCAGGAGGCGTGGAAGCGACCCAGAATCACGCGACCGGTGATTGTCTGTAGAACCACCGCCTGAGAGTTGATGGAGATGTTGAAAGTACTCATCGCGAACGAGACGCTTGTTGCGACTGCGAAATAGGCGAAAGAGTTCGTGAGGAACCCAACGCTCGACTGAGCGAGCACGACGAAAATGAACGAGACGAGGGCGACATGCTTGCCCCCGAAACGGTGAAGCAGAGTGTTCGCGGCGCTCAAACCCAGCGCGGCACCGACCGCGGTGAGTCCCGAGATGAGGCCCCACGTGACGAACGAGATGTCGAGCTGCTTGATGAGGTCGGGCACGCGCGGAATGATCGCACTCCCGATGAAACCCTGGGCGATGAAGGAGACGATGAGCGACCGCTGCAGTTGCGCTTGGCGCTCGCGAGAAATCAACGTCACTTGACGAGTTTAGGGGGCGGCAGTCGGCGCGAATGGCGTGGGCGCGCTCGGTAGGCTTGAAGCATGGTGGATCGACAGGACTCCGACGGCCAAGGGCACATCGTCTGGCTCGACCTCGAAATGACGGGCCTCAACGCGATTTCGCCCGACTCGGATGCGATTCTCGACGAAATCGTCGAAATCGGCGTCATCGTCACCGACGGAAACCTCAAGCCCGTCAACGAGGGCATCAACCTCGTGGTCAAGCCATCCGATAAGGCGCTGCACAACATGAATTCGTTCGTGACCGAGATGCACCGCACGAGTGGTCTTTTGGAGAAGATCCGTGATGGGATTTCCGTAACCGAGGCGGAAAAGCAGGTGATGGAGTATCTCAAAAAGAGTGTTCCCGGTGGCCGACAATCCGCGCCGATGGGCGGAAACACGATCTCCATGGACCGCCGCTTCCTCGCGAAATACATGCCCACGGTTGAGGATTACGTTCATTATCGAAACATCGACGTTTCCGCACTCAAAGAGCTGCTTCGGCGTTGGTTCCCGTATGTCACCGACCCGAAGGTTTTCGAAAAGAAGGGCGGGCATCGAGCTCTTGCGGACGCCGTCGATTCGATTCGCGAACTCGCTTACTACCGCGCCTTACTGTTGAAGGTTCCGAGAATCGGCGATGCGAAAGTGAAAAAATCCGCGCAGGAGGCGATGGAGCTTTTCCCGGGCCTCGGTAAGTAACCGCTCAAAGCACCTGTGCCGTATGATAAAACGGTTGCGTTGTCGCAATCGTGGTGGCTATAGCTCAGTTGGCAGAGCGTCTGGTTGTGGTCCTGAAGGTCGCGGGTTCGAGCCCCGTTAGCCACCCCACATCGTTTACCCTCATCCGCTGAGCCGAACACTCGCCGTTCGAATCGGATCGTTCTCAATGATGTGATTTGCGACCTGGTCCTCCCAGAGTTGCGTGAACTCGTCAAACACCGCACCGTCGCGGTGCCGCAGTCGTTCACGCCGGATTTCCTCGTCGCAGTTGAGCCAGATGGTGACATCCGCCAGCGCTCGAGATTCGGGTGTGGAAATGCCACACCCCTCAATGATGAGAACGTCGCACGGTTCAACGGTCACCTGATTGCCCGGTTCGCTGAGTTCCCAATCCCACGTCTCGTGAGATCCGCCGAGCCCCTTCACGAGTGGATGCACAACCGAAGCGATGACGTGGTTACGACCGGCGATGAGGCCGTCCCACCCCGTGTAAACATCGTCGAGGTGAACAACGGTCGCACCGAGTGCGCGCTGCATCACGTTGGCGAGAGTGGTCTTCCCCGCGCCGCTCTCTCCGTCGATCAGGATGACGTGCGGCCTACCGGATGGCACTGTTCCACTCGCCTGTCGTCGCCGTCACGTACAACGCGCCAACACCGACCGCAACGGCGAACGCGACGAGGGTCCAATCGAGAAAACGCATCGGTTGGTAGGCACTCCATAGTCGATGGGGCTTCGAGAATCCCCGTGTTTCGGCGACGTCGCTCATGCGCACCGCTCGGCGAATCGCGATGACCAAAGACGTCAGAGCGACAGCAAACGGGGATTGGCTGAGCCCATTGGCACGACGCGCTTGGCGCGTCTCGTCGAGGTCGGACGCAATCACGGGAATCAGCCGCAACGCGATGAGAGTCGCGAGGGCAAACCGAGCGGGCACCACACGCTTCACCGCGAGCGTCGCAAGGAATTCGTGTGCGGAAATCGACGACGCGACGAACATCGCCGGAAGTGCGATCGCGGCGATGCGGGTCATCGAGGCGGCGGCGACGGCGAACGAACCGTCGCTCACCGTCATCAAACCCAATTCAAAGTAGATTGTCCCCCGAGGAGCGGCATACAACAGCGATGCGATGCCCGTCGATGCGATCGCAATGCCCAGCGCGATGTACGCAATTCGGCTCGGGTAGATGAGCGCGTTGGGAGCGAACGCCCACATGACCGCCAGAAGGGGCACAAGAGTCAAAATCGGAGTGAACGGATCCACGGTCCACACCACGACGAGCGCGGGTACCGCGCTCGCGCCGAGAAGGGCCACCGAGTGTCGACCGCGGTTCATCGCTTCTCCCCGAGAGTGATGACGCGATTGGCGAGCGAACGAACGAGCAATTGGTCGTGCGACGCGAAGACAATCGCCCCGCCCTCGGCGAGGTAGTCACGAAGTCGGTCGAGCAGGTCGTGCCACGAATGCGCGTCCTGTCCGAATGTTGGCTCGTCGAGCAATAACACCTTCGGTTCACGCGCGAGAGCGGTCGCCAGCGCGAGACGGCGACGTTCGCCGCCCGAGAGGCTCTGCGGATGTCGCTGGTCGCGCCCGCGAAGCCCCACTGCTGCGCGCTCGTGCGCGGGCGCTTCGTCACTCACGGTGCCGTTTCCGAAACCGTAAGCGGGGTTTTGTATCACCGAAGACGCAATCACCGGGAGCGCCTTCGCAGCGATCTCGTGAGGAGATTCGTTGACCCCGACATATTCGATTCGTCCACCGCGCGGTGGCATCAATCCACCGAGCGCCCGCAGAACCGACGTCTTGCCCGAGCCGTTCGCCCCGACGAGTGCCACCGATTCGCCCTCGCGAAGGGTCAACGACGGAAGGCGGATCGACTTCGCACCTTCGGCTCGTGCCGACACGAGCTTGCGGGAGACGAGCACGGGCTTCGCTCCACGCTCGATCGCCGCGGGTTTAGTCGCGCGGGAGTGCCCCGGTACCCACACTCCGAGCGCGACGAGCGCGGATCGCTGCGCGGTCAATACCTCGTCGAGGGGCCCGTCAATCGCAATTCTCCCGTCCGCGACGACGACGATTCGAGTGACGAGGTGCTTCCACAAAGCGATGCGATGTTCGACAAGAACGAGCGTGGTGTCGGTGTCGTTCACGATTCGGGTCACCGCGTCCCGCACGACCCCCATCGACGGTCCGTCGAGACTCGCGGTCGGCTCGTCAAGCACGAGAAGGTCTGGGCGTGCCGCCATCGCCGTCGCGATCGCGACGCGTTGCTTCTCTCCACCCGAGAGCCGTCCGGTTGACGAATCGGGGTCATTGGTAACGCCCGCCGACTGGAGCGCTTCGCGAATTCGTTCGTCGACGTCGTCGAGGTTTTCGCTGGCCGTTTCCGCAACGAACGCCACTTCCTCGCGAATCGTGGGGAACAAGATTTGCTCATCAGGCTCTTGCCCCACATACGCGATGGCGAGCGCGTCCGACGTGCGTTTGCCGCGTTCGGTGACGATGGCGGAGTCGGTCAATCCGGCGATTGCGCGAACGAACGTCGACTTACCACCACCACTCGGGCCGGTGATGAGCACGCGCTCCCCCGGCTCGATTCGCAGAGTGATGTCGCGTAGGACGTCGTCGGACTGATCGTTGAATCTCAACGACCACGACCGGAACGAAATCTGGCGACGAGCCACGTCAGCGGCCGAACGGGGCGAGTATGCCCGTGCGCGCGAGACCGCGAACGAGAAGTTCGGAGAGCAACGCACCGAGGATCACACCGGAGAGCATCGCCGATCCGAGATAAATTGCGTAGAAAGTAGTAGTCATCCCGGGAAACCAGTACACAATCTCAATGATGCCCTGCACTAACCCGCCCAGTGCACCCGCAAGCGCGGTGCGAAGCCATACCGGCATCACGCGTCGGCCGAGAAGAAAGCCGCCCTCGATGGCGAGCCCCTGAAGAAGCCCGGTCACGAGCACGGTGAATCCCCACTGGTTGCCCACCATCGCCGAGACGACGGCCGCGAGGAGTTCACCGAAAACGGCAGCCCCGGGTTTACGCACCACGAGCGCGACGAGCAAACCGCCCATCAACCACACGCCGTCGAGAAGGGCAGCGAGTCCGGGGGTCAGCACCTCAAGCGAGATGGAGAGGGGTGCGTACAACGAGTTCCACGCGACGAAGATGACTCCCGCCGCGACCGCGAGAACGGCACCGACAATCAGGTCAACGGTTCTCCACCCCTGGCCGGAATTGTTCCGTGAAACAGAATTTGTCATTGTTGAGTGCACTCTCTTTTCGTGCACGGGTTCACCTGCCATTTCCGTGCTGGCATTATCCAGCCGGTGTGACGGTCGAAGCGTTGTCCGCTTCCTCTCAGCCCTCTCGAGCTCCCGTGGTGCCCCAATTCTAGCCTTCTCAATAGAATGTTCACCATGCTCGAATTTCTCACCGATCCCGCGATGTGGCTCTCGCTGTCGACGCTCACAATCCTCGAAATCGTGCTGGGCATCGACAACATCATCTTCATCACAATCCTCGCCTCGAACCTCCCGACGGCGATGCGCAAGCGAGCACAATTTGTGGGTCTCAGCGCGGCGATGTTCACTCGCGTAATCATGTTGTTCGGTGCCTATTGGATCATCCAACTCGAAGAAGACATCGTGTCGTTCGGCACATTGCACTTCTCGGGCCGAGACCTCATCCTCATCGCCGGCGGAATCTTCCTCGTCTACAAGTCGGTCACCGAAATTCACGAAAACCTCGAGGGCGACGAAGGGAACGCGAACCCCACCCAGAAGGGCGCGAAGGCGTTCACCTCGATCATCGGGCAAATTTTGGTGCTCGACGTCGTGTTCTCGATTGACGGCATCATCACCGCGGTCGGCATGACGGTGGGCTTGAAGTACAGCCTCGCCATCATGATTATTGCCGTCGTGCTGTCCTCCATTGCGATGCTGTTCGCCGCGAACTGGGTCGGTGGCTTCGTCGAGAAGCACCCCACGATCAAGATGCTCGCTTTGTCGTTCCTCGTGCTCATCGGAGCGTCACTTGTAGCCGAAGGGTTCGGGAGCGAAATCGACAAGGCGTTCATCTACGGCCCGATGGCGTTCGCCGTTGTGGTCGAGTCGCTCAACATCACGGCGAAGCGTCGTGCGGAACGCCGCACCCACAAGAAGACACCGCCCGTCGACCTTCACGACGCGATTGTGCCGGCCTCGAAAAAGGCGTCGGCACGAAAGCCCGCGGCGAAGAAGTAAACCCGGCGTTAGGAGCTGCGAATCGCCTTGCTGATTCGCTTCCCCCAGTGCATCGTCTTGGCGATGGGGTACAGCGCCATGAACACGGCGGCGGGCACGCGAAGTCGGCGATCCGGAATTCCGTGGTGGTTGTAGGTGCGGTCGTAGCGACCGAGATACGACACTATGTCGGCGGGGCTGTCGTCCATGCGCCGGCCCGACATTCCCGCGACCATCTCCGATGAATAGACGATATTGAAGCCCGCATCGCGGACGTGAACGGCGAGGTCGAGATCTTCGTGCATGAGGTCTTCCTCATCGGCGCACGTTTCGTCGCGCACGGCGAGCCAGGCCTCCCGACTCATCGCCATGTTCGATCCGAACAGGAACTTGTAGTCGCGCGCGAGTTTGAACATCGCTTTGCGCAGAGTGTCATCGGCAATCTTGCCGAATCGGCGAAACGGCATGTCGTAATAGATGACGGGCCCGGTGACCGCGTCGACGTTGGGCTGCTCGAACGCCCGTGCGGTGGCCTCAACCCAGGTGGGTTCGACGATCGAATCCGAATCGATGCGTCCGAGGATCTCTCCCGTGGCCGCATCGAATCCTTTGTTGCGGGTCGGGGTGATGCCTTGCGCCTCGGATTGTTCGAGAAGGATGAGCGGTGCATCGGGGTAGAGCGATTGAACTTCGCGAACGATGTCGACGGTTTTGTCGGTCGACTTGTTGTTGACGACGATGATCTCGTGGGCGGGAACCGTCTGTGCGATGCACGCCTCGAGGCACGGGAGAATCGTGTCTTCCTCGTTATACGCCGGAATGACGATGGAAACGGTTTTCACAACGTCCTCTCACAGGTCACAAACCACGATTCTAGCAACTCGACGTTTCACGCCCAATTGACGGTCGTTTAGTGCCACGCAACATTGTTCGAGGGCCATCTCAAATCGTTATTTTTTATTGTCACGTTTTCAATAAAAGTGCGCTAACTTTAGGAGGTCGCACATCACTCTCGGGCAAACTCGGGACACAGGGATGGCGATTGGGAGGGCGAAGTACGACCCACCCAAAGCAAGGAGCGCAGTACCATGGCCACCGGTGTCGTGAAATGGTTTAACAACGAAAAAGGTTACGGGTTCATCACCCCCGACGAGGGCGGCGCCGACTTGTTCGCGCACTTCTCGTCCATCGTCTCGGAGGGGTTCAAGTCCCTCGCAGAGAACCAGCGTGTCGAATTTGAGATCACTCAAGGAGACAAGGGACCGCAGGCGACGAACATCGCCGCTATCTAAATAGCGTCCTTCAGCTACGGCGTTCCCCTCGCGGGAGCGCCGTAGTCGTTTAAGGGACTACTTCGAAACGCGAGGAAGGATGTACATCGGGATCATCCACGCGAAGACGGCCATCAGGATACCGCCACCGAAGATGAGTGCCTCATAACCAGGAACCTGGAAGGCATACGCCATCACGGGGAACGATCCGACGAAGATAGCGCCGGTGATGATGTTCAAGAAGATGTTCATGATGCTCCTAGTGTAATCCTCGCGGTGAAAATTTCTCCCGCAAAACCGCACAAACCCTAAGCGTTCGCCCGTTCGATGACGAGTTCACGAACTCGACCAGCATCGGCCTTGCCGCCCATCGCCTTCATGACGGCACCGATGACAGCACCGGCCGCCTCGAGCTTGCCGGCGGCAATCTTTTCGAGAACGTCGGGTTGTGATGCGAGAGCCGTATCGATGGCGGCGATGAGCGCCTCGTCGTCCGACACGACCGCAAGACCGCGCTTCTCGATGATGTCCGCGACCGAGCCCTCCCCTGCGATGAGTCCGGCGAGAGCCTGACGGGCGAGCTTGTCGTTGATGGTTCCCGAATCAACCGCCGCTTGCAACTCGGCGATTTGAGCGGGTGTCACGAGCGAAGCGGGTTCGACGTTGGACTCGTTCGCGGTGCGGGAGATTTCACCCATCCACCACTTGCGTGCGGACTGCGGGCTCGCTCCCGCCTCGACGGTTTCGCGAACTTCGACGAGCAGCCCGGCGTTGACGACCGACTGGAAATCGACATCGCTGAACCCCCACTCTGCTTTGAGGCGACGGCGTTCGGCCGCGGGAGGCTCGGGAAGAGCCGCGCGAAGTTCATCGACGAGCGCGCGCGACGGGCGAATGGGGAGCAAATCGGGCTCGGGGAAGTAACGATAGTCATCGGCATCGCTCTTGGGGCGACCGGGCGACGTGGCGCCGGTGTCCTCGTGCCAGTGCCGAGTCTCCTGAGTGATGGTCTGCCCCTTCTCGAGCAGAGCCGCCTGGCGCTGGATTTCGTAACGAATCGCGCGCTCGATCGACCGAAGGGAGTTGACGTTTTTCGTCTCGGTGCGCGTTCCGAGCTTCTCGGCACCGCGTGGGCGCAGTGACACATTCGCATCACAGCGAAGGTTTCCGCGTTCCATGCGCGCCTCGGAGATTCCGAGTGCTCGGACGATGTCGCGGATGGTCGACACATACGCGCGCGCGACTTCGCCGGCACGGTGCTCGGTGCCGAAAATGGGGCGGGTGACGATTTCAACAAGAGGAACGCCGGCACGGTTGTAGTCGACGAGCGAGTATTCGGCCCCCTGAATGCGGCCCGTAGCTCCACCGACGTGGGTCAGTTTGCCCGCGTCCTCTTCCATGTGCGCGCGCTCAATCGGCACGGTGATGATGTCGCCGTTGTCGAGTTCAACCTCGAGCGACCCGTCGAACGCGATCGGCTCGTCGTACTGCGAAATCTGATAGTTCTTAGCGAGGTCGGGGTAGAAGTAGTTCTTGCGCGCGAAACGGCACGTCTCGGCGATCTCACATCCGAGCGCGAGACCAAGCGAGATCGAATAACGCACCGCTTCTTTGTTGACAACGGGGAGGCTGCCGGGGAGTCCGAGGCACACGGGCGTGACCGCGGTGTTGGGGTCGGCACCGAAAATGTTCGGTGCGCTCGAGAACATCTTGGTCTTTGTCGAGAGCTCGACGTGCACCTCGAGACCGATGACCGGCTCGTACTTCTCGAGTGCCTTGTCGAAATCCATCAGGTCAGCCTTCGCCATCAGCGGGCACCTCCCTCGTATGCGGGGGTGAGCGTCGAGAACGCCGCACCACGCTTCGCGTCGAGGAGCGCCTCGATTGCCGCACCCACCTCGTACAGTCGTGCATCCGCGCGGGCGGGCGCCATGATTTGAAGTCCGACGGGGAGGTTGTCCTCATCGGCGAGTCCGATGGGAATGCTCATTCCGGGAATTCCCGCCAAATTGACGGGAATCGTCGTGATGTCGCTGAGCCACATCGCGAGCGGGTCATCCAGATTCTCCCCCACCTTCCAGGCGGTCGTGGGTGCGGTGGGCGAAACAAGCACGTCCGCCTGCGCGAACGCGGCGGCAAAGTCACGCTGGATGAGCGTTCGCACCTTCTGCGCCGAGCCGTAGTACGCGTCGTAGTAGCCGGCCGACAGCGCATAGGTGCCAAGAATGATTCGGCGCTTCGCCTCGTCACCAAAGCCGACCTCACGAGTCGCCGACATCACGTCTTCGACCGTCGGGGTGCCGCTCGGGGTCACGCGAAGGCCGAATCGCACCGAGTCAAACTTCGCCAGATTGCTCGACGCTTCGGCGGTGAGGATCAGGTAATACGCGGCGACCGCGTACTCAAAGTTGGGAGCGCTGACCTCGACGATTTCGGCGCCTTCCGCAGCGAGCATCGCGATGGTTTCGTGGAATCGCGCCGAAACTCCAGCCTGGAATCCGGGCTGGTCGAGTTCTTTCACAACACCGACTCGGAGACCCGTGAGCGAATCGCCCTTCGCACCGAGACGCGCGGCGTCAACGAACGACGGCCACGGCTCAGGGATGCTGGTCGAGTCATGGTGGTCGTAGCCGCCGATGACGTCATGAAGCAACGCCGCGTCCAGAACCGTGCGCGTAACCGGGCCGACCTGGTCGAGCGACGAAGCGAGAGCGATGGCTCCGTAGCGCGAGACGCCGCCGTAGGTGGGCTTGACACCGACCGTTCCCGTGAATGCGGCGGGCTGACGAATGGATCCGCCAGTATCGGAGCCGAGCGCGAGCGACGCCTCGAAAGCGCCGACCGCCGCCGCCGAACCGCCACCGGAACCGCCGGGGATTCGGCTGCGATCCCAGGAGTTGCGGGTGA
>JAHEGC010000019.1:22266-27199 GCA_024639965.1 Micrococcales bacterium
CGAATGGATCCGCCAGTATCGGAGCCGAGCGCGAGCGACGCCTCGAAAGCGCCGACCGCCGCCGCCGAACCGCCACCGGAACCGCCGGGGATTCGGCTGCGATCCCAGGAGTTGCGGGTGATGCCATAAGCGGAATGTTCGGTCGAGGACCCCATCGCGAACTCGTCCATGTTCGTCTTGCCGAGCGGGATGAGGCGTGCCTCGCGCAGTCGGGCGACGGGAGTCGCATCGTAGGGCGCCACCCAACCCTCAAGGATTTTGGAGCCCGCGGTGGCGGGCATGTCCGTGGTGCAGAGCACGTCCTTGATGGCGACGGGAATTCCGGCGAGCGGGTGAATGTCGATGCCCGCACCACGAGCCGCGTCCACTTCTTCGGCGACGGTCAGCGCCGTGTCGGAAACGTGAAGGAAGGCGCCGAGGTCTCCATCGACCTCGGCGATGCGGTCGAGGTGCGCGCGGGTGAGCTCGACGCTGGAAATCTCTCGCGCCTCGAGCAGTGCCGACTGCTCGGCAGCCGTGAGACGAATAAGCTCGGTCACTCTTCTTCCCCCAAAATCGCGGTGACGCGGAACCGCGAACCGTCGTGATCGGGTGCACCCGTGAGTGCTTGCTCGGCAGTGAGCTGGTCGGCGACGACATCGTCGCGCCAAACGTTTTCCATGGGGATCGGGTGAGACGTCGCGGGGACGTCGGGGGTCGCAACGGCGGTGACCTTCTCGACGGCATCGACGATCGCGGCGAGTTCGCCGGTCAACTTCGTCACTTCGTCGGGGGTCAACGCGATTCGGGCAAGGTTCGCAAGGTGGCGAACGGTGTCCTCGGTGATGTCAGACATGGTTCTCCGTGAGTCGGGGATGCCCCAATCCTACCCAGCCACCGTTTCCCCAACCGCGATGCGAGGATGGGGACATGAAGCGATCCGTCTGGCTCCCCCTCGTAATCCTCGCAATCGTCACCGCGGTATTCGGAATCATCACTGCGCTCAACCAATCGGGTGCGCCCGCACTCAAGGTCGATGGCGACTGGTTCCTCTCCGAAGGCACCGACGCCGAGGGCGACCTCGACCTCACCGGTGACGCCATCCGACTGACAATCGCCGACGGCCAAGTTTCCGGTCAAATCTGCAATTCCTGGGGCGGGTCGATCGACATCAACGACTCTTCCGTGACCTTCGGCGCACTCGTGTCGACCGAGATGTACTGCACCGAGCCTGCGGGAATCATGGATCGCGAGACGCGCTTTCTCGCCGACCTTCCGCTCGTCACGTCGATTGAGTTGGTCGACGGTACCCTCCATCTCACCGGCGGAGACGTCGACCTGACGTTTGTGGGCGGCTACTAGGCGAGCCCGAGGGCCGCGGCGAATCCCTCCGCGGGAATAATTCGAACTCCGAGTTCACGAGCCTTCGTTTCCTTCGAGCCGGCGCCATCGCCAACGAAAACGAGATCCGTCTTAGAACTTACGCTGCCCGAAACCTTTCCTCCGGCTCTGCGAACAGCTTCCTCCGCTTCATCGCGTGTGAAACCAGGCATCGTGCCCGTGACCACGACAGTCATACCCGAGAGAGGGCCTTCGGCAATTTCGGCGGCGGCGCCCGGCCCGGGGTGGCCGGGGATGGCGAAGGGTACGCCCGCCGCGCGCCAGCGCACGACGATGTCGCGATGCCACTCGACGGCGAGCCAATCGACAATGGAATTCGCGATGATGTCTCCGACACCCTCCACCGCCGCTAGTTCCGCTGCGGTGGCCGTCTCGATTTCCGCGAGTGACCCGAAGTGGCTGGCGAGGGCTCGAGCGGCGACGGGGCCGACGTGCCGAATGTTTAGTGCCACGAGGAAGCGCCAGAGATCCTTGCTCTTCGCTTCCTCGAGACCCTTGATGAGTTTGTGAGCGTCTTGTGAGGGAACGAGTTCCTTCTTCACGGTTGCGCGGAACGGGGTTTGGGTGACCGCATTCCCCGTCTTCTCGTCAAGTTTGGGAAGCCCCGTTTCGGAATCGCGAACCACAACTTCGATGGGGAAAAGGTCGTCGATGGTGAGATCGAACAACGCCGCCTCGCTCGTCAACGGTGGTGTCGACGGCACGAGCGGCTGCGTCAACGCCGCGGCGGTGACCTCACCCAGCCCTTCGATGTCGAGCCCACCGCGGCTGCCGATGTGTTCGATGCGCCCGCGCACCTGGGCCGGGCAGCGTTCGGCGTTCGGGCACCGCAGATCGATGTCGCCTTCCTTCGATGGCGCGAGTGTTGCACCGCACTCGGGGCACGCCGTCGGCATGACCCATTCGCGTTCGGCGCCGGTGCGCAGTTCGGTGACCGGACCGAGGATCTCGGGGATGACATCGCCCGCCTTCCGCAGCACCACCGTGTCGCCAAGCAGGACGCCCTTCGCAGCGACCACGTCTTTGTTGTGCAACGTCGCTTGGCGAACCACCGATCCGGCGACGGTGACGGGTTTCATGACGGCGTAAGGGGTGGCGCGACCGGTTCGACCGACCCCGACGACGATGTCGAGCAAAACGGTGTTGACCTGTTCGGGCGGGTACTTGTAAGCGATGGCCCAGCGTGGAGCGCGGGACGTGGCGCCGAGCGTCGCGTGCAGTTCGAGGTCGTCGACCTTGACGACGACTCCGTCGATCTCGTGTTCGAGGTCGTGACGGTGTTCTCCGTTGCGCGCGACGTAATCCAGCACGGCGGCGCCGTCGTCCGTCACCGACCAGTACGGCGAGGTCGGCATGCCCCACGACTTGAGAAGCTCGTAGACCTCCGATTGGTTCGCGACGGGCGGATTTTCCCAGGCACCGATGCCGTGAACGTAAAGGCTAAGACGACGAAGGCGGTCGTGCATCAGATCGAGGCCGCGTTCGTTCTTCGTCTCCGCCTTCTGGCGCAACGACCCCGATGCCGCGTTGCGGGGGTTGGCGAAGGTCTTTTCCCCCAGTTCCACCTGTCGTCGGTTGAGGTCGTCGAATTCGGCGGTGCGGAAGAACACCTCGCCGCGGATCTCGATGGACGCGGGGTGGCCTGTTCCGGAAAGTCGTTGCGGAATTGCGGGGATAAGCGCGACGTTCTCGGTGACGTCTTCGCCGGTGACTCCGTCACCGCGCGTTGCGGCCTGTACGAGAACGCCGTTCTCGTATCTCATTGACAGCGCGAGCCCGTCGATCTTGACCTCGCAGAGCCACCGAATAGTGGTCGCCGCGTCGCGCTCGGTCTTCGTCATCCACTCCGAGAGTTCATCAGTGGAGAACACGTTGTCGAGCGAATACATGCGCTCGCGATGCACCACGGGCGTGAACAACTGCGAGTTGGATCCACCGCCGACCGTCTGGGTCGGACTGTCCTGGCTTTGCACCTCGGGAAATTCGCGCTCGATCGCGTCGAGCCGGCGCATCAAACCGTCGTATTCGGAATCGGATACAAGCGACTCGCTGCGCACGTAATACGCATCGGCAAGCTCGGCGATTTTCTCGCGTAATTCCTGTGCTTCGGCGTGAGCCTCAGCGTCGCTCAGCCCCGAAACGGGCCGGTCGTCACGGGGAATCTGCGAATCGTCGGGCACTGTCTAATCCTAGGAGCGTGGCCGACTTAGCATTCTGATTATTCACACAATCGGCATCAACCGTGGCCATTCCCGCGCCAACCGGCGGATTGTGTGAAAAATCCGCCAGATGTGCAGGTGTTGGGTGAAAAAACGGGTGGAAGGCGGGTGGGGTTACTGGACGCCGAGGATGTCGATCACGAAGACGAGAGTGTCGCCGCCCTTGATCTTGTCGCCCGAACCGGCATCGCCGTAGCCGAGGTCGCTGGGGATGATGACGACGACGCGCGAGCCGACCTTCTGGCCGACGAGTGCGTCGTGGAATCCCTGGATGACGCCCGATGTCGCGAAGGTTGCGGGCTCGCCGCGATCGAAGCTCGAATCGAAGACCTCGCCCGTGTTCCAGTTGACACCCTCGTAGTTGACGGTGACGGTCGCGCCATCGGCGACGACATCGCCCTCGCCTTGGATGAGGGTCTCAATCGCGTAATCCGTGGGCACGTCGCCCGCGGGGATCGTCACGGTGGGGTTGCCGTCGGTGAACACAACCTCAGGGAAGCCCGCGGTGGGCGCAACGGGAGCACCCGTCGCCTCGGCGAGGGGTTTAGGCGCGACGGAAACGACATCGAGAACGAACACGAGGGTGTCCTCGGCGCCGAGACCGGCGGAGACTGCCTGGTCGCCGAACCCGTCGACGTTGGGGATGACCGCGACGACACGCGAACCGACCGTCGAACACGCGAGCGCCTTCGACAGTCCGGCGAACTGGGTGGCCGCCGTGTCGATCGGGTAGGACATCTCCTGGCCGGGCGTGTAGTTCGAGGCCTCGACCTTTTCGCCCGTGGTGCCGTTGTAGAGCGTGTATTCGATCTTCACGGTGTCACCCGTCGCGACCTGCGGCCCCGTGCCCTGAATGGCAACCGATCGCTCGGTGGTCTTTGCAACGAGCCCCTTGTCGAACGTGACGGTGGGGGCGGTGTCGAACGCACCGGTCGTCTGGACCGCCTTCGACGCATCGCCCGCGGCGATGCAGTTGGCGTCGGACGGGGTGCATCCGGTGAGCGAGGCGGCGAGAACGAGCGACGCCGTGGTCACGGCAACGAAACGGAACATGAAAAACCTTTGACTGATCGAGGGGTCGGGCGCGAGACGCGCACCGCCATCTAGTTTACGTTCGGCTCGGGCGGCGAGGTGACGGACTCGAGGTTTATGGGGAAATTCACAGACGACCGCATCACGCACATCACCTTCGCTTCGTCGTGCAGGCGCTCGACGATTTCCGGCGATGCGGTGGTGACGACGTGCGGTCGCAACGTGACGAACGTCATGGCGCCGGCACCCGATTTATAGTCCATTTGGCCGGCGACCTCATCGGAGTAATCGACGATCTCCAC
>JAHEGC010000025.1 GCA_024639965.1 Micrococcales bacterium
GCACACCGACGCCGATGAAAATCATGCCGGCGAGGAGGGTGGTGCCCGCGACGGTGAGGGCAGCAGCCCACGCCGGCATGACGAGGGAAAGAGCGAGGATGCCGGCGACGACCAACATCGTAAGGAAGAGCGAGATCAGGGTGACCCCGAGGGTGACCCACCCGATACCGACTCCGGCCGCGCGAAGTTTGTCGGCGAACTCGGATTGAAGAAGGCGAATCTCGGCGCGAACGAGGTCGCTCAATTCACGCGGCAGATCGGCGATGAGCCGGAAAAAGCCGCGCGACGTCGAATCGTTCGCCACGAGGGGCTACTTCGTCGCGCCGGTAGCGGGCTTACGAGCGGCGGGCTTCTTCGCCGCGGGCTTGGTGGCCGACTTGCGGGCTGTCGAGGCGGCCGGCTTCTTCGCCGCGGGCTTGCTCGGTGCCGCATCGCCCGCGCGAGCGGCTTCGACGCGACTCGCAATCTTCTTGACGTTCTCAGAAACCGCGGCGGCCACCTCGGGGGCGTTCTCCTTGACGAAGTCCGACGCGGCGGTCACCTGCTCCTGGACACGAGGGTCGTTCCAGACCTTGAGCGCTGCGCTCTTCATCTGGTTGTAGCGCGCACGGCCGTCGCGAGTACCGAAAACGTATCCAACGCCGAGTCCAACGACGAAAAGAATCTTTCCGCGCATGGTGCCCTCCTTGTATGCCTGTGAGAGTACATATTCTATCCCCGCTCGACGAGGGGTGAAAACCGAGGGTCCCCCCGGGACGCGGGTTCAGGGTCGAGGCGCTACCAAATCGTCACGCGGTGAGCGGGTTCGAGCCACATCGGGTCGGAATCGGTCACGCCGAACGTCGTGTAAAAAAGGTCGAGGTTGCGCACGATTTGATTACAGCGGAACTCGGGTGGCGAGTGCGGGTCAATGGCGAGAAGGCGCAATGCTTCCTCGTCCCGAGAGGACTGCCGCCACGCCTGTGCCCAGGACAGGAAGAAACGCTCGGCACCCGTCAACCCGTCGACGACAGGAGGCTCTGCACCGTCGAGGGAGAGCACGTAGGCTTTCCAAGCAATGCCGAGGCCGCCGAGGTCGCCAATGTTCTCGCCGATTGTCAGCTCACCGTTGACGTGATTCCCCGGCAGTGCCGCCGGCTCGAGCGCGTTGTACTGGTCGATGAGCGCCTTCGTGAGTTCGGTGAATTGCGCTCGATCGTCGTCGGTCCACCAGTTCGAGAGGCGACCGTCGCCGTCGAATTCGCTGCCCTGATCGTCAAACCCGTGACCGAGTTCGTGGCCGATGACCGCACCGATCGCACCGTAGTTGGCGGCGGGGTCGCGGTCGGGCACGAAGAACGGATACTGAAGAATCGCCGCGGGGAAAACGATTTCGTTGAACCCGGGGTTGTAATACGCGTTGACGGTTTGCGGGAGCATGAACCATTCATCACGGTCGAGAGGCTTTCCAACCTTGCCGAGTTCACGGTCGAACTCGAATCGCGCGATGGCGACGACGTTGGCGACGAGATCGGCCGCCTCCACCTGAACCGACGAGTAGTCGCGCCAGCGAACGGGGTACCCAATCTTCGGGGTGAACTTGTCGAGCTTTTCGAGCGCCCGCACTTTCGTTTCGTCGCTCATCCAGTCGAGCGTCGCAATCGATTCACGATAGGCGCGCATGAGGTTGACGATGAGTTCGTCCATCTGCGCCTTGGCCGCGGGCGGGAAGTGGCGCTCGACGTAAAGCTTGCCGACCGCTTCACCAAGACCGCCCTCGACGAACGCGACGCCGCGCTTCCAACGGTCGCGGAGTTGGGGTGTGCCCGACAAGGTCGTTCCGTAGAACGCGAACGATTCGGTGACGAAGTCGTCGGAGAGATAGGCGGCGAGGCCGTGAATCACCTGCCAGCGCAACCAATCGATGAGGGTGTCGAGGTCGGCCGACTCGACGAGGGAACGAAGGCCCTCGATGTACGACGGCTGCCGCACGACGACCTCGGCGAGCGTGTGGGGGGCAACTCCGAGCGCCTCACGCCAGGGTGCTGCGATGGGACCCAGCGCCAGCGCAAATTCGTCCCACGAGGTGAGGTTGTACGTGGCGTGAGTGTCACGGCACCGCACGTTGTCCCAGTGGAACGTCGCAAGGGTCGATTCGAACGAGTACACGCGCTCGGCACGGGCGGCTGCGTCGGCGAAGCCGGCGAGCACGAACATCCGCTCGAGGTGTCCTCGATACGCCTCGCGTACCGATTCGAAACGTTCCTCGCGGAAGTACGATTCGTCGGGCAACCCCAAGCCGCCCTGCTCGACGAACACGAGGTAACGCTCGGGGTCGCCGGGGTCGTTGTCGACGAACATCGACACGAACGACCCGATTCCTTCGCGCTCGAGGTGGCCGAGTGTCGTGACGAAGTCTGCGACCGATTCGATCCGTCCGATGCGATGCAGAAGTGGTTCGAGGGGAGTGGCGCCCAGTTCGTTAGCACGCTTCGAATCCATGAAGCTCGTGTAAAGGTCACCCACCTTGCGCGCTTCGGAACCTTCGGGAGCGGTTTGGCACTCCTCAATGATCGCGCGAACCGCCTTTTCCGCTTCCTCGGCGAGCACGTGGAACGAGCCATAGCGGGCGCGATCCTCGGGGATGGGGGTTCGCTCAATCCAGCGACCGTTGATGTGAAGGTAAAGGTCGTCGGCGGGACGAATCGCGTCGTCGCGCTCGGAGATTTCGATGCCGGAGCTGGTCATGGTTGTACTTTCCTGGGTGTCTAGTGCAGAAGGGCGAATCGCTCGGCGACCTCGGTGGGGCCGCCGACGAGAATTTCGTCGGATTCCTTGAGGACCGTGTTGTTGTCGGCGTTGATCCAACTACCGTCGTCGCTCTTGACCGCCATGACGGTGACGCCATATTTGCGACGGATTTCGGTGTCGCCGAGGCGTTGACCAACAATCAGGGTGTTGGGAGTGGTCTTGACGATGGCATAACTCGCGTCGATCTCGACGAAGTCGGCGGCGCCCTTCACCCGGTGTGCTACACGGCGGCCCATGTCGTGCTCGGGGAACACGACGTTGTGAACGCCGATCTGCTTGAGGATTTCGCCGTGCTCGGTGTTCGTGGCCTTCGCCCAGATTTCCTTCACGCCGATCTTGGTGAGGTACGCGGCGGTGAGGATGCTCGCGAGGACGTCGCTTCCGATCGCGACGACGCACACGTCGTAGGACCCCACGTTGAGCTGTTCGAGAGCGGCGTTGACACCGGGATCGACGCGAACCACCTTGGTCAACACGCCGTTGTAACGCTGAACGCGCTCCTCGTCGGTTTCGATGCCGAGCACCTCGACCCCACTCGCCATGAGTTCGCGGGCGATGGCTCCCCCGAATCGGCCGAGCCCGAAGACGGCGACACCGCGGACGTCTTTGCGAGAATCTTTCGAGCGCTTAGCCAAGGAGGGGCCTTTCTTTCGGGAATTCGTACAGTTTAGGACTGTGGTTGAGGATGAGGGCCGTGCTCAGGGTGAGCGGCCCGAGACGACCGACGATCATGAGCACGATGAGGTTGATGAGTGCCGGGTCGGGAAGCATCGGAGTGATTCCCGTGGAGAGCCCGACGGTGCCGAAGGCGCTGATGACCTCGAAGATGAGTCGATCCGTGGAAACGGTGGTCGTCAATTGCATGAGCACCGTCGACGCGGCGACGTAAAAGACGGCGAGAAGGGCGATCGTGATCGCTTGACGATGAACTGCGCGGGACAGGCGCTTACCGAAGATGTTGACCGCGCTGTCACCGCGCAGTTCGGTCAGCACGATAAACGCGAGCACGGCAAACGTCGTCACCTTGATTCCGCCTGCGGTTCCCGCGGGGCCGGCGCCGACGAACATGAGTCCGTCCATTCCGAGCCACGTCGCAGGATTCATCGCACCGATGTCGATCGAATTGAATCCCGCGGTTCGGGTCTGGACCGACTGGAAGAAGGCGGCGAGGATCTTCGCTCCGGGGTCGAGCGGGCCCAGCGTTCCGGGGTTCGACCATTCGAGGATCGCAATGTAAATCGTGCCTCCGACGAGCAAGATGACGGTCATCGACATGACGATGTTGAAGTTCATCGTCCACTGGCGCGGCGCCCACCCGACTCGGCGGAGTTCCATGATGACGGGGAAGCCGAGTCCCCCGATGATGATGAGCGCGCAGACCGTGAGCGAGACGACGGGGTCGGCGACGAACGACATGAGGTTGTCCGAATAGAGGGCGAACCCGGCGTTGTTGAACGAGGACACCGCGTGGAAGACGCCCATCCAGAGCGCGTGGCCGAGGTCGTAACGGTACACGGTGGCGAACCAGGCGGTCAGGATCACCGCGCCGACGCTCTCGAACACGACAACCATCTTGACGATGCGCAGCATTGTGTCCTTCATCGTCGAGTTCGCCTGTTGCGAACGAAACTCGCTACCGATGAGGTCGGAGCCGCTCGTCGAAAGCCGGCGGAAGATCGCGATCGCGATGAGACCGGAAACGACCATGATGCCGAGCCCGCCCAGTTGGATGAGCGACAACAACACGACCTTGCCGAAATCGGTGAGGACGAGTGAGATGTCGAAGACGGACAACCCCGTGACGCACACCGCACTCGTCGCGGTGAAGAACGCGTCGATGAAGGAGATGGGGTCACCGGTCGACGAGATCGGCAGGGCGAGGAGCGTGGCACCGATTGTGATGAGGCCGATGTACCCGAGAAGAGTGATTTGAGTCGGGTGAAGCGACACGCGATGTCGCGTACGCTCTCGAATCGACGGGGTCACGTCCACCCCGTCAGATTACGCCCATAACATGGTGAGGTGAGGCTTGTTGTGGCGACCTGTTCCGTGGACTACGCGGGTCGTCTGACGGCTCATCTTCCCCTCGCGACACGGACGCTCATGCTCAAGGGCGACGGCAGCGTGTTGATTCACTCCGACGGAGGCTCGTACAAGCCGCTCAACTGGATGAGCCCGCCGTGCACGATTTCGGTGAGCGAACCGGACGACGAGCTCCGCGAGGCCGGCGTCCTGGAACTGTGGCGCGTCACTCATTCGAAAACCGCCGACATGCTCGTCATCTCGATCTTCGAAATCCACCACGACTCGAGCCACGACCTCGGGGTCGACCCGGGGCTCATCAAGGATGGCGTCGAAGCCGACCTGCAACGCCTCAGTGCCGAACGCATCGAGGTCTACGGTGAGGGTTTCTCGCTCATTCGCCGCGAGTACATGACCGCGATCGGCCCGGTCGACATTCTCGCGCGCGACGCGGCCGGCGCAACGGTCGCGATCGAAATCAAACGTCGAGGCGACATCGACGGCGTCGAACAGCTCACACGCTACCTCGACCTGCTCAACCGCGACACGACCCTTGCGCCCGTTTCGGGGATTTTTGCCGCACAGGAGATCAAGCCCCAGGCTCGAACCCTCGCGGAGGATCGCGGTATCCGCTGTGTGACCCTCGACCTTGACGACCTGCGCGATACCGACGTGTCGCACGACCGGTTGTTCTGATGGCGAACTTTTCCGCGGTTCTCTTCGACCTCGACGGCACGATTCTCGATTCGGCACCCGGGGTGTTCCATTGCTTCGAACACACGTTTCGGATGATGCGCACTCCCGCGCCGTCCCGCGAATCGATGCGGCCGTTCTTGGGGCCGCCCCTCACCGACACGTTTGAGAACCACTTCGGCTGGACCGGGGAGGACC
>JAHEGC010000002.1:0-29454 GCA_024639965.1 Micrococcales bacterium
GCCTTGAGCAGTGCGCTTCGCGCACGGGTGTTGGGCCACACCCCTTCGTTGAGCCCGGCAATGACGGTGACGTCGAATTCACGACCCACAACCGCGGCCGGCGTACACACGAGAACCGCACCGACCGTCGCGCGAGGCGAGAGCGAGTCGTTGGGAACCGTCTGATCGAGCATGCGATCGAGGAACACTACGGCCGACTCCGACGGAACGTTTTCGAGCGCGGTCGCGGCGACGTCGAACAGTGCCATCACCGCGTCGAGTGATTCGTGTGCCTTGACCGCGACGGGTCCGGAGCCGAGCGTTTCTTCCGCCCACACCGTGGCGCGGTTGCTTCGGTTCCACACGAGCCAGAGAAGTTCGTCGATCTGCCAGTTCGCCGCCTCGCGCACCGCACGAAGGGTTTCGATAACCCACCGAACACCGGGTGCCGAATACTGCACCTCGGTTTCGAAAGCGCCGAGTTCGGTGAGCGTCTCGAGCATGAGTGCGTCGGCAAGGCGGTTACCGTCCGCCGAGATCTCTGCCTTGCGCAGATTGCGACGGAACCGGCGATAGTCGAGGGTCGTCAATCGACCGAACGGTCCGAGAAGAAGATCGCGCGCGATATCGACCGTGAGTTCCTCGCGGCCGATGCCGACATTGATCAGTTGAAGGAGCGACCACACAGCGGGGTGGTCACGAAGCGGCGACCCGGTGGTTTCGGCATACGCCGGGATCGAGGATGCACTGAGGCTCGTCACCATCGATTCGGCGAGCGAACCACTTCGCACCACGACCGCCATGCGATCGAGCGGAGTTCCGTTGACGACGGCATCACGGAGAAACCGTGCCACAATTTCTCGCTCGTGCGCGGGCGACGCCGCCGTTGCACTGAGGAACTGCGTTCCGTCGGCCTCCCGCGCCGCGGCCGGTTCGAGCGGAGCGGGATAAGACTTGAGGATCGAGGGAACGGCGCCTCCGATGGACGATGCGATCGTCCGAAGCAGCGTAGGGGCGGCCCCCGACTGTCGGTGAATGGTAGTCAACGTGACGGGCGCGGCCCAGTCGAGGGAGTCGCCTTCGCGAAGGAACGCGGCCGAACCGCCGCGGAAACCCGTCGTCGCGAGTTGAGGGTCGCCCATGACGACGACCGAACCGCGGAATGTTGCCCACGCGACGACGAAACGCCACTGTGAGGGGGTGAGGTCGTGGGCGTCGTCGACGATGAGAGCCTGCCGAAGGGTCGCAGGCGTTTCGCCGAGGATTGCCGTCGCTCGTTGGAGGAGTTCGGTGGGGTCGACCTGCCCGGCGCGGGAATCGGCCATGTTACGCAAATACTTCGTGAAAAAGGTCGCTGCTGCCACCCACTCGGCGCGACCGTGCTTCTCTGCGAACGTCGTGAACGCTTCGAGTGGCTTGTGTGCAGACTCGTCGACCAATTCGGCGTCACGAGCACGGGAGAGCAGATCACGGAGTTGGGTTCGGAATTCGCGGAGTGACCGAACCTCGGCAGGAAGATTGGTGGGCCAGTACCCACCTTTGTCGTGGTCAATTTCGTCGGCGAGAAGATCTTTGATGTCGGCGTCTTGTTGGCCACCCGAGATGAGGCGTGGCGGTACTCCGGTCGGGTTGACCGAACTGACGATTTCGAACGCGAGCGCCGAGATCGACCGAGCGAGCGGCCCTCGAGTTGCGATTCCGACGCGCATTCCGATTTCGTCGCGAATTCGCGTCGCCGATGTGCGCGACGGTGTGACGATTCGGGCTGCGGCTTCGCCGTCAGCGGCGATGAGTCGAGCGGCCACCTCGAGCGCGACCGCGGTCTTGCCGGAACCCGGTGCACCGAGCACCCTCACGCAACGGCCGGCGAGCGCCGCGTCGATTGCCGACTGCTGCGATTTGTCGGGGTTGAAGGTGACCATTCCTTGACTGTACAAGGAAGCCCCGACACGGAATACCCTTGAGGTATGGATATTCGAATTGGAATCACTCACGCCCCCCGCGAACTCGCCTTCGACACCGATTCGAGCGTCGCCGATGTCGAACGCGCACTCGCCGATGCGCGCGGCGGTTCAGGGGTTTTGCGCCTCAGCGACACCAAGGGACAGGAATACCTCATCGCCGCCGATCAGGTCGCGTACATCGAGTTCGGCTCGAACCAGTCCCGACCCGTCGGGTTCGTCTCTTAGGCCGTCAGACCCATCGCGTCCATTCGGAGCGAATGAGCGGAGATGAGTTCGGTGAACACCGGTTCGACCGTGTCCGCCTGACCCGGCTTTCCGTCAGGCACCACGAGTGCACTTTCCGCGACGAGCATCGTGTCCCCGACGAGGCGACGCGCCCACAACGCGAGCATCGGCCGAATCGACGGTTCGAGAACGAGCCGACGCTCGACTTCCACCCGCAGCACGTCGATCATGTGATCGCTCTCGAGCGCGGCGATGACCTCGGCGCGCACCGTCTTGGGTAGACCCGGTGCGAGACGTCGCCAGAAATCCTGAAGGAACCCCATCGTCACCCAGGTGCAGGCGACACGCTCGACCCAATTGCGTCCACGGGTGCGTCGCTCAAACTCCCGCGTTGGGGCAATGAACGGGCTCATCGCCTCGACGCGATCCACTCCCAGCGTGTCGAGTAGGGAAGCGAGCGCCGAGAACCGGCTGAAGCATTCTTCGGCGACGACGGCGAGGGTCGATTCTGAGTCCAGGTCGATCGCGTCGTGAGCGTGACGCGCGGCGGATTCGGCAAAACGCAGGAACAGATAGGCGCTCTGCCCGAGAAACACAGAGACCTCCGGGGCGAGATCGGTGAATTCAATCCGAATTCCTGCGCTCTCCGAGGACCGACCCACCGAGCCGGCGGTGCGGGAACGCTTGCGAAACAGTCCTGCCACAACCCCCAGCATAGGCAGTCGCGCCCGCCCGATAGACTGGGAGGAACCAACTGATTAGGTGTTTTCGTGACTTTTCGTGACCTCGGCATCGACGACGACATCGTCGACGCTCTCGCAGCTAAGGGCATTCTTGCCCCGTTCCCCATTCAGGAACAAACAATCCCCCTCGCACTGACCGGCCAGGACATCATCGGCCAAGCCAAAACCGGTACGGGAAAAACGTTCGGTTTCGGGCTTCCGCTCATTCAACGCCTCGGGTTCAACCCCGAACCGGGCGTCAAGGCGCTGATCGTCGTCCCCACGCGTGAGCTCGCCGTCCAGGTGACGGAAGACATGGAAGTTGCCACCGGCAACCGTTCCACCACCGTCGCGGCAATCTACGGCGGTAAGGCCTACGAGGAGCAGGTCGACAAGATCAAGGCGGGTGCACAGATCATCGTCGGAACGCCTGGTCGACTGCTCGATCTCGCCGGTCAACGTTTGCTCTCGTTCGCGAACGTCGAGGTGATGGTTCTCGACGAGGCCGACCGCATGCTCGACCTCGGGTTCCTTCCCGATGTCGAAAAACTGTTCGCACAGACTCCCCCGCAGCGTCACACCATGTTGTTCTCCGCCACGATGCCGGGCGCGATTGTTGCACTCGCGCGCCGCTTCATGACGAAACCGATTCACATTCGCGCCTCCGACCCCGACGAGGGCCTCACTCAGGCGAACATCAAGCACATCATCTACCGTGCGCACAACCTCGACAAAGACGAGGTCGTCGCCCGCATCCTGCAGGCCGAGGGCCGAGGCAAGACCGTCATCTTCACGCGCACCAAGCGCAGCGCGTCGAAGGTCACCGAGGAACTCGGCGATCGCGGTTTCCCGGCCGTTGCCGTCCACGGAGACATGAGCCAGGAGGCGCGCGAGCGTTCGATGGCCGCGTTCAAGGCCGGCAAAAAGGAAATCCTCATCGCCACCGACGTCGCGGCACGTGGAATTGATGTCGACGACGTCACACACGTCATCAACTACACGGTGCCGGAGGACGATAAGGCCTATCTGCACCGCGTCGGACGCACCGGCCGAGCGGGTCGCACGGGAATCGCCGTCACGTTCGTCGACTGGGATGACCTGCACAAGTGGGCACTCATCGCGCGCGCGCTCGACCTACCCGTCGAGCCAGCCGAAACGTACTCGTCTTCGCCCCACCTTTACGCCGATCTCGACATTCCCACCGACGCGAAGGGTCGCCTCAACACGACGCCCATTCCTCGTGCGGAGAAGGCGGCGGGCAAGGATCCGCGCCCCGCACGGTCAACCGAATCCGCTATCGACAAGCCCGCCGGCGCACCGCGAAGTCGTCCGCGTCGGCGCACCCGCACCCAGCAACGCGACTAGTTCGGGTTACGCCCAGACAATTTCTGAGCCGGTTCCCGCGGCGGCAATCCGTTCAAACATGGCGGGAGCGGTGGTGTGGGCTCCGGGTAGCACCGGTTTCATCCCCTCCCCGTGGTAGTCACTTGATCCGGTGATGATGAGATCAAATTGTGCGGCGATCGCGGCGAGGCGTTCGCGCCCGAACGGGGTGTTCTCTTCGTGGTGCACCTCCAGACCGGCGAGTCCACGGTCGACGAGCGCGCCGAACTTCGCGTCGATTTCGCTGTCGGTCAGATCGGGACGGGCGAGCGAGGCGCGGTCCGCGGTCCACGGGTGTGCGAAGACGGGAACCCCGCCGGCGCCCACAACGACCTCGATGGCCCGTTCGATTGTCGGCGCGTAGTGCCCGACGAAATACCGGTCGTTTTCGGGAGCGAGAATCTCCTCGAACGCTTCGCTCACCGACGCGACCACTCCAAGATCGACGAGCGCCCTTGCGATGGTGGGTCGACCGAGAGTCGCACCCTCGGTGTGGAACGAATAGACGAAATCCCGCGACAGCCCGTCGATGTCGGCGTTAATCTTGTCGACCATTGTCTCGAATCGCCAGACGCGATCGTCCCGCGTTTTACCCGCTTCCTCGAGGAGGTCGGGGTCTTCGGGGTTGACGAGGTATCCGAGGAGGTGAACGGAATCGCCGTCGAGCGATGCGGAGAACTCGATGCCGGGGACCCACGTCATTCCGAGTCGGGCGCATGCCGCGCGCGCTTCGTCCCAGCCCGACGTGGTGTCGTGGTCCGTCAGCGCCGCAACGTCGATGCCCTGTGCCTTCGCAACCTCCATCACGTGTGTCGGCGATTCGACACCGTCGGAACACGTGGAGTGAAGATGAAGGTCGATGCGCTGGGCCATTCCTTCAGCATAGTTTCGCGAGGTGGCAGACTGGGGGCATGAGTGACGATGCTGTCGGGCGCAACGCAAACCGATCCACTACGCCGGACTCGTCGGCGTTCCACGCCTACATCTCCGGAAACTGGGCGGAGCACACCGACACTCCCGCTCGTGAACGCGAACAATCCCCGTTCTGTGCCGCTCGCCGTGCTGCGCTGAGCGCCGAGTTCGTCGGAATGACTCTCGTCTTCCCCGCGAGCCCGGAACAGGTTCGCGCCTACGACTCGTTCCACCCGTATCGTGCGCATTCGGCTTTCAGCTATTACACGGGATGGGGTGCGGACACCGTTCCCGATTCGATTCTGGTGCTTTCGCCCAACGGAGACGCACACGACGCGACGCTTTTTTATCGCCTCCCCGCGGGCCGCGGCACCGAGGAGTTCTACTCAAACGCCGACATCGGCGAGTTCTGGGTCGGTCGACGACCGACTCCCGATCACGTCGCGATCGAGCTGGGAATCCCGACGCGTTCCCTCGAGGAACTCGACACTCTGCTCGCCGAAGCGGACGCGACGTGGGCGATTGTGCGCGAGGCGGATCCCGCTCTCACGTCACGCCTTGATGCCGTGCGGGGTGATGTCGATTCCCGTGATGCCGACCTGCACCGCGCCGCGAGTGAACAACGACTCGTCAAGGATTCGTTCGAGATTGCTGAGATTCGCCGAGCGGTTGCCGCCACCGCGAAGGGTTTCGATGACGTGCTCTCAAGGCTCGAGGATGTCGTCGCGCATCGCCGGGGCGAACGCCTCATCGAAGGTGTATTCAGCACCCGTGCTCGAACCGACGGCAACCACGTCGGCTACGACACCATTGCCGCGGCCGGTGCGCACGCGTGCATCCTGCACTGGACGCGGAACGACGGTGAGGTTCGTGACGGAAGCCTCGTTCTCATGGACGCGGGCGTGGAAGTCGAAAGCCTGTACACCGCAGACATCACGCGCACCTTCCCCGTCAACGGGAAGTTTTCCGAGACCCAACGACTCGTCTACGAGGCGGTTCGCGAAGCGGCCGATGCGGCGTTCGCAATCGTCACCCCGGGAATCATCTTCCGCGAAGTGCACGCAGCGGCAATGGCGGTAATCGCGCGGCACGTCTCCGATTGGGGCTTCCTCCCCGTTCCCCTCGAAGAATCGCTCGCCGAGTCAGGTGGACATCACCGCCGCTACATGGTGCACGGCACCTCCCACCATCTCGGTCTCGACGTACACGACTGCGGACAAGCGCGTAAAGAGTTCTACAAAGACGGTGTCGTCCGAGAGGGGATGGTGTTCACGATCGAACCTGGACTCTATTTCCAACCCGACGACCTCACGGTCCCCGAGAAGTTCCGCGGAATCGGTGTCCGCATCGAGGACAACATCGTCGTCACTGCCACCGGTGCCGAAAACTTGTCCGCCGCCATCCCGCGAACGGCCGACGAGGTCGAGCGGTGGGTGACACGCCTTCGAGGCTAGTTCGAGATCTTCGCGATCTTCACCGCGGCCTTGAACGCGTCAACGCCCTCTTCGGGTGCTGTCCACACGGTGCTGGTCAAGTGAATCCAGGTGGAACCGTACAGCGCGTCAAGGGTCCAACTCGAATCGGGGCTGTTGTCACTGCGGTCGGCGTAGGAGAAGTACGCGACGGGCACATCGATTCCGGGGATTTCGGTGATCACTCCCCCACCTTCGGTGATCGCCTTTTCGGCGTCGTTCCACGCGGCCGAATCAACGTGAGTCCACCACGCTCCGATGTAATCGTCACCGATATCCCACAAACACACGGTGCCCTTGTTGCTCTGCGCGATGTCGCGTGTCGAGCCAGGAGTTGGCTCGCGATTCGATTGAGGGGCGCCGACTATCTCGATACCGGCCTTTTTCATTGCCTTGGTGACCGCGGGGCTTTCGCAACCGACACCGATTTTCACGACTGGTGCCGAGGCGTCGGGCTCGACGGTCGATTCGGGGCTAGGAACTGGGTTCGGGGACGCCGTGGCGTCCGTGCCTGCGCCACCTGACGCGGTCGATGAATTGGAGTTCGTGTCGTCGAGCGTGGCCGTGCTCGCGCATCCTGCAAGAGAAAGGGCGATGGCGGCGGCGAGGGCGGTGAGTCGAAGGGTCTTCATCCTTCTATGGTAACCAACCAAACAATAAGACCGCGCAGAGTCAGCGCGTGACCCGCATGGGAATCGAGGCTCCTCCGCGCGGTGTGGCGGCGGCAAGAATCGAATCGACGATCCCGCTAATGGCCACCGACGCAGGATCCTCGGGAGCGAATTCGACAATGGGCTCTCCCGCGTCACCCGAGGACGCAACGCTCTCCGTCAGAGGAACGACACCGAAAACAGGAACGCCGAGACGCTTCGCCACGTCAGCGCCACCACCTGTACCGAACAGACGGTGTGCGTTGCCGTCGGCATCGATCCAGTCACTCATGTTCTCGACGACACCGATGACACGTTGCCCGAGTTGACGGGCCACGAGTCCCGACCGCTCCGCAACGTCACTCGCACTCGATTGCGGTGTCGTGACGACGACGATCTCCGCGGCGGGCAACAGTTGACCGAACGACATTGCAACGTCGCCCGTGCCGGGCGGCAAGTCGCACACGAGTACATCGAGGTCGCCGAAGTGGACATCGGAGAGGAATTGGTTGACGGTTCGGTGGAGCATCGGCCCGCGCCACGAGACGGGGGTGTGAGGGTCGACGAACATTCCGATCGAGATTACGGCGACACCGTGTGCGCGGGGCGGCAAAATCATGTCCCCGACCTTGGTCGGTTTTTCACCCTCGATGCCCAGAAGGCCGGGAACTGAGAATCCGTGAACATCGATGTCGAGTAAACCGACGCGGTGACCGCGGTGAGCCAGTTCGACAGCGACGTTGACCGCGACGGTCGACTTGCCAACCCCGCCCTTCCCGCTTGTCACGGCGATGACGCGGGTGAGCGAATCCTGACCGAAGCGGTCGGCGGGGGTTCGCCCGCCGTGCAATCGTGCCGTGAGCGCATCGCGTTCCTTGTCGGTGAACACGCCGAAGTCGATCGACACGGTGTCGATACCAGGCACCGCGAGCGCCGCGTTGCGAACGTCCGTTTCGATTGAGTCGCGTTTGGGGCACGCCGCAATCGTCAGACGGATGGTAACGAGCGCGGTGCCCGCGTCAATCGCGATTTCACCAACCATTCCCAGTTCCGCGAGAGGACGGCGCAGTTCCGGATCGATGACGGCGCCAATCGCATCGCGCACAACGTCAGGGCTTGTCATCAGAGTTCTTGGCGGCATCGATTTCGTCGAGAAGCGCGCGCAACTCCGAGCGAATGAAATCCTTGGTCGCCACGTCCTTGATAGCAAGACGCAATGCCACTACCTCGCGCGCAAGATATTCGGTGTCGGCAAGGTTGCGCTCCGATCGCTGCCGATCCTGTTCCATCGCAACGCGGTCGCGGTCGTCCTGGCGGTTCTGTGCAAGCAGGATGAGCGGTGCCGCGTACGACGCTTGGAGGGACAGAATGAGCGTCAGTGCGGTGAAGCCGATGTCCGCCGAATCGAAGCGAACCGTGTTGGGTGCGAATGTGTTGTAAGTCATCCATGCGACCGCGAACACGGTGAGTCCGATGAGGAACCACGGTGTCCCCATCGCACGAGCGACGGATTCGGTGAAGCGGCCGAAACGATCGCTGGACCGACGCGTCAGAACCGGTCGAAGTCCCTTGGGAGCGTTGAGTTGTTCGTCAACTGTGACGGAACGGCGACGGGTGTTGGCGATGGTCGCCTTGGTCGGGTTCTTGTCCATGGCTCACGCTCCGTTCGTCCGTTCGGTTTCAAAGTAGGGGTTGCGCCAATCCTCGGGCAGCATGTGGTCGAGCACATCGTCCACGGTCACGACCCCGAGGAGTCGCTGTTGCTCGTCGACGACGGGCAGGGAAACAAGGTTGTAGCTCGCAAAGGTGCGAGCCACCTCGCCGAGCGAAGCTGAAGCGAGCAACGGTTCCGCACCCGTATCGAGAATGGTGCCGAGCTGCGTCTGCGGGGGGTGCCGAAGCATCCCCTGAAAATGAACGATACCGAGAAAGCGCCCGGTTGGCGAGTCGAAAGGAGGCAGGGTCACGCAAACGGATGCCGCCATCGCCGGCGTGATCTCGCTTCGTCGAATCATCGCGAGCCCCTCAGCGACGGTCGTCTCCGATGACACGATGATGGGCTCGGTCGACATCAGGCCACCCGCCGTGTCGGGGTCGTAGGAAAGGAGAAAACGCACGTCCTCCGCCTCTTCGGGGTCCATCAGGTCGAGAATTTGCTCGGAACGATCGGACGGGAATTGCGCAAGCAAGTCGGCCGCATCGTCGGGTTCCATGTTGTCGAGAACGTCGGCCACACGCTCATCGTCGAGTCCCTCGAGAATCTCGATCTGTTCGGTCTCGGGCATCTCTTCGAGGGCATCGGCAAGTCGTTCATCGGGTAGCTCTTCGGCAACTTCGATGCGTCGTTCGTCAGGCAGGTCGAGAATCGACGCGGCGAGATCAACGGGGTGAAGTTCCGAATACGCGGCGATGAGGTGCTCGGCACTCTGCGATTCACCCGTGTCGTCGGCGGGCACGACGTCTTCCCAGCGGGAGAACACGGTCTGCCCCTTGCCGAACAGCGACGCCGCCTTCTCGCGACGGAGGTACAACTGGGAGACGCCCCACTGAGCGCTCGCGTCGCTTTCGATGGCGATGTCCTCGATCACGCAGGTACCCGAACCGTCCACGAACTTCATCTTTCGCCCGATGAGTTCGGCGAAAACCCGAATCTCACCGCGGCGAAGTTCGAAACGGCGCATGTTGATGATGCCGGTCGACAGGATTTGCCCGGGCCGAATACTGGTCACCCGATTGATGTTGAGGAATACGCGGCGACGACCGGGAATCTCAACGGTGAGACCGACGACGACGGGAGCGCCCTTCGTTCGGTACGAGACGACGACGTCGCGCACGCGACCGACCCGATCGCCGAGCGGGTCGAAGACCGCACACCCCGCGAGTCGGGCGACATAGACGCGCGTCGAACTCACGTCACCAGCGTACTCGCGGGGTGAGAGAATGGATGTCGTGACCAATCCTTCCCCGTTCTCTCGTCGTCGCCCTACCGCCGGCGTCCCCCGCGGAGATGTCCTCCTCACCGCCGAGTCCTACCCCGAGGCGCAGTCCGCGGTCAACCGGCTTGCTCACACGGGATACGACGTCTCGACCGTCGCGATTGTCGGCCGTGATCTCGTCACAATCGAGCGTGTGACGGGCCGCTTGACTTACGCTCGTGTCGCCGTGCGCGGAGCCCTCAACGGCGCGTGGTTCGGCTTGTTCCTTGCCGTCGCATTCACCGCGATGTCGTCGAGCGACACTTCGTTCGTTCTCCCCGCGGTCATTGCGATCGGTGCGGGAATCGGAATGCTCGTCAGCCTCGCAACCTATTCGTTCCGCCGTCGCCAGCACGATTTCTCGTCGGTTCAGCAGGTCGTCGCGTCGAAGTACGACGTTCTCGTCGCTCCCGGCGCCCACGATGCGGCCCGCGCCGCGCTCGACACCGCACCCCGCGAAATGGTCTAGGTCGCCTCGGAGTCGAACGGAGCGCGCGAGCCCTGTTTCGATCGCGCGGTGGTTTTCGACGGGTCTCCCAATCGAGCACGATTCGGTGCCGGGGTGGGGTCCTCCGCCAGAGCATCGCGAATGATTCGACGTGGGTCGTATTGGCGGGGGTCGAGCTTTTTCAATTCCTCAATATCAAAGTCTGAACCGACCTCATCGCGCAAACGCGTCTCGGCACCCCGCGCCATTTCGCGCAATTTTTTGACGAGGTTCGCGAGCGATTGCGCGTAGTGGGGCAGACGTTCCGGGCCGACGACGAGCAGCGCGATGAGCCCGATGAGGGCTAGCTTCTCGATGGTCAATCCGAACGACATAGCCCCAGAATAATGCGCGGGCGCGTAGTGTTGTGCCGAAGGGAAACGGAGGACCTCATGCTCGACGCGGAATTGATGCGCGCCTGGACGGAAAACTACGTCACCGAGCCCGACGCCATCCGTGCGGCACGTCTTGCCTCAATGGAGCACGGCGTCGAACCCATTTCCCCCGCTGCAGGCGCATTTCTCTCGTCGCTCGTCGCATTGACAAGTGCACAATCCATCGTCGAAGTGGGCACCGGCCTCGGCGTCGCAGCCCAGTGGTTGCTGGCCGGTGGACCGTCCGTTCATCTCACGTCAATCGATCGGGATGTCGACCACCAGCAGTCGGCGAAAGATCTGTTCGCCAGTGCGGGAATCCCAGCATCGCGCATTCGCCTCATTAGTGGAGATGCCGCCGAAATCCTCCCCAGAATGAACGAGGGCACCTACGATCTCATCGTGGTCAACGCACAGGGCAAAGGTGTCATGTCCATCGTCAAGACTGCTCTCCACCTCGCTCGTCCCGGTGGTGTCGTCGCCGTCACTCACGCCCTCGGCGGCGGCCTGGTTCCGCAACCGACCAAGCGCGATGCGGCGACTCAAGAACTTCGCACGATGCTCGGTGACTATGCAGCGGACGAGAACGTCCGCGCCGCGATGGTTCCCGTGGGCGACGGAGTTCTCGTCCTCAGCAAAAGCTGACTCGCTTCAATCAGGGAACCTTTCTCCCCGCGGGTTAGACTCGCAATCGTGGAGACGGACGTTCAAAATTCTCAGACACTCGACATGCGCGAGCGCATCATTCACGAAACAATCGGCAGGGTCGCCGTGGTGGGTCCAACATCGTTCAACGTGAAAGACGTGTGCGCATCGCTCGGAATCTCCAACAGCCTCATCAATCACCACTTCGGCAATCGCGACAAAATGCTCGCGGAAATTACCGAAAGGGTTTACGCCGATTATGTTCGAATTATCTGGCAACTCTCGGATGAGGCGGGACCAACGCAAGTGGACAAACTTCGGGCGTGGATGAACGCGTCGGTTGATTGGAACGTCGCCAATTCCGGTTGGGCCCTGATCCTCAACTATCCCGTGGCATCGCTGGAGATCACCCAAGCGCTCGACGATTTTCACCGCGCCGAGTTGAAGATGTGGGCCGAATACAACCTCGCGCGCCTCACGATTCTGGTGCGGAACATCTTGCGCGATGAGAACACCGAATTCACCTGGACAATCGGTGAAATCCCCGCCGAGGAAATCCTCCGAGACGCCAAGGCCGCGTCCATCGCCGGAACCGTCGGATGGTCCACTCACGGTCTTGCGGTATGGCAATCCGGCCGGCACCTGCCGACAAGCGGAGGAATTCCCGAACTCATCGCCATCGAGGAACAGATGAAGCTCGATCACATCGAACGAATCATCCGACTCGTCACATCAAAAATCGCCTAGAAATATCAAAGGGGCGAGCGCAACGGCGCCCGCCCCCTTTGATGTTTCCGTGTTACGGAACGACGATTCGATCGCGGAACGACCAGTCGGTCATCTGCTCGACGGTGAGAGGTTCGGTCGCTGTCATCAGATCACCGATTTCAATCCACATCGACTGTGCCTTCTGATAGAACGCGGTCGGTGAGGGCAGTCCCATTTCGCGGGACTCGGTCAACCTCAACTCCGCGTCGGTCACGTCGAGTCGCTTCATGAGCGCCGCGGCGACCTCGGGGTCTGACTTGTAGTCACCCGAGAGGTAGGTGCGTTCGGCGCGAACGAGCGCCCGCATGAACGCTTGCCCGACCTCGGGGTTAGCCGTGAGGAAGTTCGGCCCAAAGAAGTAACCTCCAGCGGGCGTGTCGAGGGTGTAGCCCGTGACACGCTGGCCCGAGCCGTCGGTCGCGAAGGGCGCCCACTCCGGCGCTGACATCCACGCAGCCTGGGCCTGACCCGAAGCGAAGGTGCTTCCCAGATCGGCCTGCGGAACCATGATGATGTTGACGTCATCGATGGTGAGACCGCCTTCGGCGAGGTACTCCGAAATCGGCACGATTCCGTTGATTCCCGCTCCAGACGGAGACGCAATTGTCTTCCCCTTGAGAGCCGCGGGTCCGGCCGCGGCGAGCTCTGACTTGACCCAGAGGCCGTCCTGCACACTCGACGATGCGTTCGTGGCAACCAGACGAATCTCGGCACCGCCGGAAATCGCATTGACCATCCCCACGCTCATCCCCCCGTACATGGCGTCGAGCGTTCCCGTTGCGACGCTGGTGACGAGGTCGGGGCCGGGCATCCACTGCCAGTCGATGACAATGTTTTCTTTCGCAAATTCACCCATCTCGTCGGCGATGAGGACTGCGGACATTCCCTCGGTCGGGTCGCTTCCACCGAAGTGCACGACGGTTTCTTCGGCAAGGGGAACCGGTTCGTACGAGGTGGAAAGTCCCGCAACGTCGGTTCCGCCGTTGGAGGCACAACCAGTGATGAGCGCGGCGCTAGCAAGCGACGCGAGGACGAGCGCCGTGACACGGCGCACACGAGTGAAATTGATGTTCAACAGATTCTCCTGGAAGAAGGGGGCGGGGTGAAACAAATTAGTCAGGGAAACACTAGCGGAATTCGCGGGTCGGAACGTTGGATTCCGCATTCACCCATGGCGTCGCCCAGCGACCGATTCTTACCACGAGTCGCTGCAAGGTGAATCCGAGAATCGACACCGCGAAAATGCCGACGTAGGAATCTTCGATGCGCATGATCATGCGCGAGTGGAAGATCACGAAACCAAGGCCCGAATCGCCGATGACGATTTCCGTTGTGATCGTTATCAGCGTGCCGACCGCGACGGCGACGCGGAGCCCCGTGAATACCTGGGGGAGCGTCGCCGGAATAATAACGTGACGCAGTATTGCCCACCGCGACGCCGAGTAGGTGCGCGCCACGTCGAGGTAACTCGAGTCGATTCCGCGAACGGCGCCGAAGGTGTACACCCACACGTAGAAGAACACGGTGATGGAGATGATCGCGATGACCGGCGACTCGCCCAGACCGAACAGGAAGATGAAGACGGGGAGGATTGCGATTTTCGGAATCGTGTAGAACGCGGAGAAAAACGGTTCGAAAAGTGCGCGAATCAGCGCGCTCGTCCCGGTGAAGAGACCGGCGAGGTACCCCGTCGAACCACCAATGGCGATGCCTGAGAACACGCGCAGAAGCGTGGCGCTGATGTCGGCGGTGAGACTTCCGTCGAGCAGATGAGTCACGCCGTTGACCACGATGTGTGAAGGCGCGGGGAAGAAGAAGGTGTTGATCGCTCCAGCCCCGGCGGCGATCTCCCACCATCCGAGGAGAATCGCGGGGACAATAAGCCCCAAGCCCAGCTTGCGGAGTCGGGCGACCAATGACGTCGACGTGAACTTAGCGCGGGCCATCGTTGCCCCCTCGAATCGCGGTGCGCAATGAGTTGACAACGCTTCCGAACGTCGCGTCGGTGCGGAGCGCGTTGGTGCGCGGGCGCGGATACGGAATTTCGATCGTGTCGATGACGGTCGCGGGTCGTGCGGTAAGCACGATCACTTGGTCGCTGAGGAGTACCGCCTCGTCGTAGGAGTGAGTGAAGAGAATCGTCGTCATCGCAGTTTCTTGTTGAAGCGCCATGAGTTCGTCTTGAAGGTCTTCGCGCAGTTGGGCGTCGATCGACGCGAATGGTTCGTCGAGGATCAGGATGTCGGGCTGTACGGAGAGGGCGCGCGCGATCGACACTCGTTGCTTCATTCCGCCCGACAATTGGTGCGGGTAAAAGTCGGCGAAATTGTCGATTCGGAGTTTCGTGAGCCACTCGTGCGCGATCGCGCGGGCTTCTTCTTTGGAGTGCCCGCGCTCGCGAAGTGGGAACTCGAGGTTTTGGAGAGCGGTCTTCCAGGGGAACACGCCGTAGTCCTGGAAAACGGTCGAGACGACCGCCGAAGGCCCCGCGTCGCCAATCGCGAGGGTACCGTCAAACTCGGTGATGATCCCCGCGACCGTTCGAGCCAGCGTTGTCTTGCCACAACCGGACGGCCCGATGAACGAGACAAACTCACCGCGAGCAACAGAGAAGGTGACGGGACCGAGCGCAGGAGTGTTGTCGCGCGCCCCGTTGTAAGAGACCGTGAGTCCGCGTGCGTCGATCATTGTCAGGGTCACCTCGGCGCATCGTCATCGCAGGACGAACGCGACTAGCTGGTCACTCCACTGAGTGCTTCGCGAAGAGCAACGGCTTCTTCGTCCTTGAGGGAGAAGACGAGACGCCCTCCGCCTTCTGCGGGAACCTTGACAATGATGAGGTCGCGCTTCTCGCGAATTGCCTCCATCGGCCCGTCTCCTGTGCGCGGCTTCATGGCGGCCATGCGAACTCCTTCATCAATCAACACGTTCTCACCATTTTAGCGCGATTTGGGGAGCCTAAAAATCACGGAGGGGTCCAATCGCTCCCTTCGACGGACCACATCCACCGAATCCAGAAGTATTGCCCAACAACCCCCGCGATAACGGCGATCCAGGTGCGTGTGCGCGACGTGGAGATGACTCCGGCGAAAGGGAACATCGGTGCGAGCAGACGGAAGATGCTCGATTGGGGGAACAACACAATAACCAGATATACAAGGTAACTGCCCAACCACGCCAGCGAAACGGAACCGAGTCGACGGGTTGCGGGGAGCGCTGCAAGAACAATCACCGCGAGTGCGAGGCCACCCAGAATCCACGGCCAGATGTCGGGGAACCACCACTTCGCGGAATCCCACCAACCGGTTCCCCACCCGTGTGCCGTGTTCCCAACGTAGGGACGACGCCAGGCGAGTTCCGTCTCGAGATACGCGGTCATCCGTCCGGTCCCCCACCACGCCAGTGCGGGCCAGCCGAGAGCGGCAAGGCCGGCCACCGCGGTGAGGCCACCGAGAACGCCGCGGTCGCGACGCGTGCGCAGCGCAATCAGGAAGAGGATTCCCGCGGCCAACGCGAGGGGAACGCCGACGGGGCGAGTGAACGCGGCAAGCGGAACGGCGAGGTACGCAAGCCACCAGCGACGTTCGACCAAGCCGACAAGCGCAAGAGCAACAAAGAGCAGACCGAGGGATTCCGCGTATCCAACCTGGAACACGGGGGCGACAGGACTGAATGCGACGATTGCGACGGCACCGAGGGCGGCACGTTCCCCGACGATAGAGCGGAAGAATCGGTCCGCCACCACGATGAATGCGGCGAACGCGGCGACTGACACCACGACGGAGACGATCGCGAACGGCGCACCCGAGGCCGCCATCGCCGCTCGCACGAGCGTCGGGTACACCGGCATGAACGCCCACGCGTTCTCCGCGACACGCCCGTGGTCCAACGGCAGTTCACTCGGGTATCCGACTTCGGCGACGATTCGGTACCAATGCGAATCCCAAATTCGCGAAAATTCGAACAGGTCGGGGTGAGCACCCGTCCACGGATTTTCCGACTGGCCTCCCGCGAACCACAGCATCAACCCCGTCGAAACGATTCGTGACAGCACGATGATGCCGACGAGCGCGAGCCACCTCGGCACGCTGCCGAGAGATACGGAACCGCCTAACGACCGCCGAGCCACGTTCGCAACCCGGCTTCACACGCGCGAATGTCCGTCTCGGAAACGCGTTCATCGTCTGCGTGAGCGAGCGCGGGGTCGCCCGGGCCGTAATTCACGGCGGGGATGCCCATCTCCGAGAATCGTGCCACGTCTGTCCATCCGAGTTTTGGCGCAATCGTTCCACCGACTGCGTCGATGAAGTCCCGCGCGAGATCCGAATCCGCACCGGGGCGCGCGCCCGCCGCCGAATCGACGACGGTGACATCGAACTCAGGGAACAACCGCTCAATCACCGCCTTCGCGTCTGCTTCGGTTTTTGACGGGGCGAAGCGATAGTTGATGTCAACTTCACACGCGTCGGGGATGACGTTGCCCGCGATTCCGCCTCGAATTCCAACCGCGTTGAGCCCCTCGCGATAGTCGAGCCCATCGACCGTCACGGTTTCCGCCGCGTACGCCGCGAGTCGATCGAGCACGACGTGAGCCGCGTGAATCGCGTTTTCCCCCATCCAGGACCGCGCGGAATGCGCGCGAATTCCACGAGTTGCGACCGTGACTCGCATGGTGCCGTTGCACCCGCCCTCGATGATTGCGTTGGACGGTTCGCCGAGAATCGCGAAATCCCCCGCCAGCAGTTCGGGACTGTTTCGAGAAAGTCGACCGAGTCCATTTCGGGTCGCCTCGACCTCTTCGAGGTCATACCAAATCCATGTGACGTCGTGGATCGGATCGACGAGGTCACGAGCGAGTCGCAACTGCACAGCGAGACCCGCCTTCATGTCAACGGTTCCGCGTCCCCAGATGACCCCGTCCTCGACGCGCGTCGGTAGGTTTTCATTGACGGGGACGGTGTCGATGTGCCCCGCCACAACGACGCGGTGCACGCGTCCCAGTTGAGTTCGGGCGACAATCGCGTTGCCGTCACGCGTGAGCGTGAGGTGCGCGCAACCCTCAAGAAACTTCTCAATCGCGTCGGCGATCGTCGCTTCGTTGCCCGAGACTGACTCGATGTCACACAGCGCGCGGGTGAGCGCAACGGCGTCGAGCGAGGGGTCGAGGGTCATCACATCGCTAGCGTACAAGGGCTACGGTGGAGGCATGGTGGACAACGCGTACGGATGGGGCCACGGGCTCGCTACGGTGACGAACGACGGCGTCGTTCTCGACACCTGGTTCCCCTCCACCGCGCTCGGACGCGCACCCGAGAATTCGACGGGGCTCGTACCGGCCGCACTCGAATCTGCCGCGGGCCGCGACGAACGCCGCGACGTCGAGTTGGTTCCCGTAACCGTGGAAATCGAGATCGGAGCGGCGCCCGCCAACACGAGTGACGCGTATCTTCGCCTCCACCTCCTGAGCCACCTCCACGTTCTGCCGAACTCGATAAATCTCGACGGCATCTTCGGGCACCTTCCCGTGGTCGCGTTCACGACCGCCGGACCAATGGCCCCGGAGACCTTTGAGGCTCGCCGCCCCGAGCTGCAGCGTGAGGGGGTGTCGATCGTCTCGCTCGACAAATTCCCGCGGTTACTCGATTACGTCACCCCATCACGCGTGCGCGTCGCCGACGCCAACCGCATTCGGCTCGGAGCATATCTGTCCGCGGGAACGACGGTCATGCACGAGGGCTTCGTCAACTTCAACGCGGGAACTCTCGGGGAATCGATGGTGGAAGGCCGCATCTCCCAGGGTGTCGTCGTCGGTAACGGCAGTGACATCGGCGGCGGCGCTTCCATCATGGGAACCCTCTCCGGCGGCGGAAATCACACGGTCTCGATTGGACAGCGGTGTTTGCTCGGCGCTAACGCCGGCATCGGCATCTCCCTCGGCGACGATTGCATCGTCGAGGCTGGCTTGTACCTCACCGCGGGTACGAAGGTGACACTTCGCGGTGGTGACACCGACGGTGATGTCGTCTCCGCGCGCGAGCTGTCCAGTCGCTCCAACATCCTCTACCGACGCAATTCGGTTTCGGGAGCCGTCGAAGCGACCGAACGTTCGGGTCACGGCGTGACACTCAACGCCGCGCTACACGCCTAATCGCGCGCGCCATCGTTGCGCGGAACAACGCGGACCTCGCCGAGAGGCGAAAACGGCACGCCGCCGATGCAGTCGGACGGTTCGGTGGCGAGATAGAACATCGCCGACGATCCGAAGTCGCCTCGCTGGGGCTTTGCCGTTTCTACATAGAGGATGTTCCATCTCGGGCAATACTCGACGACCGCCGATGGCATGCGTTCGATCAACGCGGGAATCACCGCGGCGTTGTGGCACCACCGCGAATAGATGATCCCGTTCGACGTGAAGTGCACCCATCCGTCGTGCACAAAGAGACCCTCTGTGGGGAAGCGGTCGGATTGTGAGCCGTGGCGGGCGTGGATCCAGTGCACGTTGTGACCGGGGTGAAATGACTGGCACCATTTCGGTGGATTGGCTGCATTGTTTTTTGCCATTGAAGGAACTCCTCCGAGAGGGAGCCTTCCGGCTCCACACGTGATTCGCGCGAATGCACGAACCGCATCTTCCCTCGGAGCACCCGCCGGTGTGGTTCGGGTTGCTGTGCGACTAGCCGAGTACTTGTCGTCGCCACTCTCGATGCGTTACGAGGATACGCCCGACCCCCGACACAGTGAAGAGACTTCGCCAACGGCGAAGTGGCAATGGTTGATTCTGGTTAGCGCGTGGGGAAGGCGCGGTGCGACGGACCGACGTAAACCTGCTGCGGACGACCAATCTTGGTGGCCGGGTCGTGACGTGCCTCGCGCCAGTGAGCGATCCAGCCCGGAAGTCGGCCGATCGCGAAGAGCACGGTGAACATTCGGGTGGGGAACCCCATCGCCTTGTAGATGACGCCGGTGTAGAAGTCGACGTTGGGGTAAAGGCGACGCTCCTGGAAGTACGGGTCGGCGAGTGCAATCTGCTCGAGTTCCTTCGCGATGTCAAGAAGCGGGTCGACCACACCGAGCTGGTCGAGAATCTCGTCGGCGAGTTCCTTGACGAGGCGGGCGCGCGGGTCGTAGTTCTTGTACACGCGGTGACCGAAGCCCATCAATTTGACGTGCTCTTCCTTGTTCTTGACACGCTCCACGAACTTCTGAACGCCCTCGCCCGAATCGCGAATGTTCGCGAGCATCGAGAGGACCGCTTCGTTCGCGCCACCATGGAGTGGTCCGCTCAGTGCAGAAATTCCGGCGGAAATCGACGAAAAGATGGTCGCGTCGGTCGAGCCGACGAGTCGAACGGTGGACGTCGATGCGTTCTGCTCGTGATCGGCATGGAGAATGAGAAGGCGGTCGAGCGCCTTCGCGAGAAGCGGGTTAACCTCGTACGGCTCGGCCATGAGCCCGAAGTTGAGGCGCAAGAAGTTGTCAACGAACGACAGCGAATTGTCGGGGTACAGGAACGCCTGCCCAATCGACTTCTTGTGTGCATAGGCCGCGATGACGGGAAGTTTGGCGAGCAGTCGAATCGTGGAGAGCTCGATCTGCTCGTTGTCGTGGACGTTGAGCGAGTCGCCGTAATACGTTCCGAGAGCGCCAACGGCACTCGAGAGAACCGACATCGGGTGGGCGTTGTGGGGGAGAGCGTCGAAGAAGCGCTTGAGGTCCTCGTGAAGGAGCGTGTGGTGGCGAATCTCATCGTCGAAGTTCGCGAGTTCGGCCGGGCTGGGGAGTTCGCCGTAGATGAGCAGGTGGGCGACTTCGATGTACGTCGAGTTCTTGGCGATGTCCTCGATGTCGTATCCGCGATACCGCAGGATTCCCTTGTCGCCGTCGATGAAAGTGATCGCGCTCTTCGTCGACGCGGTGTTGACGAATCCGCGATCGAGAGCGTTGAGACCGGTCTGCTTGTTCAACGTCGCGATGTCGATCGCCGAGTCCCCGTCGATTGCGTCGACAATCGGGAACTCCGCCGAACCGCCAGGGAATTCCAGGCGTGCGGATTGCGGTTGCTCGTTGGTCACGGGCTCTCCTTGGCGACTTGTGGGCGCGATAGGTCAAGCCTAGAACAACTGGGGAAAAGCTACGACCGCAATCTTCGTGCGGCGGCGTCGATGCGTTCGTCGGTCGCGGTGAGCGCTATCCGCACATGAAGTGCACCGTCGTCGCCATAGATCACACCGGGCGCGACGAGGATCCCGCGGTCGGCGAACCAATCAACGGTGTCGAATGATTTCTCTGCGCGCGTGACCCAGAGATAGAGCCCCGCTTCGGAGTGGTCGACGGTGAATCCCGCCGTCTCGAGCGCGGGGCGCAGAGTCGCGCGACGCTTCGCGTAGGCGTTGCGCTGTGCCGCGACATGGTCGGCGTCTCCCAGCGCGGCGATCATCGCCGCTTGCACGGGAAGTGGCGTGATGAGGCCAAGGTGCTTGCGGGTTTCGAGGATTCCCGCGATGAGCGTGCGGTCACCCGCGACGAAGGCAGCGCGGTACCCCGCGAGGTTGGATTGTTTGGACAGTGAATACGCGGCGAGAACGCCGTCGTGCGTGTCGCCCGAGACGCGCGGGTCGAGAATCGACACCGCATCATCGCCCTCCCAGGTGAGGAGTGCATAACACTCGTCGTTGACGATGACCGCACCGAGTTCGCGGGCGCGGTCGACGGCGGCACGTAACGTCTCGATCGAATCGACCCGGCCCGTCGGGTTCGCCGGTGAATTGATCCACACGAGTTTGGTGTTCGCCGGCCACTCGGCGGGGTCGTCCGACGGGAACGGGGTTGCACCGACTACACGGGCACCGATGTCATACGTCGGGTATGCGACGCGGGGGTGGACGACGACATCGCCGCGACCGAGCCCCAGGAAAGTGGGGAGTAAGCCGACGAACTCCTTCGACCCGATTGTCGGGATGGTGGTGGTGACGTCGAGGTGAGGAACGTGACGAACCCGCGCATACCAATCGATAATCGCCTGGCGCAGTTTGCTCGCACCCTGTGTTGTCGGATATCCGTGCGCGTCCGTCGCGCGTTCGATCGCGTTACGAATCACCGCCGGCGTTGGGTCGACGGGGGATCCGACTGAAAGATCGACAAGACCGTCGGGGTGGGCGCTCGCCCGTTCCCGCGCCGGCGCGAGGGCGTTCCACGGGAAATCGGGCAGCTGCAGCATTACGCCTGCGGGGGAAGAGCGACGATGATCTCGTGGTCGCCGGCGATCACTCCCACCTTTGCCGCGCCGCCGGGGCTCCCGACCTCACGGAAGAACTCGACGTTCGCGCGGTAATAATCGCTCCACTTTTCGGGAAGGTCGTCCTCGTAGTAAATCGCTTCGACGGGACACACCGGCTCACACGCACCGCAATCGACGCACTCGTCGGGGTGGATGTAGAGCATTCGGTCGCCCTCGTAAATGCAATCGACCGGACACTCGTCGATACACGCGCGGTCTTTGACGTCCACACACGGCAGGGCAATTACATAAGTCACGACGTGTTTCCTCCTCGCTCCAGTCTAACTTTTCTGACGCTCGGGAATCCGCGGCCACACGGCCACAAGCCCCGAGATGAGCGCCGAACCGAGAACCCACGTGTTGCCCGCGTCGGTCGCCGCGATGAGCACGCTTCCTCCCGGCGAACGCTGAGCGAGAACGAACACCGTCACGACGATGCCCATCATCCCCGCGACGGTGACGATGCGGTTGTCATCGAGAAGTCGAAGCGCCATACAGTACGCGCCGACGACAACGAGCCCCAACGCGACAACCCAGGGGAACCCCTCGCCGTGAACGACGGTCACGACAAAGGCGATGAGTAGGCCGCCGAGGAACGCTTCGACGACTCGGATGATGCGATTAGCCATCGAGACGGTACATCCAGCCGTGCACGTCTTCGCGACGACCGTATTGAATGTCGGTGAGTTCGTCGCGCAACGACATCGTCATTTCCCCGGCGATGGCATCGGGCGAACCGATGGTGAAATCTTTCGCCTTGATCATGCCAATCGGCGTGATGACGGCCGCGGTTCCGCAGGCGAATGCCTCAACGATGTCGCCATTCTCAAATCCGGCGCGCCATTCGTCGATCGTGACGGGTCGACGTTCGACCGTGTGCCCTCTTTCCTCAGCGAGGCGAAGAATCGAGTCGCGCGTGATTCCAGGAAGGATCGAGTCCGAAAGCGGCGTGACGAGAGTGCCGTCCTTGTAGACGAGAACCACGTTCATCCCGCCGAGTTCCTCGACGTAGGTGTTGGTGGTCGAGTCGAGGAAGAGCACCTGCTGACATCCGTTCTCGTACGCTTCGTTTTGCGCGATGAGAGATGCGGCGTAATTTCCACCGGTCTTGGCTGCGCCGGTTCCGCCACGGCCCGCGCGCGAGAAGTGTTCCGAAAGCCAGATGCTCACGGGAGCGACGCCGCCCGCAAAGTACGAGCCAGCGGGACCCGCGATCACGTAATACGCGACCTTCTTCGCGGGGCGAACGCCGAGGAATGCTTCCTTGCCGAACATGAAGGGACGCAGGTACAAGCTCGTCTCGGGCGCCGACGGTACCCACTCCGCGTCGACCGAAATGAGGGCTTTGAGGCTCTCGAGGAAGTATTCCACCGGGAGTTCGGGGAGCGCCATGCGCGCCGCGCTGGCCTGGAGGCGGCGGGCGTTCGCATCGGGACGGAACGTCCAAATGCTGCCGTCGGCGTGACGATAAGCCTTGAGTCCTTCAAAGATCTCCTGGCCGTAGTGCAGAACCGCCGCCGCGGGTTCGAGCTCGATCGGTCCGTACGGCTGGATTCGCGGACGGTGCCATCCACCCTTCTCGCTCCAGCAGATGTCAACCATGTGGTCGGTCATGAAGTTGCAGAAGCCGGGATCCGCGAGAATCGCCTCACGCTCCGCGGGGGACTTCGCCTGAAGGTTGAGGTGTCGGTGGAACTCGAGCTCGGCCATGTCCTCCACACTATCAAGCGCGGTAAACGCGCTCTAGGCGGTCAACCGCTCCGCGATGGCGGTTCCGACATCGGCGGTCGAGCGGGCTACTGCGCCGCGGTTCGCGAGGTCGGCGAGGACAGCATCGTGGATTCGTGCGGCGTGCTCGGGGAACCCGTTGTGCTCGAGCAAGAGCGCTGCTGAGAGAATCGCGGCGGTCGGATCGGCCTTCTGTTGACCGGCTATGTCGGGTGCCGATCCGTGAACCGGCTCGAACATGCTGGGGAAGCTCTTGTCCGGATTGAGGTTGCCACTGGCTGCAAGACCGATTCCGCCGCCAATCGCCCCAGCGAGATCGGTGAGGATGTCCCCGAATAGGTTGTCGGTGACGATGACGTCGAATCGCGATGGGTCGGTGACGAGGAAGATGGTCGCGGCGTCGACGTGGAGGTAGTCAACGGTTACGGACGGAAATTCGGGTGCAATTGCGTTGACGGTGCGCTGCCAGAGCGAACCCGCGAACACGAGAACGTTGGTCTTGTGCACGAGGGTGAGTCGATTGTCGCGAGCGGTCGCGGTCTCGAAAGCGAAACGGACGACGCGCTCGACGCCGTGGGCGGTGTTGACCGACACCTCGTTCGCGATCTCGTGCGAGGTTCCCTGGCGAATCGTTCCGCCGTTACCGACGTAGGGGCCTTCGGTCCCTTCGCGAACGATGACGAAGTCGACGTGGCCGGGGTCGGCGAGTGGGCTCACGACACCGGGGAAGAGCGTGGTGGGGCGGAAGTTGACGTACTGGTCAAATGCGAAACGCAGTTTGAGCAGGAGTCCGCGTTCGATGATTCCGCCCGCGAGACGCTCATCGCGTGGGTCTCCCCCGACGGCGCCGAACAGGATTGCGTCGTGCTTCGCAAGCGCGGCGAGGCTTTCGTCGGTGAGAATCTCACCCGTTGCCAGAAAGTGCGCCGCTCCCAGCGTGTACTCCGTCGCGCGGACTTCCGCGTCGCCACCAATGGCGGCACGAAGAACCTTGAGCGCTTCGGTCGTCACTTCGGGTCCGATTCCGTCGCCACCGATCACGGCGATGTCGAGTACACGAGTCATGAGGTCAATCCTTACAGGTCAACGACTTCGATGGCCTTCATCAGCGAGGCATCGATTTCCTTGGCGACGCGGTCGAGAACTTCGTCGGGTACGCGCGAGTCGACGGTGAGGATGCTCAAGGCGTTTCCACCGCGCTCCTCGCGCGCGATCTGCATGCCCGCGATGTTGACCTTCGCGTCACCGAATTCGCGGCCGTAGACCGCAACGATTCCGGGCCGGTCGGTGTAGACCATGACGATGAAGTGCTCCGCCATCGGCACCTCGATCTCGAAGTCGTTGATCGAAACGAGCTTCTCGACCTGACGCTGACCCGTGAGGGTGCCGGCGACAGAGATCTGCGAGCCGTCGACGAGCGTGCCGCGAATCGTGAGGAGGTTGCGGTACTCGTCACTCGACGTCTCGGTGACGAGACGAACCGCGACCCCCCGTTGTTCGGCGAGAAGCGGGGCATTGACATACGACACTTGCTCCGACGAGATGGCGCTGAAGACGCCCTTGAGCGCCGCGAGCTTGAGAGCCGAGACATCGAACTGAGCGATCTCGCCACGAACCTCGACGTCGATGGCGGCGATCGCGTGGTTCGCGAGCCCGGCGAAGACCTGACCGAGCTTTTCCATGAGCGGCAATCCGGGGCGCACCGACTGGTCGATTGCGCCACCGGCGACATTGACCGCGTCGGGAACCAGTTCGCCTTCGAGCGCGAGACGCACGGATTTTGCGACCGAAACGCCGGCCTTCTCCTGGGCTTCGTCTGTCGACGCCCCGAGATGCGGGGTGAGCTGGATCGTGGGCAGATCGAGAAGCGGCGAACCCGTCGGCGGTTCCGACACGAACACGTCGAGTCCCGCCGCGGCGATGCGCCCGGTCGACAACGCGGCGTGTAGAGCGGCTTCGTCGATGATTCCACCGCGGCTCGCGTTGACGATGCGGAGGCTCGGCTTCGCAAGCGCGAACTCCTTGTCGCCGATGAGCCCGGTGGTCTCGGGCGTCTTGGGAATGTGAATGGTGATGAAGTCGGCGCGTCGCATCAGTTCGTCGAGCTCAACCATCTGGACACCGAGTTGTTGGGCGCGCGCGGGCGGAACGAACGGGTCGTAGGCGATCAGCTCGACACCGAACCCCGAAAGGCGCTCGGCGACGAGCGCACCGATGCGACCGAGGCCGACGATTCCGACCGTCTTGTCGAAAAATTCGACACCCGTGAACTGCGAACGCTTCCATTCGCCCGCCTTCATCGACGCGTTGGCGTCGGGGATGAAGCGCGCGAGCGAGAGCAGGTGCCCGATCGCGAGTTCGGCAGCGGAGATGACGTTGGAGGTGGGGGCATTGACGACCATGACACCCGCCGCGGTGGCGGCCTTGATGTCGACGTTGTCGAGCCCCACACCGGCGCGGGCGATGACGACGAGATCCTTGCCCGCGGCAATCGCCTCCTCGTCGACTTTGGTGGCGCTGCGCACGAGGAGAGCCTTCGCCCCGGGGAGTGCCTCGAGGAGCGCCGTGCGGTCGGTGCCGTCGACGTTGCGCACGTCGAAATCGGGGCCGAGAGCGTCGACGGTCGCGGGCGAGAGCTCTTCGGCGATAAGCACGATGGGTTTTGCCACGGGAATCCTTTTCGGTGCCGGGCGGCGCGGGGATGCGACCGCTAGTGGATACAACATCCGCAACGTCGCGGCAAGGCTGACACCAATTCTAGCGTGACCGCGTTATCCGCCGTTGGTGAGGTATTCAATGACGAGACGGATTTCCGTCTCCTTTTCCAAAGCCAGAATGTCGAGCGCGAGGGCGGACACTGTGGCGAAACCCGTGGTGAGAATTAGCGCGACGGCACCGGGACCGCGACGCCAGCCGAGCCAGACGCCGAGGCCGAACACGACCACGGGAAGCGCGACTCCCGCCCACAACAGCGCCCACGGTACCCGGTCGGCGCTGACCCCGAGTTGCGCTGAATAATAGGCGGGAAGGCTGATCAGGTTGCCGATGGCCGACCAGGTCGGGTATGCGTAGAAGAACGCGAGAACGACAATCGTCACGATGGTTCCGACGGATCCGCGACGCACAGGTGTTTCTGTCACAGCGGCGAGACCCCCACGAAAAGCGGAAGAGGTGCAAGCACCACGAGGCCGATCGCGAGCGCCGTCACTCGAGCCCGAAATGATTCGAGTTGGTTGAGTGAGGTGAAGAACCAGAGCGGTGCCGCGACGATGGCGAAGAACTCACCGAACTTGCTCATCGATTCGTCGAACTTGGAGTCGAAGATGAGTTGATTTGAGGTGGTCGCCCACATCCACAGCAGCGTGACGGCGGCGTAGACGAGCCCGAACGCCACGTAGGTCACGGTCGACGAGTTTCGCTCGGAGTCGGTCGTCGAATTGTGGGGCACTCCCCCAGCGTAAATGACGACGCCCCGGGGCTGAACCCCGAGGCGTCGTTGAAACGGTGAAACCTAGCGAGCGGCGGAGCCGTCGGTGTAGTCGGCGTCCTGCTGCTTCCACGCGAAGAGCGCCCGGAGCTTACGGCCGGTCGCCTCGATGGGGTGGTTCTCACCCTTCTCGCGAAGCGCCTTGAACTCGGGTGCTCCCGCGTCCTGGTCGTTGATGAAGCGCGTCGCGAAGGCGCCGGTCTGGATGTCCTTGAGCACCGCCTTCATGTTCTCTTTGACACTGGGGTCGATGACGCGCGGACCCGAGACGTAGTCGCCGTACTCGGCGGTGTCGGAAACCGACCAGCGCTGCTTGGCGATGCCGCCCTCCCACATCAGGTCGACGATGAGTTTGAGCTCGTGGAGTACCTCGAAGTACGCGATCTCGGGCTGGTAGCCGGCCTCGGTGAGAACCTCGAAGCCGTACTGAACGAGCTGCGACGTTCCGCCACAGAGAACGGCCTGCTCACCGAACAGGTCGGTTTCGGTTTCTTCGGTGAAGGTTGTGGTGATGCCACCGGCGCGAAGGCCACCGAGCGCGGAAGCATACGACCACGCGATGTCCCAGGCGTGTCCGGTCGCGTCCACCTCGACGGCCGCGATCACGGGAACGCCACGGCCAGCGACGTACTCGCGGCGGACGGTGTGGCCCGGGCCCTTGGGGGCGACGAGAACGACGTCGACACCCTCGGGAGCCTCGATGTAGCCGAAGCGAATGTTGAATCCGTGGCTGAAGAGAAGGGTCTTGCCCGCCGTGAGGTTGGGAGCAACGTCGTCCTTGTAGAGGTGACGCTGGAACTGGTCGGGGGCGAGGATGACGATGACGTCAGCCCACTTCGCCGCTTCGGCGGTGGGGAGAACGGTGAAACCCGCCTCCTGCGCCTTCTCGACCGACTTCGAATCGGGCTTGAGACCGACGACGACCTCGACGCCCGAGTCGCGAAGGTTCTGCGCGTGCGCGTGACCCTGCGAGCCGTAGCCGATGACGGCGACCTTCTTGCTCTGGATGATGGAAAGGTCCGCGTCCTTGTCATAGACGATGTCGGTCATGTGTTTTCTCCTTGTAGTGGGAATCCTGGGCGCATGCGCGCCTCAAGTTTATTGGTTCTTCGACATCCGCTCGGTGATCGACTTCGAGCCACGGCCCATCGCGAGCAGTCCGCTCTGTGCGATCTCCTTGATGCCGAACGGTTCTAGCACGCGCAACAGCGCCTCGATCTTCTGGGTGTCTCCCGTCACCTCAATGACGAGTGCGTCCGGCGCGACGTCGACGACGCGAGCACGGAAGAGGTTGACTGCTTCGAGGATTTGGCTCCGCGTGGCGGGGTCGATGCGGACCTTGACCAGCATGTGTTCGCGCTGCACGCTCTGGTCGGGCTCTAGCTCGACGATCTTGAGAACGTTGATGAGCTTGTTGAGCTGCTTGGTCACCTGTTCGAGCGGTGAATCGGCCACGTCGACGACGAGCGTGATGCGAGATAGACCCTCGACCTCGGTCGTGCCGACCGCGAGCGAGTGAATGTTGTACCCGCGCCGGGCGAACAATCCGGCGACGCGCGTGAGCAGACCCGGCTTGTCTTCGACGAGGAGGGAAAGAACGTGCTGGCTCATGGCTTACTCCTCATCCCAGCTCGGGGCGTGGTCTCGCGCGTACTGGACGTTCGAGTTACCGACGCCCTGGGGAACCATCGGCCACACCATCGCCTCGCGCGACACGATGAAGTCGATGACCACGGGTCGGTCGTTCGTTTCGAGCGCGAGCTTGATCGCCGGTTCGACTTCCTCTTCGGTGCGCACGCGAATTCCGAGGCAGCCGTAGGCTTCCGCGAGTTTGACGAAGTCGGGCACGAACTCGGGGCCGGGGAGCGGCTGGAGATCGGTGAACGAGTGACGACCCTCATAGAAGAGGGTCTGCCACTGGCGCACCATCCCCAGGGACGAGTTGTTGATGATGGCGACCTTGATGGGGATGTCGTTGATGACACAGGTCGCGAGTTCCTGGTTCGTCATCTGGAAGCAACCGTCACCATCGATCGACCACACAATTCGATCGGGTTGAGCGACCTTCGCGCCCATCGCCGCGGGGACAGAGAACCCCATGGTTCCCGCGCCCCCCGAGTTGAGCCATGCGCCGGGGCGTTCGTACTGGATGAACTGCGCAGCCCACATCTGGTGTTGGCCGACACCCGCCGCGTAAATCGCTTCGGGGCCGGACATCTCGCCGATCTTCTTGATGATGCCCTGCGGGGCGAGAAGGCCGTCGTCGAGGTCGACGTAACCGAGGGGGAAATTGGTTCGTAGTCCGTCGAGGTGTTCCCACCAGGCGTCGAGTTTCTTGGCCGACTTCGCGACGGCCTTCCACTCGGGGAGCAGATCGATGATGACCTCGCGCACGTCACCGACGAT
>JAHEGC010000002.1:29554-89896 GCA_024639965.1 Micrococcales bacterium
GGGGTCGCTCACGAGGAACGAGTGCTTGGTGATGGGCATCGTGATTCCCACGATGTCCACCTCCTGGAACGCGTCCGTTCCCATGAGGCTCGAGAACACCTGTCCCGTGATCGCGATGAGCGGGATGGAATCCATGTGCGCGTCGGCGATGGCGGTGACGAGGTTTGTCGCACCGGGACCGCTGGTTGCGATGCACACTCCGACCTGACCCTTCGCGAGGGCGTAACCCTCCGCGGCATGGCCGGCTCCCTGTTCGTGACGAACGAGGATGTGGCGGATCGCGGTCTGCGACATGAGCTCGTCATAGAACGGCATGATCGCTCCGCCGGGAAGGCCGAAGACGTCGGTGATTCCGAGGATTTCGAGCGACTTGAGTAGCGCCCCCGACCCGGTGAGGATCGGCGGTTCGTTTGCGGTCGTTGAGACCATGACTTCTCCTTGAACTGCGACGGTGGTGTCTTAACCGGTGACGGCACCCTGAGCCGCCGACTTGACGAGCTTCGAGTACTTCGCAAGGACACCACGGGTATAACGCGGGGGAAGGGGCGACCAGCCGGTGCGGCGCGCCTCCATCTCAGATTCATCGACGAGTAAGTCGATGCTCCGAGCTGCGATATCGACCCGTATGAGATCACCATCGCGCACGAATGCAATGGGACCTGCGTCCACTGCTTCGGGAGCTATATGGCCGATGCACAGTCCGGTTGTGCCGCCTGAGAATCGACCGTCTGTCAAGAGTAGTACATCTTTACCGAGGCCCGCTCCCTTGATTGCGGCGGTGATGGCGAGCATCTCGCGCATTCCGGGACCACCCTTGGGGCCCTCGTATCGAATGACGACGACATCTCCGGCTTTGATTTCGCCGCTCGTGAGGGCGTCCATCGCGGCACGCTCGCGTTCGAACACTCGGGCAGGACCTTCGAAGGTGGCGGCGTCAAAACCGGCGGTCTTCACGACCGCACCTTCGGGAGCCATCGAACCGTGAAGGATGGTGAGTCCGCCCGATTCGTGAATGGGATTGTCGAGGGTTCGCAAAACCTCGCCGTCGAGCGGGTCGATCTGCATCTCGGCAAGGTTTTCGGCCATGGTCTTGCCCGTGACCGTCATCGCGTCGCCGTGAATGAGCCCGGCGTCGAGGAGTGCTTTGAGGAGAACGGGGAGGCCGCCGTGACGGTCGACATCGTTCATGACGTACCGTCCGAACGGCTTGAGGTCTCCGAGATGCGGCACCTTCGCGCCGATGCGGTTGAAGTCGTCGAGCGTAAGCGGCACCTCGGCCTCGTTCGCGATGGCGAGAAGGTGAAGAACAACATTGGTCGAGCCGCCAAGGGCCATGGCGACAGCGATGGCGTTTTCGAAGGCCTTGATGGTGAGGATGTCGCGGGCGGTGTGGCCGCGCTCGAGCATGCCCACGACAGCTTCGCCACTTCGGTGTGCGTAGTAATCACGACGGCGGTCATACGACGCGGGCGACGCCGAACCGGGGAGACTCATACCGAGTGCCTCAGCGACGGAGGCCATGGTGTTGGCGGTGTACATTCCACCGCAGGCGCCTTCACCCGGCGCAAACGCGCATTCGATCCGGTGGGCGTCTTCGGCGCTCATCTTGCCCGCCTTGACCGCACCGACGGCTTCGAACGAGTCGATGATGGTGATGTCCTTTTCGGTTCCGTCGGAAAGCTTCACCCAACCCGGCGCGATCGAGCCCGCGTAGAGGAACACGCTCGCAAGATCGAGTCGCGCAGCGGCCATGAGCATTCCTGGGATTGACTTGTCACAGCCCGCGAGGATGACGGTCCCATCGAGACGTTCCGCCTGAACGACCGTTTCCACGGAGTCCGCAATAACCTCGCGCGAGACGAGCGAGAAGTGCATTCCCTCGTGTCCCATGGAAATTCCGTCCGAGACCGAGATCGTGCCGAACTGGAGGGGGTAACCGCCTCCGCGATGCACGCCTTCTTTTGCCGCTTGGGCGAGTCGACCGAGTGACAGGTTGCACGGCGTGATCTCGTTCCACGAGCTCGCGACACCGATCTGAGGCTTGTCCCAGTCGGCGTCACCCATGCCGACCGCGCGAAGCATTCCACGCGAGGTGGTCGCTTCGATGCCGTCGGTGACGACGCGGGAACGGGGCTTGCGGTCGATTCCAGTCATGCCGTCCAGTCTACAAACGTTGGGCACGCGCGCTGCTGGGGTACTCTCGTCAAAGGAGGTTGTGCCATGCGTCGTTTTCTCTTGAACGGGAGCTTCATCAGCGCGCTTTTTTCGGGCATCGGTCTGATCCGCTCAACCGTCTCAGGAAAGCGTGACTGGAAACTCGGGCTCATGTGGGCCTCATGGATCATCAGCCTCATCGTCGTCATCGCCACGATCCTCAGCCCCGACGAGGATGAGGACTACTGACGAAACGACGAATGCCGACCCGCAGGCCGGCATTCGTGCGAATCGTGAGGCGCGTTACTTGAGCGCCTTGAGCAGCTGGGGCTTCGTCATCGTCGAATAACCCGAGACTCCCTTGGCCTTCGCGGCGGCCTTGAGGTCGGCGACGCTCCACGAAGCGTCGGGCTTTGCGTTGAGAGCCTTCTTGACCTCTTTGGTCGCGCGTGCGGCGCTGGCCTTGAGTGCATCGGCGGCAACAGCGGCCTCCTTGCCCACGACCTTGCCAACCTTGGTCGCCTTCTTCTTGGCATCGGTGGCGGCGGCTTTGGCCTTCACCTGAGCGGTCTTGCCCGCCTTGATGGCCGCCTTCTTGGCGTCGTCCGCGACGTCTTCCGCCTTGTCGGCGAGACCCTTCGCAAACTTGGTCGCGTCTTTCGCTGCCTGTCCGGCAGCCTTCTCGGCGTCCTTCGCGAGTGCGGCCGCCTTCTTCTCGACGTCCTTCGCGGTCTTCTCGGCTGCGCCGGTCAATTTCTTCCAGATACTCATTACTGGTTTCCTTTTCTTAAGGGTTCGGCGCCATCAGGCGCACCACCACTATCGTAGGTGACTCTCGCTCGCCTGGCGGGATTTCGCGAGGGTCAGCTGGGCATGATTGCGGTGACAACGCCGAGGCCCGTGATGAGCACGCCGCCGATCAATCGAATCATCGCGACGCGATCGGGAGACCGCGCGAACCAATCCCGCGCAGCACCTGCGGCGACCGCGTAGATCGAATCCCCCGTAATTCCGAACGCGACGAAGATGAAGGACAACGTCACCATTTGCCATACGACCGGCACCGACGACTCGATGACGAACTGTGGAAACACCGCCGGGAAGAAAACGACCGTCTTGGGGTTCGAAAGGCCGACGACGAAGGACTCACGCAAGATGTGCCGCGCGTGTTCCTTTGTGAGCTCGGGGGCGATGTCGATTCCCTCGCGACGGTGGCGAATCGATTGAATTCCGAGGTACATGAGGAACGCCGCCCCCGCGTATCGAATGATGTGGATGACGAGGGTGTTGCCTTGGATGAGCACACCGAGACCGATGGAAATCGCGAGTGCCTGAACCAACACGCCGAGCCCGTTGCCGACCGCGGTCAGTACCGCGCCTTTTTTGCCCAGTACGAACGCCCGCGAAATCGCGAACATCACCGACGGTCCGGGTATAGCAATAATGACGAGCGAGAACGCGATAAACGTCAACAGGTTTTCGAGGGGTATCACGACGCCAGCCTAAATGCGTCAGTCAATCGGAGGCCACGCGGGGTGTGGCCCCCGGCTCGGAATTGACGGTGCTCGGGGCGAGCGGTAGCGGCGGGGAAATCACCCAGAGCACTTGGCTCTCGTCCGTGGCAGAAGGGTTGAACCAATTGTGCGGAGTTCGCGCCGAGAAGGTGGTCGAGTCGCCCGTTTCGAGAATTCGCACCTCGCCGCCGACTTCGAGAGAGAGTTGTCCCTGGAGCACCACAACGAAGATGGACTCCGCATCGAGCGTGTAAGCGCCGTCCGATCCGCCCCCTGGCTGCATTGTCGTGCGTTGGACCTGCACCCATTTCTCGTCAACGGGGGTGAGCAGATATTCCTGGAGATCGACGCCTCCCATATAAAGAGGTATTCCGCCATGAACGACCGGCTCGTCGGGGTAAGTGAAGAGCGAGCCGATCGTAATTCCGAGGACGTCACAGATGCGAAGGAGAACGGGAACCGAGACTCGAGTTTTGCCCCGCTCGGCGAGACTGAGGAAACCCTTGGTCACGCCGGCCTGCTCGGCTACGGAGGTGACAGAAAGCCCTTGTGCCAGACGAGTGGCGCGCAGTTTCGGGCCGACCTCTTCCATGCCGGCGCTCTTGTCTCCGCTGTGGGCCATTCTTCCATTGTGTCGCAGAATTCCTCGCGCGCGCCTGTTGTTTAATCGCGCCAAACGTGTCACGATGTGTTCAATGACGCTAAACACCGCGTCGCCGCACCACCGAAACGACGGAGTTTCCGATGAAAGCAGTCACGTTTGATGGAACGACAGTGGCCATCACCGAGGTCGATCTCGACGAGCCGAAGTCCGGTGAGGTTCGCGTTCGCGTCACTGCGGCGGGTGTTTGCCACTCCGACCTTCACGTGATCCGCGGCGAATGGGATGTTCCAATGCCCCTCGTGATGGGCCATGAGGGTTCGGGTGTAGTCGACGCAATTGGTGCCGGCGTCACGGACCTCGCCGTCGGTGACCATGTCGTACTCTCGTGGGTTCCCAACTGCGGAGAGTGTCGCTATTGCTTGCTCGGACGACCCGCGCAGTGTGAACTCGTTGCCAACGTCGTCGCGACACAAGGCGTCCTCTACGACGGCACCAGTCGCCTCTCGCACAACGGAAAGACGGTCCACCACTATCTCGGTGTCTCGTCGTTCGCCGAATTCGTCGTCGTTCCCGAATCGGGTGCGATCAAGGTGCGCGACGACGCCCCTCTCGATGTCATCGCGCTCGTCGGTTGCGCCGTCGCCACGGGGGTCGGCGCGGTTCGCAACACGGCGAAGCTCACCGCGGGTTCGACCGCCGCCGTAATCGGTTGCGGCGGGGTCGGACTCTCGGTGATCCAGGGTGCGCGACTCGAAAAGGCGAGCCTTATCCTCGCCGTCGACGTTGCCGCCGACAAACTTGATCTGGCGCGCAAACTTGGCGCGACCCACACACTGCTGGTCGAACCTGGCATGAATGTCCCCGAGGCCATGAAGGCACTCGTGCCCGAAGGGCTCGACTTCGTGTTCGACGCCATCGGCAAAATCATCACGACCGAACAGGCGATTCACGCGCTCGGACTCGGTGGAAGCGCCGTCGTGGTTGGACTTCCGCCAACCGGCCAAACGGCAACGTTTGATCCTCTCGTGTTGGCCGAGGCCGACCAGCGAATCCTCGGATGCAACTACGGTTCCACCGTCCCGAAGCGGGACATTCCACGATTGGTCGACGAGCTCATGGCGGGCGACCTCGACCTCGAATCCATGATTTCGGCACGTCGACCTCTCGACGAAGCCGAATCGGCATTGGCAGACCTCAACGCCGGTGCCGCTCTGCGACAGCTGCTGCTGCCGTAATCCACTCAACCGAAGGAATGGAAAACCAATGAGTACAACCAAGGATCACTCCGGGGGATTGGCGCGACGAAGCGTCACCCCGTTCGAGGTGATGGCGCAAAGCGTCGCCAACATCGCACCGAGCGCGGTCATCGCGTTCTCGCCCATGTTCATGGCCATGTCGGCCGGCAACGGAGCATGGTTCTCATTCGCCATCGGAATGGCAATCACGCTCATCATCGCTCAGTCGGTCATCTCCATCGCACGTCGCCGTGCGGGAGCCGGTTCGCTGTACTCGCTGATTCGCCCCGCCGTCGGACCGATGGGAACGTTCATCACCGGTTGGGGCCTCTTCGTCGGTGCGATCGCCATCTCCGCGGGTTCTCTGGCCGGCGCCGGATTCTTTGCATCCGAGTTCCTCAAGGGTTTCGGAATCACGGCGTTCGAGAGCCCGACCGGTCAGATTATTCTTGACGCCGCGTTGCTCGCACTCGCAATCTGGACGACAATCTCCAGCGTGCGCATCGCTGCACGCGTCTCTGCCGCGCTCGAGGTGCTCTCCATCATCGTCATCGTCATCGTTCTGGTGATCGTTCTCGTGCAAAGCGGGAACTTCATCGACATGGAGCAGCTCACCTTGAACGGCGCAACCGTTGATGGTGTTGTGGCCGCTGTCGTGCTCGCGATTCTCGGTTTCGTCGGATTCGAAAGCGCCGCCGCGCTCGGCGAAGAAGCAGATGACCCGTTCCGTGCGATTCCTCGTGCAATTCGCGGTGGGGCAATTTTCGCCGGCGTGCTTTACGTTTTCGCCACGTACGTTCAGGTAGCCGCATTCGAGGGTGGCGCCGCCGGTCTCGCCGGCGCGAGCTCGCCCATGGAAGACCTCGCCGCTCAGTACGGTCTCCAAGGATTCGTACCGCTACTGAACCTCGGCTTCACCGCGTCGTTCGTCGCCGTGGTCATGGCCGCGATCACCGTTGCGGGGCGCCTCATGTTCTCGTGGGGAAATGAAGGAATCATTGGCGCTCGCTTCGGCAAAGCGCACCCGAAGTTCCGCACCCCGTCGTACGCGATCTGGTGGACGATTCCGATGGTGTTCATCCCGACGTTCTATGAAATCGTCATCGTTCAGGAAATCCCGCTCAACGTGACCACATACATCGACACAATCGGTGTGTTCGGGTACATGTTGTCCTACGTCATTGTGTGTCTCTTCGCGCCCGTGTTCCTGCGCAAGGTCAAGGACAAGCAGGTCGTCATGACTCAGGTGCTCGGACTCCTCGGCGCCGCCGCGCTCGCTTACGTGTACTGGGCGAACGTCGCGGTCACTGCAGAACCGTTCAACCAGCTTCCGATTTGGTTTGCCGCACTTTTGGTGGTCGGAATCGGATTCTTCATCGCCGTTCGCGCTCGGAACCCCAAGGCGGCGGACGCCGCGGGAACGTTCGCGGACGAAAACCCCGAGAAGATCTAACAGAGCCTTCTCACCAGCACTGTGCCCGGGCCTTTCGGCCCGGGCACAGTCGTGTCGGTGGTCAGCGGAAGCGAATTTCGGAGAAGTCGATGGGAAGCGCGTTCCAACCCCACGCGAAATAGCTTCCGGAAATTTTGTATTCGAAGGCAACCGCCTTGTCCTTCGTCAGGCCGACGAGTCGAATGCCGCCGTCCTCACTCGCATAATCGACGAGATAGCTCGTGCCGTGCTGGTAAATGCTCGAGCAAATCGAGCTCCACACCGACGGGGTGTGCTCGAACTGCCACACCTCGGTGGCTACGCCGGTGCGCTCGTTGATTGTGTATTGACGAGGCATGGAAATCCCCCGGCTCGAACCGGACGGGTCGTGGTTGGCACTTTGGTACCCGTTGTCGAACAGCATGAGTCGGTTATTCGACGTGATCGACACCGCGTGTTGACCGATTGGCGGATGTGTTCCCGTGGGGAGGTCCAATGCGAACGCTCTCAGCGACCGGTAGTTGTGCCAGGCCTTGTCGGGGTCTCCCAGAATCCATTTGATCTCGTGATCGTCGTAGCCGATTCCGATGACGAAATCTTCTCGACCCGAGACGACCAATTCATTGCGCGACTTCCAATAGGTCGCCGCGTTGTTGTGGAACCAGTCGTCGCCTTGTCTCACGAACGCACTCGGGTTGTCGCCACCCTCGACCATCGCAGATCGAATGATGTCGGCGATATCCCACGAGTTGACGACATCTCCCCGCATGTCGACCTCGACGATGTCGGATTCAACGTCGGGGTGTTTATTGAGTTCAAGCAACAAACCGTCACGGCCCGGATCTATTTGATGGTGGAAATCGGCATATCCACCCGAAGAAAGATTCGCCATCACCTCGCTGTTGCCCGCAAGGTCTATTGAATGGACGTCACTTCCGGACCCGACATAAAAGGTTGACCCGATGAACGTGGAACCTTGTTGCGCGTCGCCAACTGTTCCAACCCAGCGCACGTTGCCATCGATGTCGAGAACGATCGGATGCGCCCCACACACCCACCCCTTGAGCATGAAGAACGAAAAGTCGAGCGGAGTGGTCGCGCTCGGTGAAACGACGCGCGTAGCCGAACGAATGTTCGTTCGACAATCGCTGCCCCACGTCGATGTGCGCAGCGTCACCGTCGAGCGTTCGGTTCGTCCTGACGTCGATTTCACCGCGATGGTGATGGTGTTCGTGTAGTTGTCATAGAGTCCGTAAATCGGCACGGTGGCGACTCCATCAGCCGTCACCTTTCCCTCGCGCACGAGGTGGGCGCGCGAATAGGTGCCGGTGACCGGTTCTGCGAACGTGCCCGACTTCGGGGTAACAGTGAAGGTAATTGATGCGACCTTGCGCGTCACATTGGGCACGGCGATTTCGCCCACGAACGGAGTAAGCCCTGCCGACGCAACGAGTGTTGTCGGTGGGACTGCCGACGCAGGGCTGACCCCGGTCCAGCCGCTGAAAATTGTGGCGACGAGGAACAGCGCGGGGAGGGTGACTCGAAGGGGGAATTTCAACATCATGTCCCGAGCGTACAAGGGGAGAACGGGAACCCACGAAAAGAGACGCGAACACGACGGTGCCCGAGCCTCTCGGCCCGGGCACCGTCGTGTGAAGGGGGCTACTTCGAGGTCGTCGCAGCGGGCAACAATTTCGGAGCGGTCTCGAACGGAAGCGGGGCGTCGACGATCGAGCTCGTGCCGTCCTCGTTGAACGATTCGATCTTGAGCGGGAACACGTTCCATCCCGCACCGTACCCCGCACGCGGATTCTGCACGTATTGCGCGTCGAGGAATTCGTCGTTAACCACAACCGACGGGAAGTCGTTGATGTTGAACCCGACGCTGATCGGATTGCCGTCCTGATCGAAGAGCTGGACATCGTGGAGCGGTTTACCGTTCTCGTCGAAGACGAGGATGTTGTCGATCTGTCCACTGTTCATTTTGAGCCCCGACTCGTTGACGGGCAATTGCGCGCCGTTGACGTAGAGGTTGAGGCTTTCCTGAGCAATGTTGCCCACCACGAGAGCGACGCCCGGTGCGACAAGGATCGCGAAGATATTGAGTGCACCTACGGTGAGAGTCCAGAAACGGTTGAGCTTCCAAACTCGTCTGCCCAATTGCACGCTGACGGCGACGAAAGCGATGAGAATCAGCCCGGTGCCCGGGTTGGTCGGTGCTAACGGCCAACTTTCGCGTGAGATGAAGATCTGGAACAGCGCGAACGCGACGAACGCACGCGCAACCCACCACACGGGAGCGAGGCTTCCGAAGAATCGTGAGATGCCTCGCAATACGCGGCTCTGCTCGATCGATTCGCGAATGGAGCTCGCGAAACGCTCGATGGTGGTGAACAGTCCGGAGCTGCTCTCCGAAAAGCCTGCCGCATCGCGCAACTCCGCGGCGTACGCCACGGGGTCGGCGAGCGAAAACGCGTCGCCTTGCTCCTCGGCCTGTGCGGCGAGATCCGCCTCGAGTCCGTCGGTGAGTTCATTTACCTCGGCGGAACCGAGATCTTTGAGAGCGAGGCGAACCTCACGTGCGAAACGGTCAATCGCCGTCGCGTCGATCGTCGTGGTCATCGTTTTCCTCCAGTTTTCGAGGGGGTTGTGAGAAGGGAGTCCATCGATGCGGCGAAGGATCGCCACGTCGAACGCTGGTCGGCGAGCATTTGCTTGCCAACCTTGTTGATTCCGTAGTACTTGCGGTGTGGGCCGTCGTCTGACGCGACCGCGTAACTGGTGAGCGCGCCTGCGGCAAAGAGCCGCCGGAGCGTGCCGTAGACCGACGCGTCGCCGACGTCGTCCATACCGGCCGCCCGGAGGCGCCTCACGATGTCGTAGCCGTAGCCGTCCTCTCGATCGATGACGGCAAGCACCGCGACGTCGAGAACGCCTTTGAGTAATTGAGTTGAGTCCATGTGGTGACCTTTCCACTTCGCACACTACCACGCATTACACACTACTTCGCAATCTGCTCGCTTTCGCGGCGTGTTGCGCAAATTGCATGGGCCAGCGACTGTATCTAAAATTGGGAGCGTGAAGTCTGTCTATCGAGCAATCGCGCGAGCTCAGACAGCCACCCTTCGTCGTGAGTTCTCCGAAAAGGCATTTCGAACCTCCCTCGCAGTACTCATCGCAGCGATGGTAATCGGCAGTCTCGGACTGGTAACCGGATCCGCCTCGGCGCAGGTGCGCGGCTGGGGGCCATCAATCACCTGCACCGTTCAGGGCGACGACAACGACAACGTTCTTCGCGGTACGCAACTCAACGACGTCATCTGCGGTGGCGGAGGAAACGACATCCTCTACGGACTCGGCGGAAACGACATCATCGATGGCGGTCCGGGAAACGACACCATCGGTGGAGCGCTCGGAAACGACCAACTCGTCGGTGGCGGCGGTATGGACATCCTGAACGGCGGGCCCGGTGCCGACAGCTGCGACCTGGACGACGGTGAATCGCTCAACTCGACGTGCGAGTCAATCTCCAACCAACGACGGTTGGCCTCGTGCGACGCAACCTCCGATCCACGCATCGACATCACGGCGGCAATGATTTCCAACGAAAAGCGCCAATTCGTCGACGGACCCACGGTGATCAAGGTTCCCGAGTGGGTGCCGTTTTCGCTCGGCTCGTATTACATGTACTTCGCCGACCATCGAGGGAAATACATTCGATTTGCCTATGCGGATAGCCCACGAGGCCCTTGGACTGTGTATCCGATTGGTGTGCTGTACGTGGACGATGCTTTTCCGTTGACTAAACACATTGCCTCCCCGGACATCGTCATCGACGACGAGGCCCACACCATTTATATGGCGGTGCACGGCGGGAGCGACGAGGTGGCACAGAAGTCAATTTTGGTCGAAAGCGCTAATGGCATTCAGTTCACCCAAGACCCGAGCTACGCACAGTCGGTTTACCTCGACTACGCCTATATTCGGCTGTTCGAATACCGTGACGCCGTCTTCGCGTTCGTCCCCAGCCAACTGGGTCAAAAAACCGTGCAAATTTTCCGCGCCAATTCGATTACAGAATCCTTCAGCCATTTCGCAACGATCGACGCACGCAAGGAATTGCGCCACGTGGCGCTGACCCGCGACGGAGATACCTTGACGGTGTACTCCACATCCGTGGGAGATACACCCGAGCGAGTCGAAAGATCGACGATCAACCTCGCCGCACCTTCAGCGGATTGGGCGATGAGCGAACCGCAGTGCGTGCGAGCCCCCACCGAGTCCTGGGAGGGCACCGGTTTCCCGTACATTCCCTCGGTGCGCGGTTCCGCCATCAAGGTGCGACAGCTGCGCGACCCGTTCGTGTTCACCGATGGCGCTGACACGATTCTTTACTATTCGTTCGCCGGTGAACGAGGGATCGCCTCAGCGGTGCTCGTGAAGTAGCTCGGTTTCGCCGAATCCTCGTCCCACAAACGCCTCGAAAACCGCCAAACGGCCGCCGAAGCGGCCGTTCTGAGTGGTACACCCCCCGGGACTTGAACCCGGAACCCACTGATTAAGAGTCAGTTGCTCTGCCAATTGAGCTAGAGGTGCATTCGGTTGAAAAATCGCAACCGAGAAGTACTTTACCAGTCGAGTCGCCGTTGACCCAAACCGAACGTCGACCATCCCGTTTTCGCTCCTGGGTTCACGGAGCGACTCCGGTTGTCGTGCTGTCGCCGTTCAATAGAAAGGCGTAAAGTGGCGGTAAATCGTCAGTTGACGAGATCTCAAAGAGGAGAAGCAATGCCCGAGTCACCCATGCCCCTTGCCAGCAAAGCGGCGCTCAAACGAAATCTCGGCCTGTGGGCCATCATCGGCCTCGGCCTCGGGTACATGACCCCGACCGTGGTTTTCGACACGTTTGGTTTGGTCGCGGAAGAGTCGAACAACGTCGTGCCCCTCGCGTATATCGCGGCACTCATTGTGATGCTGTTCACCGCGATCAGCTACGGAAAAATGTCGGGCGCGTTCCCGAGCGCTGGTTCGGCCTATACCTATGTCAAGGAGTCAATGCACCCCAACCTCGGGTTCCTCGTCGGGTGGACGTCGATGCTCGACTACATCCTGCTCCCGCTCGTCAACATCATCATCGTTCGCGCGTACATGGAATCGTTCTTCCCCGACATTCCGGGCTGGATCTGGGTCGTCGGTTTCACCGTGATTTGCACGGGAATCATCTATGCCACGATGCGCGGCACGTCCAACGCAAACACCATTCTGCTCGTCCTCGCCATTGTCGCGATGGCCGCATTCGTCGCGATGACGGTCTTCCAGCTCTCGCAGGGTGAAGGCTCCGGCACACTCGTTTCCGCCACGCCTTTCATTCACAGCAACGTCGAACTCGGTCTCGTGTTGACGGGCGCCACCATGGTGTGTTTCTCGTTCATCGGGTTCGATGCCGTCACGATGTACGTCGAAGAGGCACGCACGCCGAAGATTGTTCCCCGCGCGATCATGCTCACCGTACTTATCGGTGGAGCGATCTTCATCGTCACCGCGTACTTCACGCAGTTGCGCTTCCCCGACTTCATGGCGTTCGACCCGAACGGTGACCGCCAGTACCTCGACGACTCAACACTTCCGATCATCGGTGAACTCGTGGGTGGCCAGACGATGAAGATCGTGCTCACCGCAGCAGGCTTCGCGGCGACCATCGCGTCGCTTCTTGCCTCGCAGGCGTCGGTTGCTCGCATGCTGCTCGTGATGGGACGCAATTCGGTTCTCCCGAAGAAGCTGTTCGGTTACGTCAACCCCCGCACCAGCACGCCTACGTTCAACATCGTCCTCGCCGGGATCGTCTGTGCGCTCGGCGTCGTCCTCACGCTGGAGAACGTCATCGACTACATCAACTTCGGCGCCCTCATCGCCTTCACGTTCGTGAACGTTTCGGTGGTGGCGTGGTTCGCGGTTCGCCAGGGCCGCCGCAAGACCGCGAAGGACATCTTCACCTTTATCGTTCTTCCGACGGTCGGTGTGCTCATGACCGTAATCCTTTGGGTGAACCTGAGCGAGACCGCACTTTACGGCGGACTCGCCTGGGCCGGAATCGGCTTCGTCTACCTGTTGATCCTCACGAAGGGGTTCCGCACGAAGATCGGCGGATTCGATGAGGCTCACCCGGTCACGGGCTTCAACAAGACCATCTCCTAACAAGCACCGGGTTCGGGGCGTCTGGTGAATCCAGGCGCCCCGACTCGTTTAAACTGACCCCATGCCCACCGCCGGATTCGCCGATTCCCGATTCGAATCCGCTGCGGAACTGTTTAACCGCGTGATCGACGAATCCCCCATCGGCGGTGCCGCCGTTGCGGTGTATGTCGACGGTGAATGCGTGGTCGATTTGGTCGGCGGTGAATCCGCCCCGGGAACACCGTGGACCGCCGACACCGTCAACGTGATGTACTCCTGCACGAAGGGGTTCGTCGCGGTGCTCGCGGGAACACTCGTCAAGAGCGGTGCGCTCGACCCCGACGCCCCCGTCACCGAGTATTGGTCCGAGTTCGACGCAATCAGCGACACAATCACGGTGCGAGGTCTGTTGGAACATCGCGCCGGTCTTTCCGCCTCACGCCACGATCTCACGCTCGATGAGGTACTCGACCACCACACTGTTATCCGTACCCTGCTCGACCAGGAGCCGCTGTGGGAACCGGGCACAGGGTATGCGTATCATGCACTCACGTTCGGCACGCTGGTCGACGAGTTGTTGCGTCGCGTCGACGGACGAAGCGCCAGTGCCATGCTCCACGACGTATTCGCTGTTCCGCTCGGTGTTGACGCATGGATCGGCGTTCCCGTATCGGAAGAGCACCGCGTCGCGCAGTTCGTCGCCGCACGCCAGCCCGAACCGCAACCGATCGAACCAGGGTCGCCATTCGATTGGCAGGTGCGCGCAATGACTTTCGGCACCGCTTTTCCCGCCTTCGCCCCCGTTGAGCCCGGTGTCGGCTTCAATTCGCCGCGCGTCCACCAGGCGCAACTACCCGGCGCAAACGGCATCACCTCCGCTCGTGGACTTGCGGCCATGTGGTCGGCCGTCGTCACCGACACGAACGGAGTTCGCGTGCTCGACGACGACACGATTTCGATGATGACCGAGCGCTGCGTGACGGGACCTTCGGTCTGGGGCGAGGCCGGACCCTGGACGGAGCGTGGATTCGGAGTGATGCTCGACACCCCCGCGCGCATCCCGCTCCTCAGTCCGACGAGTTTCGGGCATGACGGATACGGCGGACAAGCCGGCTGGGCCGACGTCACCCATCGCGCGAGTTTCGCCTTCCTCACAAACAATCTCGTTTTCGGATCGCGCGAGCACGACCGCTGGCGCGGGATCATCGCCGACGTGCGCCGAACCCTCGAAGGCTCTTGACCGATCACCGTCTAAATTGTACAATTTAGACATGAACTCCGTTACGTCAAGCCACGCGCGCCAGAACTGGGCCGACACCATCGATCGCGCCCGCGACGAGCCCATCGTCATCACCGATCACGGTCGTCAGACCGTCGTCGTCATGGACGCCGAACTCGCGAAGCTCGCCCTCCAAGTTCTCGAAGATTCCCGGGACATCGAGCTCGCCACGGCGAGGTTGGAGGAATACCGCGCGACCGGAATCGGCTATACCCTCGACGAGGTCGCCGCCGAACTCGGCCTAAACCTTGACTAGCAAACGCAACGTAATTTGGTTGCCGCAGGCGCTGAGATCTTTGGCTCGCCTCGATCACATCACGCAAAGACGATTGATGCTTGCGAGCGAAGCGCTTGCTGCGAATCCGTTTCCTTCGAAATCAAAAAAACTTGCCGCACTCGATGAGCTCTATCGCGTGCGCGTTGGTGACTTCCGCCTGATCTACAACGTTGAGAACAATGAGCTCATCGTTGTGGTCATTTCCGTCGGCCACCGCCGCGACATCTATAAAAAACTTGGTCGCTAGACGCCGATTAGCGGACTCGCTCGCGGGAGTACTCTGGAGACATGAAACTCACCGTTGGCCAGAAGGCCCCCGAATTCACCCTCCCCGACGCAAGCGGAAAGACCCATTCGCTCTCGGACTTTGCCGGCAAGAACGTCATCGTCTACTTCTACCCCAAAGCGATGACCCCCGGCTGTACCACTCAGGCGTGCGACTTCCGCGACAACATGGCGTCCTTCACGGGTAAGAACTACGTCGTCATCGGAATCTCGCCTGACTCGGGCAAGGACCTGCAGGAGTTCATCGACACCGAGCGCCTCCCGTTCCTCATGTTGGGAGACGAGGACAAGAAGGTTCTCGAGGCCTACGGCGCCTGGGGAGAGAAGTCGCTCTACGGCAAGATCGTCACGGGCGTCATCCGTTCGACGTTCGTCATCGACGAATCGGGCACCCTGACTCACGCTCTCTACAACGTCAAGGCGACGGGGCACGTGGCCTCGCTCAAGGCGAAGCTCGGGGTCTAACCCACCGAGGTGTTGAACAGCGAACCGATCGCGAATGTGATGGCGAGCGCTGCAGCACCACCGACCATGACACGCACGATGGACTTGCCCATCGAACTTCCGCCGAGGTAAGCGCCAGCCGCACCCGTTGCGCCGAGGGCGATGATGGACGCGATGATCGTCGCGACGATTCGGAACTCGGGTGCGGCGAAAAGCACCGTGAGGAACGGGAGAAGCGCACCGGCGAGGAACGACCCGGTCGACGAGAACGCGGCGTGCCACGGGTTGACGATGTGGGCTTCGAGAATGTTGAGTTCCGCCTCGAGGTGCGCGCGAACCGCGTCGTGCTCGGTCAGTTCCTTGGCGACCTGTTTCGCCGTCTTCGCGCTGAGACCCTTGTGCTCGTAGATCGTCTGAAGTTCGAGAAGTTCGACCTCGGGCTGGTCGATGAGTTCCTGCTTCTCCTTCGCGATGAGCGCCAACTCACTGTCCCGCTGGCTGCTCACGGAAACGTATTCGCCAAGACCCATCGAAATCGCGCCGGCCGCGAGACCCGCGACTCCGGCGATGAGAATAGCGTTGATGTCGGTCGTCGCGGCGGCGACACCGACGACGAGAGCAGCGATAGAAACGATGCCGTCATTGGCGCCCAGCACGCCGGCGCGAAGCCAGTTGAGTCGTGCGAGGTGGGAAACGCGGTGGGGCTCGTACTCGGGAGTTGTCATAAGGGAAATTCTCTCAATCCGCAGCCGCGTATTCCACAAAGGCAAGCCTTACCTAGTCGACGACACGAAAGCGATCGGCCCCGGGAGTCAATGCCCCCCGAACATAACCACCCGGTTGGGTCGTCGTGTGCTGAAGGAATCGCACGATCTCCTCGGTGATGCGCTCACCCGGCATTACATTGGGGATTCCCGGTGGATAGGCGGCGAGAGTGTCGGCCGACACGCGGCCGATCGCCTCGGCGGCATCGACCACCACACTTCGCGAGAAATAGGCGTCTCGCGGGGTCAACACCGCTTCACCCGGTGCAGGAAGGTCGAGGTGGTCGCGAGCGGCAGCGGACGGGGATTGGAGCGTCAACTTGTCGAGTGCCGCCATGAACCGCGAAACGTCGACGGGGTGGCCTGGTCCGATGATGGCAACAACACAATTGTCGGTCGCAATCTCGGTTTCGACGTTGTGTTCGGTCATGAGAAGGTTGCGCACCTCGTGTCCGGAACGGCCGAGCCCACTCACGTCGATGGACACATGGAGCGGATCGTGCCCCGCGATATCGGGGGACGCTTCGAACCCGTCGGACAGCACACTGAGCTTGGGATGAGCGCGAACCCGAGCGCGCAGCTCGTCACCCGACTGAATCGCGCGCGCAATTGAGTCCGCACCCGTCGCGAGGAAGGATCGTGCAATGTCGAGCGAAGCGAGGAGCAGCGACGAGTTGCTTGTCGACTGGGTGAGCGTGAATGTGCGATTGATGATGCCGATGAGTTCGTCGGCGAACGGACCGTCGGCCACGTGAAGCATCGCCGACTGGGTGAGGCTCCCGCCCAGCTTGTGCGTCGACGACACGAGCACGTCGGCTCCCTGTGCGAGCGGGTTTTCGGGTACGTCTGGGTGGAAGCCGAAGTGCGTTCCCCACGCGCCGTCGACCACGAGCGGGATTCCGTGGGCGTGAGCCATCTCCGCAATCCCGCGGACATCGGCGACCGCACCGAAATATGAGGGGCTGATGATGTACGCCCCGCGCGCGGTCGGGTTGGCTTTGAGCGCCTCGGCGAATCGCTCGGGGCTGACGCCGTGATTGATGCCGTGATGCACGTCGACAGTTGGCAGAATCCAGCGAGGCGACAACCCGGACAGGATGATGCCGTCGATGAAACTCGAGTGGGCGCTCCGCTGCGCGAGAACGTGCTGTGTTGGATCGCCGAATTGGGTGAGTGCAAGCGCGACGATGCGATTCGCCTGGGACGCACCGTTCGTGAGGAACCAGGTTCGCGCCGCACCCCACGCCTCGGCGGCGAGTTCCCGGGCTTCCGCGAGGGGGTTGCCCTCCCCCGCGTCGAGGCCGGGAAGAAGCGGCGTCACATCGAGTTCAAGAATTCGGTGACCGAAATAGGCGTTGAGCCGCTCCATCGAATCCGCGCGCGCGTTGTGCCCCGGCACGTTGAGACGCAACGTGTCGCGTGCGGCGTATCGGTCAAGTGCATCCGCATACGGCGTTCGGGTCTGGTCTCGGCGCATGAAACCATTGTTCAACGCCATCGCAACGCAACAATGGTGCGAAACGGGGCGTCGCAGGAGTTATGCGTCTTTACCCAAATGACGCGAAACTTCGCGACGAAAAAGCATGAAAATTGTGACGAGAGCAGCGGGAACGATGAGAGCCACCGCGATGTCCCATCGCGGTTCGGGGCCTTGGGCTGAGGCGATGCCGATTCCGATCACGAGCATCTGCCACATCACGATGGCGCCACGAGTGCGCCCGTTTCCGCGGAAAAAAGCGACGACAGCCCAGGAACTCGCCGCCGCGGAGAGGATCACGAGTGCGTCAAGGAACAGTGCGCCGCCGAACGAATTAGCGGGGAGGGTCAGCGTGTCGATGACGAGCCACGTCGCGACGACCCACAACGCAACGGATTCGAGCGCGAGAATCGACGAAATCGTGACGATGACGCCCGAAGTTTTCTTAGCAGACACTTAGATTTACTTTCCCCGAAACCCTTGACCTGTACGAGCAATCATGAGAACCTGATTCAGGTCGATGTTCGCACCCGATGTAGCGTGCGGTTTCCCATTCTTCCATCCAGCATAGATGTCGCCTACGCGACAACCGTCGGTCCAACTACGTGCCGGCACCACATAAGGAGATCACCATGGATTGGCGCGACAAAGCTGCCTGCCTTACGGTCGACCCGGAACTTTTCTTCCCCGTCGGCAACACCGGCCCCGCACTCGACCAAATCGACAAGGCCAAGCAGGTCTGCGGGCAGTGCCCGGTTATGGAGAACTGCCTCCAGTACGCGCTCGAGACCAATCAGGACTCGGGTGTCTGGGGTGGACTCAGCGAAGACGAGCGCCGCGCCCTCAAGCGCCGCGCCGCTCGCGCACGCCGCGCGTCCTAGACGCATACGCCACACGAAACGCCCCGTCTTCGGGGCGTTTCGTCATTTAACCGCGGTAGTCGGGGTGATGAAACGCAACGGAATGTCGATCGTGACGACCGTGCCGCCGACGCTTCCGCGTTCCCACCTGATTGTGCCAAGCAGCTCGCCCTGCACGAGCGTCGTGATGATTTGAGTCCCGAGCCCTTGCCCAACCGTCGACGAGTCAATCCCCGGCCCGTTGTCGGAGACCGTGACGTGAAGGTGGTCGTCACTTCGCTCAGCGACAACAGTGACGGTGCCGTCCGGCCTCCCCGACGTTCCGTGCTCAACGGCGTTGGTGATGAGTTCGGTGAGAACGACCGCGAGCGGCGTAGCGAACTCCGAGGGGAGCATTCCGAACGAGCCAACGATGGTGGGGCGCACCGTCACGCCGTCAACACTCGCCACCTCCGCGGCGAGTGGAGAAACACGCGCCGCGACGTCATCGAAATCGACCGACTGCGCAAGACCCGAGGCGAGTGTGTCGTGAACGACCGCAATTGCTTCGACACGACGCATCGCTTGGTTGAGCGCGTCCTTCGCTTCGTTTGACTTCGAGCGACGAGCCTGGATGCGCAAGAGGGAAGCGACCGTCTGAAGGTTGTTCTTCACCCGATGGTGAATCTCACGAATCGTGGCGTTCTTGCTCGACAGTTCACGTTCTTGGCGACGCAGTTCAGTCACGTCGCGAAGCAACAGAATCGCTCCGACGCGCTCGCCCTTTTCGGTGAGCGGAATACCGCGAATCGCCGTCGCGAGTTGCTTCGCCGTGACGTCTTCCTGCCACGGCACTCGGCCGCTCGCCACCATCGGGAGCATCTCGTTCGCTGCGAGCACCTGCGGATCCCCCACCGACCGCACGACGTCGGTGAAGTTCGTGCCCTCGAGCGGAGCGGAATACCCCATGCGGTTGAACAGGGACAAGGCGTTGGGGCTCGCGTATCGAACCGTCGCCTCGCGGTCAATGGTGACGAAGCCATCCGCCGCGCGTGGCGCTCCGAGCTTCGGGAGGTCGCGCTGGGCGTCGCTCGGGAAATCTCCCTCGGCGATCATCGAGAATATTTGGTCCGCGGATTCCATGAAGGTCGTCGCCTGGCGATTATTGGGAATGTCCGCAACCACCGCATGGCGGGTGAGCACCGCAATGGGTTCGTACCCTCCGCGGCGACGGATGGGAATGGCGCGCACCTGCGTCGCGAACTCGTCGAACCAAATCGGTTCGGTGGGCTCGAGCATCTGACCTCGCCGAGCACATTCAACGATGAGTTGGCCCCATGCCTGATCGATTCGCGACCCGATGATGTCCCGCGGGAAGACCGTGCTCGACGTTCCGGCACGGAAAAGCGCGACGGCGATCCATGTGTCATCGGTGGTTTTCACCCAGATGGCGATGTCACCGTAAGCAAGGTCTGCAACAAGTTGCCCTTCGCGAACGAGATCCTTGATCCACTCGACGTCATCCTCCGTCATTGACGCTTCGGAAGCGATGATCTCGGCGGCCTTGAGCATGACACAAGGCTACCTCCGGGCGAACCGTCGCCGTTTCGCAGGTGAGGAGGGAATTCCGATGCTGTCCGCGAGCGTTCGCCACGGCGATGATGCCCCGAGCGCTCGTGGCACCGCGTCCTCAACACCACCGCGCGAATCGCGCGGGATTGCGACACGCACGGCATGGGCGGTGAAGCGACGCATCGCGTCGATCGCGTCGCGCGTGGAATTTGGTGCGCTCGCGTTGAACACGACAACGGGATCCGATCGAAGGTCGGAGGCGTCGTCGAGAGCGCGAATCAAACGCGCCACACCGACGGCATCGGATCGACCCACCGCGACCACATGATCGGCTGTGCGCAGTAACTCACGCGCCGCACCATCGCGCTGAGGTGCGTCGTCGACCCACTCGTTTTCTTCGATGCCGAAACCCACATCGACGATTATCACCTCGTACCGATCGCGGGCAACCGCGAGTACCGCACGCAACTTGGCGGGTTCGATTGTCACCCAACGCGACGCACGGGGAATCCCCGTGAGCACGTCAAAACGCCATGAATCGCGCGAATACGGCGATGCGAGACGCACCAGTTCTTCGTCGGAAAATTCACCCCGTCCGACAAGCCGACAGGCGGCCGCCAACCCCGGGGTTTCGTCGGCAAGTGCGAGGGCGATGGCAATGGCCGATCCCCGCGTGTCCGCGTCACACAGCAGAACACTCGCGCCCGCCGCGGCCGCAACTGTCGCGAGCGAGATTGCAGCGGTGGTCACTCCGGGCGCTCCGACCGGTCCCCACACGGCAATGACGGTCGATTCCCGCTGTCGAGATGCGACCATCGTGAGTTTCGACGCGCTCGGTGACTGCGCGGCCTCCGGCGCGAACGTCGATTTGACCTCGGCAATGGACCTCACAACGTGGACTCCCTCCAGTGTTCGTGCCCACGCCTCGGTCGAGTCAGATTTCGCAATCGCCACGATGCATCCGATGCGCGCTGGGTGCAGTGCGACAAGTTCTGTCGTGAGGAATGCGACACTCGCATCAACGACGAGCACATCGAGAACGTCGTCGGTTACTCGGCGGACGACGTCGGATACATCGTCGACTCCGAAGCGAATGTCCGCCCACGCTAATCCGTCGATGATTTCGCGATCGCGTGCTGGCGCAAGCACTCCGACCGTCGTCACGGCGCTTGACCCGACGTGGCCACGATCAGTGACGTCGAACCAAGTGCACCGAGAACGCGATCGACATCGAGGGCGCTGAGGAGAACGGTGACTCGCGCTTCCGACCCGAGCGAGCCCTCCGCGACATCGAGCAACGTTGCCCTCCCGGCAATGGTCACCGGTGGTCGGATTCCATCGCTGTCGACGTCCCAGAGACTGACTGTCGACCCGACAGCAATTGAATCGGCGGGTGCAACGCCGAGGGGTATGGCGACGATTGTGTCGGATTCAAGAGTTTCGTCGAATTCTCGCCCCGTGATGAGCTCACCCGCACCGACGTCGGTGGCAAGAACGCGGCCGATCACGTCGGCTCGATCGAGGGATTCTGCTGTTCGCCCCACCAGACGGGCATCGACGATCAACTCATCGGTGACGGTCGTGCCCGCGGGGAGAAACTCGGCCGCGAGCAACACCGGGTCCCCCACGTTATTCGCACGAATCACGAGGTTCACCCCGACGATACTGGCGACGATGAGAAGGGCGCCGATGAGGGCGCTGGACCTCAAGCGGATGGCACGAAGGCGATGGATCAGGGACATGTGAAATTCCTCTCGTTCACGTCCATCGTGTCCCTCCCCGGCAGCACGGCGGAAAGTTTTCCCCAGCCTCGACCATCTCTACACGGCGGCAATCTCCCCGTGGCAGGCTGTGCCCGTGAACGAACAATGGCTGCTCAGCGTGATCGATGTCGCCGAAGCACTGCGGTGCTCGTCGGACGACGTCGTCGGTTTCATCGAGAGCGGGGAGCTCGCTCCCCAATCGACAGACCCGCTCCTCATCTCCCACGATTCCGTGCGATCCTTTGTGCGCGAACGGCAACGTGCGGCTCTCGAACTTGGGGCAAATTCTCGTATCGCTCCCGACGTTCTCGCGCTACGCCCCGGCATCGCTCGTCACGACGATGAGCTCTAATTGCTCGAACGCCACCAACGCAAACCCGTCCTGCGTTCGAAGTTCGACAGCGTCACGCCAGACACCGTGAAGGCGTCCCCGAAGACCCCCTCGACGAGTCACCGCGGTGACCTCGGTCGCGCGCCGCTCCCAACGTCTCAACACCGCACCGAGGGGAACGAATTCGGTGACGTCCGGTGGCGTCGCGGGGCACGCACACCGACTCGCGCCACGAACCGAGTCAAGCGAAGCGAAAGGAACAATGGCTTCCTCCGTCGTTGAACACACGGTGCCGCCCACCCAGTTCAATCCCACACGCGACACGTGAATCGGCCGATCGAGGTTCGCCACGGCGACATCGATCGACGTGAGTGCCGCACGACTTCTCAGCGCATCGCCAAAGTACGTGCGGGCTCGATCGTTTCGAGCCATCTCTCGGGACTCGTCGAGCGTCGCGTTCGCTTCCTCCAGGTCCCAGAGGGAACCGAGGCCCAGTGGATCGTATTTTTCCGACATATGTCGAATGATAGGAACGTCAATCCACGTTTACGAGTTATCCACATTTATCGACAACCTGGCTCACGCTCTCCGCTTCTGCGACAAGGTTGTGCCGTATCACCACGCATCTCGTGTGGTGTCACACACCGTGAAACGGAGGCGAACATGTCTGCCACGATCAAACCGAATGAACCGAACGACACATCGAAGAACCGTGATCCGGAATTCTTCGAGCCCCAGCCCACCCCGAGTTCGCAACTTCCCGACCCGTTGGAAACGGTCGAACGCCTCGCACTCGTTTCGTGCGAAATTCTCGCCGGCACCCGATCAATCGAACAGATCGGTCGTTGGGTTTCCGAGGAGGTCTACCGAATGCTCGCCGAGCGTGCGATCGCCGCTCGACGCTCTCGTGGAGCCGAATCGACTCGCGTGCGACCCCTCATCAAGGTCGCGTCGACTCGAGTTTCAACACCGCGCGACGGCGTGGTCGAAGGGGTCTCGCTCGTCACCATCGGGCCTCGAACGCGTGCCGTATGCATTCGACTCGAGGGGTTCGACCGCCGTTGGCGAGCGAGCGCGCTCGCGTTGATTTGAGCTAGTCGACCGACTGACCGAAAGCACCGCGTCCGCCGCCACCCTGCGCGGGCGGTTGCTGCGGTGCTGAACGGCGTGGTCGCATCCGCTCCTGCGGGGCTTGCGATTCGTGTCCCGCCTGATCGGTGACGACGGTCTCGCCATCCTCGTTCGGAGCGGAATACGACAGCGCCTGGGGAACGGGCTGCGGGGCGAGGGTCGGGGTCTGCACTCCGACACCGCCGACTGCCGGCACCACCTGAACGTCGAGGTTGAAGATGTAGCCGACCGATTCTTCGCGGATCATCCCCATCATCGACTGGAACATTTGATAACCCTCGCGCTGGTACTCGATCAGCGGGTCGCGTTGTGCCATCGCACGGAGTCCGATGCCGTCCTTGAGGTAATCCATCTCGTAGAGGTGGTCGCGCCAGCGACGGTCGATCACTTGGAGAACGACGCGGCGCTCGAGTTCACGAATCGCCGATTCGCCGAGCGAACCCTCACGAATGCCGTATTGAACCATCGCATCGGAGATCAACTCGCGCGCAACATCGGCCGACGAAATCTTGGCACCGTACTCGGCGAGAACGTCGTGCACCGAAATCGTGACGGGGAAGATCTGTCGCACTTCGGTCCAGAGTTGTTCGAGATCCCATTCGTCCGAATTCTTCGCCTGACCGGTGTTCGAGTTGACGACCTCGGTGATAGACCGTTCAATGAAGGTGGTCACCTGGTCTTTGATCGACTGTCCTTCGAGGATCGAGCGGCGGTCGCCATAGATGGCCTCGCGTTGGCGATTGAGGACGTCATCGTACTTGAGGACGTTCTTGCGAATCTCGGCGTTGCGTGCCTCAACCTGCGACTGCGCAGATTGAATGGCGCGCGACACGAGCTTGGATTCGATTGCCATGTCGGCGTCGCCCGAGCGCGCCATGATGGCGGCCGCGGCACCCGAATTGAACAGGCGCATGAGGTCGTCTTGAAGCGAAAGGTAAAAGCGGCTTTCACCGGGGTCACCCTGACGCCCCGATCGACCTCGAAGCTGGTTGTCGATACGACGGGATTCGTGACGTTCGGTTCCGAGCACGTAGAGTCCACCCGCCGCGACTACCTTGTCGGCCTCGACCTCAACCTGCTTCTTGATCTCGGAGAAGACCCCGTCCCACTTCGCCTCAAATTCCTCGGGGTTGTCGTTGGGGTTCAGCCCCATCTTGTGCATCGCGGCGACCGCTAAGAACTCGGCGTTTCCGCCGAGCATGATGTCGGTTCCACGTCCCGCCATGTTGGTCGCAACCGTGACGGCGCCGAGTCGTCCCGCTTCGGCGACAATCGCCGCTTCGCGAGCGTGGTTCTTGGCGTTGAGAACTTCGTGTTTGACTCCCGCTTTCGCGAGTTGCTTCGACAGGAATTCGCTCTTTTCAACGGAGACGGTTCCCACAAGAACGGGCTGACCCACCTTGTGTCGTTCGACGATGTCGCTGACGACCTGAGCGAATTTAGCCGCTTCGGTCGCATAGATCAGGTCGGCCTGGTCCTTGCGCACCATCGGCCGGTTCGTGGGAATCGGCACGACACCGAGCTTGTATGTCGAGTTGAATTCTGCGGCCTCGGTCTCGGCGGTACCCGTCATGCCCGAGATCTTCTCGTACAGGCGGAAGTAGTTCTGCAGCGTCACGGTGGCGAGAGTCTGGTTCTCCGCCTTGACCTCGACACCCTCTTTCGCTTCGATCGCCTGGTGGATGCCCTCGTTGTACCGACGTCCAGAGAGAATTCGGCCGGTGTGTTCGTCGACGATGAGCACCTCGCCGTTCATGACGACGTAATCCTTGTCGCGACGGAATAGTTCCTTCGCCTTGATCGAATTGTTGAGGAACGAGATGAGCGGGGTGTTCGCCGACTCATAGAGGTTGTCGATGCCGAGGTAGTCCTCGACCTTGGAAATTCCGGCCTCGAGTACACCAATCGTGCGCTTCTTCTCGTCGAAGTCATAGTCCTCATCGCGAACGAGTCGCTCGGCGATTTTGGCGAATTCTCCGAACCAACGGTTCGCTTCGTTAGAGGTCTGTCCCGAAATAATGAGCGGCGTGCGCGCCTCGTCGATGAGGATCGAGTCGACCTCGTCGACGACGGCGAAGAAATGGCCGCGCTGCACGAGGTCCTGGCGCTGCCAGGCCATGTTGTCGCGAAGGTAGTCGAAACCGAACTCGTTGTTGGTTCCGTACGTGATGTCCGAGTTGTACTGCTGACGACGTTCTTCGGGAGTCTGGTTGGCGAGAATGCAACCGGTCGTCATTCCGAGGGTGCGGAAAATGCGGCCCATGAGCTCGGACTGGTAGGACGCGAGGTAGTCATTCGTCGTGATGACGTGAACGCCACGGGCAGGGATCGCGTTGAGGTAGGCGGCGAGAGTTGCGACGAGGGTCTTTCCCTCACCCGTTCGCATTTCCGCAATATTGCCGAGGTGAAGGGCGGCACCACCCATGAGCTGGACGTCGTAGTGGCGCAAACCGAGCGTGCGTTTCGACGCCTCGCGAACGGCGGCGAATGCCTCGGGGAGAAGCTCGTCGAGCGATTCGCCGGCGGAGTAACGCTCCCGGAAGTTGACGGTTTCCTCACGGAGTTCGTCGTTGCTGAGCTTGGCGAATTCCTCTTCGAGACCGTTAACCATCTCGGCGTAGTTCTTAAGTTTGCGAAGGGTCGCCCCCTCGCCAACACGCAGAACTCTTTCCAGCAGATTCGCCACTGTCACTCCGTTTCATGGGTCGATGCGGTCGGGTTGACCCAGCATCGGCGTTGTGCCCATCCTACTTTGAAACGGAAACAGCGCCCTCTCGGCGGTCGATTCAGGCGTCGCGAAGTACGATCACACCGTACGTCCACCCCTTGCGTCGATAGACGACCGACGGGAGGTGTGATTCCGCGTCGATGAACAAGTAAAACGGGTGTCCGACCAGTTCCATGTGATCGACCGCCTCCGCAGCCGTCATATGCGTCGCGTCGAACTCCTTGGTTCGAATGACGATCGGCGTCTCGGGCGGTTCGTTATCGTCGTGCGCCAGTTCGGCAGCAACCTCATCGAGGAAAATCGGCTGGGTCGCTTCGCTGAGCCCCATCATGTGGTGTCCACCGCCACGGTGGATCTTCCGGCGGTCCTTCGCGCGTCGGACGCGCTGAATCAGTTTGTCGATGGCGATATCGAATGCCGCGTACTTGTCGCCGGCACCCGACTCCGCGCGGATGACGGGACCGTGTCCACGGAGCGTCAGTTCCACGTGGTCGTCGCCGTGATTGCCGTTGCGGTCGATGTGACGGGAGAGCCGCACTTCCAACTTCTCGGGGGTGGCGTCGATGTGGGAGATGCGTTCGGACTTCTCCGTGACGAAATCTCGGAAGCGATCGCTGATCGAAATGTCTCGTGCCGAAAAGGTGATGTCCATGTCTCACTCCTCTGCCGTTGGCGCTCTCACCCACGGCTCGGGCGAGGAATGAGCGCCGACTGTGTGGCACAACACTAGACCCGCACCGGCACATTCGGAAACGAATCGCCGTGATTTCCGACAGGAGGTGTCGCCGCGAGAGCGATGGCCCCGACGACGGTGAGTCCGGCGAGGCGACAGGCATCGATTGCCGATCTCACGGTCGCCCCGGTCGTGATCACGTCGTCGACGATGACAACACGAGTGCCGGGCCGAAGCGCTCGGCGGGCGACATGCATCGGCCGCCCACGGAGCCGCCCGATTCGTCGACGTTGTCGCTGCGAGCCCGAGTCATCGAGCACGAGCGCCGTTGACGTGCGCAGACCGGTGCGATGCGCGATGCGCCGGGTCAGATGGAAACCGCGCGCGACGAAACCCGATCGCGAGGCGGGGACGGGGATTGCGACCGCTCCTGGAAACCGCGCACCGAGCGATTCCACCGCTGGCGCAAGCCTCCCCAGAAGTGCTCTCTCCCCCGAGAATTTGACGGCGCGCACGATGTCGCGGAGCGGTCCACGGTACGCGCCGAGCGCGAACACCGGAACGCCGCTCATCGTGAGATTGATGGGCGCTCGGAGTGCCGTGTGCAGACACTGTGCGCACCCGTGAGTGCCCCAGTTGCCGCAGCCGACGCATCGAACATCGAGGAGCCCGTGAATTGTGGACATGTTCCCACGGTGCCGCGACGACGCCTGTTCGAACGGTGTTCGGATCGAATCGGTGGATAACCGTCGTCAGTGTTGGGTTGCGAGTACGTCGGCGGACAAACCCGACGATTGCCATCCCGCGCCACGCGGCTTCCACAGTTGGTTGTTCTGTGCGAGGACGACGAGACCGGACACGCCGGTGTTGCCTCCAACAATTCGATAAGGGTTCTGGGGTTGCCCGAGAAGCGTGGTTCGACCACCGACCGAGATGATTTCCACATGCGCCACGTGGTCGACCAAACCGATGATGGCGAGGTGTGTCGCGTCGACCCACGCGACATCGACGAGTGTGTCGGAGTTGGCGGGGAGTGAACGGAAGCCTGCGAGACCGTTTGGTCGGCCATCGTTGTATTCAATGGCGGCGACGTAAAGTCGCGATCGGTGCCCGACGTTGACGGTCACGGCGAGTCGGGCGTTTTCCCTCGAGACCTCGAGCCCCGACACCGTCGCATCGCGGGGCCACGGGCCGGCGAACTCGACCTGTGCTCCGGCGACGAATGCGGAAATTCGGGATGGCGAATGGGGGTCCACCCACCAGACCGTCAGAGAGTCGTCGATTTGAGGGTCGGCGAGCGACGGCCGGAACGACACGCGCTCGGTGCGGTCACTCACGCGATAGACGCCGACGCGCGTGCCCACCGCCGCCACGTCGCTCGACGCGTCGTAAGAAATCGACACGGGCGAAAGATTCGCGATTCGTGCACCGATGTTTCCGAGCGGGTCGAGCGCGTCACCGGAAATGTAACCGACCGTCCCGTTGCGCTCGACGAGTGGCTCATCAGCGACACGAGGGTCAACCTCGTTCACCGGGATGGGGCTCACCGAAATCGGCACGTTGTTGACGGTCAATGTGGTGGTCGTGATCTCGCCAAACTCCGCGAGGCTCGTCGCCATCTCCGTGACCATCGCCCGTTGATCGTCGACTGACGCCCGTGCGACGTCGACGGAAACGTCCACGCGCGCGCGTCCACCCGTAGTGTCGACCGGGGCGGACTGCAGTGCGCTGCCGTTTGGGAATGCCGTGAACACTGTCGGGAGGTACGCGGAGGGGCCGTCGATCACCGCGCGGGCGACCGCGGTGACGGGGTCTCCCTGGCGCGCGAAGACCCGAACGTCCGGCACCAGAGTGGTGCGGTCTCCCGTATAGAAGTACACGGTGTACTCGTCGTACGCCGTGGCGAAAGCGACGCTGGTGATGAGCGAAAGATCGGGGACTTCCGCCAAACGCCACTGTCCCTCCGACTTGATGAAACGGAAATCGAACGACATCGACTTGTTCGTTGAGACGGGAGTGAAAACGCCGGCTTCGTCGACCCGAGAATTGATCGACGTGGTGAGCGTCATCTGCATCGTTGACGTCGATTCGACGCGCGAATAGAGCCCGCGCACGAGGGTCTCGCGAGCCGGATTCCACGACTGCGCGAGATCGTCAGTGAGGAACTGTCGTGCGATACGGAAGTTGTGTTGCGGCGCCGCCCCCGCCGCGAGGAAACCGTCGAGGATTTCGCGTTGACTCGCGCCGTCGGCCGGGCCCTGCGGAAGATATTCGACCTCGGTTTGATTGTCGACGAGGATCGGTCCGCCCACCGAAACCGGGCCGGAGAGTGGCAGCGTGGCACACCCCGCAAGGGTCATGGTGGCGAGAATGAGTGCGAACCTACGCATGGGTTTCCTCCTCGGGAGGAAGCCCAAGCGGCGAAACGAATTCGGTTACTCCCGCCCGTGGCAACGTCAGGCGGAAGCAGGCACCTTCGTTGGGACGGGACCACACGTCGATGACGCCACCATGTACCCGCGCGTCACCGGCGGCGATGGCGAGCCCAAGACCCGTTCCTCCGGTTTTGCGCTGGCGCGACGGGTCGGCGCGCCAGAAGCGGTCGAACACGCGATCCACCTCCGTCTCCGTCATCCCCACCCCGTGATCCCGCACGGCGAAGGACACGGCGTCGGCGTTCGAATCGACCCAGACCTCAATCGGTTTGCCCTCGCCGTGATCGATAGCGTTGGAGAGGAAGTTGAGCAGGATGCGTCGAATGCGTCGCGCGTCGAGTTCCACGACGCCGTGCCCACCCGGGGCATGAAGGGTTATGGGTGTTTTGTGCGTCGCAGCGAGAGTCGCAACATTGTCGATGCACGCCTGCGCGACGCTCGCGGGTGAAACCTGTTCACTCTCGAGGTCGGCCGCGCCGGCATCGATGCGGGAGAGTTCGAGAAGTTCTCCGAGTAGATTCTCGAATCGAGCGACCTGAACTTCGAGCAGTTCGGCGGCCCGTTTCGTGTCCTTGTCAAACGACTTGCGGTTTTGATAGAGCATGCTCGTCGCGAGCTTGATGGTTGTCAGCGGCGTACGCAACTCGTGGGAGACGTCCGAGACGAACTGCTGTTGAAGGGTCGAGAGCGTCGCCAGCGTCGTGATCTGACCCTCGATCGACTCCGCCATTCGGTTGAACGAGGTCGCGAGCGTCGCCGAGACGTCGTGGCCCTCCACCGAGATGCGTTCCCCCAGATTGCCTGCGGCGAATCGTTCCGCGGTCGCCGCCGTCATCATGATCGGGCGAATCGCCCGCGTTGACACCGTCCACACGATGAGACCCGTGAACGCCACGAAGAGGATCCCGCCGATTCCCAGGGCGTATTGAACGAATGCGAGGTTCTGTGCGACGTCGGCCAACGTGTACACGAACACGAGGTCGTAGCGTCCGGCGGTCGGCACGTCGATGTTCGTTCCCGTCGCGATTCCGGGGATTCCGCCCGGAAGTTCGACCGATTGAACGTGCACGTTCGCTCGGTCGTCGTGTATCGCGGTGCGCAGATTCGCGCTGACAACATCGACGGGGAAGTTCACCGACGACGTGCTCGTCATCACCTGATCGGAGGTTTGTCCCGGTACGCGAAGGAGCGCGAATCCCGAAAGTCCGGGCGAATTGGTGGTCGCACGGATCGTGTTCTGCGCCAACGCGTTCGCCCCTTCGACGTCGATGAAACCGCGCGCGTCGATTGCCCCGTCGAATTGCGCCTGCACGCTTCCCGACACGGCTTGCGTCTCGGCGATGATCTGGTTGCGACGGGACTCGAAGAGGTTGCGCTCGATCGTGTACGACAACACGCCACCGAGGATCACGACGGCAACGAGGGAGAGACCGAGCGACACGGCGACCATGCGCAGTCGGAGGGAACTGAGCCAGTAGGAACGAAAGCGTCGAGCGATTCGGCGGAAAATCGTCATGCGGGGTTCGTTTCACCCGCGCGGTAGCCGATTCCGCGCACGGTGAGAACGATCTTCGGGTCGTCGACGTCGCGTTCAATCTTCGAACGAAGACGCTGAACGTGCACATTGACGAGTCGCGTATCCGCCTTGTATTGGTATCCCCAAACTTGTTCGAGCAACGCTTCGCGCGAGAACACCTCGGTTGGGCGAGCCGCGAGGGTGTGGAGCAGTTCGAATTCCAACGGCGTCAACGAGATGGGCTCGCCGTCACGCGACACGGTGTGACCGCGAAGGTCGATGACAACGTCGCCCACGAGCAGCGCGTCGGTGGAATTGGGAACGGGCCGTCGCATACACGCCTTGATGCGGGCGACGAGCACCTTTTCGTTGAACGGCTTCTCGACGTAGTCGTCTGCGCCCGCTTCGAGCCCGTGAATGATGTCCTGCGTGTCCGTTCGCGCGGTGAGCATGATGATGGGGGTTCCAGACGACTCGCGAATCGTGCGGCACACCGAAATTCCGTCGAGTCCCGGGAGATTGAGGTCGAGGAGGACGAGGTTGGGGTGGTACTCGTCGAACGCGATGAGCGCTTCCGGCCCACTGGTGGCGACACGGGTGTCGAACCCCTCGGCACGGAGGAAAAGCTCAACCACTTCACCAATTCCCGGGTCGTCATCGACGATAAGGACTCGTGAGTTCATGTCACCTCCATCCGGCGGGGAATTCCATCATGCTATTGCGCGCGGATAAGCGCGAGTGCTTCGTCGCGAACTGACTCCATCAACGCGCGGGTTCCCGCCTCGACGTTGAGCCGCAACAACGGTTCGGTGTTGGACGCGCGGACGTTGAACCACCAGAAGTTCCGGACCTCGCCGGCGACCGGAGGAAGCGCCTCATCGTCGAGCGAACCGCCCGCAACGGTGAGCCCGTCGAGTGTGTCGAACTCGCCGCGTCCCGCGAACGCAGTGCGGATTCGTTCGATCGCGGCGGGCACGTCAGTGACGGTCGAATTGATCTCGCCGCTCTGCAGATAGGGCGAATAGCGGGCCGACAGCGCCGAGAGCGGTTCGTCGTGCGCGCCGAATTCCGCGAGCACGTGCATCGCCGCGAGCATGCCGTTGTCTGCTCCCCAATAATCTCGGAAGTAATAGTGAGCGGAGTGTTCCCCACCGAACACCGCTCCCGTCTCGCGCATGACGTCCTTGATGAGGGAGTGGCCGACGTTGGTGCGGCGCGGCCGCGCCCCCGCTGAGCGGATGACTTCGGGAACGATTAGCGACGTGATGAGGTTGTGCAACACCGTGATCGACGATTCGCCCGAGGCGCGCACACGGGAAATCTCGCGGACGGCAACAATCGCGGCGACCGCACTCGGCGACACGGGGTCGCCGTTCTCGTCGACGACGAAGCAACGGTCAGCATCTCCGTCGAACGCCAGACCAATGTCGGCACGGTGTTCGACAACCGCGCGCTGCAAATCGACGAGATTCGCGGGTTCGAGTGGGTTCGCCTCGTGGTTGGGGAACGTCCCGTCGAGTTCGAAGTAGAGGGGGATGATCTCAAGCGGCAACTCGGGCAGCTCAGAGGCCGTTCCGAGGACGGCGGGAACCGTCATTCCCCCCATGCCGTTTCCCGCGTCGACGACGACGCGAAGGGGGCGAATGGAGGAAAGATCCACGAGCGATCGCAAATACCCCGCGTAATCGGCGAGCACGTCCCTCGTCGAGGAGGTTCCCGGTTCGCTGACGACCGTCACTCCCGACTCGAGGTACGCGGTCGCGCGGTCGCGAATCGCCGCCAATCCGGTGTCGAGGCTGATGCCCTGCGCTCCCGCACGAGAGAACTTGATGCCGTTGTAGGTGGCGGGGTTGTGCGAGGCGGTGAACATCGCCGCCGGCATCCCCCACGCCCCCGAGGCGTAATACGACTCATCCGTCGAGCACAGACCGAGATTGATGACATCGGCTCCCCGCGCGGTCGCTCCCCGAATAAACGCCGAGGCGAAAACGGGCGACGAGTCACGCATGTCGTGTCCGACGACAACGGTGGAACCGGCCGCGCCAACCTCATCCACGAAGCCCGCTGCGAGTGCCTCGACGACCTCTTCGGTGATCTCGGTGCCCACGAGCCCGCGAACGTCGTACGTCTTCACGAATCGCGTCAAATCAATCGCCATGGGTCACCTTCCGTCCGACGGTTCACGATACCGCACGAGACTCCACCCCTGCGGGCTCCGAAATTGCTCGGAATGACGCGCACAGAGGTCCAGCGCGGTGGGTTCATATGCTGGGCTCAACGGACCCACCACCACCACCTTGTCGCGGTAATCAAGTGTCAACGTCACCGTTGCGTCGGTGCTGCACCCCGGCTTGCGACACGGTCGTGGCACAGCGCTCACGGTGCGCTCCCATCACGCGGCGTTAGGCTGTCCGCATGGTTTCGGTTCGTCAACGACACGGTCGCTCTCCGCGATCCAGCGTTCGCGGAATCGCCGCCCCCAACACCGGCGGTCGCGGTGCGCTGTTCACCGACGTGTCGCGCGACGTCATCAACTATTTGTGTGACACCCAGCCCGAATTGATGAAGGGCGTGCGGGTCGACATGGCGTTGTTGCCGAGTGGCGCGCTGGCCGACGGCGTTCCTCGACAGTGGTTGATCCAACGCGCGGAACGCCGCGTCATTTTGTTTCGACTCCCCATTGAAAAGGGAATCAAGCTTCACCGCGACGACGACTGGCACCGACGAAACAACATCGAGTCGTGCGTGATTGAAGCAGTCGCGGATCTTCTCGGGATGGAGCCTTACGACCTCGCGCCGAATCGTTACTTCCCGCATTCCTAGCCGTAAGTTACGACAACATTGCCGGCGTCGCGCGGTTCCGACAACGCGCGAACGATCGCGATTCCCGAGCCGGTTTCGATGACGATGCTCGCCGCGATGTCACCCGTCGATTTCAGAACCACCTGACCAGAGTCCACCGGACGAACGACCGAACCGCCCGCCGGAATCTCGATAGCGGTGATGACGTCGCCGTTCGACACCTCGACGGTAATCGCGTCGGAACGGGGATTGACGATTCCGAGCGTGGACCCGGACGGCACAGCGATCGCCATCGTTCCCGCGTAAATGGGTGACGGGCTTTCCCAGGCGATGTCGGTGACGCCCGAATTCGGGTCATGGAATCCCGTTCGAATTGCGGAAACGAGGGGTTGATCGGCGGTCACGATAATCGACCAATCCCCCTCGACGAAGTCGGCGAGGGCGATGTCGGAGACGAGTCCTGCGGACACCGTCGCCGTGACACTTTGAGGGTCTCCGCCATCGGCGGGGACGAGTGTGATCGTCGCCGTGGCGTCGACCTCGTTGGGGTTGAGGAGACGAATGGCGGGAGTGATGTCGGAATAGGCGGGGTCGGACAGCACTTCGCCGATTGATGCTTCGCTCGGAATGCGCACCGTTGGGAAGACGAGTGTCGCCGCGGGAGCAGAAATCGACCCGATGCGATCAACGCCGCCCGGAACCAGCCCGCGGACGGCGGTGACCTGAAGCGTTGCCCAGATCGCCGCTCCGGTGCTCACGACGTGGACCGCCGGTGACGGTTCATCCGGCGCGAATCCGGCGATTGAGTAAACGCGTTGGGAGAGTGCCGGAACGACGATGCCCTTTGACCCCGGTGCTTCGACGAGACCGTTGGTTCCCCAAATTTCGAGATCAACACGGGCGTCAACATCGGTGCCGTTGGACAGAACCAGATTGGTTTCGCGGCCCGTCTCGGTGCTGCCGCCCGCAACCCACTGTTCGTTGAGGGCATCGCCACACTCCGTGGCGAGGAATCCGACCATGGTCGAATCGCCGAACGAATCGACCTCGGTTGCCGCCATGAACTTCTGACCCTTCACGCGTTCGATGACCGCGCCGTTGTCGTGCCCGGCGAGTACCATCGACGAGCCGTGTTGCCCCAGCACCGTGATGAGAGACGAATTACCGACGGGGGTCGCGTCTGCTGAGTCGGCGAGGTGCCCGACGGCGTTGCCGGCGCACACGAGGTGACGGTTGATGCCATCCGGTGTGATTGATTCGCTCAGCGGAACGATTCCCGTCGAGAGCGGAGAGGGGATCGCCGCAGCGGCCCAGCCGCCGACGCCAAGAACGATGAGGCCGACTACCCCTGTGGTCAGCTTGCTAAGAATGCTCATCGTCGACCTCCTCATCGAGTGGAACGACGTCGTCGACGGGGCGGCGACGGCGCGGTAGCGCGGTGGGGACGGCCGCGATGAGCGCAACCACACCGACCGCGCCGAGCGCGAGTCGATAGACAAGGTTGGGGGCGCGGTCGGTGACGTCGGGCTCCACCGCGGAATCGACCCGCCAGAGAATTCCGCGATCGGTCTCGCCCACCTGAACGAGTCCGGCGTGCGACGAAATCGTGGACACCTCGGGCGCGGTCACCGTGGCGTCGAGCAACACGAACGAAACGTGGCTTTCCTGAGCGAGAGCGATGACGTCGGCGTCGCTCTCCACCACGAGGTTCGCGGCCAGTTCACCGATGGCCCGTTCGGTGGGAGTCGGGGTGGTGCGTGTGACGGCGGTCGCCGCCCAATCGAGCAGTGTCACACCACCGTCGCGTTCGAGCGCGACGACGAGTCCGTCGTTCGTCGGGGTGAGAACGACAGTTCCGCCTCCGTGGTCAATCGCGGTTTGCGCCTCGACGTAAGCGGGCAGGGTTCGCACGGTTGTCGCGTGCACGGGGGCCGACCCCATGGCCACGGCGGTCAGCGGAACAATTCCCACCGCACCGATCGTGAGAACGGTGATGGGTCCGAGCACCGTAGAAGTGCGACGAAGGCTCGTGAGGGTGATCGCGACGCCGACCACGAGGCCGAACCACACCACGTCGAGCAACGGTCCGGTGAAGAGCGAGACGGCCGCGCCGTTCGCACTGGCGAGAGTGACACCAGAGAGCGCTGCTACTTCGAGGAGGGCGACACCCCCGACGAGAGCGAAAATCCCCACGCGCGTGTTGTCGGCGACGATGACTGCGATTCCGACGAGCACCACGGCGGTTGCAACGATCGCGAGTGCAATGAGCGTGGCAACGCTCGAATCAACAAACGGCATCGTGACGGTGCTCGGCCACAGAGTGAGCACGCCGAATCCGGTCGGCGACGTTGACGGCGCGGGGAAACCTCGATCGGCGAAGTAGGTGAGCGGTCGTGAGAGGCTTTCGAGAATTCGAGGCCACTCCAGGGCCAGGGCGGGCGCGAGGGCGAGCACCATGGCGGGTGAACCGGTGACGACACGAAGGACGACACCGAGAACGAGGATGGGCGCGAGAGACGGGACCGACGCCCACATGACCGCGATGAGGATCGAGGTCCAGCCGATTGACACGATGGTCGAACCGAACAGGGCGCGCACCGCGAACGGAAGGAGAATGTGAACGAGGATTGCGGGGAGGCGGCCCTCGCCGACCGCGATGTGCAGGGTCGGCAACAGCGCCCACGCCCCGCCGGCGATCAGCGCGGTGCGGCTGTTGGTCGTGAGAACACCGGAGCCGATGTACCCCGCGACGAACGAAAGGGGCACGGCCAGGGCGACGATGCCGATGACGAGTGCGTTGGGGTTCCACCACGTGAGGCTGGCGAGCATCGCCACGACCGCGACGAAACCGTCGGGGGCGACGGTGGAACCGCCGGCGGCCTCACTCCACGTTGCGCCGATGGCGGACCACGCCTCGACAATCGATGACGGAAGCGGTAGGGCCGCTCCCCCCGCGAGAGCCTCGGCACCGAGAAGTGGGCCAGCGAGAACAAGGCCGGCAAGGACAAAGAAGGTCATCCACCACGTGGCGGCGACACCGAATGAGAGGCGAGGATCGTCGTCGGCGGCTTCGAGTGCGGCGATGAGCTCATCGCGTTCGAGGGCGCGTCGCCGCGCGCGTTCCGAACTGGGCACGAACAGCCGAGAACCCTCGATGGGCTGCGTTCGACTCCGGCGAGCGTTGCGTCGAGCTCGAGCGAGCGCCGCGAGGTCGAACGCAGCGGCCGAGGTTCCCGCGAACTCGGCGAACGGCGCCTCCCGCTTTTGGACGAAACGACCGAGACCGCGAACGAGCGCGCTGAATCCCAACCCCACCGCCGCAAACATTGCCACGAAGGCGGGTCGTTGGGTGAGCAGGCGGTGAGCGCGCGTGCGCGAGATTTCGCGCTGAAGCTGCGCCCTCGGTGTTTGCCCGCGGAATGATTCCCACGACGAATCGCGCGCGTCGACGTGCGCCGAGGGAACGACCTCGACGCGCCAACCGGCGGTGCGTGCGCGGTAACAGAAATCGAGTGCCGCGTCGACGGAGGTCAGTGCTCGGTCGAAACCGCCCACCGAATCCCAAACCTCGCGGCGCACGAGCATGCCCGCTTCACCGACCGCGAGGACGTCGCTGACACGGTCGTATTGCGCCTGGTCGAGTTCGCGTTCGGCCAAAGCGACGGAGTACCCCGAACGGGTCATCGACTCGCCCATTTCGAGGATCACCGCGGGAGCGTTGGCGTCCAACACCTTCGGACCGACGACACCGACCGAGGGCGACGTGTCGAGAACGGAGGTGAGAGCGGCGAGCGCGCCGGGGCGAACGCCCATGTCGTCGCGCAGAATCCAGATTGTTTCGGCGTCGGTCGATTCGATCGCGCGGCCGACCGCTCGGCCCAGCGGCTCGGTGATCGTGCCGTCGATGACCAGCACATCACCGTCTGTGGGGAGCGCATCACCGCTGAGGTTGGCGACCACGATTCCGGCGCGGATTCCCTCGGATTTCAGGTCCTGGAGAAGCGTGGAGAGTCGTTCGCTGTGTCGTCGAACGACGACAACGACCGCGAGCGAGTCGCGAATCACCGAACGCGCACCTGCACGAGCCTACGCGCGACGGCGGAACTTGCGGCGCTCGCGCTCCGACAGACCACCCCAGATGCCGAATCGCTCGTCGTTCGCGAGAGCGTATTCGAGGCATTCCGTTCGAACGGTGCATTCGGCGCAGATTCGCTTGGCGTCGCGGGTCGAGCCGCCCTTTTCGGGGAAGAACGCCTCGGGGTCGGTCTGCGTGCACAGCGAATCGGCCTGCCAGGCCAACGGGTTATCGTCGCCAACTCCAGTGTTGGCGCCCAGTACTCCAAGTCGAAGGGGATCGATAGCCCAATTCGCAGGTACGTCATTGGTGTAGTCAGTCATGACGAGAAATCCTCCAGATGGGTGTTGTGTATGTAAATTACACCGTTGTTATTCCCAATAGTCAAGTTGGAGAAACCGTTTTAGTTTCGTGGGCGTGTCGCGATGAACGCGCGCCCCTTCCCCGCCAACTCGACGAGAGTCTCGCCCGCCTCGACAAGTGCGGCGTGCCCGCGTGACAGCGGCACGGTCGCGTCGGCGCGGCATTCGATCGACCCTTCGGTGACCACAACGATGGCCGGCCCGACAACCTGAAGGGGAACCAGGTCGATAACCGTCACGTCGTGGACCACGAAATCGGAGACGCCGGGGGTGAAGGTTCTCACGGGTCCGGCGACCGCGGGGGCGAGTGTCGGATCGGCGAGCTCGGTGAAGTCGAGCACCGCCAAAAGTTCCGTCACATCGATGTGTTTTTCCGTCAAGCCGCCGCGAAGAACGTTGTCGCTCGCCGCCATTACCTCCACACCGACGCCGCGCAGGTAGGCGTGGATGTTCCCGGCGGGGAGGAATAGCGCCTCACCGGGGGAAAGAGTTCGATGGTTGAGAAGTAGCGACAACGCAACACCCGGGTCGCTCGGAAAGTGTCGGGCGAGCCCCGTGGCAACGACGAGTGCATCGCGAACATCGTCATCGAGAGCGGTACTGGGATCGCTCGATGCCAGGGCGTCGACGAGTGCGTCGGTACCGAACCGTCGCGACAGCAATGCTTCGACCGACTCGGCGAGCGGAAGTTTGAGAGCTTCGGTGCCGGGAATGTGGAGGGAATCCAGGTGAGCGACAATACGGTCACGGGATTCGGACGGCCGGAAACCGCAGAGCGCCGAGAATTCGGTCAACGCAACAATTATCTCCGGCTTGTGATTCGCATCGCGATAGTTCCGGTTCGGCGCATCGACGGGAACGCCGAGCGCGTTCTCCCTCGCGAAGCCTTCTCGCGCCTGGTGGAGCGTCGGATGCGCTTGAATCGACAACGGAGAATCCGCGGCCAGAATCTTGATGAGGAATGGCAGGCGATCGCCCCCGAGGCGCTCGGGGTGGCGGGCACCCCACGTCGACAACGGTTCGTCGGTCGACGCGATCCGCGCGGAACAAGCGGGGTGGTCGCCAAACCACAACTCCGCCTCGGGTTCGCCCGAGGGTGTCTGGCCCAGCAATTCGGCGATGGCCGTTCGCGACCCCCACGAATAGTTGCGTGGATCGTTGACAATCTCAAACACGAGCCACCTCCACGTCGTTACTAGGCTAATGTCCCATGCACCGAATTCTCGCCAACCGAAGCGTCATGGTCACCGTTCTGACCGTCGCGCTCGCCGGCGACTTCGTTCGCAACCTTGTCGGTGTCGTCGCCTGGACCGTCATCCTCGGAGTAGCCGCGCTCTGGGGCGTCGCCGTTGTGATCGTGCACCGAGTCTCGTGGCGCGATTTCCCCATGCCCCTCATCGCTGTTGTCACCTGGTGGACGATTTCCCCACTCTGGTCGCCCTACCCCCTGACCTCGCTCGAGATGTTGGCCGCGGTCGCCATCGCGGTCGCCGTCGGTTCGGCGATGGTCACGGCGGTGCCACTCGACGAGCTCATCGGGCGAGGCGCGATTTCACTGCGGATCATCCTCATCGCGTCCCTCCTCTTCGAGATAGGCGTCGCGCTGTCGGGTCATCCGATCTACCCCGTCGGGTTCGAGGTCACCCCGGCAACGCCCATCGAAGCGGCGTGGTCACGAGGGGAATTCTTCGATTTCACCGCGCGTATCCAGGGAGTCGTCGGCAACGCGAACGTTCTGGCCATGCTCGGACTTGTCGCGCTCATCGTCGCGGTGTGGCGCATCGTCGTTGCTCGAACGTGGCGAACCGTCGCAGTGCTGGACGCCGTGGTCGCCCTCGTCGTGGTGATTCGAACGGCATCGGCAACGGTGGCGGTCACCGCGGTCGGACTTCTCGTGATTGTCGCTCTGACCGCCATGGCGCGTCGCCGCGGACGCGGCTGGCGCGGCGCTCTCCTCGTCGCTCTCCTCGCCATCGTTGGTGGCATTGCCGCCGCACTTGCGAATTGGACCACCGTGGCGGCACTTCTCGGCAAATCACCCGACCTCACGCACCGCTTCGACATCTGGTCAGCCGTGCTCGCCCGTGCGGTCGAACGTCCGGTGACGGGGTTCGGATTCGTCGGGTGGTGGCCAACGTGGGATCCGTGGTTTGGCATCGTCTCGACGAACAATCTCCCTGTCTCGCAGGCACACAACGTGTGGATCGACCTGTTCCTTCAGACCGGCGGTGTGGGCGTCGCGCTCTTCGCCGTCGCACTCGCGTCAATTCTCATCCCCCTGTGGCGAGGGTTTCACCTCAGTGCGACATCTCTCGCGACGGTGCCGTTCCTGATCGTGACGGCGCTCACCATCCAGTCACTCACCGAAAGTCGACTTCTTCACGAATGGGGATTGATGTCGCTGTTCGCCTTCGCGATTATCGCCCAACGCCTGGGGAAAGGGCTCACTTCGCCGCGGTGATCGTTCCGCGCTGGAACATCTGACTCCACGAGGAGGTTCCCTCGGACGCTTTGCGCTTCGGCCAGCCGTGTTTGCCCGCCGCGCCATCGGCCGCGCGGTACTTCTTCCAGACCGCCTTGGGGATGGCGAACGTTCCAGGGGTGCCTTTCACCAGCACTCCACCGGTGAACGCTTGGCGCAACCCGTTGTAGTCGTCACGACCGCGGTAGTCGGTGGCGGCCTCGAGCGGCAAGCCAAGAACGCCTCCAACTCCCCCCGCTTTGCGGAAGCCCGCGAGCAGGTCGTTGGGGACGAGCACACCCGTCGCGTCACCCGTCTTGACGAGACGGCCCGAGCCGAAATCTTGAACGACTGTCCCCCCGTCCGTTGTGCGAGCGGCGGTCGGCCAGCCGATCGCCGAAACGCCGCCGACGCTGGCGAGAACGGGTGCCATGGCCGGTGACACGAGCACCGCCTTGCCGTCGTGTTCGTAGACGGTTCCGTTCTCGAATTCCTGTGTTCGGCCCGAGCCGCGCGAGCCGAAATCGACGGACTCGGCGTCGCCGACGGGAAGGCCCCACGGGCTGCGAATCGCGCCGTTCGCTTTGAGGTAATCCGCGATAGCGCCGGTCAACACGTGGAAAATGCCATCAGGGTCGGACATCACGTAGCCGCCCTCGAAATCTTGTGAACAACCCGCATCGTTACACGCGGCATCGGCGATGGGCCACGCGAGTCGGCCGGCCGGCCCGCCCGCTTCGTCGTAGTAGGTTTCGACGTCATTGAGCACGACGTGCGCGGTATCGTCTGGACTCTTGTAGATGAAACCGTTCACGAACTCCTGGCGCTGACCGTTGCCGTGCGATCCGCCATCCACGGATGACGCCCCCCGCACGATGGCACCCAAGCGTCCGCTGAGCGCTCCGTTCGCACGGTAGACGTCGGCGATGACGCCCTCGGCGTAATCGGTGTGGGTGATGACATCCCACTGGGCGACGGCGTGTTCGTATTCGATCACGCAGGTATTCGAGGTCGCAACGCAGTCGGTGTTGTCGGTGATCGAACCCCAATCGCTCGTCACGCCCGCGCCGAGATCGGCGATGTCCGAGACCAGGTTCGCTCGCGCGTTGAACCAGTGTTGGTAGTACTCCCAGAAGTTCGAATTTCCGTAACTCGAGCACGAGTTTCCCGTTCCCGAAAGGTTCGCGAGCGCCGCATCGTTCGGCGTGTACGGGGTGTACAGGTAGAGCGCGTGCGTCGCCGCGTTCTTGATCTTCACGCCCTTCGTACCGCACGAGGCGTTGGGGTGATAGAAAATTTGCGAGATCTGCCCGACCGGCTTCGAATTGTAAAACGTGCTCGCTGGGTCGGTGTAGCGACGAAGTTGTGAAGCAGCGGAATATACCTGGTTATAAAACCCGTAGTACTTGGCATTACAGGGCGCGGTGTCGGGGCACGCATAGCCCATCGCGATCTTGAGCTTGTCCGTGGTGGGGTCGGTGTTCGAGATGAGCCCCTGTTCCTTCTGAAGCGTCACGAGAATTACCTTGGCTGAGATATGGCAGGCGTTTTGCACCTTAAAAATGATCCGTGACGCGCGCTCGTTGTCAGCTCCGTCGTAGCGGTTGCAGAGCGGGTCCACCCCGTCACCCTGAATCGACGTTGCGTCTCGAGTGAAGGTGTCCATCGTGTACGCCGCAAGACACGTCGAACTCCCCCCACAGTTTCCGAGCTTGCGATTGAGGAACGATTGAATCTGCTGTTCCGTCATCCGATTGGAATCGAAGAATTCTTGATTCGAAATGATGTCTCCCCGAAGGAAGTCCGCGCCATCGAGGGTGAGTGCCGTCGCGGCGGTGGGGACAACACACGACGCGATGGCGACCACGGCGGTCGCAATCGTCGCGATGAGGTTTTTCACACGCTGGAACACGACAAATCCTCCCTCGGAAGGCTCCCCTCCAGTGTAAATCAGGCCAGGCGAAGCGCCACGCAAGCGCCCGTGGGCGAGGCGGTTGGCTAGCATGGGTCACGTGAACCGCCAGCCGACGACCTCCCGCATCGGGCTCGTGACGGTGTCGTTCCGTTCGACGTCGAAAATCACCGCGCTTCTCGCCTCGATTCCCGCGGCAACAGGTCACCGGGTCGACGTTGTGGTGGTCGACAATCTGCCGGGCGGAGATTCCGAATTGACGACTGCGCTGGCGGGGTCCTCGGTGCGCATCGTCGCACGACCCGACAACCCCGGCTACGGCGGCGGCGTCAACGCGGGAGTTGCGGTGCTCGACCCGAGTGTGGAGTGGGTCTTCGTCGTCAACCCCGACGTCATTCTCGGTAAGGGTTCCCTCGACGCACTCGTCGAGACCGCACAATCCGACGCGCGCATCGGATCGGTCGGTCCGCGCATTCGTGACGACAACGGCGACACCTACCCCTCGGCACGCGCCATCCCGTCAATCGGGGTCGGAGTGGGACACGCCCTCTTCGGCGACATCGTCCCCGCAAACCCGTGGACGCGCGACTATCACCGACACTCCGACTACGACACCCCGCGGGACGCCGGTTGGCTGAGTGGAGCGTGTGTGCTCATCCGCCGCGAGTCGTTTGATGCCATCGGCGGCTTCGACGACGATTACTTCATGTACTTCGAAGACGTCGATCTCGGTTACCGCCTCGGCCGTCACGGGTGGCGCAACGTCTACACACCCACCGCGATTGTCGAACACGAGGGCGGCCACTCCACGAAGAGCAACTCGGCGGCGATGATCGCAGCCCATCACGCGAGCGCCCGGCTCTGGATCGCCAAGCGTTATCCCGGTGTCGTTCGATCACCAATTCGCCTGGCGATCACGATGGGATTGCGCATTCGTCAATCCCTCGTCACCAAGCGCTAACGCTCGAGCAACCTCAACAGGTACGAGCCGTAGCCGCTCTTTTCGAGGGGCTTCGCGAGCGCCGCGAGTTGGGCGTCGTTGATCCAGCCCTGACGCCAGGCGATTTCCTCCGGGCACGCAATTTTCGCCCCGGTGCGGTGTTCGATCGCGCGCACGTACTCCGCCGCGTCCATCATGGAGTCGACCGTTCCCGTGTCGAACCACATGGTTCCCGCATCGAGAACACTGACCTTGAGCGTGCCCTGGTTCATGAAGTGCTCGCTCACCGACGTGATTTCAAGTTCACCGCGCGCGCTCGGGGTGATGTTCTTAGCGACGTCGACCACCGTCGAATCGTAGAAGTACACGCCCGGGATCGCATAACGGGACTTCGGGGTTGCGGGCTTCTCCTCGATCGAGAGAGCCGTTCCGTCCTTGTCGAATTCGATCACGCCGTAGCGCTCGGGGTCGAGCACCGGATAAGCGAAGATATGCCCACCCGTGAAATCGTCGATGACGGGGAGCGCCGTTTCAAAACCGGCGCCGTGGAAAATGTTGTCACCGAGGGCGAGGGCGACCGAATCACCTGCGATGAATTGCTCCCCGATGATGAACGCCTGGGCGAGACCATCGGGGCTCGGCTGCACCGCGAACTCGATGCGCATTCCCCACGTCGAGCCGTCGCCAAGGAGCAGGCGGAACAGGTCGGCGTGTTCGGGGGCGGTGATGACAAGTACGTCTCGAATTCCCGCGGTCATGAGCGTCGACAACGGGTAGTACACCATCGGTTTGTCGTAGATGGGAATGAGCTGCTTGGAGTTGCCCAACGTGATGGGCCAGAGGCGCGAGCCGGTCCCGCCGGCGAGAATGATGCCCTTCATCGATCCGTCCACTTCGGTAGTTTGCCTGAGGCGCGTGCGTCCGCCAATGTCGGTGCCGCGAGGTCCTTGTCCGAGAGGATCGGCTCGATTCCTTCGGGAAGCTCGAGCCCAATGTCCGCGTCGAGCGGATGAACCCCGTGCTCACGCTCGGGGCGATAAAAATCGGTGACGAGGTACGAGACGGTCGTGTTGTCTTCGAGGGCGACGAACGCGTGTCCGAGACCCGGCTCGATGAGGGTCGCGTCACGGCGATCCGCACGAAGTTCCTCGGCGACCCACTGTCCGAACGTCGGAGACCCTTCGCGAATGTCGACAACGTAGTCAATGATCGAGCCCGTCACCGCCATCACGAATTTCGCTTGACCCGGCGGCACGTCGGCGTAATGAATGCCGCGGACAACGCCCTTGGCGGACGTCGAAATGTTGGCCTGAGCGACGGCAAACGCGAAGCCCGTCACCTGTTGGATGGTGTCGGTTCGAAACCATTCGGCGAACGACCCCCGAGCGTCGCCGAAGAGTTGCGGGCGGATGCGCCACGCGCCGGCGATGCTCAATGGTTGAATGTCCACGTAGTCATCGTACCGATGGGAGGTGGGGCGTGAGCGGGGTCACCGTCGTTCTCGATCAACTCGTCGCCCCCGTTCCGGGCGGAATCGGTCGATACGCGACGAACATCGTGCGCGCGCTCGCCGAACGTGACGACTGCCCTCGTCCACTCGATGGGTTCGTTCCCCGCATCGGGCGCGAAGCCGCCCGTCGGGTCGATGGCTTGATTCCGGGCCTCGATTCCCTCACCGTCTCGGCGCTGCCGCGTCCGATTCTCGCGCGGGCATGGGAACACGGCCTCGCCGTTTCGACTCGTCCCGTCACCTATTCGCCGAGTCTTTTCGCACCGCTGAGTAATCACGGTCACCACGTCGTCACGATTCACGACGCCGTCCCGTGGACGCACCCCGAAACGTTGACGGGACACGGCGCAGCGTGGCATCGGGCCATGGGATCGCGCGCGGCACGCTACGCCGACATCATCATCACCCCAACCGATGCGGTCGCGGAGGCCGTGTCGCGATTCCTGCCGCTCGGTGAGCGTGTGCGTGTGATTGGCGGAGCGCCGTCGGCGAATCTCGTGGTTCCCGCGGATTCCGTCGCACGCCGTGACCGTCTCGGGGTCGCCGGCGAGTATCTGGCATTTGTCGGCACGCTCGAGCCACGCAAGGGGCTCGACGCGCTTCTCCGCGCGCTCGCCACGGAGGGTTCAGCACGACTCGTCGTCGTCGGACCGAGCGGATGGGGTGACGTGTCGGTCACCGACCTCGTTGCGAAGACAGGCATTGACCCCTCGCGTGTTCTCGCCCTCGGCCGTCTGGATGACGCGGACCTCGCGAGCGTGCTTTCCGCCGCCACCGCGCTCGTCGTCCCGTCCATCGACGAGGGATTCGGGCTTCCCGTTCTCGAAGCGATGTCCCTGGGTGTGCCCGTCATTCACTCTGTTGCTCCCGCGCTTCTCGAGGTCGCGGGCGGACATGGCATCGCCGTCGACGTGCACTCGGCACGAGGAACCATCGATCTCGCCGAAGCAATCACGGGATTATCCGACGCCCAACTGCGCCGCGACCTCGCATCCCGAGGTCGTGCCCGTGCCGCCCAGTTCTCGTGGGCGGCGAGCGCCGAGCGCCTCGCGGCGATTCTCGCTGAGCTGGTCTAGTCCACGGCCCAAACGAGTCGGTGGGCTTCGAGACACCGAGCCCAGGTGAACGTTTCGGCACGGGCCTTCCCTGCCGCGGACAACACCGCCCGTCGACCCGGATCGTCGAGAAGATCCTCCAACGACGCGCCGATTGCGTCGGCGGTGGTGTCGGTGTACTCAACCGCGTCACCGCCGACCTCGGGGAGTGCGAGCGAGCGCGAGGTGAGCACCGCCGCGCCGCAGGACATTGCCTCGAGAACGGGGAGTCCGAACCCTTCGCCCTCGCTCGGATACGCGACGACAAGCGCACCACCGAGAAGCGCCGAAAGTTCGTCGAGGGGAACGTACCCGAGATGGCGCACATCGAAACCGTCGGCGACCGCATGTTCGACCGCGGCGGTGACCGCGGTGTCCCACCCGGGTGCGCCGGCGAGCAACAGCGACGGCTGCGGTGTGCGCGATTCGGCAGCGACGCAAAATCCCTCGATCAACGGGACGACGTTCTTGCGCGGTTCGATTGTGCCGAGGAACGCAACCCAATCGGACACGCGGTGTGCCGCCGCAAATCGGGTGACCGCACCGGGTGCGGGCGGGGAGAAAATCGAGCGATCGACGCCGTGATAGGCAACGGTGACCCGGGCGGGCGACGCCCCCGCAACACGCTCGAATTCTCGCCCGGTCGCGGCGGAGGGCACGATGACGTCGAGACGTAACAGGGCAGCCAGGCGGATCCACGTCCGAAAAAAGGTTCGCTTGACGAGTGAGTGGCGCTCGGGGTGCGACCAGAAGGTGAGGTCGTGAACCGTGACCACCCGGCGTCGGCGTGTCACCAACGGGAACGTGTAGTGCGGAGAGTGGATGACGGTTGCAACTCGCTCTGTGGCGATTCGGGGCAACCCGATCTGCTCCCAGGCGAATCGCAACGGAACGGAACGAATCCAGTGCGGCGCTGCGACAACCTCGACGTTCATCGCATCGAACGTGTCGCGGTCGCGGTCTTGGCACACCACAACAAGGGGAATGTCGGCCGCGGCCGCCTCGCGCACGAGCTCTTCGACATAACGGCCGACGCCGCCTCGTTGAGCGCTGATCGCCGTGGCATCGAGCAGAACGAGACCCTTCTCCGCCGACGCATTCACTCGTCCAGCCTATTACCGCACTACGCTAGACAGGACGAAAGGGTCGAGGAATGCGCATTGTTGTCACGGGTGGAGCGGGCTTCATCGGCTCAAATTTCGTTCGACACCTCGTCGCGAACCGTTACGCGGGGCTGGAGAACGCTCAGGTCGTCGTGCTCGACGCACTCACCTACTCGGGGACGCTCACCAACCTCAGCGAATGCCTCGACAGCCCGCGCCTCACCGTCGTTCACGGTGACATTCGCGATGAGAAACTGGTCGAAGAAACTCTCACCGGTGCCGATTACGTCGTGCATTTCGCCGCCGAATCGCACGTCGACCGATCGGTGCGCGATGCCGGGATTTTTATTGACACCAACGTTCGCGGAACGCAGGTTTTGCTGGATGCGGCACTTCGCACCGACGTCACACGCTTCCTCCACGTCTCCACCGATGAGGTCTACGGCACCATCGCCGAGGGGTCGTGGGACGAGAACGAACCGCTGCTCCCGAACTCCCCTTATGCGGCGAGCAAGGCGGGAAGCGATCTCATCGTGCGCGCGTACAACCGCACGCATGGACTCAACACCGTGACCACGCGCTGTTCGAATAACTATGGTCCCCACCAATTTCCGGAGAAAGTCATTCCGCTCTTCGTCACCAATCTCATCGATGGACTGACTGTGCCGCTCTACGGTGAGGGGCTCAACGTGCGGGACTGGCTACACGTCGATGACCACTGCCGCGGAATCGCGCTGGCGCTCACCAAGGGCCGCGCGGGCGAGATCTACAACATCGGTGGCGGAACGGAAATGACCAACCGCGAACTCACCGAGTTGCTTCTCGACGCAACGGGCGCGGACTGGTCGAGCGTTGTGCAGGTCGAGGATCGCAAGGGACACGACCTTCGTTATTCGGTGGACATCGCTAAGGCGACGGCCGAACTCGGCTACGTCCCCGAGGTGCCGTTCGCCGCGGGTCTCGCCGCGACAGTCGAGTGGTACCGCGCTCGCCGCGAATGGTGGGAACCGCTCAAGGAACGGGCGAAGCTCGGTTGACCTCCCGAATTCTCGTGACCGGCGGGGGCGGCATGCTCGCCCGTGCGCTGGGCGAGCGATTCGGTGCTGACGCAACACTGTTGTCGCGCGATCAACTCGATGTGACCGACGCGGTTGCCGTGTCCGACGCGGTCGCGGGATTTGACGTCGTGATCAATGCCGCCGCCTACACCGCGGTCGACGACGCCGAATCGCACGAAGATCGCGCACTCGCGGTCAACGGCTTCGGGGCCGGAAACGTCGCCACCGCGTGTGCGACCCACGGTGCCCGGCTCGTACACGTGTCAACCGATTACGTCTTCGACGGAGCCAGCGCCGAGCCGTACGCGGTGGACTCGGCAACGAGACCCCTGTCGGCATACGGTCGCACGAAACTTGCGGGGGAACACGCCGTGCTCGCAGCCCACCCAACCGGGTCGAGCATCGTGCGCACCGCGTGGCTCTACGGCGCTGGCGGAACGAACTTTGTTGCGACCATGGTGGAGAAGGCACGGGTCGGGGCTTCGGTTTCGGTCGTCACCGATCAAGTCGGTCAACCGACCTGGACCTCCGATCTCGCCGAACGAATCGATCACCTCCTCACCGCTCCCGCCGGGATTTATCACGGAACGAACTCGGGGCGTTGCAGTTGGTACGACCTCGCCGTGGCGGTCTACGAGGAATCGGGTTCCGACGCCGCCCTTGTGAGCACAACGACGAGCGCGAACTTCGTGCGTCCCGCGGCGCGACCGTCTTTTTCCGTACTCGGTGACGACGCGGCGCGAGCGGTCGGGATTGCGTCAATGCGGCCCTGGCGCGATGCGCTCATCGACGCGCTCCGCACCGACTTCGGCGTCTGACCCGTTACTGCTGGGGCGTCGGCGACGGCGTTGCGGGCGGCGGGTAAACAACACCCTTGACAATCTTGCGTGCCACCGAGAAATCCGGGTAGAGGTAATCGAAGGCTGGAGGCACCAGGTCGCCTCGGAGCAACTCGAGTCTGCGCGCCTTACCGCCGAGGTCGATCATGATTCCCAGCATCGACTGGGGGATGTCGGATTGAATGAGGGCCTTGCCCGCTGCTGCGAGATCCTGGAACTTTGCGAGCACGGTGCCGGCATCGACTTCGCGCAGGATCGCCTCTTCAATCTGGCGCTGGCGTCCCATTCGGTCGAAGTCGTTCGTGTCGCATCTGGTGCGCGCGAACATCAACGCTTCGCGACCATCGAAATGCTGGTCGCCCGAGGCGAACGTGTAGGTGATGGGCTGCCCGACCACGCAGATGTTGACAGGGTCCTTGAGATGGACGTCGACTCCACCCAACGCATCGATGAGTCGACGGAAGCCTGCCATGTCGATCATGACGTAGAACTGAACGGGCATGCCGACGATGGACTCGACGGAATCCCGCATCGCTTCGATTCCCGGGTTGGATCCGTTCGCCACCGCGTCGGGGTAAAGCTCGGGATGGTCGAGCGCCCAAGGGTAGATGTACGCGAACAGACATTCGTCCCCGCAGTTGAATCCGTCCGGCCACTTGGTGCGCATCGGCGAACCGTCGACGAAGGGGGCGTTGTAAAGGTTGCGTGGAATCCCAACGATGGAGATCTGCCCCGTGGTCGCGTCGACCGAGACGAACGAAACCGAATCGGGCCGAAGTCCGATGCGATCTGCTCCCGCGTCACCACCGAGCAACATGAACGTGTACTTGCCGTCGACGGGAGGGATTGCCATCTTGTCGCCGAAAATTCCCGCGATGGTGTCACGGGACGTGCCGATGACCATCGAACCGTACGCCGCTCCGCCGAGCGGGAGGACTAGACCGAGGACCGTGAGTACCGCAACCGCGGTGCGCGTGCGTTGCGGGAGGTACACGAATCGAACGAGACGGAAAGTGTCGAACGTCGCGACGGCGCCGATGAGCGCACCGATGACGACGAGAGCCTGCAGAACCCACAATCCGAACATTGACATCCAGAACGACAACAACATCCCGGGAATCAACAGGTAGAGGATTCCCGACACGACGGCGATTCCGACGAGCGCAAGCCACGTCCCGAACAGGATGCGCCCGAGCTTCGGATTACCCGCGATGACTTGAGCCGAACCGGGGATGAGCACCGACAGAATAACGAGCCACCACGCACGTCGACCCATGACGGCGGGGTCGCGCACGTCCGGGTTGCGTATCGGGGAAGTGAGGCTCACGACAGGGAGTCTTTGAGGGCCGAGTTCTTCTTCGCGACGGTGTCGGCGAGTGTCGAGGCGTATTCCTCGAGCGCGTGAGTGAGTGCGTCATCGTCCACGGCGAGCAGGCGGACGGCAAGCAAGGCCGCGTTCGTCGAGTTACCGATGGCGACCGTGGCGACGGGGATACCCGCAGGCATCTGCACGATGGAGAGGAGGGAATCCATACCGTCGAGCTTGGCCAACGCGACGGGAACACCGATGACCGGAAGCGTGGTGACCGATGCGAGCATTCCGGGGAGGTGCGCTGCGCCACCGGCACCCGCGATGATGACGGAGACACCGTTCGCGCGGGCGCTCTTTCCCCACTCGATCATCGCCTCGGGAGTGCGATGTGCGGAGAGCACCTGCACTTCGCTCGCGATACCGAACCGGTCGAGAATTTCCTTCGCCGCGGTCATCGTCGGCCAGTCCGAATCGGACCCCATGACGATTGCAACGAGCGGCGTACTCACCGTTCCATGCTAAATGTCGACGTGAAAGATTTCCGCCACGGCGCGCGCTCGGTACGCCACGTCGGCAGCGTCGGCGCCCGTCGCGGTGACGTGCCCCACCTTGCGACCGGCACGAGGTTCCTTGCCGTAGTTGTGAATCTTGACGTCGGTGTAGGGGCCGAGTCGGGCGTACCGATCGACGTCCATCGCCCCGAAGACGTTGATCATGACCGCCCACGGAGCGGTCGAAGCGGTCGACCCGAGCGGAAGGTCGGCGACGGCGCGGAGGTGTTGTTCAAACTGCGAGGTCACGCTCCCCTCGATCGTCACGTGACCCGAGTTGTGGGGGCGCATCGCTAGTTCGTTGATAAGGATGCGCTCGTCCGTCGTTTCGAATAGCTCGACCGCGAGAACTCCGGTCACCCCGAGACCCTCGGCGACCGTGCGACCGATCTCCGCGGCCACCACGTGCAACCGGTCGATAGAGGGAGCGGGCAGGACGACCTCGGAACACACGCCGTTCGCCTGGGTCGTCTCGACCACGGGCCACGCGGCAACATCGCCGCTGGGCCGTCGCGCAACAAGTTGGGCGAGTTCACGAACGAAGTCGACCTTCTCCTCGAGCAAGATCGGCCCGGCGGCCAGCCAGGCACTGACATCGCTCGGGTCAGTAATGATCGCCACACCCTTGCCGTCGTAACCACCGCGCGGCGTCTTGGCGACGGCGACGCCGCCGTTAGCCGCGAGGAACGCGGTGACGTCGTCAACGCTTTCGGCCTTCGCCCACACCGGTAGTGGCAATCCCAGGGCGTCGAGTTGTTCGCGCATGAGGAGTTTGTCTTGAGCCACGGCGAGCGCCGCCGGCCCCGGATGAACGGCAACGCCCGTCGCGACGAGCGCGTCAAGGACATCCTGGGGAACGTGTTCGTGGTCGAAGGTCACGATATCGACGCCGCGCGCGAACTCGAGAACCGTTTCGACGTCGCGGTAATCCCCAATCGCGGTCGCGCGGTCGCGGGCCGAAGAATCGGGGGTCTCCGCGAGTACACGAAGTTCGAGCCCCAGTTCGACGGCGGGGCCGATCATCATGCGGGCGAGTTGACCTCCACCGATGACACCGATGACCTTCACGAGACTCCTCCGTTGCGGACGCTGACGAATTCCAGCCTATCCGCGTGTGTGTCAGCCCGCGTGGCGGAGGTGGGTGACGTCACCCGCGACGAGTTCGGTGACGAACCCCTCCGTTTCGACGAGAAGCGAACCGGTTTCGCCGAGTCCGACCGCAAGCCCGAGGATCGAACGGCCGTCGGGGAGCTCGACGAGAACCTCGCGGCCGATGGTGTCGAGCGCGCGCTCCAACTCTGCGTGTGTGGCGGGGGAATCCAGTCGCTCAAGCGCGTCGAGAACGGCGGTCACGAGCCGGTCAACGAGTTCCTCGGCGGTGATGAAAACCCCGGCCGTGACAAGACTGACGGGGGTTGACCCCTCCACTCCGACCGGAACCCCCGTGAGGTTGATTCCGACGCCGATCCCGAATCGACCGTTGCCGAGACTTTCAACGAGAATCCCCGAAACCTTCGCTCCGTCGATGTGCAGATCGTTCGGCCACTTGATGGTCGGGTGTGCGTCGGCAATCACCCCGGCGAGCACCGACGCGGTGACGAGCGGTATTCGCGTGACGTGAACGGGTGACCCCAGCGATTCGGTGTCCACAACAATCGTCAGTGCGACGCCTTCACCCGGATTCATCGACCAGGTGCGATCGTGGCGCCCGCGACCTGCGGTCTGTTCTGTCGTGGCAATGACATCACCGTGCTCGTAGAGTCCTTCGCGAGCGACCGCGTTGGTCGAAGCAACCGCCCCGACCCAGTGAGTCGTCACGTCGTGGGATTCGACCACGAGGCGCGGTGGCGTCCCGCGTATCCAGCGGGAGCTCGGCGCGCGCGCGACCAATCATCCAAACGAACAGGCTTGTCGACCTCGCCACCCTCGCGGAGCATCCCCTCGATGACCGCCTTCGCCGCGGCGAGGTGCTCGGGGCTCGGGTTGCCGCCCTCGACGCGAATTAGGTCGAAGCGGTCGGCTTGGGTCGCGTCGTCCGACATCAGAGCGGGATGTTCCCGTGCTTCTTCGGCGGGTTCGACGCGCGCTTGGTGCCGAGGGCGCGAAGCGAACGGATGATCGCGATGCGCGTCATGTGGGGATATATGACGTTGTCGATCGCTCCACGCTCTGCGGCGAGGAAAGGGCTCGCCACCTTGAGTGTGTATTCATTGGCGAGCTTGGTGCGCAGAGCGGCGACGTCTTCGCCCTTCTCCTCTGCCTCCTTGAGCTCGGCACGGTTGAGAATGTTGACGGCTCCCTGACCACCCATCACCGCGAGTTCCGCGGTGGGCCACGCCATGTTGATGTCCGCACCGAGGTGCTTGGACCCCATGACGATGTACGCACCGCCGTAGGCCTTGCGGGTGATGACGGTGATGAGCGGAACGGTCGCCTCGGAGTAGGCGTAGAGCAACTTTGCACCGCGACGAATCACGCCCTGCCACTCCTGGTCGGTTCCGGGAAGATATCCAGGCACGTCGACGAGAGTGATGATGGGAAGGCCAAACGAGTCACAAAAGCGCACGAATCGTGCCGCTTTTTCCCCCGCTTCGATGTTGAGCGTTCCCGCCATCTCCTTCGGCTGGTTCGCGATCACGCCGACGGGCTTGCCCTCAACGCGGGCAAAGCCGACAACGATGTTGGGGGCGAACAGCGGCTGGACCTCGAGGAACGAATCCTCGTCCACCGAACGCGCGATGACGTCGAGCATGTCGTACGGCTGGTTCGCGCTATCGGGGATGATTGTGTCGAGTTCCTTGTCGGCCTCGGTCGGAGTCTCCGAGACGACGGACGCATAGATGGGGTGCTCGGCGAGGTTGTTCTGCGGGAGATACGAGAGCACCGATCGGACGTAGTCAAACGCGTCGGGTTCGTCGCTCGCGAGATAGTGGGAAACTCCCGTGCGAACGGAGTGCGTCTCGGCGCCGCCGAGTTCCTCCATGCCCACGTCTTCACCCGTGACCGCCTTGATGACGTCGGGGCCGGTGACGAACATCTGGCTCGTCTTGTCGACCATGACGACGAAGTCAGTGAGGGCGGGTGAATACACTGCTCCACCCGCGGCGGGGCCGCAGATGATGGAGATTTGGGGGATGACCCCGCTCGACTGGGTGTTGAGGCGGAAGATTTCGCCGTATCGACCGAGCGCCATGACGCCCTCTTGAATGCGGGCCCCACCCGAATCGAGGATTCCGATAAGCGGAACACCCGCTTTGAGCGCGTATTCCATGAGCTTGACGATCTTGGCGCCGGCGGCCTCGCCGAGCGAGCCTCCGAACACGGAGAAGTCCTGGCTGAAAATGGCGACCTCGCGGCCGTGAATCCGTCCGACACCGATGATGACGGAATCGCGATCGGGGCGGTTGCCCGAGTCGCCGAACGAGTCACCGCGCGAACGGACGAACTTGTCGATTTCGGTGAAGCCCGTGCCGGGGTCGACGAGCTGCATGATGCGCGACATCGCCGAGTTCTTGCCCTTGGCCTTCTGCTTTTCGCCAGCGGCCTTCTGCGCCTCATCGAGCTTTTTGAGACGGCCCGCAAAGTCGGCGATTCGACCGGCGGTGGTCGACGCCTCGGGTGTGGTGGAGTCTTCAGTCACACATTCACCTTAGCGAGAGTGGCCCTCCGACGGCACCTCGGCGACGTCATTCGCGAACGAGAACGCAGACGGTTTCGAGGTGGTGAGTGTGCGGGAACAGGTCGATCGCGCGCATTCGAACGGGTCGATACCCGGCTGCCGCGGCGAACGCGATGTCTCGTGCCAACGCCACGGGGTCGCAGGCGATATAGATCATCTGGGCTGGGGCAAGTCGACCAAGTGACGCCATGACCTCACGTCCTGCTCCCGAACGGGGAGGATCGAGCACGATCGTTGCCTCGCGAAGTCGCTGCTTCTCGGCGGGTGTCGCGCGGCGTTCGAGAGCGGGGAGCCAGCGCTCAACCTTTCCCGTTTCGGCAAAAGCTCCGACCCATTCGGCGAGGTTTTCACCGGCATGTTCGGTTGCACGTTCGACCGATTCGACGGTGGTGACGCGCGTCGATGCCCCTCCGAGCTCGGCGAGCGCCGCAGCGAACAAGCCGACACCGCCGTAGAGGTCGAGGTTGAATGCGGTGGGGGCGAAGAGGGACTCGTCGACGAGGTCGCGGACCGTTGCGGTGAGTAGTTCCGCCGCGCCGCGGTGAACCTGCCAGAAACCGTTGTCGTCGAGGCGGAATTCGCGGTTGCCAACTCGTTCCCGAATGACCGTCGGCTTCTGATCCCCGATGACAAGGCGCGGGTCGCCCACCGTCGGATTGAGAACATCCACGACACCGGCCATGCCGTAGTTCTCGCGAAGTGGGGCAACGGAGTTGACGCCCTCGGTCGCCAGCGGCAGAGAATCGACACTGATGACGCGGTGTGATCGACGGGCACGCGGGCCGATTCGCCCCTCGTCGTCGACGTGAAGTCGGACGCGGGTTCGCCACCCGAGTCCGTTCAGCTCGTTGTCGCCCGGAACGGATTCGACGCGACCAAGAAGCAACGAGATCGCCGAGTCGTCGAGTTTTCCGAAACGCACGAGAGCGTCACGAAGAATTTCGCGTTTGAGGTCGCGTTGGTGCGCGAGGGCGATGTGTCCGAAGTCGGCGCCGCCCACCCGACTTCCGATGGGGCGATCGATCGACGCCTCCGCCCATACGTGCGGAACACGGTGCGGGCTCGCCTCGACAACAGAAGTGGCATCGGCGCGCCAGAAGCTCGCCTTGGAGTCATCCGTGACCGTTGCGGCGACGGTCTCCCCGGGGAGCGCATCGCCGACGAAGACGACTCGACCGTCGTATCGTCCGACCGCGACCCCACCGTGAGCCATACCGGTGAGCGTGATGTCGATATCGCGACCGAGCCATTCCCCCATACGCCCAGCCTACGGTCCGAGTAGTGTCGGGATGTGCGCCTCATCCTCGCCTCGACGTCTCCCGCTCGACTCGCGACCCTTCGCGCCGCGGGAATCGAACCGTCGACCTTCTCACCCGGTGTGGACGAGGATGCGGTGGTCGCCTCCCAGTCCCCCGCCAACGCGAGTGAGATGGTGCAACTGCTCGCTCGGGTCAAGGCGGAAGCGGTCGTCACCGACCACGGATCGGCACTTGACGGGCTGGTACTCGGCGGCGATTCGGCGTTCGTCATCGACGGCATCATCCACGGCAAGCCCCACGACCCCGAGGTCGCCCGTGAACGGTGGCTCCGCCAGCGCGGGCGCACTGGCACGCTCTTTTCCGGTCATTGGCTCATTGACTGTCGTGGTGGCGTCACCGGTCGCGCGGTCGGAGTGGTCACCAGTGCCGAGGTTACTTTCGCGGATGTGACCGACACGGAAATCGATGCGTACATCGCCACGGGTGAACCACTCAAGGTCGCCGGTGCCTTCACGATCGACTCCAAGGGAGGCGGATTCGTGCGTTCCATCGTCGGAGACCCGCACACTGTGGTCGGTCTCTCGCTCCCCGCACTGCGCGACCTCGTTCGCGAACTCGGTGTGGAGTGGACCGACCTCTGGAACCGCTGACCGTTACTGACACAGTCGAGTGCGACCAATAGGCTATGGGGCATGGCTGAACGCATCACAAAGGTCCTCATCGCGAACCGAGGCGAAATCGCCGTTCGTGTCATCCGCGCCGCACGCGACGCCGGAATTGCGACCGTTGCGGTTTACGCAAACCAGGACATCAACGCTCAGCACGTCAAGCTCGCCGACGAAGCGATCAGCCTTGACGGTACGACGAGTGCCGAGACCTATCTCGTTATCCCCAAGATTCTCGCCGCAGCCAAACGCACCGGTGCCAACGCGATTCATCCCGGCTACGGCTTCCTCGCCGAGAACGCTGACTTCGCCCGCGCCGTTGCCGACGCGGGAATTATCTGGATTGGGCCGTCGCCGGAAGCGATCGAGCGACTCGGCGACAAAGTCAGCGCACGTCATGTCGCCGAGAAGGTGGGCGCACCGCTGGCTCCCGGAACGATCAACCCCGTCGAGAACGCGGACGAGGTTCTCACGTTCGTTGACGAGCACGGCCTCCCCGTCGCCATCAAGGCGGCGTTTGGTGGTGGCGGCCGCGGGCTCAAGGTCGCGCGCACGCGTGAGGAGATCCCCGAGCTGTTCGAATCGGCCACGCGCGAGGCCATCGCGGCGTTCGGTCGAGGCGAATGCTTCGTCGAAAAATACCTCGACAAGCCTCGTCACGTCGAGACTCAGTGTCTCGCCGACGCGAAGGGCAACGTCGTCGTCGTGTCGACCCGCGACTGCTCGCTTCAGCGTCGTCACCAAAAGCTTGTCGAGGAGGCACCCGCGCCCTTCGTCACCGAAAAGCAACGCGAACTCCTCTACACCGCATCGAAGAACATCCTCAAAGAGGTCGGCTACGTCGGTGCGGGAACCTGCGAGTTCCTTATCGGCGCCGACGGAACGATCACCTTCCTCGAGGTCAACACCCGACTCCAGGTCGAACACCCCGTCTCGGAAGAGGTCACGGGACTCGACCTCGTACGCGAACAGTTCCGCATCGCCGAGGGTGGGCTCGTCGATTATCCGGACCCCGAAATTGTTGGACACTCGATCGAGTTCCGAATCAACGGAGAGGACGCCGGCTCGGGCTTCCGCCCCACTCCCGGTCCCGTCGTGTCGATGACGCTCCCCGGCGGTCCTGGCGTACGCGTCGATTCGGGGGTCGTCGCGGGCGACGTGATCTCGGGATCGTTCGACTCGCTTCTCGCCAAGCTCATCGTCACCGGCACCGACCGCAAGGACGCTCTCGCCAAGGCGAGGCGTGCTCTCGCCGAGTTCCAAGTCGTCGGCCTCCCCACCGTTCTCCCGTTTCACCGTCTCGTCGTGGACGACCCGGCGTTCGCTCCTGAGGGGGAAAAGGCCTTCTCGATTTACACGAGTTGGATCGAAACCGAGTTCACGAACACGGTCGAACCGTTCGGCGGTGCGATCAACGCGCGCGACGCGGTCGACACCCGCCACGAGGTCGTCGTCGAGGTCGAAGGCAAGCGCCTCACCGTCTCCGTTCCCGACAGCATTCTGCCCACGTCGGCGCGGGCCCGTAAGCCGCTCGCTCCCGTCCGCTCCAAGACCGCTCACGCGAGCGGTGGTGGCGGAAACGACGTCGCGTCGCCGATGCAAGCGACCATCGTCAAGGTCGAGGTGAAACCGGGTGACACGGTCGTCAAGGGCCAGACCGTCATCGTCCTCGAGGCGATGAAGATGGAGCAGTCAATCCCCTCACCGCGTGACGGAGTGGTCGCCAAGGTCAACGCCGAAATCGGCACGACCATCAAGGCCGGCCACGTGTTGCTCTCGCTCGAGAAGCCCGAATAACGACTACTTCTTCAGTAGGTGCATGCCCTTCGCGGTGTCGGCGATACCGCCCGCGAGTGATGGATAGACGGTCCACGACCGCGCGATCTGGTCGACGGTGTGGCGGTGTTCCATGGCGAACGACAGGAGATTGATGAGTTCGCTCGCACGCGGTGAAACGATGACACCGCCGAGCAGGATTCCGCTCTCGGGCTGCGCGATGAGTTTGATGAACCCGTCCGTGGTTCCCTGCATCTTGGCCCGAGGGTTACCGACGAGATCGAGCTTGTGGACGATGCCGTTCACCGCACCCGTGACGACGTCGTTCTCGGTGTATCCGACGGTCGCAATTTCGGGCGAGGTGAAGATGTTCGAACAGACGAGTCGGGTGTCGAGGGGCTTGGCGAAATCGCCGAGTGCGTGGAACACCGCCGTGCGCCCCTGATGCGACGCGACGCTCGCGAGCGGGAGGGCGTCGGAACAGTCGCCGACTGCATAGATGTTGCTCGCCGAGGTGCGGGCGACCTTGTTGACCACGATGTGGCCCGATTCGCTCGTCACGACCCCCGCCGATTCGAGGCCGATGGTCGCGGTGTTGGGGATGGACCCGACGGCGATGAGACAGTGCGAACCCTCGAGGGTCGAGCCGTCCCCGAGGGTGACGACGACACCGATGTCGTTCGCGACGACGGATTCGGCTCGGGCCTTCGACTTGAGGGTCATTCCGCGGCGAGCGAAGACGTCCTCGAGCACCTGGGCGGCATCCTTGTCCTCACCGGGGAGAACGCGATCGCGGCTTGACACGAGCGTGACGGTTGCCCCGAGGTTGGTGTACGCCGAGGCGAACTCGGCGCCCGTGACACCCGACCCGATGACGATGAGGTGCTCGGGCACCTCGGTGAGGTTGTAGAGCTGCGTCCAAGTCAGAATTCGTTTGCCGTCGGGCTCGGCGGTGGGCAGAGTGCGCGGGCGCGCACCGACCGCGACGATGACGGTGTCAGCGTCGAATGAGTCGATGTCGGTGTTGGCCGCCACATCGTGTGCGATGACACGGTGGGGTCCATCGAATCGGCCTTCCCCTTCGATGACGGTGACGCCGGCCGATTCGAGAGTCGCCCGCATGTCGGCCGAGGTCGACTTGGCGAGACGCACGAGCCGTTCGTTCACTTCGGCGAGGTTGACCGAGACGTGGGGGCGCTCGGTGACGGAGCCGTCGTCGTTGACGAGGTGCACCCCGAGGTCGGCTGCTTCGCCGACCGCGACGGCGGCGTCGGCGGTGGCGATGAGAGTCTTCGACGGAACCACGTCGGTGAGTACCGCGCTCCCGCCCACACCCGCGCGTTCGATGAGAACCGTGCGTGCACCGAGTTGAGCGGCAGCGAGCGCCGCGTCATATCCGCCGGGTCCACCGCCGATTACGACGACGCGGTGAGGGGCAATGCTGGGGGAATCCGTCATTCCGACATTCTCCCAGACGAGCGCCGCTCGAATTGCGGATAGCGGAAAAATCGACCAAGCCTAGAATGGGGAAATGGCGCAGAGCAGCGGACACCCCCTTGACGATCGTTCGGTAGACCCCAAGGAGGTCGCGCGCGAAGCGGCGAATCAAATCGCCAAAAAAACGGGCGTCACCCGGCACGACATAGCGTTGACGCTGGGCAGCGGTTGGGGCAAGGCCGCCGACCTCATCGGCGAAACCGTCGCCGAATTCCCCGCGACCGAGATCATTGGTTTCTCGAAGCCCGCCGTAGAAGGTCACGTCGGAACAATCCGATCGATACGCACCGCCTCGGGTGCTCACGCCCTGATCATCGGAGCGCGCACGCACTTCTATGAGGATCACGGCGTTCGCCGAGTCGTGCACTCGGTTCGCACGGCCGCCGCCGCCGGCGCGAAGATCATGGTGCTCACCAATGGGGCAGGCGGGCTCAAGGAATCGTGGGGCCCGGGCACGCCCGTGCTCATCTCGGACCACATAAACCTCACCGCGTCGTCGCCGCTGGAGGGCGCAACCTTCATCGACCTCACCGACCTGTACTCGCAGCGTCTCCGCGACATCGCGCGCAGCGTGAAGCCCAACCTCGACGAGGGCGTGTATGTGCAATTCCGCGGACCGCACTACGAGACGCCGGCCGAGGTTCAGATGGCGGGACGCATGGGTGGGCACATCGTCGGAATGTCAACAGCGCTCGAAGCGATCGCGGCGCGCGAGGCGGGAATGGAAGTTCTCGGGCTCTCCCTCATCACCAACCTCGCTGCCGGACTCGGCGACCCCCTCAGCCATGCCGAGGTCATCGCTGCGGGAAAGGACGCCGAA
>JAHEGC010000003.1:0-19554 GCA_024639965.1 Micrococcales bacterium
CGCCATCGAACATCTGCTCGCACACGAGAATGCCGTTGCCGCGCAGATTCCCGTCCGAATCCCGGCGTCGCGATACGCGGAATGGGCGATGGACCTCGCGAAAGTTCGCGAAGGAAGCCGACGTCCCGTTCCGAACCGACCGTATCGTGCCGCTCGCCTGGGAACAGAAGTGCACCTCTGGATCGAGCGCGGGCAAATCGAAGACGATTTCGTCGACGGATTCCGCGATGCCGACGACTATGTCGAAAGCGACGATCAGATGGAGAAGCTCAAGGCCACGTATCTCGCGTCCCGTTGGGCGGGAATGACTCCCGTCCACCGCGAAATCGAGATTCTGCTTCCGCAGGGTTCCCACATCGTCGTGTGCAAGATCGACGCGGTGTTCCAAGTTGACGGGCGATACGTCGTCGTCGATTGGAAAACGGGAAAATCGCCGAAGACCGAGGACGAGAAGAACGCCAAGGCCATGCAGCTCGTGCTCTATCGCCGTGCTCTAGCGGCACTCTACGGAATTGAGGTCTCCGAAGTCGATGCGGTGTTGTATTACATCGCCGACGACTGGGAGTGGCAGATCGAGACGGAACGCCTCAACACACTCGACGCGCTCCCGCCCATCGACTAGGCGTCAGAGCGGTTCGGTCGTCGGCTTCTCGGGTTCGACATCACCCGAGGCCTCAGCCACCGGACGCATCGGGGCGGTCATCGCTTCCGTTTCGACGTCCTCGAGGTGCACCGGCGCGGCACTCACGGGAAGAGGCGGCACGTCCTCGGGGTACACAATCGTCGACGGCGCCTTCTTCGGGGCACCGAGGTCAAGGGCCGGGTTGTCGGTCACCGCGGCGAGAATCGCCGTTAGCATCCCGACGCCCTCGGCAACGATCGATTCGTCGTTCGAGTCCACTCCGAAAACGAGCCAGCGCGCGACGTCGATCTCGGAAAGGAATCGTGCGCGATGAATGAGGCGCGGGTCGTGCGACGGCCGAGCCTCCAAATATGCGGCGGCGAACTCGTCGGCTGTCGTGTGCGCGATGCGACCCATCACCTTGAAAAGATCCTCGGCGGGGTCACCGACGCGCGCCGACGACCAATTGACAATCCCCGAAACCCCGAGCTCGTCCACGAGGACGGCATCGAAATCCATCGCCCCGTGAGTGATCGTGGGGGAGAACTGCCACATCCCCGCGTCTTCGACGGCCGCGTCCCAACGGTCGAGGAGCGCGGAGGGCACCTTCGTCGTTTGATGAGCGCGATCGATGAGCCCGGCGGCATCGCGCAGGCAGTCGAGCGAATTGAACTGAGGAATAACGTTGCGCGTGACGATGGACGTCGGCAGGTTGTGGATGGAAGCGAGCGCGGTGGCGAGCGACGGAAGAGCGCCCCGCGGGTCCTTGATTGCGGTCAAGGCCGTTCCGCGGGCATCTTCCGTGACGACGACGCGACGCTTGCCGATGGTGCCCGCGGCGAGGGTGTGCGGAACGGCGAACGGGAGGCGGTCACGCACGCCCGCGCTGAGAAGTTGCCCGACGCGGTGCTCGGAATCCTGCAACGCCGCGAACTCGGCGGTGAGCGGCGACGTGATGGAAATGACGCGATCGTCGTGCGTTCTGCACAGCGCACGATCGCAGTCGTCGTTCGACGTGTCGCGGTAGCCGTCGATCTCCAAACCCGGAATTTCGGCGACCGCCCACGCGGTTAGCATGATGGGAGACAATGCCATAGTCGTACTGTATGGCGAACCGTGGTGCCGTCGTGGTTGCCACGCGAGAGGCAACTATGAGCGCACTCCTCGAGTCGTTGGACGAGAACCAACGACGCGTCGCGCTCGCTCTGGTCGGTCCCGTTCGCGTGCTCGCCGGCGCTGGATCGGGCAAGACTCGCGCCATCACTCACCGCATCGCCTACGGGGTTGAAACGGGGGTTTATTCACCCGACAAGGTGCTCGCTCTGTCGTTCACCACCAAGGCGGCGGGCGAGATGAAATTCCGGCTCGCATCTCTCGGCGTCACCGGTGTCGCGTGTCGCACCTTCCACTCCGCCGCCCTCGCCCAACTCGGTCATTTTTGGCCCGACCGCATCGGAGGCGCGTCGCCCAAGGTTCGCGCGTCGAAGGCGCAACTTCTGACCCAAGCCGCCGAGCAACTCCGACTTCCCACGAGTGCCGAAGTTCTTCGCGCCGTCGCGGGGGAGATCGAGTGGCGCAAGGTTCGACTCATTTCGCCCGAGGGGTACCGCGATTTCGTGGCCTCGAGGCCGCTCCCCACGGGGTTGTCGGCCGATTCGCTCATCGGAATGATGGAACGCTACGAATCGCTCAAGGACGATCGACGTGAACTCGATTTCGAGGATGTGCTCATCGCCACGCTCGGGCTGCTCACCGCCACCCCGTGGGCTGCGACGCAGGTGCACGAGCGTTATCGATTCCTCGTCGTCGACGAGTACCAGGATGTTTCGCCCGTGCAACGCGCGTTGCTCGAAGTGTGGCGGGGTAAGCGCTCCGACGTGTGTGTCGTCGGCGATCCCAACCAGACCATCTATTCGTTCGCGGGGGCGAACGCCGCGTTCTTGCTCGGTTTCGAACGTGAGTTCCCCGACGCCAAGACAATTGAGCTCGACACGACCTACCGTTCGACTCCAGAGATCGTGAGTGTCGCTAACGCGGTGGTGCCCGACTCACCGCTGCACCTTGTTGCGACCCGCGACCACGGCCCCACCGTGCGCGTGCTCAGCGCACCGCACGACGCCGCCGAGGCGGGAGCGGTCGCCGCCGACATCCGGCGAGCCATCGATCGCGGCACTCCCGCACGCAACATCGCGGTGTTGTATCGAATCAATGCGCAATCGATCGCTCTTGAGGCGGCCCTCGGCGCAGCGGGTGTCCCGTTCCGCGTTCGCGGTGCGCGGTACTTCAAAGACGATTCCGTTCGCCGGGCAATGACAATCCTCGGTGGGATGTCCGAGACGAACCCCACGATGGCGGCGGGTGACGCTCTCGCGCTCGTGCTTCGCGAACACTTCAACTGGATCTCCAAACCGCCGACGAACCCGATCGAGCGACAGTCTTGGGACATCCTCGCCGCACTTCACACGCTTGCTGAAGGAATGGCACCAACCGCCACCGTGCGGGACCTCCGAGACGAGCTGCTTCGGCGTGCGGCCGACGATCTCGAACCCGCCATCGACGCCGTGACGTTGTCGACGGTTCACGCCGCCAAAGGTCTCGAGTGGGACACCGTATTCGTCATCGGCATGAGCGAGGGTCTGTTCCCGCTTTCCTACGCGGTGTCCGACGCTGCACTCGCCGAGGAGCGTCGACTCACCTACGTCGCCGTCACCCGTGCCGAACGCGAGCTCACGTTGAGTTGGGCGGAACGACCGGGGGAGACGGGAAACGCGCGCCAGCGCAGCCGATTCATCCCCGACGGGTTGGGATAGCGCGACACCCACAGTCGGGGTGCGGAACGTGCGCGGTCGTGGTTCGCCCGAGACTTCGCGAGTCGATGCGAATCGAGTGGGTGGCGCCGTCCGCAACGAGGCGCAGGGAGTCGGCGGCGGCGTGGGTCGCGAGCGGTGCGATGTTGCTCGAGGCACGTTTGCCCCACACCTGAGGAGCGATCGCGCTCCAGGCGGGATCCGCGTCGACACGGTGAAGTTCTACGCATCGAATGCACGCAGAAAAACCGGGACGCACGAGCGGTCCAACGGTCACCGATGATTCACCGAAGATTACGGCGAGATGGGGGATGTCGCGCCCCAGCCACGGTTGTGTATCGATGGGGGAGACGACGAAGTCGCTGACGAGGATGGCGATGTCGCAATTTCCCGCGGCCACGTCGCGACTCGTTCGGGCGAGCACGGTGGTGGTGGACGCGCCAGACCAGACGTGGGCGACCGCGTCGGCACCCGCACCCTGTCCGACGACGACCACGCGCGGCGGTGGCGGTGGCGGAAGACTGACGAAGACGTCACCGCAGGCGTCGAGGAGCGCGTTCGCCTGGGATTCTCCCCCCACGACCCCGACGAGCCGGGTGGGGCTGGTCCCGCGCACCAGTTCCGCGAGTCCGCGGGCGACACCCGAGTCGGTGATCGTCAGGGTGGTGATGGCGGGATCGATTCCGATCTGTGCGGTGGCATCGTCACGCCAGACGACGGGGAGGCTCGGATCGATGCGCAGGAACACTCCAGCAGAGTGTCACAACCGCGGCGAACGCGTCAGTCGTCGTCCACAGGCGGTTCGTCGAGCAGGCGACGAATGGCGTCATCCATTTCATCGGGTTGAACAGTTCCGGCGGTTAGGCGGGCGATCAGCGCCTGGGGATCGTCAATGTCGTCGGCGGTGGGGAGCACATCGGGGTGATCCCACAGGGAATCGCGTGTCGTCGAATCGACGCTCGCATCGATGGATCGCCACATTTCGGCAGCCTCGCGCAGTCGGCGTGGCCGCGCATCGAGTCCAATCAGCCCCGCCAGCGCCTTCTCGCCGGGTCGACCGGCGGCGCGATTCCGTCGGATCATTTCGGCGATGGCACCGCGACTGGGAAGTCGTGCGGCCGCTCGATCGGCGATCAGCTCGACCCAGCCTTCGACAAGCGCAAGGAGGGTTTCGATGCGGGCAAGTGCGGCCAGTTGCTCGTCGGTCTTCGGGGGAATGAGCGTTCCGTCGCTCACGAGTCGGCGAAGCGCTTCGGAATCCGAAAGGTCGACATCCGACATCGCTTCGCGCATGCTCTCGGCATCGATCGAGATGCCGTTGGCGTAATCGGTAATCGCGGTGATGAGTCCGAGCTTGAGCCACTTCGAGTGTTTGAAAAGTCTCGCGTGCGCGATTTCGCGGACCGCGACATACAGCATGACGTCTTCGAGTGGAATCTCGAGCCCTTCAGCAAACGCCTCGACGTTCTGCGCGACGATGACGGGTCGCAGTTCGTGCTCGAGCTGGCCGTCCAGGAGCGGAATTCCCAAGTCGCCCCCGGCAAGGACCTCACTCGAGAGCTGGCCGATGATGTGTCCGAGCTGAAGCGAGAAGAGCGTTCCGCCGAGTCGTCGAAGGGCCGCGAAGGCGCTCGTTGCAGTTGATGCCTCGTCCTCGGGAACGGCGTCGCCGAGGGCGCGCTCGCCGACGGTCGCGATCGAGCGGGCGACGGGTTCGGCGATTTGAATCCACACCGGAATCGTCGCGCGTGCCCATTCGGGCCGTGTCATTGTCGTGGGAGTGACGGTGACCGCCGGCACCGCCGTCACCTCGTCGAGCCAGAGCGTCGCGACGCGGAGGGCCGCATCGGCCGCACCGAGTGTCGCTGCGGGAACGCTCGCGGCACCCTGATTCGCCACCTGTGTTGCAGTGTCGCGAACCATCTGTTCGGTGATGCCCTCGCTGCCCTGCGACAACGCGGCGTGCAACTGGGAAAGCATCTGCTCGATCGTTGCGGAGTCGCCGGGGAGCCCCGCGGCCTTGGCGAATTCTGCGATGTCGAACTGTTCCCCCGACTCGAGGAACTTTCGGAGCATCTCCCGGAATTCGTCGGATTCGTCGTCCGCCATGCTTCCCACCGTACCTGCTCGGTTCGTCACCTAATGTGGAAGTCGTGACTGATGTCGAAACTTCCCGTTCGGGTCGATCCGTAACTCGTCGCGGTGTCGGAATCGGGTTCCTCGCCGTGGCGGTGCTCGGAACCGTCACATTGTCGTTCGTGCCGGCTCCCTACGTCATCGAGACTCCCGGCCCCGTCTACAACACCCTGGGAACCGCGGCGGGAGCCGACGGAAAAGATGTGCCTCTCATCACCGTGGAGGGAGCAACGACGTACCCGACCGAAGGCGAACTGTCGATGCTCACGGTGTGGGCCAGCGGGTCTCCCGGCGACAGCCCCACGTGGCTCGATGTCGTGTCGGGGTGGTTCCGACCCGAAGTCGCGGTGGTGCCCATGGAGTCGATGTACCCGACGGGCACGAGCCGAAACGATTCGGTGAAGGCTGGGCAGGTGCAAATGGATACGTCGAAGCAGGAGGCGATTGCCGCCGCCCTAAGCCAGCTCGACATTCCGTTCGCCTCCAAGATTCAGGTCGCCGAGGCGACCCCGGGCTATCCCGCGGCCAAACTTCTTCAGCAGGATGACATCATCGAGTCCGCGGACGGAATTCCCGTCGGTGATGTTTCCGCACTTCGCGCGCTCATCAAGAAGGCCGGAATCGGCCATTCCATCGACCTCGTCATCACTCGCGGCACCGAGACGCTGACGGTCGCCGCACCGATTGTGGCGTCACAGCAGGACAACACGACGCCCGTCATCGGAATTCTCACTGGCGGTATTTACGACTTCCCCTTCACTGTCGACATTCAAATCAACGACGTCGGCGGACCGAGCGCGGGAATGATGTTCGCCCTGGGCATCATCGACACCCTGACCCCCGGTTCCTTGACGGGAGGAGAGAACATTGCGGGAACGGGCGAAATCGTGGCGAGCGGTGAGGTCGGAACAATCGGCGGAATCGTCCAAAAGGCCTATGGCGCCCGTGACTCGGGAGCGACGTGGATGCTCGTCCCCAAGGGCAACTGCGACGATCTCGCTGACCACGCTCCCGCGGGCCTCCGAATCGTTGCGGTGTCGACTCTCGCGGAGGCTTACGCGGCCGTGACGGCGATCGGCACAGCCACCGGTGCGGATTCGCTGCCGACCTGCCCCACGCCTTAGCCCCAAACGTCGGCGGGTAGACTCGAACGACAACGCTGTTTCAAGGAGTTTCCATCGTGACCCTGCCCGCATCCATTCGTCGTCGATCGCCCCTCGTCGTGACGCTCATCATCGTCGGCGTGCTCGTACTCGGATTCCTCGCCTTCGCTAACGTCTGGGCCGATGTGCTCTGGTACCAGCAGACGGGGTACGCCTCGGTTCTCTACACCGAATGGGGCGCACTCGCCGCAATCGGCGCGGGTGGCTTCGTGGTCATGGCGCTTCCGGTGTGGCTGAGTCTGAATCTCGTCTATCGACTTCGCCCCCTCTCCGTTCGCCTGTCGGAAGGTGCCGAGCGCTATCGCGAGGCGGTCGAGCCGGTTCGTAAACTCATCATGAACGTCGGACCGATCGTGGTCGGACTCCTCGCTGGCGTGAACGCGTCGAGCAAATGGGCCATCGTGTTGCAGTGGTTCAACAAGACGCCGTTCGGCACCACCGATCCCCAGTTCCATCTCGACGCGTCGTTCTTCGTGTACGACCTTCCGTTCTATCAATTCGTCCTCGGACAGCTGGAAGGCGCATTCCTCGTCGCCCTTCTCGCGACCGCGGCCGCCGGGTTCATCTACGGCGGCGTGCGAATCACCGCGAATCGCGAGGTCTCGGTCGCTCGTCCCTTCCGTGTTCAGATGGCGATCCTCGGTGCAATTTACGTTGCTGTTCAGGGCGTCAACCTCTGGGTTTCCCAGTACGCGACAGTCGTCGAACCCTCGCAGGGCTTCGTCGCGACCGGTGCGGGATTCACCGAGACCAACGCGGTCATTCCCGGTCACCAAATCCTCGCGGGAATCGCGATTGTCGTCGCCGTATTCTTCCTCGCAACGATCGTCATCGGAAGTTGGCGTCTCCCTCTTGTCGGTGCGGCAATGCTCGTCGTTTCGGCCCTCGTCATCGGTGGGGTTTACCCGTGGATCGTGCAGCGATTCCAGGTCGACCCGAGCGCCCGCACCCTCGAAGCCGATTACATCCAGCGCAATATCGACGGAACGCGTACGGCGTTCGGTCTCGACAAGGTCGACGTGGTCAATTACGACGCGACAACGATCGCCGAACCGGGAGCGTTGCGTTCCGACGTCGACACGACCGCGCACATTCGCATCATCGACCCGGCGCTCGTCTCCGACGCGTTCGCTCAACTCGAGCAGTTCCGCCAGTATTACTCGTTCCCCAAACACCTCGACGTCGACCGTTATCCCGTTGACGGGGTTTCACAGGACACGGTTCTCGCGGTGCGCGAACTCAACCTCGCGGGCCAGACGTCGTCGAGTTGGTACAACGACCACATCGTGTACACGCACGGTTACGGAATCGTCGCGGCCTACGGCAACAAGGGCAACATTGACGGCCAACCGACGTTCCTGGAGTCGGGCATCCCGGTGTCGGGCGCGCTGGGTACTTACGAACCTCGCGTCTATTTCGGTGAAGCGTCGCCCGAGTATTCGATCGTCGGTGGAAAGGGTGCGAGCGGTGACCTCGAGCTTGACTACCCCTCGGCGTCGTCGACGTCCGACGAGGGAAACAAGAAGTACACGTTCGCCGGTAATGGTGGGCCAACTCTCGATTCGTTTTTCAACCGCATCGTTTACGCGCTCAAGTTCCAGTCTGAGCAGTTCCTGCTTTCCGACGCCATCACGAACGACTCGCAGGTGCTCTTTGACCGCCACCCGCTCGTTCGCGTCAACAAGGTTGCACCGTATCTGACGCTCGACAACGACCCGTACCCCGCCGTCGTGGACGGTCGTGTCGTGTGGATCGTGGACGGATACACCACCACCAACGCGTATCCGTATTCGACGAGCGTTGACATGTCGAACGCGATCAAAGACACCTACACGACCGATCCACTCGTCGCGAGCGGTTCGGCGAATTACATTCGAAACTCGGTCAAGGCGACCGTCGACGCTTACGACGGTAGCGTCACGCTCTATGCGTGGGACACCGAAGACCCGATTCTCGCGACGTGGATGAAGATCTTCCCCGCGACGTTGAAGGCGGAGTCTGAGATGGGCGAATCGCTCAAGGCGCACGTCCGATACCCGTCCGACCTGTTCAAGGTTCAGCGCGAAGTTCTCGGTTCGTATCACGTCACCGACCCCGGCACGTTCTACTCCTCCGAGGACACCTGGGTGACGCCGAACGACCCGGTGTCCGACCCGGCGAGCCCGACGGTTCAACCGCCTTACTACCTCACGATGCAGATGCCGGGCACACAAACGCCGTCGTTCTCGATTTTCTCGACGTTCATTCCGCAGGCGACGGGCGCAAATTCGCGCAACGTGCTCTACGGTTACCTTTCGGCGAACTCCGACCCAGGGCCCGACTATGGCAAGCTCACGCTCCTCGCACTGCCGAAACAGACGACGATCCCCGGACCCGGTCAGGTTCAGGCACAGTTCGACGCCGATCCCGAGGTGAGTCAGCAGCTCAACCTGCTCCGCCAAGGACAGACGAAGGTCATCCCCGGAAACCTTCTGACTCTCCCCGTCGGTGGCGGTCTGTTGTATGTGCAGCCCGTCTACGTTCGCTCGACCGGTGACACGTCGTATCCGCTGCTCCGCAAGATCCTCGTCGCGTTCGGAGATTCGATTGCATTCGAGGACACTCTCGGGGCGGCGCTCGATTCACTCTTCGGTGGCAATGCCGGTGTCGACCCGAGCAACCCCGGAACCCCGACGGATCCCGGCACTCCGTCCGCCGATGTGCCGGCGGCCCTCGCGAAGGCACTCGAGGAGGCGCGACAGGCGCTCATCGATCGCTCGGACGCTTACAAAGCGAACGATCTGGTCGCTGCCGCCGAGGCGGACAAGAAGCTCCAAGCCGCGCTGCAGAGGGCGTACGAGCTCTCGAGGTAGCCCGATTTCGCTGGCTCCGCTCCGCGTGATAAACTCGAACCTTGTGACGCGGGGTGGAGCAGTTCGGTAGCTCGCCGGGCTCATAACCCGGAGGTCGTAGGTTCAAATCCTGCCCCCGCAACCAAGTCGGCGGTCCCACGGAAACGTGGGGCCGCCGTTTTTTCTCCCCCCGCATTAGGCTCGGGACCATGGCGACAATTCGCATTGGAGTGGTTCAGTTCGCTCCGCGCGATTCATTGGAGGCCAACCTCGACGCAATCCGTGCGGCGGTTACCAAACTCGGTCACTGCGACCTCTACGTTCTGCCCGAATACGCGGCGTGGCACCACCCCGATCCGAGTTCCTGGCGCAGCGCCGGTGGCAGAATTCCGGTTGAGTTCGTCTCGGCGCTCGCCGAACTCGCCCGATCCAACCCCACAACGTTCATCGCCGGCGCGCTCGTCGAGGACGATGAGGACCTTCGCAATCGCATGCTCGTCATCACCACCGCCGGCGTGGTCGCAATGTACGACAAGGTCCATCTCTACGACGCATTCGGGGGCAAAGAATCCGACGTCATTGCGGCGGGGGATCCCGCCGCACCTCCCGTCGTCATCGAGGTTGCAGGCGTTCGCGTTGGAGTTCAGACCTGTTACGACATCCGCTTCCCCGAGGTGTCTCGTCGTCTCATCGATGCGGGTGCGGAGATTCTTGTGGTTCCCGCCGATTGGGTTCCGGGGCAGCACAAGATTGACCACTGGACGACGTTGCTTCGCGCTCGAGCAATCGAAAACATCGCCTGGGTGGTTGCGGCGGATCACGCGGTTCCGACGGGAATTGGAACGTCGATGGCGGTGAACCCTCTGGGCGTGGTCGTCGAGATGCTCGGCGACGAGCCGGGCTCATTCGCGGTGACGATCGATACGGAGTCGATCATCGCCGCCCGCCGCACGAACCCCGCGCTCGACCTGCGTCGCTATCGCGTCGAACCCCGCTGAGTTGTGGAGAACGCCGGTGAACCGGCACGCGCCCGTGAGATGGTCGCGGGATGCGTAATCGACTGATTGTTGTTGCCCTCGTCCTGTCGCTGACGGGTTGTGCCGGGGCGAACCCGCCACCCGCTCCGATTCCGACCGCCCCGCCCGACCTTTCCGTCAGCGTCGCGAACGCCGAGTCGGTGGCGACCGCGGCGCTCACCGCGTACGTTGCTCGAACTAACGAGATCGTCTCAGGCGACGCTGCGCCCGAGAGCATTGCCGAGGTGACGTCGGCCGCCTGGTCTACCGAGGAAATCGCGGGCTTCGCAGCGTTGAGCGCGATCGGATCGACGGTTCCACCCACCGTCGCCGTCTCACAATTCGAGGTCGCCAGAGTGCGCGGAGCGGTTTCCGTCGTCGACGTGTTTCTTCACGTCTGTTTCGACGGCGGTGGCGTGAGCACGTTGGCGACCGTCCACCTTGTTCCCCGTGCGGGAACGCTCGTCGTCGACAACATTCGCCCCTGGGAGGACGCTTCGTGGTGCGAACCCGAGCTGTCCTTCTCGTCCTGACGCTGGCCGCGATCGGGAGCACCCCGGTCGCGGCGGCGACGTGCACGGGCGCGAGCATCGCGTCCGGGTCCTGTTCGGTCGGCGGCGGAACGACCGACGGCGGTGTCGATCTGTGGGGGGACATCACGAGCGGAGGGAGCGGTTCACCGGGCGGCTCTGCCGTCGACCCCAACGAATGCCCGAATCCCGTCGGCGATCGGTGTCTCGGAACCTCACCGCCCAAGGACACCACCGAGCCCACGACAGTGCACGACATTGCCTCGTTCCGGCCCGAAACTCCCCGACAATTTTCGGAACCGCTTGGATGGACTCTCCGGCACATCCCGACCAACTTCGTCGCGGTTTCCGCGCGCCACATCGTGTCAGGTGAACTGCTCGGCGCACCCGCGGACGTGCGCTTCACTCCGGTGTCGTACTCGCGAACGTATGGTGACGGCGCCCATCGAACGACGGGTAGTCCGGGGTCGACCTGGGCCGATCTCGGCCAGCCGTGGTGGACGCGAACGCCGACCAGTCACTCGTACGCAGGGCCGGGAATAGTTACTGTTCGACTCACGGTGTGGTTCGAGGCGGAGTACCGATTTGGAAATCAGGAGTGGCACCCCCTCGCGGGATGGGTGTCGGCACACGCGAACACGCTGGAGTTCGCGGTTCTCGCGGCCGATACGGTCCTCGTGGAACGAACGTGCGATACGGCGGCACTCGGCTGCGCGACGGCACGTTAGGGGAACGTCAAGCGTTCTTCAGGGTTTTCTTAGGTTTTGGCCCCATCCTTGACGGTATGGACAACGACACACCGAAGACCTCAACTCCCCGCGTTCGTAAACCCGCCGCCGCCACCGCCGAGACCGCAATCCCCGCAGCGCCGCGCGTGCGAAAGACCACCGCACCGACCTCGGCGCCCACTCTCGCGGAGAAGGCCGAACCGAAGAAGCCGTTCCTCGTGGGACAGATTCCCCTCAAGACCGCCGTCGCCATCGCCGGTGTCACCGGCCTTCTCGGAGGAGGAATCGGTGCCGGAATCGTTGGTCTCACCGGCAACTCGTTCCGCACCGTCGTCCAGCCCCAGACCGTCACCATCACCAATTCGGGTGACACCACCGCCGCGACAGCGGTAGCGGCTAAGAGCCTCCAGTCCGTAGTCACCGTCGAGGTGAGTGGAAAGAATGGTGCCGGTTCCGGTTCGGGTGTTATCTACTCGGCCGATGGATTCATCATCACGAACAACCACGTCGCCTCACTTGCCGGCACCGAGACTGCGCCGACGATTCGCATTACGCTCAGCGACGGCCGATTGTTTCCCGCCACCATCGTCGGAACCGACCCGACGATGGACATTGCGGTTCTCAAAATCGACTCCACGGACCTCACCCCCATCGAATGGGCAGACTCGACCAAGGTCGAGGTCGGTAGTGACGTCATCGCGATTGGTGCTCCGCTCGGACTTCAAAACACCGTGACCGAAGGTGTCGTCTCGGCGGTCAACCGCTCGATCACAATCAACGACCAGCAGGGCGGCAACACCTTCGACCTTCCCGGCCAAACACCGTCGGCGACGAGCCAGGCACTGTCCCTCCCCGTCATTCAGACCGATGCGTCCATCAACCCCGGCAACTCCGGCGGAGCGCTGCTCAACTCCAGTGGGCAACTCGTTGGAATCAACGTCGCCATCGCCAGCTCGGGACAATCCAACGGCTCCATCGGGGTCGGGTTCGCGCTCCCCTCCTCGCTCGTTCAACGCGTGATCACGGACATCATCGCGAACGGCTCGGCCAAGCATGGCCGAATCGGCGCGCTCGTCAGCGGCGTATCGGCGTCCACCGGAGTCATCGGCGCCGAGGTGCAGGGCGTCGACTCGGGTTCCCCCGCCGAGAAGGCGGGGTTGCAGAAGGGTGACATCATCACGACGTTCAACGGCATTCCGATTCGTGACGAAATCGACATCACGGCCCAGGTGCGCTCGATGCGCCCCGGTGAGACCGCGACTTTCACGTACGTTCGCGGCGGGGTTTCACACGACGGAACCGTGACCGTTGGTTCGCTCGAGTAGGTCGCGCGTAAACTGTTCGCATGGACTCGGAGAACGACTCGCCCGGTGGCGTCGGAGTGCTCGAGCGCGAGCTTCAGGAGCTCATCGAGAACGACCAAACCGATGACGGCGACCACGATCGCTTTTCGCACTATGTGCAAAAGGAGAAAATCGTCGAGTCGGCGGTGACGGGGAAGCCCGTGCGTGCGCTCTGTGGCAAGAAATGGTTGCCCAACGCCAACCCCGACCGTTTCCCGATCTGCCCGACGTGCCAGGAGATCTACGCGAAGTTGCGAGACGAGTAATTTCATGGCGGATTCGACCGCGCTGTTCACCGATCGCTACGAACTGACGATGATCGACGCCGCCCTCCGTGGCGGACGAGCGGAACGTCCGTGTGTCTTCGAGGCGTTCACGCGCCGACTCAGTGGTGGTCGCCGTTACGGGGTGGTCGCGGGAATCGGGCGAATTCTCGATGGCCTGGAGAATTTCCGTTTCGGCCCTGACGAAATCGCCTGGCTCCGATCGGAGAAGTTCCTCGCGAACGACACGATCGACTTTCTCGCCGACTATCGATTCCGTGGTTCCATTCGCGCCTATCGAGAGGGAGAATTCTTCTTCCCCGGCTCACCCGTCGTTCAGGTGGAGGGCACCTTTGCCGATGCGGTAATTCTAGAAACCGTCATCCTGTCCATCCTCAATTACGACTGCGCTGTGGCGACCGCCGCCTCGCGGATGGTCACCGCCGCCGACGGCCACGACCTGATCGAGATGGGGTCGCGCAGGACGGGTGAGCACAGCGCTATCGCCGCCGCTCGGGCCGCCTACGTTGCGGGATTCGCCGCGACGAGCAACCTCGAGGCGGGACGTCGATTCGGCATTCCCACGAAGGGGACCGCCGCCCATTCCTTCACGCTTCTGCACGACTCTGAGGAGGAGGCGTTCGTTGCGCAGATCGCGGCACTCGGAACCGGAACCACACTTCTCGTCGACACCTACGACGTGCACGACGCGATCGACACGGCGATTCGGGTCGCGGGACCGGAACTCGGTGCGGTGCGGCTCGACTCGGGGGATCTGCCCTCGCTCGTTCGCGAGGTTCGGGCCCAACTCGACGCGCTCGGTGCGACGTCGACGCGTATCGTCGTGACGAACGATCTCAACGAAAACACCATCGCCGCCCTGCGCGGTGCACCGGTGGATGTGTTCGGTGTTGGAACCTCACTCGTCACCGGCGGCGGGTATCCCGCAGCGGGATTTGTCTACAAACTTGTCGAACACGTCGATGACGCGGGGGACTGGGTGTCCGTCGCGAAGCGTTCGCCCGCCAAGTCCAACCCGGGTGGGCGCAAACTTCCCTACCGCGTTCTCGACCGCGGAATCGCCGTCGAAGAACGAATCCGCGTCGGTGAAGAGGACTCGACGGGAGATGTCGTTCGCGACCTCGACGTGGCCGTCGTGGAGAACGGTTCTATCGCCGAACAGTGGCGCGGGCCGGCGGCAACCTCGGCCGCGCGTGAACACCACCTTCGGGTTCGCGACGAATTCACCGTCGAAGCGCTGCGCCTCTCTCCGGGCGACCCAGCCATCCCCACGGTGTTCGCCTGACCCTCGGTAGGCTGACATCGTGACTCGCATCGACGGACGTACTCCCTCAGACCTTCGCCCCGTGACCATCGAACGTGGGTGGTCGAGCCAAGCTGAAGGCAGCGCGCTCATCTCGTTCGGCGGAACCAAGGTTCTCTGCACCGCTTCCTTCACCAACGGGGTTCCCCGTTGGATGGTCGGTAAAGGCAAAGGCTGGGTCACCGCGGAATATGCGATGCTCCCGCGCGCGACGAACGACCGTAACGACCGCGAGAGCGTCAAGGGCAAGATCGGTGGTCGCACCCACGAAATTTCCCGACTTATCGGGCGAAGCCTTCGCGCCATCGTCGACACCAAAGCACTCGGTGAAAACACGATCGTCATCGACTGTGACGTACTCCAGGCGGACGGTGGCACCCGCACCGCCGCCATCACCGGCGCGTACATCGCGCTGCACGACGCCATCGAATGGGGTCGCGCCAAGGGCTTCATTGGGAAGAGCGCCGTAGCGCTCACCGACTCGGTCGCCGCGGTGTCCGTTGGCATCATCGACGGTGTTCCGATGCTCGACCTGCAATACACCGAAGACGTTCGCGCCGAAACCGACATGAACGTGGTTGCAACCGGTCGCGGTTTGTTCGTCGAAGTTCAGGGCACCGCTGAGGGCGCGCCCTTCGACAAGCGGGAGCTCGACCAACTCCTCGACCTCGCCACGAGCGGGATTGCCCGCCTCACCGAGGTTCAGGCGGCCGCGCTAGCGATGGACTCCTGATGTCACTCGAAACCTCGGACGCCGCTCACACCATCGTCATCGCGACCCACAACGAGCACAAAGTGGGCGAAATCACCGCATCGCTCGTACCCCTCATCGTTCCCGGAATCGAGCTCGTTGCGACCGATGGCCGTGCACCCGTGGAGGATGGCGAAACGTTCGAAGAGAACGCTCTGATCAAGGCGCGCGCGGCGTTCCGACACTCGGGACTCCCCTCGTTGGCCGATGACTCGGGAATCTGCGTCGACGCATTGGAGGGTGCGCCGGGAATTCTCTCCTCGCGCTATTCCCCCGAGGAAACCGATCAGGCCAATCTCAAGCTGCTTCTCGACAATCTGAAGGGGGTCAAGGAGCGTGACGCACAGTTCGTCTGCGCCATCGCCTTTGTGACGAAGAACGGCGAGCGCGTCGTCCGCGCGGAGTGGCCCGGTGTGATTCGGGCGGCAGCAAAAGGTGCGAACGGATTCGGGTACGACCCCATCTTCGCTCCGACGGGATTTCAGGTCACCGCCGCCGAATTGAGTCCGTTTGAAAAGTCGGTCATCTCCCACCGCGCCCGTGCGCTGGGCCTCATCGCGCCCGCGGTCAACCGTTACTTCCAGTCTCTCTTGTGAGCGCGCGGCCGTCTACGAATCGGACCGCGTTGCTTTCGCTGCTCGGCCCGGCCTTCGTGGCGGGTGTTGCCTATCTCGATCCGGGTAACGTCGCCGCGAACATCACCGCAGGCTCGAAACTCGGGTTCCTACTTGTCTGGGTTGTGCTCGCTGGAAACATCATCGCCTGGGTCGTGCAGTACCTTTCCGCGAGTCTCGGCATCGTCACGGGCAAGAGCCTCCCCGAGGTCTTGGGTGAGCGAATGCGGTCGCGCGGATGGCGTCTCGCCTACTGGGTTCAGGGCGAAATCGTCGCGATGGCGACCGATGTCGCCGAAGTCGTCGGCGGTGCGATCGCTCTCAACTTGCTGGGGGGCATCCCTTTGTGGCTCGGCGGAATCATCGTGGGCGCCGTCTCCATCGCCCTTCTCGGCGTTCACGGACGATTCGGCGCGAAGCCGTTCGAGCGTCTGATCGTGTTGTTCCTCGTGGTCATCGCCATCGGTTTCGGGGCGAGCCTCATCGGGCACACGGTCGACCCAGCCGCTTTCACCGCCGGACTGGTCCCGCGGTTCAAGGGTTTCGACTCACTCCTGCTCGCGGCGGCGATTCTCGGCGCGACGGTGATGCCCCACGCAATCTACGCACACTCCGGTTTCTCCCGAGACCGCATTGACGCGGCGGCCTCGGTGTCGATTCCCCGCCTGCGTCAGGCGACGCGAATTGACGTGTCGCTGGCGCTCATCATCGCCGGCGCGATCAACGTGGTTCTGCTCGTCATCGGAGCAGTAGTTCTCGCGGGCCGAGACGACACCGACACGTTGGACGGTGCGTTCACGAACTTATTGACGGTCGATGGGCCAGCGGTCGCAACCCTCTTTGCGGTCGGCCTTCTCGCGTCCTCGCTGGCATCGACTGCGGTGGGTGCATATGCGGGAGCCGAGATCATGCACGGGCTCATCCGCCGTCGCGTCGCGCCGATTCTCCGCCGAACCGTGACGGTCGTTCCCGCGGTCGTGCTTCTCGCCATCGGCATCGAGCCGACGTCGGCGCTTATCCTTTCGCAGGTGGTGCTGAGTTGGGGAATCCCGTTCGCAATCATCCCGCTCATCGCGGTCACGGGAAATCGCGACGTCATGGGCGAGCATGTGTCGAACGGCGTGATTCGCGCGCTTGCTGGAGCCGCGACCGTTCTCGTCGTCGTGGTCAACGGCGGGCTTGTCGCCCTCAGTCTTGGAGTCTGATCAGGCGGCTTCGCGCTGAGCCCGACGGCGTTCGCGCCACCAGTGCACGCCGATGGAGAGCACGGAAACGCCGACAACGCCGAGCAGAACGACATCGATGTACTTGATGACAATTGGAGCCACACCATCGATGTGGGCGATTGCCCACCCCACCACGGGAACCAGTCCTGCCCAGAGGACCGCGCCGATGGTATTGAAGAGCGTGAAGGTCGCGCGGTTCATTTTTCCGATTCCCGCGGCGACGGGGAGGAGCGTTCGAACGATGGGAACGTATTGTCCGATTGTGAGCGAGAGCGGCCCCCACTTCTGGAAAAAGGCCTCGGTGCGGGCGACGGAGTGGTGCGAGAGCAAACCACCCTCCTGCTTGCGGAACACCGCGGGACCGCCGACCTTGCCGATCTGATAGCCGGTTTGGTTTCCGAGAATCGATGCGGCGACGATGATGAGCGAGACCAGCCAAATCGGTTGGGGGATGACGCCCGCGAAGGTGAGCACGCCGGTGACGATGAGGAGAGTGTCACCGGGGAGCATGAACCCGATGAGCAAGCCCGTCTCGGTGAAGACGATGAGCGCGACGACGACGAGTGCCCAGTTGCCGGCACTCTCGATGATGGAGACGGGATCGAAAAGTCCCGATGCAGAGATCATGTGGTGGTTCGTCCTCTCAATGGTGCGGGTGGAGGGACTCGAACCCACACGCCGAAGCACAGGAACCTAAATCCTGCGTGTCTGCCAATTTCACCACACCCGCGTGATTTCCAGTGTATCGGGCAAGATTTTTTCGGCGTAGAGTGTGATTGTTCGCAGCCGAAGGAACGGGCGAGTGGCCCAATCGGCGAAAGGAAATTGATAGCGTGCGCTCAGAAGCTGACATTCTCGCGTCCATCCCCTCCAAGCTCTTCATCGGCGGTGACTGGGTCGACGCCGAAGGCGGAAAGACGCTGACCGTGTCGGACCCGGCGACGGGTGAAATTCTCGCGACCATTGCCGATGCCTCGGAAACCGACGGCCAGAAGGCGATGGACGCCGCCGCTGAAGTTCAGGAATCCTGGGGCAACACCGCACCGCGCGTTCGCGGCGAAATTCTGCGCAAGGCATGGGAGCTCCTCATGGAGCGCAAGGAAGAGTTCGCTCTGCTCATGACGATGGAGATGGGCAAGCCCTACAGCGAAGCGCTCGGCGAGGTCACTTACGGCGGCGAATTCCTGCGCTGGTTCTCCGAGGAGGCCGTGCGCATCAACGGTCGTTACGGCCCGAACCCCGAAGGCACGGGCACGATGATCGTGACGAAGCGTCCCGTCGGACCGTGCTTCCTCATTACCCCCTGGAACTTCCCCCTCGCGATGGCGACCCGCAAGATCGCTCCCGCGATCGCCGCCGGATGTACGTCAATCATCAAGCCGGCCGAGCTCACCCCGCTAACCACACTGATGTTCGCGAAGTTGCTCGAGGAGGCCGGCGTGCCCAAGGGTGTCGTCAACGTCATCACGACGAGCTCGTCGCGCACGGTCTCGCCCGTCATCATCGCCGACCCGCGACTTCGCAAAATTTCTTTCACCGGGTCGACCCAGGTCGGCAAAGTTCTCCTCAAGCAGGCGGCCGATAACGTTTTGCGCACGTCGATGGAACTCGGCGGAAACGCGCCGTTCATCGTCTTCGAGGACGCCGACATTGATAAGGCGGTTGACGCCGTCATGGTCGCCAAGTTCCGCAACATCGGTCAGGCGTGCACCGCCGCAAACCGAGTCTTCGTTCACTCGTCGGTTGCCGCGCAATTCTCCGCGAAGGTGACCGAGCGTGTTGCCGCGATGAAGATTGGTCGGGGAACCGAAGACGGCGTGACCATCGGACCGCTCATCGACGAAAAGGCCGTCAACTCGACCGCCGCGTTCGTCGAGGACGCCGTGAAGCTCGGCGGAACGATTCTCACGGGTGGTGCGCGCGTCGAAGGCAAGGGCAACTTCTATCAGCCCACCGTCATCTCAAACGTGCATCCCGACACCCGTTTCATGTGCGAGGAGATCTTCGGACCGATTCTCGGCATCATTGAATTCCACGACGAAGCCGAGGTCATTCGCATGGCGAACGACACCGAGTACGGTCTCATCTCTTACGTGTTCACCAACGACCTTCATCGTGGACAGCGCCTCATCGAGAAGCTTGAGACGGGAATGATGGGTCTCAACACGGGCCTCGCATCGAATGCGGCAGCGCCGTTTGG
>JAHEGC010000003.1:19654-58785 GCA_024639965.1 Micrococcales bacterium
CTGCAGTGTCGCGGGCCCAGTATCGAGGGAACGGGCGAGGTCACGCTCCGGCGGCTCGTCAAGGAGGCGCTGCGAATGCGTCCCACCCGACTCGTGGTCGGTGAGGTTCGGGGTGACGAGGCACTCGACCTTCTCGTCGCCCTCAACTCGGGGCTCCCCGGGTTGTGCACGATCCACGCGAATTCGGGGCGCGATGCGATGCGCAAGCTGCTCACGCTGTGTCAGCTGGCCGGTTCAATCGGCGCCGAATTCGCGGCGACGGCCGCCGTCGATGCCGTCGACCTGGTCGTGCACTGCGAGCTCACCGCCGGCGTGCGCCGTGTCGCGGAAATTGTCGTGCCAACAGCCGTTGCGCCGGACGGAACGATCTCGGGGGAGGCACTGTGGACGTCGTCGTCGTAGTGTGCGGCATCGCGATGGGCGCGGGGGTGGCGATGATGATTCGAACACCGCGCACCTCTCGTCTTCGACGCATTCGACTGTGGCTCGATTCCGCCGGACTCGCAGGGGTTCGCGCGCCCGTGGCCGCGCTCGTCCTGGCAACGGTCGGTGTGCTCGTTGCGTCAGCGGTGTCGGCAATTCTCCCCATCCCCGCTCTCGCGCCCCTCGCGGGAATCGCCGGTGTGGGAATCCCCGTCATTGCGGTGGCCAACGTGCGCGATGCGAGACGCATCACCGCGCGCGCGGCATGGCCCGACATCATCGATTCGATTCGGGTCGCGCTGCGCTCGGGTTCAACCATCACCGAGGCGTTCCTCGCGGCAGAACCACTCGTTCCGCGTGCCTGGGCGGCTGATTGGCGTTTGCTCAACTCTGATCTCCACCGTGGCGCGCCACTTGACCATGCGCTCGCTGGTCTTCGGCGTTCACTCGCGGATCCCGTCGCCGACCGTGTAATTGAGTCCATTCTCGTCGGACGTGAATTGGGAGGCGCCGAACTTCCCGTCGTTCTCGCTGAACTCGCGCGGGGAGTTCGGCGCGATGGAAACCTTCGTCGGGAAATTCGCGCCCGGCAATCCTGGGTGCGCAACGCCGCACGGCTCGGAGTCGCCGCACCCTGGGTGGTTCTGCTTCTCCTCGCTTCGCGACCCGAAAATCGAGTGGCGTATTCCTCGGCCACCGGAACCGTGCTCATCATCGCCGTGGCCGGCGCGACCATCGTTGCCCACGCGGTGATGGCGGCGCTGGGGTCGTTGCACGAATCGCCGCGGTGGCTGACGGGATCGGACAATGACTGAATGGATTCCCGGCTTACTGCTTGGGCTGGGGTTAACGGTGCTCCTCAGCGGTGATTCGGGCTCAGCGCTCGTTCGGAGACTCGCACCGCACATCCGCGACGTCGCGCCCGTCGTAACCGGAGAGGTTCGCGGGAATCCGATGGTGAGGGTGCTGGGCGTGCTGATCCGTCTCGCACCCGTATCCCGCACCAAGGGAACACGTCGATCACGGCGCGCAGTCGATGACGAACTTCCCGCCGTACTCGACCTTCTGGGGCTTTGTGTGTCTGCCGGTTTGCCCATCCCCGCATCATTCGAGCGAATTGGTGCGCGAGGCACGGGGCTGCTCGCCGAGGAGTGCCGCCGAATCTCTGCGGAAATCGAACTCGGGGTCTCTGTCGCCGACGCGCTTCGCTCGAGCGATGAGCGCGTGCGTCATGACGGGTGGTCCCGAGTCGTGGAACACCTAGTCTCGGCACGACGACAGGGAACGCCTCTCGCCGACATTGTGCGATTTCTCGCCGACGACGAAGCACAGGCCGAAGGTCGCCGTCTCATCGAATCCGCGAGTGCGCGCGAAACGATGATGATGTTCCCACTCGTCTTCGGCATTCTGCCCGCGACCGTGCTCATCGCCGTGTTTCCCGGAGCGACCGCGATTGGTGTGCTGGTCTAGAGGGCTTCGGGGCAATCGGTCATACTTGGTTGCGGGAGGCTCCATCATGACTGTTCGACTGCTTATTGCCGGTGTAATTCAAATTCTTGCGTTCCTTTTCAGCCTCGGGGGCTGGATGGACCCGCTTGAGGGAGGCACCGCCGTGGTCTTTTCCGCACTCGTCATGGGTGTGGCCTTTGTCATCGGTCGCGTGCGAATCCCGCGGCTGACGTGGATCAGCCTCGTCGCAACGGTCGGACTCGCGGTGCTCATCATCGTGATGGTGGTCGCTGGCGCGCCGACCGTGATGGAACCGTCGGAAACTGCTCAGGCCGCGAACCCGATGCCACCCGTCGTCATTGCGTTGGTGTGGGTCTACGAGGCTGGTTCGGTTTCCGTAATGGCCGGCCAGGCGTTCTACGCGGTCAAGATCTTCGCCGCTCGCCGCGCACTCACCACCTAGCGCTGGGGATAACTCCGGCACGGAGGCGTCGTTGAACCCCACGATGGGGGAATGAACCAATTCTCCCCACAGCAATCTGACCGTGGCGACGTGCCGGGTTGGGTCCTCATCACACTCATGACCGCCGGTCTCGTCGTTGTCATTTGGGCGATGGCCGGCCCCGCACTAGGCGACGTCTTCTCCAACGCCATCGACCGAGTGCTCTCGATATGACGTTCGAACTCGACCGGGGAAGTGCCCCCGTCGAGTTCTCGCTCGTGTCCACTCTGGTCGTCGCGGTGACGCTCGCGGTGCTTCAGGTCGTCTTCGTCGCGCACGTGCGGGCCATCGCCGTGGATTCCGCTATCGCGGGAGCCGCCCGAGCGGCCCTCGCCGACACCACCGACGCCGACGGCGTGGCGCGAACGAGAGAACTCATCGACGTCGGCCTTGCCGCGGGTCTCGTGCGCGGTGTGACATCGAGTGCGGGAGCGCTCAACGGGCACGCGATTGTGGCGGTTGATGTGACGGTCGCGATCCCCGTGATCGGCCCATGGCTCACCGTGGGCGAGACGACAGTGACGGGCCGCGCTTTCCGAGAAGACCCACAGTTTGGCCCCGGAAACGAGTGAGGCCCCGGTTTCCCGGGGCCTCACCGTTGCGGAAAGTGTTACTTGCCCGCGCGCATCTTGTTCGCGACGGCGATTGCATCCGAGAACGGAGCGTTCGAACGACGGTCGGGACGTGCGATGAACAGGTACAGTGCACCAACTCCGAGAACGATGGCAATACCGTTCTGGGCGAGTACGTCCGGAACTACGAGCTGCCAGAGCGCGAAGATTCCGTACGCGAGTGCGAGCACGTTGATGATCATTCCGAGGCCACCGAGGGTCCAGGGGCCGGCCGGCTTCCAACCACGGAAGCGGTTGACGAGCGCAGCGAGCACGACGGCCTGGAACGCCACATAGATTCCCGCGACGGCGAAGTCGGTGATGGGAAGCAGGGTGGTCGGGTCTGCGTAAATAATGACGCAGAGGATGATCGGCACGATGCTGGCGACGAGCAGAGCGTTGGTCGGAACCTTGCTGCGGTCGGAGATTTTGCTCAGCCATCCGCTCGCGGGGAGCATCTTGTCGCGGGCGAACGAGTGGAGGAGACGGCTGGCCGCCGCCTGGAGCGACAGCACGCAGGAGATGAACGCCATGACCGCGATGATGAGGAAGACGCGCATGCCGCCCTCGCCAATCGCTGCCGTGAGAACGTCGGGAATCGGGGTTGCCGATGCGGCGAGCGCCTCGAGGTCGGGAGCTGCGAGAACGTAACCCGAGAACGACGCGAGCGCCGAAACGCCACCGACGAGGATTGTCAGGTACATCGCCTTGGGAACTTCGCGAGCGGCGTCCGCAACCTCTTCGGCGACGTCACCGCACGCTTCGAAGCCGTAGAACATGAAGAGACCGACGAGTGCGGCACCGAGGAAGATGGGGCCCCAGTCGGCGACATCGCCCTGGAAGACGCCGAAGAAGACGCTGAAGTCGTTGTGGCGGTGGAAGATCAGCAGGTAGAGACCCATTCCGACGACACCGATGAGCTCGGCCGCGAGACCGATCTTGGCGATTCGTGCCAGCATCTTCGTTCCACCCAGGTTGAGGAGGAGGGCGAGGACGAGGAGTCCGACCGAGAGTGCGAGGTTGACTTCGGGCGTCATTTCACTGATTCCAAACACCGTTCCGAGGAACGGAGCGCCGAACTCGGCGACCGAGGTGATTGTCACGAGCATCGCCCAGACGTACACCCATGCGGTGAGCCATGCCGACTTCTTGCCGGCGAGACGTCTCATCCACGGATAGATTCCACCGGCGATGGGGAACTGCGAGACGACCTCACCCATGACGAGGGCGACGAGAAGTTGTCCCGCACCGACGATGATGATCCACCAGATCGAGCTTGGGCCGGCGGTCGCAAGACCGAGGCCGAACAGCGCGTAGATCGCGACGAGCGGAGAGAGATAAGTGAATCCGAGTGCGAGTGCACTCCACACCGACATGCTGCGGTGATAGTTGCTTTCGTATCCCAGCGCACTGAGGTGCGCGGAATCCGAATGTCCTTGCTGAGACATTGTGACCTTTCGTTTGAGGATCACGAGGGTCCGCAGGGCAAGCCCGTTGGTAGCACCTCGTTGTGCTGGCTAAAAGATAGCGCGTTTTTTCCTGTGGAGATAGATGATTTACGACACGGATTGTGAAATAAAACATTCAGTATTGAAGTTTTTAGAAAACGGGCGTACTATCGGCACCAATAGACAACGCGGTCACCCCGCACGAACAACGAGGTTCATCAGCTCATGTCCACAGACATTGCCGTTCCCTATCTCGATATTTCCGACCCGACGTTCGCCATGCATTCGGACCAGGTTCGTGACGCCCGTGCACAGCATTGGTATGCGAAGACGAACTACGGTTATGCGATCCTCCGCCACGAGTATGTGAGCAAACTCCTCAAGGACCCGCGCCTCAGCCAGGGCTCCGGCCAGTGGCCCGATCACAACGGCGTTCACTCGGGCCTCTTCTATGACTGGTGGACCACCTGCCTCCTCGTACTTGAGGGCGACAATCACCACCGCATTCGCCGCCTGCTCAATCCCGCGTTCTCGCCGCGGCACATTGAGGCGTACATGCCCGCGTTCGAAGCGCTCGCCGACGAGCTCGTCGACTCGTTCATCGATAAGGGCGAATTCGAGGTCGTCAACGACTTCTCGGAGCCGTACGCGACACGGGTGCTCTGCATTCTCACCGGTATCCCGCAGAGTGAATGGACGACCATCGCACGGCTCGCCTCGACCATCGGTCTCGCGTTGTCGATTTCGATCAAGGACGAACTCCCCAACATCGAGGATGCTCTCGCGGAACTTTACGGGTACGCCGAGGCGCTCATCGCCGACCGTCAGGCGAATCCCAAGGACGATCTCGTCACCAAGCTGGTGCAGGCGAATGCCGCGGGGGACACTCTCAGCGATTCGGAACTTCGCAACGCGCTGTGTCTGCTCATCTTCGGCGGAATGGATACGACCCGAAACCAGATCGGTCTGGGTCTCCGCGAGTTCATGCGGCGTCCCGACCAGTGGGAACTTCTCGCGGCCAACCCCGACCTCGCTCGCAACGCGGTCGAAGAGGTCATGCGCATGAACCCGACCACGACGTGGGTTACCCGTGAAGCGGTCGTCGACCTCGACTACGAAGACCTCCACGTTCCCGCCGGTTCCACCGTTCACTTCTTCACCCAGGTGTCGGGAACCGACCCGGAGGCGTACCCCAACCCCGAGATGGACATTACCGCCGAGCGCGCCCCGCACTACGGCTTCGGGGGCGGAATGCACCACTGCCTCGGGCACTTCGTCGCACGTATGGACATGACCATCGCCATGCGAATCCTTTCCCAGAAAATGACGAACCTCCGACTCGGCGGCACGGAGGAGTGGCTGCCCGACTCGGCCAACACGGGCCCGGTTCGCTTCCCCATCGCCTTCGATAAGCGCTAACCCACCACACCAAGAGAAAGAGGAAGTTCATGCAGGTATATGTCGATCGCGCCAAGTGCGACAATCACGGCCAGTGCACGTTCTCTGCACCGACCGTCTTCCGCCTCGACGAGCAGGGTGTCCTGCAGTACGAGGAGAACGTCGACGAGTCGCTCCGCGACGAAGTCGAAGAAGCGGCTGATGTGTGCCCGCTTCAAGCGATTTTCATCAAGTAGTACCCGAATAGTTCCCACCCATTCACCGGACAAAGGAGTCCACCCCTCATGGTTACCGACATCGTCGTCAGCTCTCTGACCGACAACGACGCATTTCACAAACACCAGGCCGCGAACATGCGCCCCGAGGTTGTCAAAGATCTCGAGCAAAAGATCGCCGCGGCGGGCGTTGAGTTCATCTATTACATGCTTCCGACCATCGGGTCGAAGGTCGTGGCGAAGATGGTTCCCGCCAAGCACATTCGGCGCAACCTCGAAAAAGGCATCGCTCTGCACCGCACCGCGGTCGCCGACCTGCAGTCGAGTCGGGCCGGTGACCTCATCGGCGGCGGAATCGGAGCACGCGAGATGATCGCGCTCCCCGACACCGAAACCTTCGTCGTGTTGCCGTGGGACACGTCGGTCGCGCGCATGTTCTGCCGCGCCTACGAGCCCACTCACTTTGCCGAGGTCGGCGGTCGCCCGCTGCAGACCGACTCGCGCGGGCTCCTGATTCGCGCGCACCACGAGTTCACCGAGCGCACGGGATACGAGGTGCGCAGCGGAACCGAACCGGAGATGATCTGGGCGGGACCCGGTCTCGAGGTCATCAAAAAGGAGGGGGCAAGCCCCGCGTACCAGGTCGAAAACCTCGAGCGCATGCGTCCCATCTACAAGCAGGTCGTCCGTTATGCCCAGCAGTTCGGTCTCGACATGATCGAGGGTGACTACGAGGACGACGGCCAGCTCGAGCTCAACTGGATGTACGACCGCGTCGAGCTGACCGCGGACCGGCTCGTCACCTACCGCCAGATCTGCAAGCAGGTCGCGCGCGAACAAGGTGTCACGGCGACGTTCATGCCCAAGCCGTTCAACGGAATCATGGGCAACGGATGCCACCACAACCTCTCGCTCTGGAAAGACGGAGTCAACGCCTGCGTTGAGCCCGGCAACACCCAGATCCACCTCTCCGAGGTCGGCCGTTGGGCGGTCGGCGGAATGCTCACGCACGCGGCCGATTCCACGGCGATCATGGCGAGCACCGTCAATTCCTACAAGCGCTTCTGGGATGCCGGCCAGTTCGCGCCGAGCGCCCCGAGCTGGGGTCTCGACTCGCGCGCGGGAATGATCCGAATCTCGTCAATCGGGCGCATGGAATATCGCCAACCCGATTCGGCCGTCAACCCCTACCTGTCGCACACGGCGCTTCTCGCGTCGATGGAGGACGGGCTCGAGCGCAAGATCGATTCGGGTGACCCCCTCACCGACGACGGCGCTCGTATCGCCAAGTTCGATGTCATGCCGATGACACTCGGCGACGCGATCGTCGAGTTCGAAGAGAGCGACCTTCTCAAAAAGGCGTTCCCCGAGGAGATGCGCGACATCTTCATCGAACTCAAGCGCGACGAGTGGGCGCGCTATTGTGGCGTCATCACCGAGTGGGAGTTCGCTCAGTACTGGGAGACGATGCCCTAATGTCTACTCTTCGACTGGCGTGCATTGACGCCGACGCACCGCCGCTCTTCGACAAGAGCCCGGACGGTGTTCATCGAACGGGCTACGAGCCCGCTGCCGCTGACCTCGTCGCCTCGGTCATGGGGCGCGACGTCGAGTGGGTCATCACGGGCTGGGACAACATGATTCCGATGGTGCAGCGCGGTCAGGTCGACGCGGTGTGGTGTGGCCAGGGGATGATTCCCGAGCGCATCGCCCTCGTCGACTTCACCCAGCCCTACGCAATTTTCAACGAGACGACCCTGGTTCGCGCGGGAGATCCGGCAAACTCGACGACGACGATGCACGGCTACAAGGTCGGTGCCATCGCGGGCAGCGCAAACCTCAAGGTGGCGAAATCCATCGACGGTGCCGAAATCGTGGAGTTCACGGGCGCGACGGTGTTCGAAGACATGATCGCCGCACTGCGATCGGGGGCGATTGACGCGTTCGTTGATGATGACGTCGTCATGATCCCGCTTGCGGAAAAGGACCCCGACTTCACGGTCGCCTTCACCGCCGAGACCAGAAACCCGTGGGGGATCGGAGTGCAGCAGGGGAACTCCGAATTGCTTGCCGAGCTCAACGCCGCGCTGGACACCGTCATCGCCGACGGTCGCCTCGCCGCGGTGTGGTCGACCTGGATGCCCGATCTGCCATTCCCCCTCGAACGCAGCTGAACGATGCCCGCCGATTCCCCGCTCATCGCGGTCGTCGCCTCGCCGACAATCGACAACGCCTCACCCGAGGTGAACGCAATTGTCGCGCGATTCGTCGACACCGCCCTCGAGGCGTTGCGCGACGCGGGGGCGCGGGTTCTCTTGCTCGACCCGAATCTCACCGAACAGCCCGACCCGACGCTCGCCGACACGGCGGACGGCGTGATGTTTCTCGGCGGGGGTGACGTTGATCCCGCGCTTTACGGCCACTTTGACGCCGTGCCTAATTCGTACGGGGTGAGTCGACGGGCCGACGAATACTCGATGGGGATCATCCTCTCGACCATCGCGCGCGATGCTCCGCTTCTCTGCATCTGTCGCGGGTCGCAACTCCTCAACGTCGCACTCGGCGGCGACCTTATCCCCGACATCGAGGACCACACACGTCACCGTGGCGGGCGCGGCGAACCGATGTTCCTCGATGAGCACATCAGGCTCGAACCGGGCAGCCGCATTCACGCGATTCACGGTCGCACTGACCTCACGGTGCGTTCGGGCCATCACCAAGCGGTCGGAACGGTCGCCCCGGCGCTCCGCGTCACCGCCCGCGCGGATGACGGCATCGTCGAGGGCACGGAACACCTCGATGCGGCATGGGTGGTGGGTGTTCAGTGGCACCCCGACGACAGTGACGGCGATGCGGACGATCGTCGTGAATTCTTCGAAGGATTCGTCGACGTGGTCCGTCGAGCCCGCAACTAAGAGATGAGTGGTTCGGCCGCCACGAGACTGAGGCCGAGCGATGTGCCGGGGATGTCGATTCGCAGAGCGCCCTTGGGCAGATCGCCGACACGATTGCCAACGAGATACCGCCCCGAATTCCCGACGATGACGCGATCGCGCTTCGACACGAGTGCTGCGTCGGCGGGAATGTGACGCAGTATGGGGATCATTGTCGTTTCGAGTGACCGAACCTCAATGTCGCAACCGGCTGTGCCCACGGGCTCCCCGTCGAGCGCGAACGGGACCATGAGCGTCAGGATGTATTGGTCCATCCCGGCGTAATCGAGATAGGGGCCGTGGATGGTCGGTTCGCCCGTCGTGACGACGTCGGTGAACCATTCGAGGGACTGGAAGTCATAGAATCCCGCGGCGCTCGGGGTGAGGTTGAACACGACGCGCTGCGCATCGTTCTCGCCGGTGCGGCGCCACCACTCCACGGAACCACGTTCAGCATCAACAGTGCCCGTGGGCAGCACGATACCCGCGGCCTCGGGAACGTGGTGGCGGTCGAGGAAGCCGACGGCAGCGGGCCGAATCGCACGTAAGTCTTTGTCGGTCAAGGCGTCACGGCGGCCCCGATTGTCACGAATCGCCCGATCGCTCGCCTTGGCGAGGGAATAGAGGTCGTCATAGACGGCGCTAAACCAATGGCCGATCGCCTCCGCCGCTTCATTCGCGGCTTCCGTGAACGCACTCATCGATCGACCTCCACCGGGTACAACTCGGCAAGACGCCAGGCAATGAGCCGGTACGTGTTACGGGTGACGTGTGTGCGCACGGCGGCGTTCGCCCCATCGACATCGCCCGAGCGGATCGCGGTGACGATAGCGAGGTGATCGGACATCGCCCACGCCGCGTCCTCGGTGGAATCGAGGATGTTCCATAGCGACTCGATGGTCTCGGTGAGCAGTCTCATCGTCGTCGCCATGAGGCGCTCGGATTGCGCGAGAACGGCGAGTTCAATGTGGAATCGGCTGTCGGCGCGCACGCGCGCCTCGGGGGAGTTTGCAACGCCAATCTGCCGGGCGATGCGCTCAAGCCGATCGATGTCGGCCGGATCTGCACGGTCGATGGCCAGGCGCGTGCACGCCATCCCATTCGATATTTGTTCGTCTTCGAGGTCGCGAAGCTCCGCCATGGAGAGTGTGAGCACGCGTTGTCGAAGCGAGTCGGGGTCAATGCGCGGAGTGCCGATGATGAACGTTCCACCGCTGCGCCCACGGCGAGTTTCAATGATGCCCTGGTCGCGTAGGGACTGGAGCGCGTCGCGCACGGTCGCGGTCGCCACGCCGAACATCGCGGTGAGTTGGTTCTCCACGGGAAGTTGTTCTCCCTGACGAAGAAGGCCGAGGGAAATCGCGGTGCGGAGGCGATCGACTATCGCGTCGGCGCGAAGAACATCGGGGAGCGGGCGGAACACCTGCGATTGCACTCCACTGAGTTCGGCCACGTCGCCGACCTCCCTTCCGAACCTCGTGCCCCTAACCTATCGAAATCCTTCAAATTCCAATGTTTTTTCGAATTGTGACGTGGGGAGAAAATGGGCAGGCGCAGCGCGAATTCGACACGCTTAACAAATGGAGAATTCCGAACGCGGGAGCGCGACCATCGAGTTTCTCGTTGTCACCATCGGCTTCCTCGTGCCCCTCGTCGCGCTCGCGGTGACGGTCAGCGACGTGTCTAGTGCAACACTCGCCTCGACAACCGCAGCGCGACAAGCGGTGAGAGCCTTTACGCGAGCCGAGACGACCGCCGCAGGACTTCGGAGTGTGGCCGCCACCACTGAACTCGTCCTCAACGACCACGGGCTTGCGGCCAACGAATGGTCGTTCGACGTTGACTGTTCAGCGACAACGTGTCTTCGCCGAGGCTCGATCGACACTGTCACCGTGCGCGTCATCGTGCCGCTTCGGTTCGTGCCGCAGTTGCCCGGGCTCGTCCTCCCTGCGAGTGTCACCGTCGAACGGGCAGCGAACGCCCGAGTCTCGATCGACGCGGTGAACCGATGAGGGGGAGATCCGGAAACCTCCCCTGTCACAATTCTGAACGCGGGTCCATGTTGCCCCTGGTCGCGGGGCTGGTCGCGCTCTGTGGAGTTGTCATCGTCGGCGTGATCGACGCGACGGATCTCGCGATCGCGCGCACCTCATTGCAGTCGACCGCCGACGCTGCCGCGCTCGTGGGTGCTGAATCGTTCGACCCGGCACGGGCGGTGTTTACCGGCGATGCACTCGAGATTCAACTGACGAATCGCGGAGTACGACGGGCGGTTCGCGGCTACCTTCGTGACGTGCGCGCCGGCGTGCGACTCGACGCGGCGACCTCGAGTGATGGGCGCACCGCCGAGGTGACGGTGCGCACGGCGTGGCGGCCACCGATTCTCAGCGAGTTCCTTCCGCTCCGCATCGCCGTGACCGCGACCGCTCGGGCAAGGAGCGTGTTCGGAGTTCCCGACTAAGTAGTCTTGAACCAAATGATTTCCCTCGACGTCTCCGACCGCATCGCGGCGCTGCGCTCATCGCTCGCCGACATCGTCGCCGTCGTCGACCTCCCCGCTCTCGCCGTGCGCATCGCGGACCTGAGTGAGCAAGCGGGGGCGTCGGATCTTTGGGATGACACCGCGAACGCCCAAAAGGTCACGAGTGCGTTGTCGCACGCCCAGTCGCAACGGGATCGCGTTGAAGGTGTCCAACGTCGACTGGACGATCTCGACGTGCTCATCGACATGGCGAAAGAGGCGGGTGACGACGATTCGGCCCGCGAGGTCCTCGTCGAACTCGACGAACTCGAGTCGCTCATTGGTGACATGGAGGTTCAAACGCTTCTCGACGGTGAGTACGACGCACTCCCCGCCATCGTCACGATTCGCGCCGGAGCTGGTGGGGTCGACGCCGCCGACTTCGCCGAAATGCTCCTGCGCATGTATCTGCGCTGGGCTGAACAGCACAAATACCCCGTCCAGGTTCTCGACACGTCGTACGCCGAAGAGGCGGGAATTAAGAGCGCGACGTTTGAGGTCGACTCGCCCTTTGCCTTCGGAACGCTGTCCGTTGAGGCGGGCACACACCGGCTCGTTCGTATGAGCCCGTTCAACTCCGCGGGCAAACGACAGACCTCGTTCGCCGCAGTCGAGGTGGTCCCGTTGCTCGCTCAAACTCTAGAGATCGAGATCCCCGAATCCGACATTCGGGTCGACGTATTCCGCTCGAGCGGTCCCGGCGGGCAGTCGGTCAACACGACCGACTCGGCGGTGCGCATCACCCACATCCCGACCGGACTCGTCGTTTCCTGCCAAAACGAGAAGAGCCAGATCCAGAACCGTGCGGCCGCACTGCGCGTTCTTCAGAGCCGACTCCTCCTGCTGCAGCGTGAAGAGGAGGCGAAGAAAAAGAAGGAACTCGCCGGAGTCATCACCGCGTCGTGGGGCGACCAAATGCGCTCGTACGTGCTTGCGCCCTACCAAATGGTCAAAGACCTTCGCACAAACCACGAGGTGAACTCACCCCAGGCGGTGTTCGACGGCGACCTGGATGGGTTCATCGCGGCGGGAATTCGCCACCGCAAGCAGAAGCCCGAGTAATCGGGCGAGTGTCGTTCCGCAAGGCACTCGCGGCCCGCGCTTAGGCTGGCGGTAATGATCCGATTTGACGGCGTCTCCAAGGTGTATCGCTCGGGAAACCGACCTGCGCTTCACGACGCGACCCTCGAGATCAAGCCGGGCGAGTTCGTGTTCCTCGTCGGTGCGTCCGGTTCGGGCAAGTCCTCGTTCCTCCGGCTCATCCTTCGCGAGGAGCGCGCCTCCGCGGGCCAGATTCACGTTCTCGGCCAGGAACTCGGCCGTCTCTCCAACCGCAAGGTTCCGTTCTACCGCCGCAATCTCGGCGTGGTTTTCCAGGACTTCCGCCTGTTGCCGACCAAAACGGTGTTCGACAACGTGGCGTTCGCTCTTCGTGTTCTCGGCAAGAGCGAAGCCTTCATTCACGACGCGGTTCCCGAGGTTCTCGGCCTGGTGGGCCTGGGCAACAAGGAGAACCGCTTGCCCCACGAACTCTCGGGTGGCGAACAACAGCGCGTTGCGATCGCCCGAGCCGTTGTCAACAAGCCCGCAATTCTCCTAGCGGACGAGCCGACGGGAAACCTCGACCCGACAACCTCCGCCGGAATCATGGACGTGTTACGCAACATCAACACGGCGGGAACGACGGTTCTCATGGCGACCCACGACACCGCGATCGTCAACGACATGAAGCGCCGCGTGGTCGAACTGCGCGAGGGCCGCATCATCCGTGACGAGGCGGGCGGAACCTACGAGACGCGCGCGAACCCCGTCGTGTCGTTCACCGACGCGCAACCGCTTCGCGCCGATTCCCAGCCAATCGTCGTCGAGCCACTCGACTTTGACCCGATTCCCGCGTTCGACCCGATGTCGCCGACGAGCGAGGCGCTCGACCTTTCCTACCTCGATCGCATCGAGGAGGACGACAAGTGAAACTGAGCTTCGTGCTTCTCGAGGCGTGGAACGGCGTTCGCCGCAACGTCTCCATGGTGGTGTCGGTCATTCTCGTGACCCTCGTCTCCCTCACTTTTGTGGGTTCGGCCGCGCTTCTGCAGTTGCAGATCGGCAACATGAAGTCCTACTGGTACGACAAGGCCCAGGTCGCGGTCTATCTCTGTACGCAGTATTCGACCCTCGGTTCGTGCGACCAGCAGGAGGCGGGTGACGACCAGATCGCGGCCGTTCAAGCCCAGCTCGAATCCGACACGCTCGCGCCGTACATCGACAAGTGGTACTTCGAGAACCACGACCAAGCGTTCGAGAACTTCACCTCGCAGTTCAAGGGCAGCCCGGTAGTCGACCTCGTCACCCCCGACCTGCTCCCACAGACGTTCTGGGTGAACCTCAAAGATCCGACCCAGTCGGCGATCGTTTTCGAGGCGGTCGGTGGAATGTCCGGCGTCGAATCCGTGGTCGACCAACGCTCCTACCTCGACGGCATTTTCTCGATGCTCAACGCCGCGAGCCTCACCGCCGTCGGCGTCGCCATCCTCATGCTCGTGGCGGCAGCACTGCTCATCGCCACCACCATTCGCCTCTCGGCGTTCTCGAGGCGACGCGAACTCGCCATCATGCGACTCGTGGGTGCGTCGAACTGGTACATCCAAACACCGTTCATTCTCGAGGGCGTCGTCGCCGCGACGATTGGTTCGTTGCTCGCCTGTGGTGCGATCGCCGTGATTGTCATCTTCTTCGTCGACGGCTATCTCGCCAACGCACTCCCGACGACATCCTTCGTTCAACTCGCCGACGCGTGGTTCGTGTTCCCCGGGTTGCTTGTGGCTGGCGCCGTGCTCGCCGCGTCGAGCGCGTACGTCGCCATTTCGCGTTATCTCCGCGTCTAACCCCTGATGTAAACTGGAGGGCTTGGGCTCACCGGGAGAAGCGAAAGGGGGTGCGCCATGCCACGGGAACAGGGCGAAAAAATCGTTGCGACCAATCGCAAGGCGCGCCACGATTACCACATCGAGGACACCTTCGAATGTGGACTCGCGTTGATGGGCACCGAGGTGAAGGCTCTCCGACTCGGAAAGGCATCACTCACGGACGGCTGGGCGCAGATTGTCGACGGCGAGATGTGGATGGAATCCGTGCACATCCCCGAGTATCTGCAGGGCGCGTGGACGAATCACGCCACACGGCGCAAGCGCAAGCTGCTCTTGCACAAGGAGGAGATCATCAAGATCTCCCACCGAATTCGCGACGGCGGCTACACACTCATCCCGCTTCAGATTTATTTCAAGGACGGTCGCGCGAAAGTCGAACTCGCCATCGCCAAGGGCAAGAAGGATTATGACAAGCGCCAGACCCTTCGTGAGAAAGAGGACAAGCGCGAGGCGGATCGCGCGATGAAGTCGAAGCGAATGCGCGGGGAATAACCTCGTCACCCCTCGGGTTTATACTCGTGAAGCACCCCGCAAGGGGTTTTGACAACTCAACAGTGTGGAATGTGGCCCGCCCCCTCATGGGGATGATCGGTTTCGACAGTGCGTCTGAGCCGGAGAGAAGCGGGTCGAGGATGCAGGGTTATCTCGTAAACGCCCCTTGCAAACCAATAGGTGCCAACGCTAAGCGCACCGACTTCGCTCTCGCTGCCTAATAAGCCGCCATCGAAGTCCGTCAGACCGAGTTCCGCCTTCGGCCCGGATCCTGGCGTCATTTAGAAGGCTTGCCGTGAATCTGTGTGTCAGGGGTTCTCGGGACATCAACTGATACTGGGCTCGTCGACTTAGGTGTTAGTGACAAAGGTCGGGGCCGAGTAGAACGCTTTCACTGACTACACCCGTAGAAGACTTCGACTGTTCGTATTGGACGGGGGTTCAATTCCCCCCATCTCCACCACTTGGGTCGGTCACATTCCACACGCGAAACGCCCTCGATCCGTCGGGGGCGTTTTCTTCGTTACAGGGTCGCGGCGAACTTGTTCAACGCTGACGTGAACGCGATTTTTCCGATGGCGAGAACGAACGGTGCGGTCCACCAGAACACGACGGCCGGCTTGAGGTGGACATCTTCGATCCATTCCAGATGAGTCGCTTTCGCTCCCGATGACGTCAGGGTGAAGCCAGCGGTGCCGCCGAGCACCACCCCCGTCTTGAGCACGGTGCACGTCGCCCGACCGTCGCGCGGTGCCGTAAATTCCGTCACCCTCATTGGGTCGTCGAGGAAAATGGGGCCGAGCCGCGTGACACCGATGAATTCGGTGCCGATTCCGCTCGTGCGTTTTGTGATGGACACGCGAGTGCCGGGAATCCACTCGGAGTGCGCTTCCCAGTCCGTCAATCGATCCCATACGTGCTCGATGTCGTGGGGGAGGTCGAGTTGAACGGTGATTCGGGTCATAATCCCTTCACCCTACGCCTCGCTGTTAGCCTCGACGAATGGGAGGGACCTTTCGCGCGAGCCGTGATCGTCGTCGTGCCTCAATCGCAGCGGGAGCCATGGTTGCGGTCACCGTTGGGCTGACGGGCTGTGCGACTGAGACACCGCGGGACGCGTGGCGCGAATTCGGATGCGACACGGTTGGCGCCTCTCTCGACCAGCGTTCGGCTCGTGATGGTGGCGAGTTCGACGTCGTCGTTTATGGCGGAACTCCCTCGGGTGCGGCGGCCGCTCGGGCGGCCGCAGAACTGGGGGCGAACGTTCTCATCGTCAGCGATTCTGACCTGTTTGGTGGCGCAATCGCTAACGGGCTCGGTGCGACCGATGTGGGTGCGGTCGAAGCGAGCGTTGGTCTTGCCAAAACTTATTTAGACGACGTTCGTGAGTATTACGGGACCGACGACCTTCGAACAGAGCCCAAGGTCGCGGAGTGCATCGTCGAACGTTGGCTCGACAACCCGAACATCGCGACAATGCGCGGGGCAACTCTCGATCGAGCCCGCGTCACCGACGGTCTGATCACTGCCATAACTTTTCGCACCTCGAAAGCTGGTGCTGCGCGGGTAACCGTCCGTGGCGCTGACTTCATCGACGCGAGTTACGCCGGCGACCTCATGGGAGCAAGCCACGTCCCCACACGACTGGGAATGGGGGACTTTTACGCGTATGACGAGGGCGATACTGCGACCCGCACGTTGTCCACGTACTTTTCATTGAGCGACCCGGCCGACGTCGCGAGTGCCGACGTGGCGATGTCGGCGCTGCCCCACGTCAGGCGCGTTGCCACACTCGACAACGTTGCGGAACTCGTCACGTCGGGGATGCCCTCCTTCACCTATCGACTGTGTATCACGCGCGAGAAGAACAATCGTTTACCGTTCGCTCAGTCACCGGGCTACGACGACTACGCACCGGCGTGGCGCTTGTTCATGCGCAACTTCGTCGGTTTCACCGCCCAGCACGAGGCACGTGTGCTCGACAACGGGACGGTGCTCACTCAGCTCTGGCGAATCGCGAGACTTCCCAACGGCAAATTCGACCTCAACGCGGCGCCGTCGTCGTTCACTAATTTCTCGATTCCTCGTGCCTATTTCGACGACGCTCGAACTCGCACCGAAATCCTCGCTACATACCGTGACTACCTCCAGTCGTTCCTTTGGTTTGTCCAACACGACCCGTCGGTGCCCGAGATGGAACGAGCGGCGCTCGCCGATTTCGGCTTGTGTGCCGATGAATTCACGACGTCCGATTCGTGGCCCGCGAATATCTACTTGCGGGAGGGCCGTCGGCTCGTCGGTCAGCGAACGCTGACGGCGAACGACATCCTTATCCCGCACATAACACCAGATGCCGTGGCCGTCGGGAGCTACGCGATCGACAGCAAACCAACTTCTTTTCTCTGGTCTAACGGAACCTTCGCGCGGGACAGGGGAGAGATGATCGACGTTCCGATTTATGAAATTCCCTTCACCGCGATGCTCCCCGCCCACGGCCCGAACAATCTGATTGTCTCGGTGGGAATTTCGGCTTCACCACTCGCTTTTTCCAGTGTGCGAATGGAACCTCAATTTCTCGAGCTTGGGCACGCCGCCGGCGTTGCGGCAGCGCTCGCCGCCCAATCGGACCATGTATTGTCCGGCGACCTCGCACCGAGGGTTCAACGTGAGCTCGCTCGCACCGGCGGCTTCGCGGGTCTTGCTTCGATTTGCGCGACGATCGACCCCGGTTACACGCGCTGTTAGCCTCGAATCGTGCAAGTAACGTTCGCAAGTGACATGTTCGAGTGGCGCGGACCGTCGCCGTTTCATTTCATCAGAGTCCCCGACGATGCCGCACTCGACATCCGCGACCTCGCCCCGTTGGTCACCTACGGCTGGGGCGTAATCCCGGCGACCGTGACAATCGGGGGAACCTCCGTGACCACCTCGCTGTTTCCCAAAGACGGCGGTTACATTGTTCCCGTCAAGAACGCGCTTCGATTGCCCGAAAAGATCGCACTTGGTGACGTCGTCGACGTCACACTGACAATCGGTGAATGACAGACTGGTCGAATGACCGAGCAAACTGCCGTCCCGTTTCGTGATGCGCTCGCCTATTGGTGGAAACTCGGCCTGACAAGTTTCGGGGGGCCGGCAGGTCAGATTGCCATGCTTCACGACGAAGTCGTCGTGAAAAAACGCTGGATTTCCGAGAAACGCTTCCTCCACGCGCTCAACTACTGCATGATTCTTCCCGGGCCCGAAGCGCAGCAACTCGTCACGTACGTCGGATGGCTCATGCACGGCGTGCGCGGCGGAATTCTTGCCGGGTCGCTCTTTGTCCTCCCGTCATTGGTTTTGCTCATCACGCTGAGCTGGGCGTACCTCGCTTTCGGCACCAGCCCAATCGTCGCTGCAATGTTCGCCACCATCAAACCCGCCGTTGTCGCCATCATCGCCCAGGCCGTTTACCGAATCGGGTCGCGCTCGCTTCGCCACCCCGCACTGTGGACGATCGCGGGCGTATCGACCGGGGCGATGCTGGTCTCGGGTTCGTGGTTTCCCGTCATCATGGTCGTCGCCGCACTCGTTGGCTTTGCCGGTTCGCGGTTCGCCCCCACCGTCTTCGCGGGTGGTGGAGGCCACAGTTCGGCCGCTCGGGAAACGACGCCCGCGATCATCGACGACAACACCCCGACCCCGCTCCACGCCCGCGTCACGGTCTGGAGATTGGTTCGCGCGGTGGTGATGGCCGCCGTGGCGTGGCTCGTGCCCGTCGGAGCCCTCTGGGTGACATTCGGAGCCGACAGTCCGCTCGTTGACATGGCGATGTTCTTCTCGGGTGCCGCGTTCCTCACCTTCGGTGGTGCTTACGCCGTCTTGCCTTACGTCTATCACGGTGCCATCAGCGCTGGTTGGGCGACTCCCTCACAGATGGTCGATGGTCTCGCACTGGGTGAAACCACGCCGGGACCGCTCATCATGATTGTGTCGTTCGTCGGGTTCCTCGGCGGTTATGTCGGCGAGTTCCTCGGAACGGGCTCGGCGTTCCTGTCGGGACTGGTTGCCGCCATCCTCGTCACGTGGTTCACGTTCCTTCCGTCCTTTTTCTTCATCATCGCCGGCGGTCCCTACGTGGAAACCACCCGCGGTATGAAGGGCGTCACCGCTCCACTCACGGCGATCAACGCCGCGGTGGTGGGTGTGGTGTTGAGCCTCGCGATCACATTCGCGGTGACCGTGTTCGTACCCAACGGCGCAAGCCTCAACGCTGGTGCGCTCGTCATCGTCGCTGGCGCGGCTCTCGCGCTCTTCCGATTCAAGCGAAGCATCCTCGAGGTGGTCCTTGCTTCGGCGGCAATCGGGCTCGTCGTCGGAGTCGCCACGCTGTTACTTTGACCCCCGCTGGGGCGATTCACAGGAACGCCCCCTACGCTTGGGTAATGAGCGCAACACTCGTCGCAACGGCGACCTCGAACTACACCGAGATTCTCGCCCGCGTCAAGGCGGCAGGGCTCCTCACCAAGACGCCAAGTTTCTACGTCATCCGCATCGCGGTCATCTCCGCGCTCGCGGTCGGTCTGTGGATCGCGGGAGGCTTCCTCGGAGCGTCCGACGCCCACCAGGGTGTCATCATCGGTGTCGCCTTCGTCATCGCGGCTTTGCTGGGTGTTCTCGGCGCGCAATACGGCTTCATCGCCCACGAGGCGTCGCACCGCCAGGTCTTCCGCAACAATAAGCTCAACGACTGGGCGGGCCTCATTCTCGCCAATCTTTTCGCGGGCCTCTCGTATGGTTTTTGGATGCGCAAGCACAACAAGCACCACCAGAAGCCCAACCAGATTGGTCAAGACCCCGACATCGCAATTCGCGTGCTCAGCTTCACGGTCGAATCTCGCGACGAAAAGCGCGGCGTCGAACGCTGGTTCTCTAACCGTCAGGGCTACCTTTTCCCCGTCCTGCTCTTCTTCACCGGATTCGACCTCCTGCTCGATTCTCTTCAGGCTCTGCGTCGTCGCGATCGTCCCGCCGGAATCCGCGCTCTCGAGTTCTCGCTCATGGTTGTCCGACAGGTCGCGCCCTACGTCATCATGGGCCTCATGTTCGGGTGGCTCTGGGCTATTGCACTCTGGTTCGTCATGATGCTCGCGTTCGGCTTCTTCATGGGGGCCGCGTTTGCACCCAACCACAAGGGAATGCCTCTCGTTCCCCGCGAGGCGAAACTCGACTTCTTCGAGCGCCAAGTTCTCACCAGCCGCAACATCCGCGGATCGTGGCTCAAGGACAACCTCATGGGTGGGCTCAACTATCAGGTCGAGCATCACCTCTTCCCGTCGATGCCGCGACCGCACCTACGATCCGCTCACGACATTGTTCTCGCGTATTGCGCCGACAAGAACATCACGCTCGTCGAGATGAACCTCATCTCGTCGTACAAGGCGATCATCACGTACCTCAACAAGGTGGGACTCAGCAACAACGTCGACCCGTTCGTGTGCCCCATGGTCGCCGACCTCCGCCCTCGCTCGTAACGCCCCTCGCGCTACGCTGTAACCATGGCGTGGTTGGTGACGGGTGGGGCCGGATACATCGGCGCTCACGTCGTTCGTGCATTCGCGTCCGCCGACATCGACACGGTCGTTCTCGACAATCTGTCGTCGGGTCACCGCGAATTCGTTCCCGACGGCATTCCGTTCGTTGAGGCGTCGATCACGGACTCGGTCGCCCTCGCTCGGCTGTTCGCCGACTACAGTATCGACGGCGTCGTGCACCTCGCCGGTTACAAATACGCGGGCGAATCGGTCTCGCTTCCGCTCGTCACCTACGACCAAAACGTGACGGGTACCGCACGACTGCTCGAGGCGATGGCGAACGCGGGCCTGTCCCGCATCGTGTTCTCCTCCTCCGCCGCGGTTTACGGAACGCCGTCGGTCGACGTTGTCACCGAATCCACCCCGACCTCACCACAGTCTCCCTACGGCGAAACGAAGCTCATCGGCGAGTGGCTCATGCGGGATCAGGGGGTCGCAACCGGTCTCGCCCACACCAGTCTTCGGTACTTCAACGTTGTCGGCTCGGGGTCCGATGACGTGTACGACACGAGCCCTCACAACCTCTTTCCCCTCATCTTCGAGGCGCTCGTCGACGGGCGAACCCCGAAAATTTTCGGTAACGACTATCCGACTCCTGACGGCACGTGCGTTCGCGACTACGTTCACGTCGCTGATATCGCCGACGCCCACGTGGGGGCAGCCAGGGCTCTCATGGCGGGCACCGCGCTCGAGCCCGTGTACAACCTGGGTAGTGGGTCGGGCACGTCGGTGGGCGCGATCATGTCCTCGGTGGCCGACGTGACGGGAATCCGATTCGACCCCGAGATTCATCCGCGACGACCGGGTGATCCGAGTCGAATCGTCGCGGACGGGCAGGCGGCGTCCCGCGACATCGGCTGGGCGCAGCGCCACACCGTCGAGTCGATGGTCGCGAGTGCGTGGTCGGCTCGTCAAGCCCACGCCTGAGTCGGTGCTTGTCGCTAATCTGGTGACATGGTGTCGGGCGGAGTGACGAAGCACGCGACTCTCCTCGCGGACGGTCGCGAACTGTTCTACTTCGACGACGCCGACACCGCTCTCGCCGCCGAACGAGCGATCGACGCGCGCGATCTCGACGCCCGCCCCGCGACAGCGTCGATGCGTCAGGACGTGCTCACGGGGGAGTGGGTCAGCATCGCCGCTGCCCGCCAGAACCGGGTGTTCTTGCCGTCCGCCGCGGCCGATCCGCTCAGCCCGCAGACCGCCACCAACCCGTCGGAGATTCCGTCGATGTACGACGTCGCGGTGTTCGAGAACAAATCTCCGTCGTTCGGTCCGCTCCTTGTCGACGACAACGCACCCCTGTCTCTCGATGACCTCGTCGACGTCGGTGTGGGTCGCACCCGCACGTCGGTCGGACGTTGTGAAGTCGTCTGCTTCAGTCCCGACCACGAGGGTGCCCTCGGATTCATGGGTGAAAGCCGGATGCGCACCGTCATTGAAGCGTGGGCGGATCGCACCGAAGCACTGTCGGCCATGCCGGGCATTCAGCAGGTGTTCCCCTTCGAAAACCGTGGCCAGGAAATTGGTGTGACGCTGCACCACCCCCACGGTCAGATTTATGCCTATCCCTACGTCACTCCGCGTACCCAACGATTACTAGCGACGACAAGCGCGGTCGATGGTTTGTTTGACAAAATTCTCGATGCCGAACGCGCGGCGGAACGGGTGTTGTTCGCCGGCGACCATTGGACGGCGTTCGTGCCGTTCGCTGCGCGCTGGCCCATCGAGATTCACCTGCTTCCGCACCGACACATCGCCGACATCGCCGAGTCCTCCGAGGCCGAACGTGCGGAACTCGCGGTGGTTTACCCCAGGATTCTTCGCACCCTCGACCTGCTGTATTCGACCCCAACGCCGTACATCGCAGCCTGGCATCAAGCGCCGGTCCACGTCGGCCGTGAGCGCATCCGACTGTCGATGCGCATCACCTCACCGCGGCGGGCGGAAGACAAGCTGAAGTTCCTCGCGGGGTCGGAAACGGCGATGGGTGCGTTCATCGGTGACGTCCTGCCCGAGGCACAAGCCGATTTCCTTCGCGAAGCATTCACCCGCGCATGACCCTCATCGATCGCGTCACCGCGCGCTTTCACGACATCGTCGGCGAGAGCCCACGGGGCATCTGGTCGGCACCCGGCCGTGTCAACATCATCGGTGAACACACCGATTACAACGGCGGCTTCGCTCTCCCCATGGCAATCGACCGTCACACGGTCGTCGCGGTGAGCCGTCGCGAGGACGGACTCGTTCGCGTCGGGTCGACACTCTCCGGCGACGTCGTCACTACAGAACTCGCACGGTGTGTTCCCGGATCCGTCAGCGGCTGGGCGGCCTACCCACTCGGTGTGCTTTGGGCGCTCGGCGGTTCACGCGGTCACTTCCCCGGGCTCGACATCGTCATCGACACCGACGTGCCCATCGGCGCCGGGTTGTCGTCCTCCGCGGCGATTGAGTGTGCCGTCGCTGTCGCGGCCAACGATCTCTGGGAACTCGACCTCGATCGCATGCAACTCGCGTACGCCGGGCAGCGCGCCGAGAACGACATGGTCGGTGCACCGACCGGGATGATGGACCAAATCGCTTCTCTCTTTGGCGAAGAGGAATCGGCGGTTCTCATTGATTGCCAGATTCCCGAGGCGCAAGCCGTTCCGTTCGCCCTCGCCTCCGAGGGGCTGGCGGTGCTCGTCATGAACTCGACCGTGCACCATTCCCACGCCACTGGCGGCTACAAGGATCGCCGTGCCGCGTGCGAACGCGCCGCCGTGGCGATGGGCGTGGAGTTTCTTCGTGATCTCGCCGTTGACGACCTGCCGAGGTTGCGCGAAACGGTCGACGATGTCACCTTCCGCCGCGCACGTCACGTCGTGACCGAGAACGCTCGCGTGCGCGCGGTTGCCGAACTTCTCGAGACCGACGGGCCGCATGCCATCGGCGACTTCCTGGTTGCGTCACACCTCAGCATGCGGGACGACTTTGAAATCTCCATCCCCCAGATCGACCTCGCGGTTCGCGTCGCGCGCGAGAACGGGGCGCTCGGAGCGCGCCTGACCGGCGGCGGATTCGGTGGCGCGGCGATCGCGCTGGTACCCCGCGACGCGTTACCGACGATCGAACACGAGGTTCGCGCCGCCTACGCCGAAGCGCAATTCGACGCACCCGATTTGTTCGTCGTGACGCCGTCGCGCGGGGCGGGGCGAATCGATTAGCGCGTCGCGCCCTTGAGGGAGCCGGTCGTCTTACCCGCGGGGTCGTAGACGAGGCAATCGATACCGCGGTCGCCGTTGGCCCACGACGATTCCGTGGGGTAGTAGTAGATGAAGTCGAGATCGGAAATGCCGAAATCAAGCCCGATGAACGTGCCGAATTCCTTCGCGCATTCCGTCGACCCCTGGTTCGTCAGTGCCTCCACCGAGGGATAATCACCGTCGGGAAGTGTGGTTGAGGCGTAGACCTCGAGGTCGTGTGCCGCGGAACAGGCGGCGAACGGATCGGTTGACTCAGCCTCGTCTTCGAGCGCTGTTCGATTGACGCAGTCCCCCACCGCCAACGACACGAGCCCGGTGGGGGGAGACGACGCAGAGGTGGCCGACGGCACGGGCTGCGTCGACAACTGTGCAGCCTGCCACAGGGTCGACACCGTCGTGCACCCGCTCATCACGACGACGGCACCGATCGCGAGAGCGACCAGCGAGAGGCGAGGAATGCGAAGGGGCACGCGACCAGATTACCGAAGGGTGCCGAGCACGTCGTCATGGAGCAGACCGTTCGTGGCGCAGGCCGTTCCGTGCCACGGGCCGTCGCGTCCGTCGATGTCGGTGAATCGACCGCCGGCCTCCTCCACAATCGGCACGAGGGCGGCCATGTCGTAGGGCTGCAGGTCGCACTCGGTAGCGACATCAATGGCACCCTCGGCGACGAGCATGTAGGCCCACATGTCACCGATTGCTCGGGCGCGCCACGCGGCGGTGGCGAGGGCGATGGCCTGGTCTCCCCGACCCGCGTTGATCCAGCCGGGCAGGGAGTTGTAAGAAACCACGGCGTCGGCGAGTGTCGCCACTTTGCTGACCTGGATGCGTTCCTCGTGCTTGCCCGAGCGTTGTGTGTAGGCGCCGTGTCCCGTGGCACCCCACCAGCGTTGACCGAGTGCTGGGGCTGAGACGACACCGACGACGGGAACCCCGTCGATTGCGAGCGCGATGAGCGTTCCCCAAATGGGCACGCCGCGAAGAAAGTTGGCGGTGCCGTCGATGGGGTCGATGATCCACTGACGGTGGGGGCGTCCCTCTCCGTCCTGGTGGCCCGTCGCCCCAAACTCTTCACCGAGAATCGCGTCGCCGGGACGTGCCGCGGCAAGACCCTCACGAATGGCGTGCTCGACCTCGCGGTCGGCTTCGGTGACGGGGGTGCGGTCGGGCTTCGTCGTCACCGTGAAGTCCTGCGATTCGTAGCGGCGCATCGACACGAGGTCGGCCATGGCAGCGAGTGAACGAGCGAGGGCGAGGTCGTCGACGAGGTGGATGGTCACACCGTCAGGTTACGCCACACCGTCGAGCGACCGCAGCAGACGTTGCACGGAGTCGAGACGCGCGGGTCCTTCGCCACCGAGTTCGCCCGCCACGACGGCTTCCACCATCGCGCAATCGTCGTCGACGTGGTTACATCCACGCGGGCAATTCTCGGCAATCGCGGCGAGATCGGTGAACGATGCGAGGACCGATTCGGGCTTCACGTGACCGAGACCGAATGAACGAACTCCCGGGGTGTCGACGAGCCAACCCCCGCCGGGGAATCGGAACGACGCGGTCGACGACGAGGTGTGACGTCCGCGACCCGTGACATCGTTGACGACTCCGGTGGCGCGACCGGCGTCGGGGATGAGCGCGTTTACGAGGGTGGACTTGCCCACGCCCGAGTGTCCGACCGCGACGGTCGTGTGCCCACGGAGCAACTCGGCGAGTTGTGCGAGGGGCGGGTCGTCCGACCTCGAGGTGACGACGGGAACGTCGAGCCCCGAAAAGTGTGCGAGGAAGTCGGTGGGGTCTTTGAGGTCTGTCTTGGTGACGCACAGGATGGGAAGAATTCCCGCGTCGAAGGCGGCGACGAGATAACGGTCGACGAGTCGTTGGCGCGGCTCGGGATTCGCCGCCGCGACAACGATGAGCATGCGATCCGCATTCGCCACTATGACGCGCTCGACCTGGTCGCTGTCGTCTGCCGAGCGACGCAGAATGGTGACGCGCGGTGTGACGCGCACGATGCGCGCAAGGCTGCCCTCATCGCCGGAGGTGTCACCGACCACATCGACGACGTCGCCCGTCACAATCGCTGTTCGGTGCAGTTCGCGAGCCTTGGTCGCGGTGAACTCGCGCTCATCGGCGGTTCCCTCGTCGGCAAGAACGAGATAGCGCCCCCGGTCGACGGTCAACACGCGCGCAGGAATCGAATCGTCGTGAGCCGGTCGCGTCTTGGTGCGCGGCTTGCTCCCCCGTTTCGGTGGGCGAACGCGAGCCGCCGACTCGTCGAATCGATCGAAGTTGCCGTCGAGCCAGGTCATCGGCCGAGCATCGCCGTCCACATTTCGGGGAAGTCGGGAAGCGTTTTGGCGGTTGTGGCGATGTTTTCGACCTCGACTCCGTCGACGGCGAGACCGATGATTGCCCCCGCGGTCGCCATGCGGTGGTCGTGATAGGAATGCCACTCACCGCCGTGGAGTGGGGCCGGCTCGACTCGGATACCGTCGGGAAGTTCCGTTGCGTTGCCACCGAGCGCGTTGATCTCTGCGACCAACGCCGCGAGTCGGTCGGTTTCATGACCGCGAAGATGGGCGATGCCCGTGAACACTGATGGCTCCGACGCCAGTGCGGCGAGAGCGACGAGGGGAGGTGCGAGCTCGCCGCCGGTGGAAAGGTCAAGAGTCACCCCGGGAATCGTGGTGCCACCGATGAGTCCAGCGCCGCCGTCCACCGTGAGCCCGCGCTCGTCGCGCGTGACGACCGCACCGAATGCCTCAAGGTAACCGCCGAGATCGTCACCCACCTGAGTGGTGTGCGTCGGCCAGTGGGGAATCGTCACGGTACCACCGGTGATGAGCGCGGCGACAAGGAACGGAGCGGCGTTGGACAGGTCGGGCTCCATGTCGATGTCGATTCCCCCAATCGGTCCCGGTTCGACGCGCCACACACCGACCTCGGGTTGCGAGACACTGACGCCGCGGGCGCTAAGGCACGCGATGGTCATCTCGATGTGGGGCATCGACGGCAGGTGGTCGCCGCTGTGACGCAGGGTGAGTCCGTCACGAAAACGTGGAGCGGCGAGGAGTAAGCCGGAGACGAACTGGCTCGACGCCGACGCGTCGATTGTGAGTTCGCCACCAGCGACGACGCCGGTTCCGTGAACAGTGAAGGGGAGCGCACCGCGACCGTCGTCATCGACCGCCACTCCGAGTGCGCGAAGGCTTGAGATCGTCGTGGACATCGGGCGCCGTCTCGCACCGTCGTCACCGTCGAAGGTGACCGGCCCGGTTGCGAGCGTCGCCAACGGGGGCACAAACCGCATCACGGTTCCCGCCAAACCACAGTCGATCGTGGTGTTTCCAGTCAAATCGGCGGGCTTGACCGTTATCGTGTCGGTGCCACTTCGTATACTGTCGAGACACTCAACTCCCAGGGACCGCAGCGCGTCAATCATCAACGACGAGTCGCGCGATCGAAGAGGGCGGCGAATCTCCGAAGGTCGGTCGGCGAGGGCCGCAAGAACCAACTCACGATTGGTGAGACTCTTGCTTCCCGGAATCGGAACGATCGAGGAGAGAGGCCCCACACCTCGCGGCGCGAGCCAATTTTCGCGACCGTGGGAATAATTGCGTGACGTCATTACATCAGACAATACGCGAGGGAAGCCCCACAAGGGCGACGGGAAAAAGGAGCACACCATAGCCAAAAATCACATGGATGACGCCGACGAACCAATCGACGTATACGACCCCGACGTCGAAGCCGAAGTGCTCGCCGGGGAAGAGGCGAACGCGGACGAGGTTCAGATTCCGGATACAAGTAAGTGGAATCCGGCGAAAATTCACACCGACTACCGCAACACGGGCACCTTCCACGAGGTGTTCGTGGCGCTCGAAGGGCGTTTGTACAACCACACGAAATATGTCGTGGGGAAGTACCGGTTGCCGCGCGAGTCGGTCAATGACCTGTTTCAGACCGCGATGGGCAAGGCGCACGCCAACTGGAGCAAGTACACGCAGGGCACCTACGCGTTGGGGTGGATGAAAATGATCATCACCAACACGGCCCTCAACGAGCGCCGCCGTCTCAAGAACGAGCCGCTCGCCTATGGCGACATGGAGATCGTCATGACCGGCCCGAGCTACGTAGCTCGGAGCGCCGAGAGCATCGTCATTGAGGAGGTCACCACGGACGAGATCCGTGCCGCCTTCGACAAGGTCACCGAGCCTTACCGCGAGGTGCTCAAGATGGTCATCCTCAACGAGATGCCCTACGCAGAGGCTGCCGCACAGCTCGGCATTCCGACCAACACCGCGTTGACCCGGGTTCACCGTGGTCGCGCTCAGCTCCGAGAACTGCTCCAGGGGAAAATGAAAGACCGAGGAATCTAATGGAATCGACCCACGACTGCGGCTGTGAGTCGGCCCGCGAACGGCTCGACTCACTCATTGACAGGGAATTGAGCGACCAGGAGTGCGCCGACGTGCGCGCCCACTGCTCCGGCTGCACCGAGTGTCAAGAAGAATTGGCGCTTCTCGAACGGCTCACCGATCGGTTCAGGGAAGCGTGCGCCGATTCGCCGCCGCCCGGCCTTCGGGAACACATTTTGAAATCCTTAAACAGTCAGCCATCGGGCGACGCATCCAGCGTTTAGCCGCGCGCTCACAACACGACGGCCCGTTCACCACCGAGGTGAACGGGCCGTCGTGTTGTTGTTTCTAGAGGCCTTCGAACGCCGCATCCATGATGGCGGCGTGCTCGTCGGCGGATCGCTTGGACGACCCCGCCGCGGGGGACGCCGAGGCGGGTCGGCTGATGACGCGAACATCGGTGATTCCAAAGCGGCGAAGCTCGAGCGCGAGGAACGGCCACGCACCCTGGTTCTCGGGTTCGTCCTGCACCCAGACAAGTTCGGCTCCCGCGTGGTGCTCGAGGGCGGCGCGCAGCTGGTCATCGGGGAACGGGTAGTACTGCTCAAGCCGAACGAGCGCCACACCCGAGGCATTGCGCTTCTCGCGCTCACCGAGCAGGTCGTAGTGAATTTTGCCCGCGTGGAGCAGCACACGCCTCGTCGACCCCTCGACACTGTGGTCATCGAGGATCGGCTCGAACGTTCCGCTCGTGAAGTCTTCGACGCCACTCGTCGCGCCGCGCAGTCGAAGCATGGCTTTCGGGGTGAACACGACGAGCGGTCGTTGCGGTTGCGCGTAGGCCTGACGGCGAAGTAGGTGGAAGTACGACGCGGGTGTCGACGGGCGCGCGATCGTCATGTTTCCTTCGGCGGCAAGCTGCAGGAAGCGTTCGATACGTGCCGACGAGTGGTCGGGCCCTTGACCCTCGTAGCCGTGGGGAAGAAGGAGCACGAGACCGGAGTTCTGGCCCCACTTTTGCTCCGACGAGGAGATGAACTCGTCGATGACGGTCTGGGCGCCATTGGCGAAGTCACCGAACTGTGCCTCCCAGAGCACGAGGGCGTCGGGGTTCCCCACCGAATACCCATACTCGTAGGCCATCGCGGCGTATTCGGAGAGGAGTGAGTCGTAGATGTAGAAGCGACCCTGGTTCTCGGTGAGGTTCATGAGCGGCAACCACTCCTGACCGTTGACGCGGTCGTGGAAAACGGCGTGGCGCTGAACGAACGTTCCGCGACGGGCATCCTGGCCCGCGAATCGAACCTTCTTGCCCTCGAGGAGAAGCGATCCGAGCGCGAGGAGTTCGCCGAAGCCCCAGTCGATTTCGCCATTGCGGCTCATGTCGATGCGCTTGTCGATGAGTTGCGCGAGTTTGGGGTGGACCGTGAACCCCTCGGGCGGGATTCCGTGCGCGTCACCGATTCGATGAATCACCGACACGTCGACGCCCGTGACCGCGGGGTGTCGTTGAACCTGCGAGGCGGTTCCCGCTGCGCCCTCGGGCGCGACAACGGGAGTCTGGTGTGCCTCGTGGGTGTCGGCGAACGCCTTTTCGAGCAGCGCGAGGAACTTGGTCTGAACGCCGTCGTATTCCTCTTGGGTGATGTCGCCGCGGCCGACGAGCGACTCGGCGTAGAGGGTGCGCACCGAGCGCTTCGCTTCGATGAGGTTGTACATCAACGGCTGGGTCATCGACGGATCGTCGCCCTCGTTGTGGCCGCGACGGCGGTAGCAGACGAGATCGATGACGACATCGTGCTTGAACTCCTGGCGGTAGCGAACCGCGAGCTTGGCGACACGAACGACGGCTTCGGGGTCGTCGCCGTTGACGTGGAAGATGGGGGCTTGCACCGACTTTGCGACGTCGGTGGAATAGAGCGAGGTGCGCGAATCGCGGGGGAGGGTGGTGAAGCCGACCTGGTTGTTGGCGACGACGTGAATCGTGCCTCCGGTGCGATATCCGCGAAGTTGCGCCATCTGAAGCGTCTCGATGACGACGCCCTGGCCCGCCATGGCCGCGTCACCGTGGACGAGGATGGGGAGAACGGTGAAGCTCGCGATCGGCTTGTGATCTTGCTTCGCGCGGACGATCCCCTCGAGCACGCCGTTGACCGCTTCGAGGTGCGACGGGTTGGCGGCGAGATAGACGGGGATCTGCTGACCCTTGGCGGTGACGAACTCGCCCTTGGTGCCGAGGTGGTACTTCACGTCACCCGAACCTTGAACGTTACTCGTGTCGGTTGTTCCCTCGAACTCGCGGAAGATTTGGCCGTAGGTCTTTCCGGCGATGTTGGCGAGAACGTTGAGGCGGCCACGGTGTGCCATGGCGATGTCGACCTCATCGAGACCGAAATCGGCGGCGTCCTGGATGATCTCGTCGAGCAGTGCAATCATCGATTCGCCGCCCTCGAGCGAGAAGCGCTTCTGACCGACGTACTTGGTTTGCAGGAACGTCTCGAACGCTTCGGCCTGGTTGAGCCGGTCGAGGATGCGCATCTGCTCGTCGTGGGTCGGCTTCTGGTAAGGCTGTTCGAGGAGTTCCTGGAACCATTTGCGCTGAGCCGGATCCTGAAGGTGTGTGTATTCGACACCGACGGTGCGGCAGTAGGAGTCACGCATGAGTCCCAGCACCTCGCGGAGGAGCATCGTGCGCCGACCCGCCAGACCGCCGACCACAAACTCGCGGTCGAGATCCCAGAAGGTGAGCCCGTGATTTTCGATCTCGAGGTCGGGGTGCGTGCGCTGGCGGTATTCGAGCGGGTCGATGTCGGCCATGCGGTGGCCACGAACGCGGAAGGCGTCGACGAGTTCCTGAACGCGCGCCGTCTTGTTGATCGCGTCGGAATCGTCGACCTTGATGTCCTGCGACCAGCGAATCGGCTTGTAGGGGATTCGCAGCGCCGCGAAGATGTCCTCGTAGAACCCGTCCTCACCGATGAGCAGACCGTGGACGATCTTGAGGAACTCGCCCGAGCCCGCTCCCTGGATGACGCGGTGGTCGTAGGTCGAGGTGAGGGTGATGGTCTTGGAAATGCCGAGGTCGTAGAGCACCTTCTCCGACGACCCCTGGAATTCCGCGGGGTAATCGAGCGCGCCGGCGCCGATGATGCACCCCTGGCCCTTCATGAGGCGAGGAACCGAGTGAACCGTTCCGATGCCGCCGGGGTTAGTGAGCGAGACGGTGTTGCCCGCGTAGTCGTCGGCGGTGAGTTTGTTGGCACGTGCGCGAGCCACGACGTCCTCGTAGGCGGCGAGGAAGTCGGCGAACGACATCTGTTCCGCCTTCTTGATACCCGGCACGACGAGCGCACGGGTTCCGTCGGGCTTGGGGATGTCGATGGCGAGCCCAAGATTAATGTGGGCGGGAACGACGAGCGACGGGGTGCCCTCCGGCTCGTCGTAGAAGACGTTTTGCGAGGGGAACGACTTGAGCGCGCGAACCAACGCCCAGCCGATGATGTGAGTGAAGGAAACCTTGCCACCGACGGTACGGCCGAGATGGTTGTTGATGACGATGCGGTTGTCGATCATCAGTTTCGCGGGAATAGTGCGAACGCTCGTCGCGGTGGGGACGCTGAGGCTCGCATCCATGTTGGCCGCGAGTGCCTTGGGCAACCCTTTGAGCGGGGTGACGACGTTGGCGTCGGTCGCTTCGGACGGCGTCGACGTGCCAGGCGCCTGGGCGGGGACCGGTGTCGGGGTCGCAGGCGCGGAGGTCGTGCGCGCTGTCGGCTGGAGCGAGGTGATGGGGCCGGTCTGGTTCGGGTCGAACGCGGGCGCAGACGAGGGTGCGGTTGGAGCTACCGATTCCGTCGCCGCTTCGGCGATCGAATCGGTCGAGGGGGTCACCGCCGCGGAGGGCGCGGCAGGCGCGGCACTCAGTCGCGCCGCATACGCTTCGAGCGTGGGGATCCACGACGCATCAACGGAGCTGGGATCCTTCACCCACGATTCGTACATCGCCTCTACGAGCCAGTCGTTGGCTCCGAAATCGTCGGGATTCGCGTCGTTGGACACAGTGAATTGCCACCTCGTTACAAGACTCTGGGCGGTAGTCGCACGCTACCGAGACCTAGCCTAGTCCCGTGTTCACACCTCGATGTTTCGGCACGGTGAAAACGTCGCAACCTATACTGGGAGGCATGGACGACCCGCATAGTTACGCGACGCCGTCCCCGATTTCCTTCGGCGGTGTCGCGTGAGCGAATGGGTTCTCGTCGGACTCGGGGTCGTCCTCACTGTCTTCACGGGGTTCTTTGTCGCCTCGGAGTTCGCCCTCGTCACGCTCGACCGCGCCGACCTCGAATCCCGCCGCAATGCGGGGGAACACGGCTTCACCGCCGCAATTCGAGCTCTCACTCGCACGTCAACCCATCTTTCGTCCGCGCAACTCGGAATCACCCTGACGACGCTGCTCACGGGGTGGCTCATGGAGCCCGCCATTGCGGCCCTTCTCTCTCCCGCGTTCGCGACCTGGGAATGGAGTGAACAGACCACCGAGATTGTCGCGTCGGTCGTCGCCATCACCATCGCGACGATCCTCTCGATGATCATCGGCGAACTCGCACCCAAAAACCTTGCCATCGCCATTCCGCGCAAGGTCATCAAGGTCGTCGCGCCCTTCCAACTGGGCTTCACCTGGCTGTTCGGCCCGTTCGTATGGGTACTCGTGACTTCGGCAAACGCAATCGTGAGACTATTCGGCATCGAGCCCAAAGAAGAGCTCTCGTCCGCGCGCACCGCCGAAGAGCTCGCCTCGGCGGTCCGGCACTCCTCGATTCACGGTGGGCTCGAAGAGGACACCGCGACCCTTCTGGGAAAGGCTTTGTCCTTCACCGACCACGAAGCGCAGGACATCATGACTCCGCGAACACGCGTCTCGACCGTTCGCGTGGGGGATTCCGCCGCAGACGTGATTGCGCTCACCCGTAAGACCGGTTTTTCGCGATTCCCCGTCATTGACGAAGACGCCGACGACGTCGTCGGACTGGTTCACGTCAAACACGCGGTCGCAGTTCCTCGTGAAAAACGTGCCGAGGTTCCCGTCGGCGCTCTGCAAGGTGACGCGCTCCGAGTTCCCGAAACGATGCATCTCGACGTGTTGCTCGGTGAGTTGCGGTCGGGCGGATTTCAGATGGCGATCGTCGTCGACGAGTACGGCGGCACGGCGGGCATCGCGACGCTCGAGGACCTCATCGAGGAGCTCATCGGCGAAGTGAGCGACGAACACGATCGCGCCAAGGCCGACGTCGTGAAAACGGGCGACGCGATGACGTTCCCCGCTTCCCTTCGCCCCGACGAATTGCGCGAGCGCGCTGGTATTGACGTCCCCGAAGACGGCCCCTGGGAAACCGTCGGCGGATTCCTGCTCTCCGAGTTCGGTGAGATTCCCGAAGCCGGTGCATCACTCGAATCGTGCGGGGGCGTTTTCATCGTGGAACGCATGGATGGTCGCCGCATCGACCGCGTTCGATTCACCCGCACGGAGGTGAAGGATGACTGACGTCGCCGGCATCGCCTGGCTCGCCGTCCTGCTCGCCGTCAACGCGTTCTTCGTCGCGGCCGAGTTCGCGGTTGTCGCCGCTCGTCGTTCGCAGATCGAGCCACGCGCCGAGCAGGGTTCGTGGGCCGCCAAGGTCGCGCTTTCGGCGATGGAACGAGCGACGCTGATGTTGGCGACCACACAACTGGGCATCACCGTGTGTTCCCTCATGATCCTCGGAGTTTCCGAGCCTGCGCTGCACCACCTCATGGAAAGCGCGCTGGGCGGGCTGCCCCTCGACGGGGAGGCGATTTCCGCCATCGCTATCGTGCTCGCGATTCTCATCGTCACCATGCTGCACGTCGTCCTCGGTGAGATGGTGCCAAAGAATATTGCCTTCTCGGTGCCCGATCGAGCGGTGCTGATCCTCGCGCCACTTCTCTCGGGAATCGCGTGGTTGTTTACGCCCGTCATCGTTGCGCTCAATGCGGTTGCCAACGGTCTCGTTCGCCTCACGGGGACCGAACCGAAGGACGAAGCCCAATCGGTGTTCACGCTCGACGAGATGGCCACCATCGTCGAACAGTCGCGCAAGGAAGGGATGCTTACCGACAACGCGGGTGCGGTTTCGGCGACCATCGAATTCACCACGAAGAAGGTGCTCGACATCACTGTTCCGATCGATCAGATTGTGTCGCTTCCGGAGGGGGCGTCGCCGGCCGACGTCGAACGCGAGGTGGCGCAGCGCGGGTTCAGTCGTTACGTGCTCGTCGACGGTGCCGGTGAGCCGACGGGTTATGTTCACCTCAAGGACATCCTCGGCCGCGATGACGACGAAGTCACCGAGCCCATCCCCGTCAAACGAGTGCGGCAGCTCACGTCCCTTTATCGGGGTCTCGACCTCGAAGACGCGCTCGCAACGCTTCGCAAGTCGGGATCGCACATCGCCCGCGTGTTCGACGCGGACGGCGACACCGTGGGCGTGCTCTTCCTCGAAGACATAATCGAAGAGTTAATCGGAGAGGTACAAGACGCGACGCGTCGCCGCTAATCTAAGTGGCATGACCGCGGAGCCCACCACCCTCCTCGCCATCGGTGAAGCACTCATCGACGTCGTCAAGCGCGACGGCGGCGAGGCACGTCACCCGGGCGGATCGCCAATGAACGTTGCGATCGGCGCATCGCGCCTCGGTGTTCCGTCGGTTCTCTCGACACGATTTGGGAGTGACACGGACGGCGATCTCATCGCCGCCCACACTGTTGGCTCCGCCGTGACGCTCACCGCCGGATCGCGCGGAGCGGCCCGCACCTCAACCGCCACGGCGACCATCGGTGCCGACGGCGCAGCGAGTTACGTTTTTGACATCGAGTGGGATTGGCAGGACGACATCGACGTCGTCCCTCGAGCGGTTCACACGGGATCGATCGGTGCTGTGCTCTCGCCTGGTGGTGCCAACGTGCTGCGCACAATCGAACGACTTCGCCGTACGAGCTTGGTCACCTACGACCCGAATTCCCGACCCGCTCTGATGGGCGAGCGCGTCGACGCCGTTGCGATCGTCGAACAGTATGTTCGCCTCGCCGATGTCGTCAAGGCGAGCGACGAAGATCTCGAATGGCTGTACCCCGATCGCACTCCTGTCGAAACCGCACGAGCGTGGTCGAAACTCGGCCCCGCGCTCGTAATCGTCACCGCGGGTGGTCATGGCGCGACGGTCGCAACGAGCGACGATTCGGTCTCCGAACACAAAGCACCCGTCGTCGAGGTCGTGGACACGATCGGCGCGGGGGATTCGTTCATGGCGGGATTCATCGGTTCGCTCTTTCACCGCGGAATGCTCGGTGTCGAACACCGTGGAGCACTCCATTCGCTCACCGACGAGGTATTGCACGCCATCGTGACGGAAGCGCTCGCCTGCGCGGCGATCACCGTGCAGCGCGCGGGCGCCAACCCGCCACGACTCGCCGACGTTTCTTTCGGCTAGGAGCGAGCGCGAAGATACTGCTCGGGCCAGTACGGAAGTTCGTAGCCCAATTCGGTCGACGCGCGCAGAGCGAAGTGCGGGTCGCGCATCATCTCGCGGCCGAGCATGACGGCATCGGCTTTACCGCTCGCAACGATGTCGTTCGCCTGTTCCGCGGTGGTGATCTGTCCCACGGCGTTGGTCGCGATTTCGCTGTCGTGTTTAATGCGGTCGGCGAATTCGACCTGATACCCCGGGCCGGTGGGGATATGGATTCCGGGGGCGATTCCTCCGGTCGATGTGTCGACGTGGTCGGCACCGTCTTCTGCGAGCCAGGAAACGACCCGAGCGACATCGGCGACATCGATACCCTCCGGGGTCCAGTCGGTCGCGGAAACGCGAACGAAGACGGGGACGGACTCGCCGACCGCGCCTCGGACCGCCCGAACGACGCGCCGAGCGAGGTGGGCACGGTTCTCGAGCGATCCGCCGTACTCGTCGTCCCGCTTGTTGGCGATGGGCGAGAGGAACTGGTGGAGCAGGTAGCCGTGTGCGGCATGGATTTCGATCACGTCGAATCCGGCGGTGACGGCGCGCCGTGCCGCGGCCGCCCAATCGTCAACAACGGCGTCTATTCCCGCGGAATCGAGTGCGACGGGCGGGTCGAAGTCGGCGAAGGGAACCGCGCTGGGAGCGACAGTTTGCCAGCCACCGTGGGCAGCGTCCGATGTGCCGTCGTAATCCGCTCCCCAGCCGGGTGCACTCGACCCCTTGCGGCCGGCGTGTGCGAGTTGAATTCCCGCGATGACGCCCTGCGAGTGAATGAAATTAGTGATGCGTTTCCACGCGGCGACCTGATTGTCGTTCCAAATACCCACGTCGTGGGGCGAGATGCGGGCCACTGGGTTGATTCCCGTTGCCTCGGCCATGACGAGTCCCGCGCGGCCGATTGCGAACGATCCAAGATGCACGAGGTGCCAGTCGGTCGGCACTCCGTCGAGGCCCGCGGAGTATTCGCAGAGAGGGGACACCCAAATGCGGTTGGGAATTGTCACTCCGCGAACGGTCATCGGTTGGAACAGGGCAGGAATCGACATGGTGCTCCTTCTCGTCTCTCGCCAGTTTATGACGGCGCTCACCGCGAATTAGGCTGGAGCGGTGAGCGCAACGGAGTTCAGTGAGGGCGATGCCGCCCAGCTCTATCGCGCACCCATCCTCTCGGACGATAAATATTCGCGCGGTGTACTCGGTGTCGCCACGGGCTCACTGACCTACCCCGGTGCCGCGCTGCTCGGTGTCGACGGCGCACTGTCCACGGGAATCGGGATGGTTCGGTATTCCGGCCCGGCTTCGGTTTGCGCCGCCATGCTCACTCGCCGACCCGAGGTGGTCTACGACGGTGGTCGTGTTGACGCATGGGTCGTCGGTTCAGGAATGTCGGCGACCGATTCCGAAGCGATGGACCGCGCCCGCGCGGCCCTGAGTCAGGGAATTCCGTCCGTCGTCGATGCGGGATCGCTGTCACTTCTTCCACTGCCCGGCGTGATTGTCGCGACACCGCACGCGGGGGAGCTCGCACGTGCGCTGGGTGTTCCTCGCGAGGAGGTCGAGGAGGGCCCATCGGAACATGCGCTCGTCGCCGCGTCGACCTGGGGAGCGACCGTGGTACTCAAGGGGTCCACGACCTTCATCGCCACGCCCGACCACGAGGAGTACTCCGTCAATCTCGCCACCCCGTGGCTCGCGACCGCGGGAACCGGTGATGTGCTTGCCGGCGTGATCGGTTCACTCATGGCGAGTCGTCGCAGCGAAATCGATAACGACCCGCGCATCCTTGCGCGCATCGCCGCGGCCGGCGTGGTCGTCCATTCGCTCGCGGCACGTCGAGCCTCGGCGGGTGGCCCGTTCCTACTCGACACCCTTATCGCCGAGATCCCCGCCGTGATTCGCGGGCTTGTCGGACGATGACCGCACGGCGCTGGGCCGCGCTGTGGCTCGTGTTCGCCGCGGTTCACGCCACCCTCATCGTCGAGAATCTCGCCGCCCCGAACGGACCGCTCGGTGATGTGCTCTCGGTGTACCCCTACTGGTGGAGTATCGGGGTTACGGGGAACGGCTGGGTCGGGCTGACCACGTCGGGTGTCTACCCGTTCCTCGCCCTCGTCCCAATCGGCATCGCTGCGCACGGTGTCGTCGCGTGGTTCACGTTGGTCGTTGGGCTTGACGCCGTCGCTATCGGCCTTCTCGGCCGCGTGCGTCCCGCCGCCGCGGTAGCGTGGCTCGGATTTCAACTCGCGCTCGGACCCATCGCACTCGGTCGCGTCGACGCCGTGACGGTAGCGCTCGCGGTTCTCGTCGTCGCTCTCGTCGAACGATCACCGCGTGCGGCGGGAATCCTGCTCGCAATCGCCACCTGGGTGAAGGTCTGGCCCGTGGTTCTTGGCGTGGCGGCGGTCGCCGCACGACGAGCGACGCGATTCGCGCTCTGGGCGGTCGGCTCGGCGCTTGCCCTGCTGGGCGTCGGCATCGCAATGGGAAACGGTTCGTCCGTGCTGAGTTTCCTCGGCAGTCAATCCTCCCGCGGTGTGCAGGTCGAATCGGTCGCAGCAACCCCATGGTTGTGGGATGCGTGGGCGGGAGGACACTCGTCCGTCACCTTCAACGAACCACTCATCACCTTCGAGGTCATCGGAGCGGGTACGGAATCCACGGCGCTATTGCTCTCGGCCGCTCAATCCCTCTTCCTCGTCGCGCTCGCACTCGTCGTGGTGTCACTCCGTGGCACGACGACGCAACACGGTCGAGCAACGCGCTTCGCCACCGCGTCCCTCGCGCTCGTCGCTCTGCTCGTCACCCTCAACAAGGTCGGGTCGCCCCAGTTCGTGTCGTGGTTCGCCGTACCGCTCGTCGCCCTTGTCGTCGCGGGGTCCCGCAACCGGTGGACGTTCGCCCTCATCGCGGGCGTCGCGGTGCTCACCCACGCGCTCTATCCCTACCTGTATTTCGACTTCCTCGCGCTCGACACGGTCCCGCTCATCGTGGCAAGCGCGCGAAACGTCGCCGAGGTTGTTCTTCTCGTCGTCGCGACTGCCGCCGTGTTACGCGAGCTACGACGCGAGAAGCTCGGCGAGCAGGGTTCCCACGTGGGCGGAGTCGATAAGGAAGGCGTCGTGCCCGTAGGGCGATGAGAGGACGCGAGCGTCCCGCCCGCCGAGATGGTTGGGCAGGTGCTCGGCGAGCGCGACCTGCTGTTCGAGCGGGAAGCATCGATCGGAGTCGATCCCGAGCACGAGCGCCCGCGCGGTGACCGAGCCGAGCACGTCCCGGAGAGACCCGCGGTCGCGGGTGATGTCGTGGGAGTTCATCGCTTCAACGAGCGAGATATACGAGTTCGCGTCGAAGCGACGCGTGAATTTATTTCCGTGGAAGTCGAGGTACGACTCGACCGCGAACCGGCCACCGTCGCCGAGCGGCGATATTCCGCTCTGCCAGGCACGGTCAAACCGCTCGTTGAATTCGGCGGGGGCGCGGTACGACAGCATCGCCATGCG
>JAHEGC010000003.1:58885-65762 GCA_024639965.1 Micrococcales bacterium
GTCACAAACGACGAGGGGACCGTTTCTTCGGAGGTCTGCCAATCCATGGTTCGCCCAGTTTCTCACGAAAAAAGACGGCGGCGAGGTCGACCGAAGCCGACCCCGCCGCCGAGGTGAACTACTTGGCCTTGCGCGCGGCGGCGAAGCCCGCCTCGAGGTCGGCGATGATGTCGTCGATGTGCTCGAGACCAACCGAGAGTCGCACGAGTCCCGGCGTGACACCCGAGGAAAGCTGCTCCTCGGGGGTCAACTGCGAGTGAGTCGTCGAGGCGGGGTGGATGATGAGCGAACGCACGTCACCGATGTTCGCAACGTGGCTGAACAGTTCGGTGCTTTCGACGAGCGCACGACCGGCGTTCACACCGCCCTTGAGCTCGAACGACAGGACGGCACCGACTCCGTTGGGTGCGTACTTCTTCGCTGCACCGAACCAGGGGCTCGACTCGAGACCGGCGTACGACACGCTCGCGACGTCGGAGTGGCCATCGAGCCAACGGGCGACCGCGAGGGCGTTCTCCACGTGACGCTCGATGCGCAGGCTCAGGGTTTCGATTCCCTGAAGGATCGCCCAGGCGTTGTCGGGGGCGACCGACGCTCCGATGTCGCGGAGAAGCTGAACGCGGGCCTTGATGACGTACGCAATCGCGTCACCGAGGACGGTCGTGTACGACGCACCGTGGTACGACGGGTCAGGCTCGGTGAGGCCGGGGAACTTCTCGACGTTCTTCGACCACGCGAACTTGCCGCCGTCGACGATCGCTCCGGCGACGACGGTGCCGTGTCCGCCGAGGAATTTGGTCGCCGAGTGAACGATGATGTCGGCGCCGTGCTCGAACGGTCGGATGAGGTACGGGGTGGCGACCGTGTTGTCGACGATGAGCGGAACGCCCGCGTCGTGCGCGACCTTCGCGACGCCCTCGATGTCGAGAATGTTGATACGCGGGTTGGCGATCGTCTCACCGAAGAAGAGCTTGGTGTTGGGACGTACCGCGTTCTTCCACTCCTCGAGGTCGTCCTGGTCCTTGACGAACGTGACCTCGATGCCGAGCTTGGCGAGGGTGTAGTGGAACAGGTTGTAGGTTCCGCCGTAGACGTTCGACGACGAGACGATGTGATCGCCCGCACCGGCGATGTTGAGAATCGCGTAGGTGGTCGCGGCCTGGCCCGACGCTACGAGCAGTGCGGCGGTACCGCCTTCGAGAGCAGCAATCCGCTTCTCGACGACGTCCTGGGTCGGGTTCTGAATGCGCGTGTATATGTTTCCGAACTCCGCGAGGGCGAAGAGGTTCTTCGCGTGATCGGCGTCGTTGAAGACGTAGGCGGTAGTGCGGTAGAGCGGCACTGCGCGCGCGTTCGTCGCGGGGTCGGGTACTGCTCCGGCGTGAATCTGTTGGGTTTCAAATTTCCACGACATGTGGGGCTCCTTACGGCTCGATTACTTCACAGTAAGGAGACCGCGCCGCTCGTTCCACTCGCGGTGAAACATACCGTAACGAAATGAGTCAGGACCCGACGGAGCGTTGAAGCATGATGACGCCAATCCAGCGGTCAAACTTGCGACCGACGTTCGCCATCGCCCCGACGCGAACGAAACCGTGTCGTTCGTGGAGGCGAACGGATGGCGCCGCGTCGGCGGTGTCCGCAGTGACCGCGACAATCTCGCGAACTCCGCGGGACGCGCCTTCGCGGCAGAGCTCCTCGAGCAGGAGTCCACCGACGCCCATCCCGCGAGCATCGTCACGCAGATAGATCGTGTTCTCCATCGTCGTTTCATAGGCGCACTTCTCGCGCCACGTCGACAGGTAGGCGTAGCCGATGATGTCACCGTCGATTTCGGCCACGATGAAGGGCATTCCGAGCGCGTCTACCGCCTCGAGTTTGTGTTCCATGTCGGCCGTGGTCCACGCGTCAAGGTCAAACGTCACGGTTGATGTTTCAACGTACGGGTTATAAATCGCACAAAGCGCGAGAACATCGGTCGGGGTAGCGGGACGGAACGCGATGTCGCTCATGCGAAAAATTCTAGAGGTGCCAGTCGATGGGTTCGGCGCCCTGCCGGATGAGAAGTTCGTTGACTCGCGAAAATGGGCGCGAACCGAAAAAGCCGCGTCGCGCGCTGAGCGGAGAGGGGTGAGCGGATTCAACAACGGCGGTTTCGCCCAGGAGCGGTTTCGCCCATAGGGCGTCGTTGCCCCACAACACGGTGACGAGCGGCAATTCGCGGGACGCGAGCGTTGTGACGATCGCGCCCGTCACCGCTCGCCACGGAAGGTGTCGATGCGAGCCCGCTTCGCCCACCCGCACGGTCAGCGTGGTGTTGAGTAGTGCCACACCGCGCTCGACCCACGAGGTGAGATCACCGTGGTCGGGTGGATCGACGCCGAGGTCGTCGCGCAGTTCGACGAAAATGTTGGTGAGGCTTCGGGGGAGCGGACGTACCGCGCGATCCACGGAAAACGCCCACCCCGCCGCATGACCGGGCGTGGGGTAGGGGTCCTGGCCGACGATGAGGACTCGGATGGAATCGACCGGAACCCGAAGGACGCGGAGGATGTTCGCCGAATCCGGTGCCACCGCATTCCCGGACTCGTGCTCCCGCTCGAGCGCGGAGTCGATCTCGGCGAGTTCGCGCGTCTGAGATTCGAGGACGGGCAACCAACTCGGATCGATGCCGTCGGCAAATCGCGGGAGCGCCACCTAGTTGTAGTTGGCCGCGTGAATGTCGGTGGCGAGGACGACCGCTTGGGCGAAGACATCCGACCCGCCCGTCGCCGAGATAACCGAAATCCACGAGTCGGGGGCGACGACGTTGTACGTCGCCGGCTTCTGCCCGTTCGAACGTCCCACCGCGCCAAAGGTGTCGTTGCCGAATTCATCGGTGGACTGCTGAAGTCCCTGCGTCTGCAGGTCGGCGATGATTCCGTCACGGGTCGACGAATCGATCTCCACGACCGAAATGAGCCAGCGAATCTCCAGCAGGCTCACGTCCGCGTTGTCGACTCCGAAGTAACACGAGATTCCGCCCGCGGTCATTTCGGGTGTCGGGTCGGTGATGAGCTCGTTGCCGTATTTTCCGCCTGGCCCAGCGAGAAGAGTGACGCTCTCCTTGGCGAGTTCCTTGACGATACTTCCCGGGAGAACGTCCGTGCAGTCCGCCGGCATCGTGAACACCTGCGCGGGTGCTGTCTCGGTCGGCGTTGCCGACGGTTCGGTCGAGGCCGAGGCGCTCGACGTGGGCTCCGGCGAGGGCTGAGGCGAGCAACCGGTGAGCACTGCGGCAAACACCGCGATTCCCGTCGCGACAACACCGAATCGAGCCAAGGCACTACCGTTCATAAACCCGAATCTACCTCGCCCCTGAATCCCTTTAGGGCATTTCGATGTGACGGTTTGGTTACGAATCCTCACGACACCGGTCGATTGTGTCTGAGTTTTCGCGCCACAGCACATCGGGTGTGGTCTCGCCGACGAGAGTCAGGAGCGACTGGGCGTCCCGCGCATCGCGCTCGATTTCAGCCGAATCGACCGAAAGGATCTCGGCCGCGTCATCCGCGGCGAGGTCGAGACCGTGAAGTTCGAGGTCGCCCAATTTAGGGAGAAGCCCGACCGGGCTGTCAATTCCGGAGACGGTGCCGGCGAGGCGATCCATCATCCACTTGACGACGCGAACGTTGTCACCGAAGCCGGGCCACAGGAAGCGCCCGCCCTCGCCTCGACGGAACCAGTTCACGTGGAAGATTCGGGGGAAGCGACCCGAGACGCGAAGGCGCTCGCCGATGGAGAGCCAGTGATCCCAGTGGTCACCGACGTTGTAGCCGGTGAAGGGCGCCATGGCGAAGGGGTCGCGGCGCAATTCGCCGAGCGTGCCCTCAGCCGCCGCGGTTCGCTCCGACGCCATCGTCGCGCCAAGGTACACGCCGTGCGCCCACGAGCGCGCTTCGGTGACGAGCGGCATCGTGTGGGAGCGTCGACCGCCGAAGACGATCGCGTCGACGACGACACCGCGCGGGTCTGCCCACTCCGCAGCGGCGGTCGGGCACTGATCGATCGCGACGGTGAAGCGCGAGTTGGGGTGAGCCGCGGGAACTCCGGAATCGGGGGTCCAATCCTGTCCCGTCCAGTCGACGAGGTGCGCGGGCTTTTCTTTGGTCATGCCCTCCCACCACACGTCGCCGTCGTCGGTCAGAGCGACGTTGGTGAAGACGGTGTTTCCCCAGAGCGTTTGCATCGCAACGGGGTTGGTGGAGTCGCTCGTTCCGGGGGCGACGCCGAAGAACCCGGCCTCGGGGTTGATGGCGCGAAGCAGACCGTTCTCGTCGACCCACATCCACACGATGTCATCGCCGAGGGTCTCGACCTGCCAGCCCGGAAGTGTCGGGCGCATCATCGCGAAGTTGGTCTTTCCGCAGGCGCTGGGGAATGCCGCCGCGATGTGCGCGACCTGGCCCTCGGGCGAGGTGATGCGCACGAGCATCATGTGTTCGGCGAGCCAACCCTCATCACGGGCCATCGCCGAAGCGATCCGCAGAGCGAATGCCTTTTTGCCGAGGAGCGCGTTGCCTCCGTACGCCGAACCGAACGACCAAATCTCACGGGTCTCCGGGAAGTGGCAGATGTACTTCGTCGGGTTGCACGGCCACTCGACGTCCTGTTCGCCTCGGTCGAGAGGCGCGCCGACCGAGTGAAGCGCACGCACCCACGGCGCACCCTCTTCGATGACGTCGAGTGCGGTGCGACCGATGCGGGTCATGACTCCCATGGACACGACGACGTAGGGGGAATCGGTGATCTCGACTCCCACGCGTGTCACGGGCGAGCCGACCGGGCCCATGAGGAAGGGGATGACGTACATCGTGCGTCCGCGCATCGATTCGGTGAACAGACCCGAGAGCGTCGAGCGCATCTCGTCGGGGTCCGCCCAGTTGTTGGTGGGGCCGGCGTCCTTCTCGCTCTCCGAGCAGATGAAGGTTCGCGATTCCACTCGAGCGACGTCGTCCTGATGGCTGCGCGCGAGGTACGAGTTGGGGCGCAACTCCGAGTTGAGCGTGATCAGCGTCCCCGCTTCGACCATCTCGTCAATGAGACGGTGCTTTTCGGCGAGCGAACCGTCGACCCATTCAATGCGGGCGGGCTTGGTGAGGTTGGCGACACCGTGTACCCATTCGAACAGATCGGCGCGGGTGGTCGGCGGCACGTTGGCGGCGGATGCGGTGTTGGGAGAATCAGCGATGATCGTCATGTGACCAGAATTGCGTGGAAAAACGCAACACGCCGAAGATTTTCGACGAAAGAATTGCGATTCTTTCGAATTTGACAATTTTGAGCGTATTCTGACGATATGAGCTCAACTCCCACCCTTGGTCGCCGCATCCGGTTTCACCGCCAGCGAGCGGGTCTGACCCTCGACGCACTCGGGGCGAAGGTGGATCTGTCGGGAAGCCAGCTGTCCATCATCGAAAACGGCAAACGCGAACCGCGTATCGGCTTGGTTCAGTCGATTGCCGACGCGCTCGGGGTCTCGGTCGCAACGCTGCTCGAGGCCGGAGCGCCCGATGAGCGCAGCGCGAAAGAACTCGAACTCGAGGAACTCCAGCAATCGGCGCTCGCGACGAGGCTGGGCCTGCCCGCCACCCGCATTGGTAAGACGATGAGCGATGAGACACTCGACGCGTTGCTTGGCCTGCACCGGGAGATCGTGCGCCGTGAGACCACCGCGATCGCCACCCCTGAAGAGGCGCGCCGTGCGAACACCGAATTGCGTGCCACCATGAGCGCGATTGACAACTACCGCCCCGACCTCGAAATGATCGGCCAAGATCTCGCCGACCAGGTCGGTCACGTCACCGGCGCACTCACCCACCGCGAGGTGAGTCAGATGGCGGAGCGATTCGGTCTCGACATCATTTACGTCGATGACTTACCGGAGAGCGCCCGCAGCATCACCGATTGGGCGAACGGTCACGTGTACCTCCCACCCGCGTCAATTCCCGGAGGCCACGGGCTGAGGTCGATGGCGATTCAGGCAATCGCCCACCGCATCCTCGGTCATACCATTCCCTCGAGTTACAGCGAGTTCCTCCTGCAGCGACTCGAGATCAATTACGTCGCCGCGGCGGCCATCGTGCCGCAACGACAAGCGGTCGAGTTTCTTCAGAAGGCGAAAGCCGATCGCAACATCGCGGTCGAGGACTTCCGCGACGCTTTCGGAATCACCCACGAATTCGCATCGATGCGTTTCACCAACCTTGCGACGAAACACCTCGAGATTCCCGTGCACTTTCTGCGGGTTGGAGACGAGGGTGCGGTCTACAAGGCGTTCGAAAACGACGGACTACCGATCCCCACCGACGTGACGGGAGCGGTGGAAGGGCAACGGCTCTGCCGGAAATGGAGCGCGCGCGTCGCGCTCGAGAGGGCAAACCGCACGAGCGAGTATTACCAATACACCGACACCCCCGACGGAACCTTTTGGGAATCGACCCAAACGGGGTCGGGTGTCGACGGCCAGTTCTCCATCACCGTCGGAGTTCCGTTCGGTGAATCGAAGTGGTTCCGAGGCCGTGACACCGCCGAGCGCATGAAGTCGACCTGCCCCGACCCCACCTGCTGCGTACTGCCGAGTCCCGATCTCACCGCCAAGTGGACGGGGAATGTGTGGACGAGCGCCGCGATGCATGCCCAAGTTCTCGCGCCGTTGCACCAGGGCACGTTCCCTGGCGTCGACGACCGCGCGGTGTTCGAATTCCTCGAGCGTCACTCGAGCTAAATTCACCCGTAACTCTTCCGCCACCGTTGGCAAAGACGGTAGGTTCGCAACCAACTCCTTCGAAAGGAACACGATGCTCATCACGTCACGAATTGTCGGAATTCTGGCCGC
>JAHEGC010000003.1:65862-88535 GCA_024639965.1 Micrococcales bacterium
CGCAACCTGGGGCTCCTCCAAGTTACCGATGCGGAATACGCATCGGAAACCGGTCTCGTTTATTTGCTCGCGAGCGGGTACGTTGCTCCGTGCCAAGTGTGGAGTTTTGATCCCGCGAAGGTCAATCGAACACTCACCAAGGTTGCCGACGTTCGTGCGAACGGTGTAATCGATGCCGACTCAGACGGTTGTGGGTCAATTGCCATCGCCGAAACGACCGCTTACATTTCGTTCTCGAGCCTCGGCGAGACGGAATTTCGCTACCGCGCGTTCGATATTTCGAATTCCTTTGCCGCAATACAGCAGTGGACTACGGCGGACTGGTATTTCGCGAATGTGATCTCCAGTTACGGAGTTGGATACACCGTTGCCCCCATCACCAATGGCGCAACCTTAGAAACGTGGACCGCGCCAAATTCCAGCGCAGGAACTGTAGAAATTACTCCCCTGGCGCCGCGGGTGTCTGTTCACTCCCTCCGCTTCGACGGCCGAGGCAATTTGTGGGCCGCAGCGTGGATGGACGACGGAATTCAACTTGGAAAGGTGGACTTATCCACCGGAGCGACCGCGTGGGGATCGCGGCTGAAGAAGGCTCGCGGAAACTCTTCGTGGTTCACCGACACCATCGTCTACGTTCCCAAGACCGCGATGCACTAACCCATCGAGTTCGCAGTAGTAGCCTTGGCTCCAAGCCCCTTTAGCTCAGTGGATAGAGCGTCTACCTCCGGCGTAGAAGGTCGCAGGTTCGAATCCTGTAGGGGGTACCACGAAGCCCGCCTACTTTAAGATGGTGTTATGAACCCCGACGCGCTGAGCTCCGCCATCGCGCGCGCGGCGAGCGACATCATCGCGAAGCACGATTCGGCGCTCGCCGAAGGCATCGAGGCATCGACCGTCGCACTCGAGCGACCTAAGAGCCGCGACCACGGGGATTGGGCGACGTCGATCGCCCTCAAACTCGCCAAGGGCGTGGGCATGAACCCGCGCGACCTCGCCGTCGCACTTCAATCGGCGCTTGCGGACCTCGAAGGAATTCGCGCGGTCGAGATCGCTGGCCCCGGGTTCCTCAACATCACCCTCGATGCCGCCGCGGCGGGCGAAATCGCTCGAACAATTGTCACGTCGGGCGATGCGTTTGGAACGAACGATTCGCTCTCCGGCCAGCGCATCAATCTCGAATACGTTTCCGCCAACCCGACCGGCCCGCTTCACATTGGGCACACGCGATGGGCGGCACTCGGAGATTGCATCGGGCGCGTGTTGCGTGCCTCAGGTGCCGTCGTCGCCGACGAGTTCTACATCAACGACGCGGGCGCACAGATGGACGTGTTCGGTGAGTCGGTTCTTGCTGCGGCACTCGGTCAACCCTCGCCGGAAAACGCTTACCCCGGCGAGTACATCCAGGAACTCGGTAAGAAGGCGCTTGAACGCCGCCCCGACCTCGGCACTCTCCCGCGCGACGAGGCAATCGCCATCGCCCGCGACATCGGATACGACATTCAGCTCGGCGAAATCAAGGCGTCTCTAGCGAAATTCAACGTCGAATTCGATGTGTGGTTCTCCGAGCGCACCCTACACGCGGGCGGTGACGACTCGCTCATCGAGCAGGCGATCGCGCGGCTTCGCGCTCAGGGCCATGTTTTTGACGACGAGGATGCGGTATGGGTACGCACCACCGATTTCGGCGACGATAAGGACCGCGTCATTCGTCGCGGCAACGGTATCTACACCTACTTCGCCGCCGACGCGGCGTACTACCTGTCGAAGGGCGACCGCGGCTACAAGCACAAGATCTACCTGCTCGGTGCAGACCACCACGGCTACGTTCACCGCCTCAAGGCACTCGCCGGGGCTGCGGGCGAAGACCCCGACAAGGACGTCGAGATTCTCATCGGTCAACTCGTGTCGATCAACGGCGCGCGACTCTCGAAACGCGCGGGCAACATCGTCGAACTCGACGACCTGCGCGAGTGGCTCGGAACGGACGCGCTGCGGTACTCGCTCGCTCGGTATCCCGCCGATTCGCCGCTGTCGCTCGACCCCGAGTTGCTCACCAAGAAATCGAACGACAACCCAGTGTTCTACGTGCAGTACGCGCACGCGCGCACGTGTGCGGTCGCTCGCAACGCCGCGACCGCGGGTGTTGACCGTGAGGTGTTCCGCGCCGAGTTGCTCGAACACCAAACGGAAGCGGATCTCGCGACCGCCCTCGCCGATTTCCCCCGCGTCGTCGCCCAATCGGCGCAGTTGCGTGAACCGCACCGTGTCGCGCGGTACCTCGAAGAGCTGGCGGCTTACTACCATCGCTGGTACGACAACTGCCGTGTTACGCCCCTCGCCGACGAGGAGGTCGACGACGTGCACCGCACCCGACTCTGGCTCAACGACGCGTCGGGCCAGGTGTTGCGCAACGGGCTCACCCTGCTCGGCGTCAGCGCCCCGGAGCGGATGTGACGATGTTCACGTCGGCCGAGAGCGCCGCGATCCGCGCCGAGTTTCCCGAAATCGCGGAATCCGTCGGGGGAGTGCCCCTCGTCTATCTCGACACCGCCGCGACCAGCCTTCGCCCTCGCGTCGCCGTCGAGTTCGAATCCGACTTCGCGCTGCGACACACCGCCGCGGTGAATCGCGGGGCGCACACCCTCGCCGCCGAGGCGACCGAGGCGTTCGACGCCGCCCGCGAATCGGTTGCCGGGTTCGTCGGGGCACGCCCGTCCAATCTCGTCTTCACGTCCAATGCCACCGAATCGATCAACCTGGTCGCCCTCGCCATTCGCCTCGCGAGCGCAACGGGCGCGGGTGGTCGTTTCTCTCTGCGCGAGGGTGACGAGATCGTCGTCACCGAAGCGGAACACCACGCCAATCTCATCCCGTGGCAGGAGGTAGCGCACCAGACGGGCGCAGTTCTCCGAGTCGCTCCGGTCACCGACGACGGCGTGCTCGAGGTCGGTGCAGTCACCGCGCTTCTTTCCGAGCGCACGAAGGTCGTCGCGTTCGGGGCCGTCTCCAACGTGCTCGGTATCGTCAACCCCGTCGCGGAGGTCGTCGGCGCTGCGAAGGAGACGGGCGCCCTCGTTCTCATCGACGCCTGCCAAGCAGCTGCGCACGGTCCCATCGATGTCACGGCGTGGGGCGCTGACTTTGTGGCGTTCTCCGCGCACAAAATGTACGGTCCCACCGCGATCGGGGCGCTCTGGGGCGCGTCCGCAACCCTCGCCGAGATGCCCGTCGTGCTCACGGGCGGTTCGATGATCACCCGAGTCGATTACGACTCCTCCGATTACCTTCCGGCGCCGGCCAAGTTCGAACCGGGCACTCCTCGCCTCACTCAGGCGATCGGGTGGGCGGAGTCGCTGCGGTACATCGAATCGGTCGGGTTTGAACGCATCGCCGAGCACGAGCGTGAACTCGGAGCGCACCTCTATGACGCCGTTGCGGCAATCGCCGGAGTCACGTTGCTCGGAACCAATTCCGAGGTCGACCGGGTCGGACTCGTTTCGTTCACGGTCGACGGAGTGCACCCCCACGACGTCGGCCAAGTGCTCGATTCGCGTGGCATCGCCGCTCGGGTCGGCCACCACTGTGCCCAGCCGCTTCACAAGCGACTCGGCGTGGGCGCGTCCACGCGATTCTCGCTCGGCATGTATTCGACACTCGAGGACGTGAACCTTGCCGCCGCGGTGCTCGCCGAGGTCCGCGACTATTTCGGGGAGGCCTGATGTCGCTCGACGCGCTCTACCAACAGATTATTCTCGACCACAACAAGAAGCGGGTCGGTTTCGGGCTGAACGCGGGCGGATTCCCTTCGCACCAGTACAACCCGACGTGCGGTGATGAAATCACTCTCACGGTCCGCCTCTCCGACGACGGCACCACCATCTCGGGCATCGAGTGGGAGGGCAAGGGGTGTTCCATCTCGCAGGCATCCGCTTCGCTCATGGTCTCCGAGGTCGTCGGCATGACGATCCCCGAATTTGAGGAGTTCGCGAACGGATTCCGTGAGGCGATGCGATCCCGCGGACAGATCGCCCTCGGCGAGGAGGAGTTCGGCGACCTCGCCGCGCTCTCCGGTGTATCGAAGTTCGTCGCCCGCGTGAAGTGCGCGATGCTCGCCTGGGTCGCCGCCGAGGACAGCCTGGCGCTCACGCGCGAGTCACTAAACTAATCGGAGGCGTCGGAGGCCCACTCGGTGTCCGATGCTGTTGTGTTGTCCCGACCGAAAAGGTGTGATCGTGGCGAATTCGCTCGCTCCCGCGTGGCTGACCAAGCCCGCCGATGCGAACGACCTCATCCACGGAGTTTGGCCCGTTGCGGCAAGCCGACGTGACGGCGAACTCACCATTCACGATTGGTCGGCCAGCGAACTCGTTGAGCGCTTTGGCTCGCCCCTTTATGTGCTAGACAAATACCAAACGATGTCGCAGGCCTTTCAGATTCGCAGCGCATTCGATGCTGCCTGCAAACGCGCGGGAACCCAGGGGCAAATTTATTACGCGTCCAAGGCGTTCCTGTCGACCGCGGTGGTTCGCTGGATGCTCGACGCCGGCCTGCGCATCGATGTCTCGACACTCGGTGAGCTCGAACTCGCTCTCGCGGGCGGAGCGTCTGGATCGGATATTGGTTTCCACGGCAACAACAAGAGCGACCTCGAACTCGACTATTCGGTGAAGTACGGAGTCGGTTCGCTCGTCATCGACTCCGCCGACGAGGTCCCCCGCGTCGCCGAGGTGGCGGGGCGTTCGGGCCAGACGATGTCGGTGCGACTCCGGGTCAACACGGGCGTGCACGCGAGCACGCACGAACACCTCGCGACCGCGCGCGAGGACCAGAAGTTCGGCGTATCGATGGGAGACGCCCCCGCGATCGTGGCCGAGATTCGGTCGCACAAATCCCTCCGATTCCTCGGCCTTCACTCCCACATCGGCTCCCAAATCTTCGGCACGGGTGGTTTCGTTGAGGCCATCGGCCGTCTGCTCGATCTGCACGAACGGCTCCTCGCGGGTGGTGACGTGCCCGAGCTCAACATCGGCGGCGGATTCGGCATCGCCTACACCGCCGCCGACGAGCCCGCCCACGTGCCCACTCTTGTTGGTGATCTTGTTGGCGAGATTGCCGCGCAATGTGAGCGCCGGGGAATCGCGGTCCCCGCGGTCGCGATCGAGCCGGGCCGCTCGATCATCGGCACGGCCGGAGTCACGCTCTACACAGCCGGCACCATCAAGCCCGTCGAGGTGACCGCTGACGACGGCACCACCGCGACCCGCACCTATGTTTCGGTTGACGGTGGAATGAGCGACAACATGCGCACCGCCCTTTATCAAGCCGAATACTCGGTTGCCCTCGCGAACCGCTCGAGCGGCGTCGAGCCGATTCTCGTTCGCGTCGTCGGAAAACACTGTGAGAGCGGCGACATCGTCGTGCGTCACGACTATCTTCCGGGCGATGTGCGACGTGGTGACATTTTGGCGGTGCCGGCGACCGGTGCCTACTGTCACTCGCTCGCCAACAACTACAACGCGATGCTTCGCCCTGCGGTTGTCGCGGTCAACGGCGACGAACTGACCGTCATTGTGCGTCGAGAAACTCTCGACGACCTGTTCTCTCGGGACACTCAGTTGGAAGGGGAAGCCCGTTGATCGAATACCGAAACCTTCGAATCGCGCTGCTCGGTGCGGGGAGTGTTGGCGCTCAAGTCGCCGACCAGATCCTCAACCACGGCGAGGAGCTCGCTGCGCGCATCGGTGCGGGCATTGAGCTCATCGGCGTTGCCGTGCGCGACCCCAAGGCGAAGCGCGACACCGCCATTCCCGCGAACCTTCTCACGACCGATGCCGACAAGCTCGTGCGGGAAGCGGACATCGTCATCGAGCTGATGGGAGGCATCGAGCCGGCCCGAACGCTGTTGCTCGCGGCCATCAACTCGGGTGCCGACATCGTCACGGCCAACAAGGCGCTTCTCGCCAACCACGGCCCCGAGATCTTTGACGCCGCGGCTCAAGTCGGTGCTCAGATCTATTACGAAGCCGCCGTCGCTGGGGCGATCCCCATCATCCGACCGTTGCGCGAATCGCTCGCGGGCGATCGGGTGACGCGCATCCTCGGGATCGTCAACGGCACCACCAACTACATCCTCGATCGAATGGACACTCTCGGTGACTCCATGGAGGCGTCTCTGAAAACCGCCCAGGAACTTGGATATGCGGAGGCCGACCCCACCGCCGACGTCGAGGGCTTTGACGCGGCGCAGAAGGCGTCCATTCTCGCGTCACTCGCGTTTCACACCCACGTTCCGGTGGAGGGCGTCTACCGCGAGGGCATCACCAAGGTCACGGCCGAGCAGGTACTCGCGGCCCGCAAGGCGGGTTACGTCGTGAAACTGCTCGCGATCTGTGAACGCGTCACCGACTCCGCGGGTGTCGAAGGCGTCTCGGCCCGGGTATACCCCGCCATGGTTCCACTGACCCACCCGCTTGCCGCAGTGCACGGCGCGAACAACGCGGTCTTCGTCGAAGCCGATGCGGCCGGCCCACTCATGTTTTACGGCGCGGGCGCTGGCGGACTCCAAACCTCTTCGGCGGTCCTCGGTGACCTCGTCTCGGCCGCGCGCCGACACGTCGTCGGTGGTCCCGGCGTCGCCGAGAGCACGCACGCGAACATGCCCATCCTCCCCGTCGCTTCGATTCGCACGAGGTACCACATCTCACTTGAGGTGACGGATGCTCCCGGTGTTCTCGCCGACATCGCCTCGCTCTTCGCCAAACACGGCGTCTCGGTCGAATCGGTTGAGCAGAAGACGAGCGGAGAGGGCGCGGCGGCCACCGCTACGCTGGTAATCGGTACTCACGAGGCGACCGAAGCCGATCTCGCCGCGACGGTGGACGCACTTGCGGGTTCGCCCGCCGTCGAACGCGTCGTGGGAGTTCTCCGAGTGGAAGGTCTGTAATGGCACATCAATGGCGTGGCGTGCTCCACGAATACAAGGATCGACTCGACGTCACCGACGCGACACCGATCATCACGCTCGGAGAGGGCGGCACTCCGCTCATCCCCGCGCGCGCGCTCTCCGCGCGCACGGGTGCCGACGTGTACGTCAAGTTCGAGGGAATGAACCCGACCGGCTCGTTCAAGGACCGCGGAATGACGATGGCGATTTCCAAGGCGGTCGAAGCGGGCGCGAAGGCGGTCATCTGTGCGTCGACCGGGAACACCTCGGCCTCGGCCGCCGCCTATGCGGCGTACGCCGGAATCACCGCCGCCGTACTCGTGCCCGAGGGCAAGATTTCGATGGGCAAGCTCTCGCAAGCTGTCGCCCACAACGCCGAGATTCTTCAGTTGCAGGGCAACTTCGACGACTGCCTCGATATTGCCCGCGACCTCGCCGCGAATTACCCCGTTCACCTCGTCAACTCAGTCAACAACGACCGCATCGAGGGACAGAAGACGGCCGCCTACGAGGTGGTGGAAGTTCTCGGTCGAGCGCCCGACTTCCACTTCATCCCCGTCGGAAACGCCGGAAACTACACCGCTTATCACCGCGGCTACCGCGAGGAAATCGCGCGCGGTGTGACCGACGTCCTTCCCCGCATGTTCGGATTCCAGGCCGCCGGCTCGGCCCCGCTCGTTCACGGTGCTCCCGTGTCCCACCCCGAAACGCTGGCGACCGCGATTCGCATCGGCAATCCCGCGTCGTGGGATCTCGCCATAGCGGCGCGAGAAGATTCGGACGGTTACTTCGGCGCGATCACCGACGAGAAAATTCTCGAAGCGCAGCGCATCCTCTCGGCCGAGGTGGGCATCTTCGTCGAACCGGCGTCGGCCATCTCCGTTGCAGGGCTTCTCGAGCGTGCCGAGGCTGGTTTCGTCCCCAAGGGCGCTCTCTGCGTTCTCACCGTCACTGGTCATGGCCTCAAGGATCCGCAGTGGGCGCTCAAGCGCTCCGACGGCTCCGAAGTGTCGCCGCAGGTCGTTCCCGTCGATGTCGATGAGATCGCCGGAGTGCTCGGACTCGCAAAGGCCTAGCCGTGTCGACGTCTGTTCCGGTCGGCCGTCAGGTCCACGTCAAGGTTCCCGCTACAACGGCGAACCTCGGCCCGGGCTTTGACACCCTCGGAATGGCACTGTCGCTCTACGACGAACTCGTCGCCACCGTCATTGACGGTCCATCGACGGTCGAGGTCCACGGAGTCGGTGAGGGCGTCGTCGCGACGGACGAATCCAACCTCGTGCTCCAATCGATGGCCGCGGTGTTCGCCGAATTCGATGTTCCGGTGCCGAAGGTCTATGTGAAATGCGACAACCGCATTCCGCACGGGCGCGGAATGGGGTCGTCGGGAGCCGCAATCGTCGGCGGAATCATGATCGCTAAGGGCCTGCTTGACGGGATCGTCGAGATCGACGCTCAGGGCTTGCTCAACATCGCGACGCGACTCGAGGGACATCCCGACAACGTCGCCCCCGCTCTGTTTGGGGGTCTCTCCATCGCGTGGACGACGCCCGACGGCCCTCAGCACAAGAAGTTGACCGTACACCGCGGTGTCTCGCCGCTCGTCGCGGTTCCGCGCAATATCACGATGAGCACCAAGGCGGCACGTGACCTCCAACCCGACACGGTCCCGCACGAAGATGCGGTCTTCAACGTGTCACGATCGGCGTTGCTCATCGCCGCGCTCATCCAAAGCCCCGAACTGTTGCACGCGGCGACCGAGGACAAGCTTCACCAGGATTACCGCGCCGAGGCGATGCCCGAAACGAGCGCGCTCGTTCGACGACTGCGCGACGCCGGGTTTGCCGCGGTGGTCTCCGGTGCCGGCCCCTCGGTGCTCGTGCTGACCGACGATCCGGTCGAACGCGCTCGTGCGGTCGACATCGTCGAGGCCACCGCCGACACCGCGTGGGAGTGCCTCGCGCTCGCCGTGGACTTCAAGGGTGCTACTGTTGTGGTACTGCCCGATGGCGTCGGTCTCTAACCGAAGCCCGAGCAGGATTTCGATTCACCTCATCGCATGTCACGTCGTGTGGCTGTTCCCGATGGTGTGAGACACACAAGGAGTAATTCATGGATAACGACAACAACGAGGCCGTGGCCGTCGAGACCGGATCGGACGAGGCAGCCGCACCGCGCAAACGGGCGCCGCGTCGCGCGACCAAAAAGTCGGCCGACACCCCCGTCGAGGTAACTGAGTCAGCACCCGCCGAATCGACCGGTGACGCCCCCGAGGCGTCGGGTGACGGAGCCGAGGCTCCCGCTCGTCGTTCGCGTGGCCGTGGCCGTGGCCGTGGCGCTGCTGCCGCAGCGACCGACGGCGATGCCTCCGAGGCGACCGAACAGTCCGAGCAGGAGGGCGATTCCGCTGAGAGTGGTCGTTCGCGTCAGCGCAACCGCAAGCGTGGCCGTGGCCGTGACGACGACTTCGACGGCGTGAGCGAGGACGACGTCCTCATTCCGGTCGCGGGAATCCTCGACATCCTCGACAACTACGCGTTCGTTCGCACCGCGGGGTACCTCTCGAGCCCGAGCGACATCTACGTCGCCCTCGGACAGGTCAAGAAGTACAACCTCCGCAAGGGTGACGCGATTGTGGGAGCGATCCGCCAGCCGCGCGACAACGACTTCTCGAACCGTCAGAAGTACAACGCCCTGGCGACGATCGATTTCGTCAACGGCGCGGCGCCGGAGGAAGCCGTTGTTCGCGACGACTTCGCCGATCTCGTTGCGATTCACGCGACCGAGAACCTCGGGTTGAACGGTCGTTTCGACTGGGTCAAGAAGGGGGAGCGCGTTCTCATCGACGCACCCGCCGGTCACGCGCGCACCGCGGTCATTCGTGACCTCGCCGCCGAGATCTCGTCCAACGCCACCGACGCTCACCTCATGGTCGTCGTCGCTGAGGGGCTGCCCGAGGATGTCACCGCTCTTGGTCGCGGAGTTCGTGGTGAGGTCAGCGCGTCGTCGTATGACCGTCACGCCGACGAACACGTCACCGTCGCCGACCTCGCGGTCGCGCGCGCTAAGCGCCTCGTCGAGAAGGGACACCACGTCGTGGTCGTCATCGATTCGATGACGCGAGTCGCGAAGAACCAGCTCGCCGTCATCCAGGGTCAGCGTCCGCTCGGCGACGGAAACGTCGACTCGGCGGTGTTCTCCGCTGCGAAGCGTCTCTTCGGTTCAGGCCGTGCGATCGAAAACGGTGGCTCGCTCACCGTCATCGCGACAATCGACGATCAGGCCGCCGGCTTCCCCGGTGCGGTTCGCGAGGAACTGCTCGACATCGCCACCGGCGTCGTCACCCTCTAAGGCCGAACCCATGTTCGACTCGATTGAGGGTCTCCTCGCCGAACACAAGCAGCTCCAGACGGAGCTCTCCGACGCGTCGGTTCACGCCGATCCGGCTCGTGCGAAGAAACTGAATCGGCGCTACGCCGAACTCAACCAGATCGTGTCGACCCACAACGACCTTTCCGCAACCCGTGACGACCTCGCCGCGGCCAAGGAACTCGCGAAAGACGACGAGGCGTTTGCCGCCGAAATTCCCTCGCTCGAAGAGAACCTCATCGAACTCGAAGAGAAGCTCCGTCGACTCCTCATCCCGCGCGACCCCGACGACGGCCGTGACGTGATCATGGAGATCAAGGGCGGCGAGGGCGGTGCCGAAAGCGCACTGTTCGCCGCCGACCTCCTCCGCATGTACACGCAGTACGCGGAAGGCCGCGGCTGGCGCGTCGAAATCCTCGACAAGACCGACAGCGACCTTGGCGGCTTCAAGGACGTTCAGGTCGCCATCAAGGCGAACGCCTCCGACCCCGCCAACGGTGCCTGGGCGAAGCTCAAGTACGAGGGAGGCGTCCACCGCGTGCAACGAGTCCCCGCCACCGAGGCGCAGGGTCGTATCCACACGTCGACCACCGGCGTGCTCGTATTCCCCGAAGTCGACGCACCCGAAGAGGTGTCGATCAACCCCAACGAGATTCGTATCGATGTCTTCCGTTCGGGCGGTCCCGGCGGTCAGTCGGTGAACACGACGGACTCGGCCGTGCGTATTACCCACCTCCCGACCGGAATTGTCGTCTCGTGTCAGAACGAGAAGAGCCAGATCCAGAATCGTGAATCGGCGATGCGCGTGCTTCGCGCGCGCCTGCTCGCGCGTCAGCAGGAGGAACTCGCCGCGGCCGAGAACGACGCGCGCAAGAGCCAGATTCGCGGAATGGATCGCTCCGAGCGAATCCGCACCTACAACTTCCCCGAGAACCGCATCGCGGATCACCGCACGGGATACAAGGCGTACAACCTCGACCAGGTGATGAATGGCGCTCTCGAACCCATCATCGACTCGTGCATCTCGGCGGACGAGGACGCACGACTCGCCGCACTCGCCGACTCGTCGTCATGACACCGGTGGGCGCGGTCGTTTCCGCCCTCGCCGAACGGTTCCAGCGTGCGGGGGTCCCTTCGCCCGTCGCCGACGCCGAACTACTCGTCTGTCACCTCACCGGCTGGACTCGGGGTGAGGTTTCTGCCAAAGCGTTCATGGGTGCCGAACTCGACGCCGATGTGCTCGAACGACTCGAACCCCTTGTCGCGCGCCGGGAGGCACGCGAACCTCTCCAACACATCACGGGGGAAGCACCATTTCGGGCCCTGTTGCTCGCGGTCGGACCGGGCGTGCTTGTTCCTCGACCCGAAACGGAACTCGTCGCCGAATGGGCAATCGAGGCGCTCCGTCAGGTTCCCGCGCCAACCCCACGTGCCGTCGACCTCGGAACGGGGACGGGAGCACTTGCCCTCGCGCTCGCGACGGAGGTTCCCAACGCACGGGTGTGGGCCGTCGAACGCTCTTCCGATGCCGCGGCCTGGGCGGCGCGCAACATCGATCGATTCGGTGACGGCCGCGTCTCCTTGATTCATGGCGACGCCGAGACCGCCGTTCCGGAACTCGACGGCACCGTCGACGTCGTTGTGACGAACCCGCCGTACATCCCCGACGCGGAAAAGCCCGCCGACATCGAGGTCCTCGGATTCGATCCGGCCGACGCGCTGTTCGGTGGCGAAGACGGTCTTCGTGACATTCGAACGTTCGTCACGCGTGCGGCAGCGTTGCTGCGTCCGGGCGGCACCCTCGTGCTCGAACACGGTGACGGCCAGGGGGCTGCGGTCCGCGCAATAGCGACTGAGGCGGGTTTCCGAATGACCGCGACCCACACCGATCTCCTCCATCGCGAACGGGCGCTCACCGCGGTTCGCTGAACCCCGATGGCTAAACTGACTCAGATGAGCACGACACACGACTGCCGCGACGCGCAGGAGGCACTCACGGGTCTTCGCCTCGCACGCCGTGCACTCGGCTCGGGCAAGCTTGTCGTCATGCCGACCGACACCGTCTACGGTGTCGCCGCCGACGCGTTCAACCCCGCCGCGGTCGCCACGCTCCTCGAGGCGAAGGGCCGAGGACGCCAATCGCCTCCGCCCGTGCTCGTTGGATCGGCTCAAACTCTTCACGCGCTCGCCGACACCGTCACCCCCGAGATGGAATCGCTGACGACTGCGTTCTGGCCCGGTGGCTTGACGATTGTCGTCCCCGCCCAGTCGACGCTCGCGTGGGATCTCGGTGAGACGAACGGCACGGTCGCCGTGCGAATGCCGAACGACGCCATCGCCCTCGAACTCCTTTCAGAGACGGGACCGCTTGCGGTGTCCAGTGCGAACCGCACGGGAGAGCCTGCCGCGTTGACCGTGGCCGAGGCCCACGAACAACTCGGGGAGTCGATCGACGTCTATCTCGACGCGGGGGAGTCCTCGGGGTCGCGGACCGGGTCGACCATCGTCGATGCCACCCCGACCATCGATGGCAAGCCAATACGTGTGCTGCGCGATGGCACGGTCTCGCGCGATGAACTTCGCTCGGTCGTTGGCGTGTTGGAGGGGGACGAGTCGTGAGTTACGCCGTCGTCGGCCTCGTCGCCGCGTTCATCGCCTTCATCGCCTCTCAAGCTCTTCTCCGGCTCAGCCACCGATTCAAGATTTACCCCGGCATTCGCGATCGTGACGTGCACAGCACCCCGACTCCGCGTCTCGGCGGAATCGCCATCGTTCTGGGTCTCGGTGCCGGGCTGGTGATCGCCGGTGTTCTTCCCGCCTTCGACCGTGTCTTTGAGAACCCGCTTCCGCTCATCGGCATCGGAATCGCCATTATTCTCATGTCGGCCATCGGAATCGTCGACGATCTCATTGACCTCAACTGGCTTATTAAGCTCGGAGCGCAACTCATCGCCGCGGGAATTCTCGCCTGGACGGGCGTTCAGATCGTCAGCCTCCCGTTCGGGGGAATCGCGTTGCTCTCGCCCACGATGTCCATCGTGCTCACGGTGTTCGCCGTCGTTCTCGTGATGAACGCGATCAACTTCATCGATGGGCTCGACGGACTCGTCGCGGGCGTCACGCTCATCGCGGGGGTGGTGTTCTTCGTCTACTCCTACATGCTGGCAATCGGGCCGGGGCAGACGAGTTACTTCAACCTCGCAACGCTCTTGACCGCCTCCCTCTGTGGTGCGCTCATCGGTTTCCTCCCCGTCAACTGGCACCCCGCAAAGATGTTCATGGGGGATTCGGGAGCGCTCGTCATCGGGCTCGTCATGGCGGCGTCGACGATCTCGGTCACGGGCCAGGTCGACCCCACTCTCATCGACCCCTCCCAGTTCGTGCCCGCCTTCATTCCGCTCGCCCTGCCGCTCGCGGTCCTCGTCGTGCCGCTCATCGACTTCACCATGGCGGTGACCCGGCGCATCCTCGGTGGGCGATCCCCGTTCTCCGCCGATCGCAAGCACCTCCACCACCGCCTGCTCGACATGGGACACACGCACTTCCAGGCGGTGCTCATTCTCTACCTGTGGACCGTCGTCGCCGCTGTCGGAGCGCTCCTGTTCATGTTCATCGACTGGCAGCTCGCGCTCGGCCTCGTCATCGGCGGTCTCGTCGTGACGACGGCGCTGACAATCGCGCCGCTCGGTCGCAAGAAGCCGATCAACCTGTTCGGCGACGTCCCCGAGGAGACCGCCGATGTCTAGTGCCGTTGAGCTCGCAGCGAAGGCCCTTCGCAGCGCACTGTGGATGGGTGGTGCCGCAACGGTCGGCATCGCCGTCGTCGGAGGAGTCATCGGCTATTCGCTCTCCGGAACGACGGGGTTCGTCAGCGCGCTGCTCGGCTCCGCGGTCGCCTTCGTGTTTATGGGGATCACCGCCGCGAGCATCCTCGTTGGCCAACGACTCAGTGGCGGCTCGATCGCGAGCCCCATCTTCTTCGCCACGGTGCTCGGTGCCTGGCTCCTCAAATTCGCGCTCTTCCTGGTGGTCGCTTTCACCATCAAAAACGCCGGAATCTTCGACATCCCGGTCGCCTTCGGTTGCATCATCGCGGCAGTTGTCGCGGCCCTTGCGAGCGACGTTATTGCCATTTCACGGGCTCGTGTGCCCGTGGTCGACATGGTGTAGGCTCGACCCTGATGAGCCCATGTGGCGCGACAATGTAGCGCACGACTCTAGGAGATAACGTTGAACGGACTTCACAGCCTCGTTCTCTCCGAAGCCGTTCAATTTCACGCTCCGTCCATCACGGAATTCTTCCCCGAGGCTGTTCTGTTCGCGGGAACTCCGTTCGAGATGAACCGCATCCTCATCATTCGCATGATCATGGTCGTGTTGCTTTGCGTGCTCTTCTGGGCAGGGACGCGCAAGATGTCGATCGTCCCCGGTCGTTTCCAGGGCCTCATCGAAATGGGCTTGGACCTCGTTCGCGTCAACATCGCGGAAGACCTGCTCGGCAAGAAGGACGGCCGCCGTTTCCTGCCGATCCTCACCACCATCTTTTTCCTCGTGCTGTTCCTCAACATCACGGGAATCGTGCCCGGATTCAACATCGCCGGCTCGTCGGTCATCGGAATCCCGCTCGTCCTCGCGGTCGTGTCGTACATCACGTTCATCTACGCGGGGCTCAAGAAGCACCCCGTCGCGTTCCTCCGCAACGCACTGTTTCCGCCCGGAGTGCCGTGGCCGTTCTACATCGTCGTCACCCCGATCGAGCTCGTCTCGACCTTCGTGCTCCGTCCCGTTACGCTCACGCTTCGACTTCTCATGAACATGGTCGTTGGCCACCTTCTCCTCGCCCTGCTTTTCGGCGCGACCAACTTTTTCTTCCTCGGATTCCAGCAGTGGTTCGGTTACGTCTTTGGCGTTGGCACCCTCGCCTTCGGAATCGCCTTCTCGCTCTTCGAGATCCTCGTCGCCGTTCTTCAGGCCTACGTTTTCACACTCTTGACCGCTGTCTACCTCCAGCTCGCGCTGGCGGAGGAACACTAAACCCAACGACCCATCCGGGTCAAAAACGGAAGGAAACACCATGGTTCTCGCAGAGATCACGGGAAACATCGCAACCGTCGGCTACGGTCTCGCAGCCATCGGACCCGCCATCGGCGTGGGTATCGTTGTTGGTAAGACCATCGAGTCGGTTGCTCGTCAGCCTGAACTCCAGGGTCGCCTCACGGTCCTCATGTACATCGGTATCGCGTTCACCGAGGCGCTTGCGTTCGTCGGTATCGCGACCGGCTTCATCTTCGTCTAAGCCCTCGAAAAGGATTCGACATGCTGCACGCAATCGTGTGGGCGTCGGAGACGGTTGAGTCCAACCCGAACCCGCTCATCCCGGCGATGTACGACATCGTCTGGTCGATCGTCCCGTTCGCGATCGTCCTGTTCATGTTCTGGAAGGTTGTCCTTCCGAACATGCAGAAGACGCTCGACGCACGCGCCGAGAAGATCGAAGGCGGAATCGCTCAGGCGGAGTCGGCTCAGAAGGAAGCGGCAGAGGCACTGGAGAAGTACAACGCTCTCCTCGCTGAAGCCCGCGCCGAAGCGGCCGACATCAAGGAAAAGGCGCGCGCTGAAGGCGCTCTCATCCTCGCCGAACTCAAAGACCAGGCCAGCGACGCCGCCGATGCCATCACGGCCAAGGCACACCAGCAGATCGAGGCCGAGCGTCTCGCTGCGATTCAGTCGCTCCGCTCGGAGGTGGGTCAGCTCGCGCTCGACCTCGCCGGTCGTGTGATCGGGGAACAGGTCAAGGACGCGAAGTCGTCGTCGGCCATCGTCGATCGTTTCATCGCCGACCTCGAGAAGAACGAGAAGAGCAAGTAATGGGAAGTGCATCACGCACCGCTCTTCGTGCCGCGACTGACGCGGTGACGAAGGCGAAGGGGTTGAGCGTTGCGACGGGTGTCGCGGTTCTCGCCGCCGGACGCGCCATCGGCGACGTCCCGGCACTGCGTGCTGCACTGGCCAACCCCATCGCCGACGCAAAGGCGAAGGCCGCTCTCGTCGACGACGTGCTCGGAAAGCTCGACCCGACGGCGAAGCCGCTGCTTCACGCGATCGTCGCCGAGCGTTGGTCGTCTGCGGTCGACCTGCTTGCGGGAATCGAGGAGATTGGCATTCGCGTCATTGCCGAGGGAACGAGCGACCCGATCGAGGCGGAATTGTTCGCCGTCGGTCGCGCCGCACAGTCCAACGCCGAACTCGAACTCGTCCTCAACGCCAAGCGCGGAGGAGCCGAGGCGAAGCGAAACCTCGTTGGAGCGATTCTCAAGGGCGCGAGCGAGTCGACCACCGAAATCGTGCGCCACCTCGTGAGCCAGCCGCGCGGTCGTCGCATCCGCACACTGCTCGCTGATGCACAAACCATCGTCGCCGATCAGAATGGCCGTGGAGTCGCGACGGTCACCGTCGCCGACGCCCTCGACGCCGAGCAGGCAAAGCGCATTGCCGCCATCCTTCGTGCCCGATACGGCCGTGAACACCACATTGACGTACTCGTCGACGAGTCCATCCTGGGCGGTTTCACCGTTCAGGTCGCCGACGACACCATCGACGCGAGCATCCGTTCGCGTCTCACCGAACTCTCCTCGAAACTCGCGGGCTAACCGGCTCGACACACAAAGGGAAAAACAATGGCTGAATTGACAATCAATCCGGATGACATCCGCAAGGCGCTTGGCGACTTCGCGAAGTCGTACGAGCCGTCGAAGGCGAACCCGAAAGAGGTCGGCCACGTCATCGACGCGGGTGACGGAATCGCGCACGTCGACGGTCTCCCCGGCGTCATGGCGAACGAACTCATCAAGTTCGAGGACGGCACGCTCGGTCTCGCACTGAACCTCGACGAAGACTCCATCGGTGTCGTCGTGCTCGGTGAGTTCTCCGGTGTTCAAGCCGGTCAGGAAGTCACCCGCACGGGCGAAGTTCTCTCCGTCCCCGTCGGTGAGGGCTACCTCGGGCGTGTCGTCGACCCGCTCGGAAACCCGATCGACGGTCTCGGCACTATCAAGTCGGATGGCCGTCGTGCCCTCGAGCTCCAGGCCCCCGGCGTCATGGCCCGTAAGTCGGTTCACGAGCCGCTCCAGACCGGAATCAAGGCAATCGACGCCATGATCCCCGTCGGCCGCGGACAGCGTCAGCTCATCATCGGTGACCGCCAGACGGGTAAGACCGCCATCGCCGTCGACACCATCATCAACCAGAAGGCGAACTGGGAGTCGGGCGACGTCAACAAGCAGGTTCGTTGCATCTACGTCGCGATCGGTCAGAAGGGTTCGACCATCGCCGCGGTGAAGGGTGCTCTCGAAGACGCCGGAGCGATGGAATACACCACCATCGTCGCCGCGCCAGCGTCGGACCCCGCCGGCTTCAAGTACCTCGCCCCCTACACCGGCTCGGCCATCGGCCAGCACTGGATGTACGGCGGCAAGCACGTCCTCATCATCTTCGATGACCTGTCGAAGCAGGCCGAGGCCTACCGTGCCGTTTCGCTGCTCCTCCGTCGCCCGCCGGGCCGCGAGGCGTACCCCGGTGACGTCTTCTACTTGCACTCGCGTCTGCTCGAGCGTTGCGCGAAGCTTTCGGACGCTCTCGGTGCCGGTTCGATGACGGGTCTCCCCATCATCGAGACCAAGGCGAACGACGTCTCGGCGTACATCCCGACCAACGTCATCTCCATCACCGACGGACAGATCTTCCTCCAGTCGGACCTCTTCAACGCGAACCAGCGCCCCGCCGTCGACGTCGGAATTTCGGTGTCGCGTGTTGGTGGTGACGCCCAGGTGAAGTCGATCAAGAAGGTCTCGGGAACGTTGAAGCTCGAGCTCGCTCAGTACCGTTCGCTCGAGGCGTTCGCGATGTTCGCATCGGACCTCGATGCAGCCAGCCGCCGTCAGCTCGCCCGCGGTGCTCGCCTCACCGAGTTGCTTCGCCAGCCGCAGTACTCGCCGTACCCCGTCGAAGAGCAGGTCGTTTCGATCTGGGCCGGAACCAAGGGCAAGCTGGACTCGCTCGAGGTGACCGACGTTCTCCGATTTGAGCGCGAACTCCTCGACCACCTGCGCCGCAACACGAAGATCCTCAACACTCTTCGCGACACGAACGTTCTCGACGACGCCACCGAGGCGGACCTCGAGAAGGAAATCGACAAGTTCCTCAAAGCCTTCCAGGGCGGCAAGGGCGGCGTTCACGCTGGTTCCGAGGAATTCGACGCACTTCCCGCCGACGAGGTCGAGCAGGCGAAGATCGTCAAGCCCCGCAAGCGCAAGTAATTCGATAAGACGACGAGAGGAGGGAAACCATGGGAGCACAGCTTCGTATCTATCGCCAGAAAATCAAGTCGGCACAGACGACGAAGAAGATCACGCGTGCCATGGAACTCATCTCGGCGTCGCGAATTCAGAAGGCTCAGGCGCGCATGGCCGCCGCCGCCCCTTACACTCGCGCCATCACGCGCGCAGTGACGGCGGTTGCGGTGAACTCGAACGTCGACCACCCGTTGACCACAGATGTCGCCGATCACCGTCGCGCCGCCGTGGTTGTGTTCACCTCTGACCGCGGTCTGGCCGGAGCGTTTTCGTCGCAGGTTCTTCGCGAGGTGGGCGAACTGACTGAGAAGCTCACCACCGAGGGCAAAGAGGTCGTTTATTACCTCGTCGGTCGCAAGTCGGTGTCGTACTTCTCGTTCCGCCAACGCGAATGGGAACGCGATTGGATCGGGGGAACCGACCGTCCCGAGGTCGAAACCGCCGCCGAGATTTCCGAGGCGATCATCGAGCACTTCCTTCGCGACTACGACGAGGGCGGTGTCGACGAAATTCACCTCGTCTACAACCGCTTCGTCAACCTCGTCTCGCAGGTGCCGACTGTGCTCCGACTCCTCCCCCTGGAGGTCGTGGAAGCGGACGAAAACGCACCGGCACCCGCCGCGAGCGACGCGCTCCCTCTTTATGAATTTGAGCCCGACGCCAGCGACGTGCTCGACCGCATCCTCCCCGTCTACGTGGAGAACCGAATCTTCGCATCGATGCTGTCGTCAGCCGCTGCTGAGCACGCCGCTCGACAGAAGGCGATGAAGAGCGCGACGGATAACGCAGACAAACTCATCCAGAACTACACCCGACTCGCGAACAACGCGCGTCAATCCGAAATCACCCAGCAAATTTCCGAGATCGTGGGCGGCGCAGACGCCCTCGTCTCGGCGAAGTAACCACCGAAAGAAGGACGAACATGGCTGCCAAGACGCAAGTCCAGGTTGGGCGTATCGCACGCGTCACCGGACCGGTTGTTGACATCGAGTTCCCGCACGACGCGATTCCCGAGATCTACAACGCCCTCCAAACGACCTACACGTTGGACGGCACCGAGATCACGCTGACTCTCGAGGTCGCACAGCACCTCGGAGACGACCTCGTGCGTGCGATCGCGCTCAAGCCGACCGACGGACTCGTCCGCGGCCAGGAGGTTCGTGACACGGGAGCGCCAATCTCGGTGCCCGTCGGTGACGTGACCAAGGGAAAGGTCTTCAACGTTCTCGGTGAGGTTCTCAACGGTGACGGCAAGAAGATCGAAATCAAGGAGCGCTGGCCGATTCACCGCAAGCCCCCGGCATTCGACCAGCTCGAGTCGAAGACTCAGCTCTTCGAGACGGGCATCAAAGTCATCGACCTCCTCACCCCCTACGTGCAGGGTGGCAAAATCGGCCTCTTCGGTGGAGCCGGTGTCGGTAAGACCGTCCTCATCCAGGAGATGATCCAGCGTGTCGCCCAAGACCACGGTGGAGTTTCGGTCTTCGCCGGTGTCGGTGAGCGCACCCGCGAAGGAAACGACCTTATCCACGAAATGGAAGAGGCTGGTGTCTTCGACAAGACCGCACTTGTGTTCGGCCAGATGGACGAGCCGCCGGGAACGCGTCTTCGCGTCGCCCTTTCGGCCCTGACGATGGCGGAGTACTTCCGTGACGTGCAGAAGCAGGACGTTCTGCTCTTCATCGACAACATCTTCCGATTCACCCAGGCCGGTTCCGAGGTGTCGACCCTTCTCGGTCGTATGCCCTCGGCGGTGGGTTACCAGCCGAACCTCGCCGACGAGATGGGTATCCTCCAGGAGCGCATCACCTCGACGCGCGGTCACTCGATCACGTCGCTGCAGGCCATCTACGTGCCCGCGGATGACTACACCGACCCTGCACCGGCGACCACCTTCGCCCACCTCGATGCGACGACCGAGCTCTCGCGTGAAATCGCGTCGAAGGGCCTCTACCCGGCGGTTGACCCGCTCACGTCGACGAGCCGCATCCTCGACCCGCGCTACATCGGTGCCGACCACTACCGTGTCGCGACGACGGTGAAGCAGATTCTCCAGAAGAACAAGGAACTCCAGGAAATCATCGCGATCCTCGGTGTCGACGAACTCTCGGAAGAGGACAAGATCACCGTGTCGCGCGCACGCCGCATCCAGCAGTTCCTCTCGCAGAACACCTACATGGCGAAGAAGTTCACCGGTGTCGAGGGTTCGACCGTTCCGCTCAAGGACACCATCGAGTCGTTCGACGCGATCGCGAAGGGCGAATTCGACCACGTCGCCGAACAGGCGTTCTTCAACGTCGGTGCGATCACCGACGTCGAAGAGAAGTGGGCTCAGATTCAGAAGGAGAACGGCTAAGCATGGCCGGCACTCCTCTCGAGGTGCATGTTGTCGCCGCCGACCGCGAGGTCTGGGCGGGGGAGGCGAGCATGCTCGTCGCCCGCACCGTCGAGGGCGAATTGGGAATTCTGCCCGGCCACGAGCCGCTCCTCGGAGTGCTCGCGGAGGGCGAAGTTCGCATCCACACCGAAGGCGGCATCATTCTCGCCAAAGCCGACCGTGGGTTCCTCTCGGTCGAGAACAACACGGTGATGGTCGTCGCCAGCCAGGCGGAACTGGTCGCCTAGTGCGAATCCTGCTTCCCCCGTCGGAAACGAAACTGAAGGGTGGAGCGCCTCACACGGGGCGCTTCACCCTTTCGTTTCCCGTGCAAGACCCTGCTCGGCTCGACCTGCTCGTACCGCTCGAAATCCTCAGCCGGGACAACCCCGAGCGCGCGGTGAGGGTGCTCGGACTCGGACCGAAGTCGGCCGCTGAGGTGACGAACAACCTCTTCACTGACGCCCCCGTGATGCCCGCCATCGATCGGTACACGGGCGTGCTCTATTCGGCGACGGAGAGCGGGTCGTGGACCGAGATGCAACGCGCGTGGGCCGAACAGCACGTTTTCATCCACTCAGCGCTATTCGGTGTGATCTCGTCCGCCGACGAAATCCCCGCCTACCGCCTCTCGTACGACACGCGTGTGCTCGATCTACCTCTCGCGAACTATTGGGGCGGTCAACTGAGTCGTGCGCTGACCGAAGTGGCCGCGGGAGACTGGGTTCTCGACGCGCGTTCCGAGGGCTACCGCTCGCTCGGTCCAATCCCGGACGGCGTGAGATCTTCGCTCCTCGAGGTCGTCTCGGCCAACGGCGGCAAGGCGCTCAACCACTTCAACAAGATTCACAAGGGTAGGCTCGTCGCAGCGCTCGCGCGAGACATGCCCGCAATTGGCTCGCCCGTAGAGTTCGTTGACTGGGCCAAGACTGCTGGAATGACGGTTCAAATCGGAGACGGAACCGTTGCTCTCGTCGTCTAGTCCGCATCGTTATTCGGCGAATCGGTAGGCCAGGGAAGAGCCTCGACCATTGACGACGTCGTCGAGAAGTCCGCGGAAGCGCGGTGCCCTAGGTTCATCCAGAAACTCGGTGATGATTTGATATGGCCGACTCAATTCGAGCAACCGAAGATGTATCGCGTGCATTAGTGCCGGGGTCAGGAGGTCCCCACTGACCCACAACTCCTTTCGATACTCCTCGACGCGGGGGGCGTCTTCGGCGAATCGTTGAGGTTCGTAGCGGAACCTCAACGCAAAGGTCGCCTCGATTGTCAGTGACACCATCATTCGCGCGCAAACATCAACAAGTTCGGATTCGCCGAGGTGACTGCCGTGAAATGTCATGCGACCGAATTCATCGCTCCGCGTGAAATCCGGAACCTGTTCGTAAACCTCTCCGTCATCGAGCACCATCACGTTCGCGTTATCAAATCGATTGGGCGGGTAGACGAATTCGCCCTCACGGAGATGCTGGGCAATCTGAATAAAGTACGAACCGCCAGGTTCCGTCTGGTTCCAGAAATCGGTCACCTCGTCGGGCGTGAGTTCGTAGCCTGGCGCGCGGTTCACTGTCTTGCCCTCCTAGGCGATGTCGCCGACCTTTTCCCACATCTTCGCCATGACCCACCACTG